>JAKLHY010000007.1 GCA_022709905.1 Verrucomicrobiota bacterium | reverse complement strand
GAAAACTTAACCTCTCAGCCCACCGGATTGAAGTGCAGTGTTTTGGTATTCCCGTTCCGCGCAGCGGAACATCATCTGACGAAGCTGCGCCTCTTATTCCGAGATCGGAATAAGAGGCGCAGCTTCGTTAGAGCAACACAACCGAATCGCATCGAATATTTAACTCAGCTCTCTATTCACCATGAAATCCGTTCTTGTGCCCGTTTTGTTTTGTTGGTCGATTGGCTCTTGGCTGCTGTTGCAGGCCGCTCCGCCGCGTCCGAACATTCTCGTGATTCTTTCGGACGACATGGGCTATTCGGACATTGGCTGTTATGGTGGCGAGATCCGAACCCCGAATTTGGATGCCTTGGCGGCGGACGGTCTTCGTTTCACGCAGTTTTACAATACCGCCCGTTGCTGTCCGACGCGCGCCTCGCTCCTCACCGGTCTGCATCCTCACCAGGCTGGCATTGGTCATATGATGGAAGATCGAGGGCTGGAAGGATATCGGGGCAACTTGAATCGGCGTTGTGTCACCCTCGCCGAGGCCTTGCGTCCAGCCGGCTATCGCAATTACGCGGCCGGCAAGTGGCACGTGACGCCGGGCGCCTCGGCCCGGGCGCTCCAGGATCAACACAATTGGCCGTTGCAGCGTGGATTCGACCGCTTCTACGGGACGATCCATGGGGCGGGCAGCTACTGGGATCCAAGTTCCCTCACGCGAGATAACCAATCCATTACCGCTGCCAACGATCCGGAATACCAGCCTTCGGAGTTTTATTACACCGACGCGATCAGTGATCACGCGGTCCGCTTTCTCCGTGAACACGCGCGCGATCACGGCGCCGAACCGTTCTTCCTGTATGTCGCCTACACCGCCGCGCACTGGCCGATGCACGCGAAGGAGTCTGATATCTCCAAATACAAAGGCCAATACGACGCGGGTTACGAGCCGGTTCGGCAAGCCCGATTGGCCAAGTTGAAACAATTAGGCTTGTTGGCGACGAACTCGACATCCGCCCCGTTGGCCGGCAATTGGCAGAAGGCAAAAAACCGCGAGTTCGAGGCGCGATGCATGGAGGTTTACGCCGCGATGGTCGATTGCATGGACCAGGGGATCGGCCGGATCGTTGCCCAACTAAAACAGCAAGGGCAGTTCGATCGCACCCTCATACTCTACCTCCAGGACAATGGCGGTTGCGCCGAAACCGTGGGGCGGGGCACCAACGCCATTCCCCGCGCCGACCAACCTTCTCTGCCACCGATGGCACCCTCGATTTCTCAATATGGCAGCACCCCAAGTCAAACCCGGGATGGATGGCCGGTCCGACTCGGTTACGGCGTTATGCCCGGTCCCCAGGACACCTATATTGCTTACGGACGCGAATGGGCGAATGTGAGTAACACGCCTTTTCGCGAATACAAACACTGGGTTCACGAAGGGGGCATCTCCACGCCCTTAATCGTGCATTGGCCTGCGGGCATTGCGGTGTCGCGTCGCGGCTCGTTGAGTCAGGTTCCGGGCCAATTGCCCGATATTATGGCGACTTGCCTGGCGGTTGCTGGCGCAAATTACCCTCTCGAATTTCGTGGCCAGAAAATCACCCCGCTCGAAGGCAAGAGTCTCCTGCCTGCTTTTGAAGGCAGACCTGTCGAACGCGAGGGTTTGTTCTGGGAGCATGAAGGCAACCGCGCGGTCCGAATCGGTGATTGGAAATTGGTGGCTAAAGGACCCGCGGGACCGTGGGAGCTTTACGACATGGCTGCCGACCGCGCCGAGCAGCACGATCTCGCCCTGCAACAGCCGGCCCGGGTAAAGGAACTCAGCGCCCGATGGGATGCATGGGCAAAACGCGCGAACGTTCTCCCCTGGCCCTGGAAGGCCGAGGCCAATAAGAACCGCAGGAACCCATGAACCTCCTGGGCTGGTCATTGTTCGGCAGCCAAGGCATCCAGGATGTCCGGCACCACCAGATCGCAGTCCGTCGTCACCCGGAAGTATCCGTGTTCCTGCACCGCAAGGCCCCCGACGACGAGGTGAGGCACCCCGTGATGCGTCAGGATCTCGATCGCGCTCAGCAGTGTTTGTTCGAGCCCCGACGTTCCCGTGGTCTCCCGCAGGAGATATGCTCCCTTTGTCCGCATCACGGTAAGGTGACAGATTTCTTGCTTTTTGCCAATTGCGAGTATCTTACCTGCTGACGGGATCCTGGATGAATCAAGGTGCGGACGGATCATCGAGCGCCCGAATGGGCCAGAGGTCCGATTTCGCATGCTGTTTTTTCATGATGGCCCCGAGTTTTTCGACAATCTGAGGATGTTGTTGGGCAACACTGGTGGTTTCCAACGGGTCGTCGGCCAGGTTGAAGAGCTCGAGAGTAGGGGGGGTGGGATTCTTCTGTTGAGAACCGGGATTCAGGTATTGGCGGACCAGTTTCCAATGGTTTACGCGCACGCACTGTTGTCCTCCATACCCGGGGGATTCCCGGTAGAGAAACGGCCGCGGTTGTTGCCTGCGGCCAAGCAGGGTCGGGGCAAAGCTTATCCCGTCAACACGGGCAGGGGTGTGTTCCGGGGCTCCGATGAGTTCGAGCAGCGTGGGCAGCCAATCTTCAAAGCCGGTCACGCGATCGCTAGTCGTTGCCGGAGCGATGCGGCCTTTCCAGAGAACCAGACACGTCACGCGAAATCCCCCTTCATAATACGATCCTTTTCGGCCCCGAAATCCTGCGGCGCTATTAAAGAATTCAGCGTCTGTTCCGCCCAGTCCATCGTAGAGCGGGCCGTTATCGCTTGTGAAAACAACAATGGTCTTCTCCTCGAGACCGAGCGCCTTGAGGGCGTCGAGGACTCGGCCCACTTCGCGATCCATGCGTGTAATCATGGCGGCATACGCCGCCCGAGGCGTCCGATGCGGAAGATACCCGCGCCCGCCGGGATACGGTTGCTCCGGATACTTGCCCTCGAACTCGGCCAGGGATTCCTGGGGCACCTGCAATGCCAGATGCGGGACCGTGGTCGGATAGTAAAGAAAGAACGGTCGATCCTTGTTTTCCCGCAGGAATTTCAGTGCCTCGCGTCCAATCAAATCGGGCGCGTAATCCTGTCCTGAAAACGCTTGGTAGCTGGCTGGGGAATTCACATCGGCCCCGGCCGGTAATTTTTGGTGCGCGGCAAACTTGGGATTGTTGAGGGCAATTCGGACGTCGTTGGACCAAAGATGGGTTGGAAAATGATTGTGGGCGACAGCCTGGCAGTTGAATCCGAAGAAACGATCGAACCCTTGTCTAAGTGGATCCCCCGTACTCCCGACTGGACCCAGGCCCCACTTGCCGAAACCTCCAAGCGTGTAGCCGAGCCGCTTCAGGATGAGCGGCAACTCGAGCGCGCCCTTGGGAACGGGTTCCTGGCCTTCGCCCTCCGAACCCAAGCCGCCACGGTTTTCACGGATATAGCCATGCCCCGGGTGCAATCCGGTCATGAGCGTACAACGCGACGGCGCGCAGACGTTGTGGCCGGAGTAATGCGCGGTGAATTTCATCCCGTCGGCGGCCAGACGGTCGATGTGAGGCGTCTTGAATCGTTGCTGCCCATAGCAGCTCAGGTCGCCGTATCCGAGATCGTCCGCAAGGATGAAGATGATGTTCGGCCTATCCGCAGCTAGCGCACCGCAGCCCAATAGCAACCCAAGAAAGACCAGCAGATGTTGTTTCATCGCTTATAATGAGTCCATCCCTCGTTAGTCGTTTTTTCCGGTGATATATGTCTGGATACTGATTTACTCAGTTATAGAATATGCGGCAATGAAAACCGGTTGTCACACTTTCGGCTGCAAGAAAACCCGGACGGGCATTTTATTCACCCAGTGTTTCCT
This sequence comes from Verrucomicrobiota bacterium, assembly GCA_022709905.1. GTDB lineage: Bacteria > Verrucomicrobiota > Verrucomicrobiia > Limisphaerales > UBA1319 > JAKLHY01. The sequence continues at coordinate 181,355 of JAKLHY010000007.1, read as the reverse complement.
TGCCATCATACTTATGGCAGGCCATGCCACCCTGGCTTCGGTGGCCGGTCGGACGGGCAACCGCCCTGAATCGCGGTCCCATACTGGAGCGTCGATCCAGGGACAGTTGCCGGCGTTCGATTTCACCATCAACGCCGTTGCCGCCCAATGGCGTCCGCTGCACGATCTGGCGCCCCTCGAGCCAACAACAAACGGCTTGGTCCTGCGGATTACCGGCAGCGATCCCTATATGTCAGGGCCTTCGCGGAACTATCCGGCGGGCAAACCGTTGTGGTTGCATGTTCGATTGCGTTCCGACGCAGGCGGCACTTGTCAGGTCTTCTATTACACCGATCATCCGACGGAGGAGAAATCGGTTCGATTCCATGTCCCGCCCGGGGAAGGCTTCGAAGCACAAGTCCCGATGCCAGCTCTCGGTCTCGGCTATTCGTTGCGATTGGATCCACCCGGGGCCGCTGGCACCTGCGTTGTCCAACGGATCTGGTTCGAGGAACGCGTGAGCTATCAGGCCCCGGCATGGATTAAACCGCAGCCAGTCGATATGCCCGAGAACGCTCCCGTTCTAACCCAGGGCGATCTGCGATTGATTCATCACCCGACTCTGCTGGGCGGTTTTCGACTCGAGGTGGCGGGCCAGCCATTTGCCTGGGGCAATCCACAAGCCATGGCGGGCTATCTCCAGGCGGGTGAACTCCGATGGTTGTCCTTGAATCATATGTCAAATGGGCTCGTACAGGCCGCAAAAGCGGGGGAGGGGATTGTTGCCCAAGCTGAAGGACTCGATGCCGATGGCGGGCGCTGGATCATCCGCCAGAGTTTCTTTCCCGGATCCCAAGGCTCGATCGATTTCGAAACCGAGGTGATCACAGATCAGGAGCGGGACGTGCTTTACTTACCGATGCTGACTTTGCTCCCCGGCCTGGCAAGTTTCGGGACGAACAAGAACCAGGGACTCCTGGCCGGCGTGGAATACCTCGAGAATGAATCCAGCAGTTCAGAGGCCGATTTGAAGGCGCCGGCCGCCTGGCGTCAGGTCGTGGACACGCTTAAACTGACCTTTCCCTTGATGGCCATCCAGGCGGAGAACCGATACGCCGGCATCTTATGGGAACCGGCTCCGCATTTTTGCGCCCTGTTTGATTCTCCTGACCGACAATTCCATTCGGGTGGGCACGTGATGAGCCTGCTTTTTCCAGGATCGGATGGCCAGAACCGTGAAGAAAACAACCTGCTGCCCTATCGTCCGGCAACGCTTCGCGCCGGCGAACGCCTACGGTTGCGCGCCAGCCTGATTGGAGGGACTTCGGACTCGGTTGTTGCCGCCGTCCAGAAATATATCCGGCTGAAGGGGCTGCCAGCAGTACCGGATTCTGGTTATAGCGCCCGTGAATACAATGATTTGGCTGCCCACGGATGGTTGGATTCGAAAATTCGCCAAGGCAATCGATATCGCCATGCCTGGTGGCCAGGATTCAATCCGACACCCGCCGCTGATGCCGCCCTCTGGATGCTCTGGCTCGCTGGGCAAGTCAAAGATCCAACCCTGGCCGGCCGTCTGAAAGAGGCCGTTCCCCTCGCCCTGGCAGAAGTGGCTCCTTCGAGCTACAACAGTGCCCAGGTTGGGCATGTCCGCTATCCCGCGCCCTCTTTGGTTTTTGGCGCAACCCTCGAAAATGCCGCCAACGCAGGAAAAAATGCCCGGAACATCCTCAGCCGGTTTCAATCGGATGGCTCATTCCAATACGTGCCACCCGCGAACGGCATTGATTACAGCAGAACCCACTGGTCGAAGGAAGCCAATGGACTCGCCGCCAGCCTCGTCAGCGGCCTGCTTGAGTCCGCCATTTTCTCCGGAAACCGCGACTTGATCCAGGAAGGACTCCGTTGTCTACGCGCCATGAACAAATTCAAGAATACCGTGCCTCGCGGGGCGCAAACCTGGGAGATTCCCCTCCATACACCCGACATCCTGGCCGCAGCCTATCTCGTCAAGGCCTATTCTCTTGGATATCAGATCACCGGTGATCCTGTTTTTCTCGAGCACGCCCGCTATTGGGCCTGGACGGGAGTGCCTTTCGTCTACCTGACAGCTCCGACCCCCAAACCGATCGGTTGTTATTCCACGATAGCCGTCCTCGGCGCCACGGGGTGGGTTGCTCCCGTCTGGATTGGACAACCGGTTCAATGGTGCGGCCTCGTTTATGCCGACAGTCTACATCACCTCGCCGCCTTGGATCCCGATGGCCCGTGGAAAACGATGGGCGATGGCATCGCCGTCGCGGGCATCCAACACACCTGGCCACAGAGCGACCAGGAACGGCAGGGATTATTGCCGGATTTCTTCCATTTGCGCGCCCAATTATCCGATGGCCCCGCCATTAATCCGGCCACCGTTCTGGCGCCGGCTTCCATGATGTTCAACGGTCCGCGAGTTTACGATTTCCAAGTGTTCCCTCGTCACACCCTCTGGGCGCATGCCCCGGGTCAAATCGATGCGGTGTCCGAGACCGCGTCCGAGGTGCGATTCACTGTTCATCTTTGGGCTCCTTCGCCCTGCTGGATCTTAGTCAACGGATTTCGCCAGCCACCCCGCGTCAAGGTCAATGGCAAGGAAATCCAACTGAACGCGCCGCATTCATTTCAAAGCCCCGAAGGACGTCTCCTGCTGCATTTGGAAAAGACCTCAACCGTGGAATTGATCCATCCCGCCGTCGCCGGATTGCGAATCCAACCCTTGCCTGGGAGAGATCGCATGAACGTCTGTTGGCCGCTCAACGCATCGGATTATGTCCTCGAACATCGCGCCGCCCTTCAAGAGGCGGTTCCTTGGTTAACGGTTTCAACCCCTTTTCAAAGGGTTGGCGACGATCTCTATGTCACCTGGAACCTGTCGAATCAGTCCGGTTTTTTTCGATTGCGCCGGCACTAATCGGCTGGCTCAGCCCCTTTGAGGTGGCGGCGGACGGTTCCAAATCCTCGCTTTGATCCACCAGAGCGGTTGAATCCTGATATCTCCCCTCCCATCGATGTTCCCAACCCTTCAGGACTTACTTTTTTTCTGGCCATGATTCGCGTGGATGGGCGTCCATTAGCGGTGAAGTCGTTTGATTTGCGGTTCAGAACCGCCGAAACGGTCTTGCAAACCCATGCCGGAGTTCCATGATAATCCCCGTGGCCGATTTCCATCATCGGCTGTGCCCTGCGAATTTGAAACGACCATGATCACCAAATTACCCGTCCAATATGGGCGTCCGCAGTCGTTCTGCATGCTCGTTGTTCTCCTCACCCTCATGTTGGCTGCCGGCGCCTCGCATCTCGGCCGAGCGCAATCTCTGGAAGCAGGCTTTGTCAATCCGCCTGATGACACCAAGCCGTGGTGTTACTGGTATTGGATCAGTGACAACCTGTCCAAGGAAGGCATCACCCGCGATCTCGAGGCCATGGCGCGCGTCGGCATCGGCGAGGCCTTTATTGGCAACATTTTTCTCGAGGATGTGCCGGCGGGAAAGACCAAGGTCCTCACGCCCGAGTGGTGGTCCCTGGTCGAGCACGCCATTCGCGAGGGCGGCCGCACCGGCGTCAATATCGGCATGTTCAACTGCCCGGGCTGGAGCCAGTCCGGCGGGCCGTGGATCCAATCCACCGAAACCATGCGTTACCTGGCCATGTCCGAGATGCGCGTCTCGGGACCTCGCAAATTCGCGGGCCAACTGCCCGCCCCCAAGGAACCGTTCCAGGACGTCGCCCTGCTCGCCTTTCCAGTGCCGCAACACGACGCCAATTCCCTGGCCATACATTCCCCCCGCGTGACCTCGAGTCCCGCCTCGAGTGACCTCGCCAAATTGATCGACAACGATCCCGCCTCAACCCTCCGGTTTCCCGAGGGCGCCGGCCGTGGACAGAACCCGTTCTCCATCGAGTTCGCAGTCACCGAGCCGTTCACAGCGCGATCCCTCCAGATCACGCCCGCCGATGAGGCCTTTGGAGCGCAGTGCGAACTCCAAGCCATGATGGGGCAGGGGGCGTATCAAACCATTCGCCGATTCAAGTGCGACCGATCCAATATGGCGACGGGCGTCGGCTTCATGCCGCGCGGTCCCGTCACGATTTCATTTCCCGCGGTGACGGCGAACAAGTTCCGACTCATTTTCACCGGTTTTTATGGCGGCCGACAGCCCACTTTGTCCGAAATCACGCTCTCGAGCGCGGCGCGACTGGAGGCCTTTGTGGAAAAACAACTCGGGAAAATGCATCCCACGCCGCTGCCCATGTGGGAGACCTATCTGTGGCCCACCCAGCCCGAGCCGGACTCCAGGTCACTCGTTGTTTCCCCAGGCGATGTCCACGATTTGACGAAGCAACTTGCGCCCGATGGAACCCTGGCCTGGGATGTGCCCGCGGGCGACTGGATCCTCCAGCGCATCGGCATGACGCCGACCGGCATGAAGAATTCCCCCGCATCGCCCGAGGGCCAGGGACTCGAGGTCGACAAAATGAATCGCGCGCTGGCCCAACGTCATTTTGACGCGTTCATCGGCGAGGTGCTCAGGCGCATCCCCGCCGCCGATCGCAAGGCCTTCAAACGGGTGGTCGCGGACAGCTACGAAATGGGCTCCCAAAACTGGACCGATGGCTTCGATGCCCAATTTCGCCAACGTTATGGCTATGATCCGAAACCCTGGTTGCCCGTGCTTAGCGGACGCCTTGTGGGCAGCGCGAACCAAAGCGAGCGGTTCTTGTGGGATCTGCGCCGGCTCGTCGCGGATCGCGTGGCCACCGATTACGTTGGTGGCCTGCGTGAGGCCTGTAAACCGCACGGCCTGGGTCTTTGGCTTGAGAATTATGGCCACTGGGGTTTCCCAGGCGAGTTCCTCAAATACGGCGGCGAATCGGACCGTATCGGCGGTGAATACTGGGTGACGGGTGAGCTCGGCTCGATCGAGTTGCGGGCCGCCTCGTCGTGTGCGAACACCTATGGCCGGAAGTATGTTTCGGCGGAGTCGTTCACAGGAGGCCCGGCCTTTCAAAATGCGCCCGGCGCCCTCAAGGCGCGCGGCGACTGGTCGTTCTGCGAAGGGGTGAATCACTTTGTTCTCCACGTCTATATCCAGCAGCCCTGGGAGGACAGATTGCCCGGCGTCAATGCCTGGTTCGGCACCGAGTTTAATCGCCATAACACCTGGTTCGATCGAAGCAAGGCCTGGATCGATTACACCCGCCGCTGTTGCTGGCTCTTACAGCAAGGGAATCGCGCGGCCGATGTCGCCTACTTCATCGGGGAAGACGCGCCCAAGATGACCGGTGTGCGCAAGCCCGACCTGCCGCCCGGCCGCGATTTTGATTACATCAATGCCGATGTCATCGAAACGAAACTCACCGCCAAGAATGGACTGCTGACATTGCCCCATGGAACGAGCTATCGCCTGCTGGTGCTGCCCGAGCTCGAGACCATGCGTCCCGAGGTCCTGCGCAAGGTCCGCGATCTCGTCAGAGCCGGCGCCACCGTGTTCGGTCCGCCTCCCTCCCGGTCGCCCAGCATGGAGAACTATCCGAATTGCGATGACGAGGTGCGAATCCTGGCCGCCGATCTTTGGGGCGCTGCCAACCGCCGGCAGCCAGGCGAACGTTCCTATGGCAAAGGCCGGATCATCTGGGGCAAGTCCTTGGACGACGTGCTGGCCTCCCTGAACTCCCCCACAGATTTTCAGAGCTCAACACCGATGCGTTTTACCCATCGCCGCGAAAAAGACCTTGACATTTACTTTGTCGCAAACCCCAAGCATGAATCCCTCGCCACCACCATCGGTTTCCGCGTCTCCAACAAGGCCCCCGAGTTATGGTGGCCCGATTCCGGCACGATTGAAAGCCCGGCTGTTTATGAAACAGCCAATGGCCAGGTCCGGTTGCCGATTTCCTTTGGACCACACGGTTCCGTGTTTGTTGTGTTTCGCCAAAAGGCCGCTCCCAACTCGCAACGCATTCATACGGTCACGCAAAACGGAAACGGCATTCTGGATACAAAGCTCAAGACAAGCGCCGCTGCCGAGGGCGGTGACAACCCAAATGACTTCACCTTCGCCACATGGATCAAGCCTGCGGATTCGACCACTCTCGTGCGTGAAGCCAGCCGCGGCGTGGTCGGCATGAGCGAGAAACGCAACGACGTTCTGGCCGCGCCGCACGGCGATGGCTTCGGCGGCAGCGGTCATGCGGGCTGCGGATTGGCGGTCGGCACCAACGGCGTGTGCGTCTTCGAGCATGGGGCGAACTACTTCGCTCCCACGTTGGTCCATGCGGTCCCGCTGACGGATTGGACTCACCTGGCTGTGGTCTACCGAAACGGCCAGCCGAGCCTCTACCTCAATGGCGCGCCCGTCCGGACCGGCTTGAAGAGCGAACACGTGGTTCACTCTGGTGCCGGCGCCGGCGCTCTCGCCCAGTTTCGCGGACAAGTGGGGAGCTTCATGCAATTCAGCCGCCCCCTGAATGACCCGGAAATCTCGAACCTCGCCAAAACCATGCCGCGTCCCGATCAGACTCTGACCGGTCCCGCGATTCAGTTCACTCGCCAAGGCCGGGAAATTAAGGCCCGGGTGACGCAGCCTGGTAATTACGAGGTCACTTTTGCCAATGGCAGACAGCAAACGTTGACCGTTCGCGATGTGCCGATTCCACAGAATCTGATTGGACCTTGGGAAGTTCGGTTTACTCCTGGTTGGGGCGCCCCGGAACGTGTGATCTTCGACTTCCTTTGCGATTGGTCTCAACACCCCGAGAACGGCATCCGCCATTACTCCGGCAAAGCCACCTACCGAACGACCTTCAATCTCACGGCTCACGCTTCACGTTTTATCCTGAATCTCGGCGACCTGCATGACCTGGCGACTGTCCGGATGAATGGCAAGGAGCTCGGCACACTCTGGATGGCCCCGTGGCAACTGGAGGTCACCGATGCCCTGAAGCCCGGACTGAATACGCTGGAAGTCGAAGTGATCAATGTCTGGAACAACCGTTTGGTTGCTGATGCGGCCCTGCCAGCCAGCCAACGACGGACCTTCCTCTTGGCGCCGACCGTCGCCAAGGATGCCCCCTTGCTGCCGGCCGGCCTGATGGGGCCAGTCGTGCTCCAGCCCGCTATCGAAATCCAACTTAAATGATCGAGCCTATGACTCTACTCCGTCTCGCCTTTCCCATTCTCCTGTCCCTTCTCGTATCGGTCGGAGCGGATGACCTGGCAAATTCATTCCTCAAACCTCCCGGTTCCGCCCGGCCCGGTGTCTATTGGTATTTCATGGACGGCAACCTGTCGCAAGAAGGCATGACACGTGATCTTGAGTCCATGAAGGCCGCCGGGCTGGGGCATCTGGTTTTTCTTGAAGTCAATGTGGGGGTTCCCCGCGGACCGGTGGATTTCCTCAGCGAGCAGTGGCAAAAGCTTTTCGTTCATGCCGTCCGCGAGGCCGAGCGGCTTGGCATCGAGATCACGCTCGGATCCGGCCCTGGCTGGACTGGCAGCGGGGGGCCATGGGTAAAACCGGAGCAATCCATGCAGCATCTGGTGGCCAGCCAGACACAGGTGGAGGGACCAGGTCAGTTCCAAGGAATGCTGCCTGTTCCGCCTCCGCATCGCCCGTTCTTCGGCGATGTTCCCCCTCAAATGCGCCCACAGTGGGAAGCGTTCTACAAGGATGTCGCAGTCCTGGCCTTTCCGTCCCCTGCCAATCCCGCAACCATTCCGGATATCGATGAAAAAGCCCTGGTTTATCGGGCGCCATTCTCGTCGCAACCTAATGTCAAACCTCGCATCGATGCGCCAGCCGAGTTTCCGGCCGATCCCCCTCATTCGGCAATTCCCTTGGATCGCATCGTGGACTTAACCGGCCGTCTGAGATCGGATGGCACCCTGGACTGGCAAGTCCCGAACGGTTCCTGGACAATCCTCCGGTTTGTCAGTCGCAACAATGGCGCGTCCACGCGCCCCGCGCCCGATCCGGGCATCGGGTTCGAGTGCGACAAGTTCGATGCCGCCGCCCTGGATGCCCACTTTGCGGATTATGCGGGCAAACTGCTGCGTCAAGTCGGTGCGCGCCGGCCCGAGTGCGGCTGGACCCTGCTGCACATCGATAGCTGGGAAATGGGCGCGCAAAATTGGACGCCCCGATTTCGCGGCGAGTTTCACGCGCGGCGAGGTTATGATCCGCAGCCATTCTACCCCGTCTATCGGGGATACTTGGTAGGCAGCCGCGAGATGAGTGAGCGCTTTCTTTGGGACCTCCGCTTGACGGGCCAGGAGCTGGTGATCCAAAATCACGCTGAACATCTCAAGAAACTGGGCCGCCAACACGGGCTGCGCCTTTCAATCGAGCCTTACGACATGAACCCGGTCAACGACTTTGATCTGGGAGCGGTGGCCGACGTCCCGATGTGCGAGTTCTGGAGCCTCGGATTTGACACCGCCTACAGTTGTCACACCGCTTCGTCCATTGCCCATGTCTTCGGACACCCGGTCGTGGCAGCCGAGGCCTTCACCGCCGACGCCCCGGAAGCCTGGAGGTTTTATCCAGGATCTTTGAAGAACCAGGGAGACTGGGCCTTTGCCACCGGGATCAATCGGTTGACCTACCACACTTTCGCCCATAAACCCGATGAAGCCCGGCCGGGCATGGTGATGGGACCGTATGGGGTGCACTGGGATCGCGGCCAGACCTGGTGGCCCATGGTGAAAAGCTACCATGAGTATATTGCCCGCTGCCAACAGATCCTCCGCCAGGGCCGCACCATCGCCGATGTGCTCTATCTCATGCCGGAAGGCGCGCCGAATGTATTTCAGCCGCCCGCATCCGCCTTTTCAGGCGACAGCCGACTCCCTGATCGGCGAGGCTATAACTTTGATGGTTGCTCAGCCCTAACGCTCATCAAACTGGCCGAGGTCCGTGGCGGGCGCATCGTTTTCCCCGGCGGAGCGGCCTATTCTCTGCTTGTCCTCCCGAACTGCCAGACCATGACTCCCGAACTGCTGCGCAAGCTGGATGTCCTGATCAAGTCCGGCGCCACTGTCGTCGGGAATCCACCGCGGAAATCACCGAGCCTGATGGATTATCCCGCATGCGATGCCGAAGTGGCTCGCCGCGCCGCATCCATCTGGGGGAGCTTGAATCCGCCCGCGGCACAAACCGTCCGCCGGCATGGCCGAGGCCGAATCATATGGGGCTCGGGGCTTTTCGAAAATAAGGCTGCCCATCCGTCGACTATCCTGAAGGCCCAATGGATCTGGTCTCCCGACGGCAAACCCGACCAGTCCGCGCCCGTCGGCGCCGTTATCTTTCGTCGTGAATTCGACCTGCCCACGGATCGCAAGCTGAGTTTCGCTCGTCTCGAGATGACCGCGGACAACAGCTTTGCCGCCACCGTGAACAACACGCCCGTTCTCGACGGGGACAACTTCCACCAGATTCGATCCGCAGACCTGGCCCACGCCTTGAAACCTGGCCTCAATATCCTGCACGTGCGCGCGGAAAATGGAGGCAACACCCCCAATCCTGCCGGCTTGATTGGCGTCTTGAGCCTGCGGTTCGCCGACGGATCCCAGCAGTTCATTGCCACCGACCCACAATGGATCTGCCGGCCGGCCCATGCCTCCGCCGAAACAGGGAAGCCCGCTCAAGTGCTGGGCGCTGCCGCCATGTCCCCGTGGCAAATTAAACCGACGCAAGTCCAGCCCCCGCTTTACCCGCATTATGATTTGACCGCTGCCATCCTTCGCGACCTGGATATCCAGGAGGATTTTGCCTCGACAGGACCTATCCGTTACACCCATCGTCGCACCCCAACCCGGGACTTCTATTTTGTGGCCAATGCCTCCATTCAGCCGGTAGATGCCACGGCCAGCTTTCGAGCCGACACCGGCCATCCCGAACTCTGGGATCCCGCGCACGGTGAAATCCGGCAGCTTCCGCAATGGAATCGGGCCGGCGGCTTGACCACGATCCCCTTGCGGTTCGAATCTTACCAAAGTTACTTCATTGTGTTTCCACGGAAACGCAGCGCTGCGATCGCGGCATCCACCGCGTCCAGGCTTAACTTCGCTGACCTCGCGGAAATTGGCCGGGTGAACGGCGTTTGGAACGTGTCGTTCGATCCAACCATGGGCGCCCCCGCCCAAGTCCGGTTTGAACAACTTGAGGATTGGACACGCCGGCCAGAGCAGGGGATCCGGTTTTATTCGGGCATCGCCACCTACCGAACCACGTTCGATGTCAACTCAGATTGGATTGCCGACCGGAACTCCAAAGTCTACCTGGACCTTGGACAAGTGGAAGTGATGGCTCGGGTGCGATTAAACGGAGTCGACTGCGGCGTGGTTTGGACCGCCCCTCGCGGGGTCGAGATCAGCCATGCCATAAAATCCACAGGCAACACTCTCGAGATCGAAGTCGCCAATCTCTGGCCCAATCGAATGATCGGTGACGCCTCCGTTCCCGGCCAACCATACGCCCAGACAACGTATCGTCCTTACAAAGCCGGCGATTCGCTGCTGCCCTCTGGATTGTTCGGCCCCGTTCGGCTGATGAGAACCGGTCAGTCTCCCCAAAATTAGTTCACCGAGAGATCCATGAATCAGCTCAATACACTTACCCGGCGCCATTTTCTGCGCCACGCTTCTCTCGCCCTGGCGGGCGGTGCCACGGCGTTGCTTGTCGATTATCCAATCACCGCTCGAACCGACGCAGCACATAGCGCGTCCGCGCCGCCACGCCCGCAACCGCTCAAGTTCTCTCGCGATTTGCGGGACGGCCTGAGACTGTCGCGTGTCACGAACGCTATGTGGGACTTCTCATGGCTGACACAACACTATCCGGGCGGTGCGTTTCCGGATTTCAGCCGCGCAGCCGACGCGTTGGTCGAACGCGGATTCAACACGGTCCGGATTGACGCGTTCCCGCTCGTGATTGGCGCTCTGAGGTCGGAAACTGAAACGATCACCATCCCCGCGGATCCTCTCGCGAACTGGGGCATGTCCGACCGCGATCGGGAGCATGTCGTCACTCGCGAATTGACTGAGTTCATGCGCGCCATGAAAAGCCGGGGCCTGTCGGTTATCCTCTCGTCCTGGGGCAGGGACTGTAAAGAGTATCCCGGACGAATCCAGGCGTTGGCCAAGGATCGTAATGGTTTTCGAAAAGCGTGGACACGCACGCTCGATCTCCTCGGCAGTAAAGACCTGCTCGATCCCGTGCTTTACATCGATCTCGATCAGGAATTTCCGTATTTCAGTCCGTTCCAGTCGGAGTTGAACGAGTTGGCCCACAAACCGATCGCGGCTGGATCTCTCGCCTCCTCGATGGAATCAGCCGGTCAATATCCCCAGGGCATGGCGCGTCTCGAGTGGAAATCCGCGCAGATGGAGTATGTGCGAAGTCTTTTTTCGGAAATGCTGCCCTTCTTCCAGTCGCGCTATCCACGACAGCGATTCACGTACTCCCTGACATCTTTTCACACGGAGGTGCGTTCGCTGGGACTGCAGCTCTTCGACGTCCTTGAACTGCACCTCTGGATTCACTCGCCCCGCTTCGATAGTCGCAGCGGCTTCAACAGCATTACGAAAGATCGGGGTCAGCGCAGCTATCGAGACTATGCCGATCGGATTGCCGCAGCCCTGGATACGGTCGGACCGATGCTCGTCCAGGAGATGCGCAATAAATGCGCGTTCGCCCAGGCGTGGTCAGAGGAAATCGCCGCTCCCGTGGTGACAACGGAGGCCTGGGGGCCGTGGTGGCATATGGATCATCCCGACTTGGATTGGACCTGGTTGCGCGACTGGTGCGAGCAATGCATGAAACTGGCCGCAGAGCACAAGTTTTGGGGAGTCACGCCCTGGAACTATTCGCACCCCTACTGGAAAAACTGGTCTGACGTGCGGTGGTATCGCAAGGTGAACCGCCGATTCCTCAGGAGTTAAAGGTTGTTCGATAATCAACTCTGGGGCGCTTGTCCTGGCCGGCGTTGTTGCTCGATCCTTACAGCTCAATTTGGATCAGATCGTCACTCGCGCCCGCCCGGCCGAGAGCCTCCAGCAAAATCGGGATTTGTTTTCGCGCAGACTCTAACTCCATGTCTTCCTCACCGATGCCATTCCGGCGCCACGGAACTGATGGCTTCGTCAAAAGTGGCTTTGCGCCTGAAATCGGCCGCCCGATACGCCGGATTCTTGGGATCGGGATTGATCCATTGCGGATGGTGACGGCCGTAATAGCTGCCGTAATACTGGTAATTGCTGTCGACCCAGCGGCTCAGGATCATCAGTTCCATTTCCGAAAGCATCGTTGAATGGTTGTCTTTGGCGTTCTTCGGATGGTCCGATTGCGTAAGCAGAGTCATGAGCATGCTGGCAGGCGATCCGAGGCTCATGGGAGGCAGATAGGCGCCGTTATAGTTGCCCTGGTCCCCGCGAAGGAACGAAGTGAATTCGGAAATCAACGGCCCCGCCAGTTCTTTCCGCGCGAGCGCTTCGTAGGAGGTGTTGTAGAAGAGCGTGGGCTCGCCGGTCAGCCTGAGCCCGCCGGCCGGCTCGTTCGATCCGTGGCATGAAACGCATTTGGCATCCAAGATCGGTTGGATATCGGCCGGGTAGTGAATGACCTGGCCGGCGCGGCCATCGCCACCGTTCTCCACGCGATCACAAGGCTGAGGGAGGGGAACACTGGGCGCCCGAGTGAGGGCCGTCGGCGCGTGGGACGACTCCAGCACTGTCGTCCGGTGCGATTGCCCGTGACAACCCGTGCAGGAACGCACTTCCCCCGGCGTATAGTTGACATAAGTCCGTTCACGCTGGACTTCCCGAAAGTTTTCGTCCAAGGCCTGCAGGAAAATGCTTCGGTTGGCCGGCACAAGGAAGTGGGCCGAACCATCTTTTTCCACAGGCACAACGCCCCATTGCACTCGCGGCCACAGAGCCGCCTTCCACTCCGAACTGCTCAGGGACGGTGTCCAACGTCTGCCGGTGGACCAATAACGGGGCAGGGCTTCGTTGATGCGCAGCCACTTGATGGTCCCTGGCCTGACACCGTCCATGCCTTGGTAAATATTGGCGACGATACACACCGCCTGCGTGCGGACGGCGTATTGCGGATCTCGGAAACATTCGACTTGCGGGGGTACCGGTCGGGCCGCCACCGGCGTGGGATGCCAACAGGAGAGCTGCGGATCGGCGTGGATGGGCCGACGTCGACCTTCGGTGTCAATCAGATACAGCGCGTAGGCATGGGAGACTTCCTGGTAATGATCCGAGGGATTGACCTTGAATGAGACAAGGAACTGCCGGTCGCTGACCGGATAGGGATGCGTATACAGGTGCCCCTGCTGCCCGGTTCTGTCATGCACAAATCCACCATCGCTTGTCCGGAAAAACCAGCCGGGCTCGGTTCGACGCTGAATGAACACATCGGGGGTGATATTGACGACCGGATACCGTGGATCTGCCTGGATGTAATCCGCCTGGTCGGGATCCGGACCCCGCACCCGCACCCCCTTTCCGTAATCCACAATCAGGATCGCTCCCAGACAGCCCCCTTGGGGATAATGACACGTCCCGACGCAGACGAACTGATGATGGTTGCCGGGAATCGGTTGCGGGTACATGTAGATAGTGGTGGTGTCCTCGGCGAGACCAAAGAGTTCCTGGGGGCGGGAGCCATCGGGATTCATCGACCAGACCGTTTTGGCCACACGGGCTCCCTTGTCGATATACTCCCAGCGGTGATACATGACTCGGCCGTCCTGGAGAACCACCGGGCAGAATTCACTCACCGGGCTTTTCGTGAGCGGCTCGACTTGGGTGCCATCCGCGTTCATCCGGTGCAGGCCGGGCGCCACAAGATGGGACGATCCGCCGCACAGCACGGTGTGTTCGTTGCGAGTGGAGGAAAAAAGGATCCTGCCATCCGGCAGATAGCAGGGATGGATGTCGTCGGTGTGCCACCCCGGAGCCCATCGCGCCGCCTTTTCCTGCTCGTCGCGGGGTGGAAACGATACTTGCCGCAACCCCAATCCGTCGATTTCGACTTCCCAAATCCGGAATCCGACCTCCGGCTTCTCACGGAAATCGAAAAGAACCTTCCGCGCGTCGAACGAGAGGCTAATCTTGCCGATCAAGCCCTTGCCTCCGGGCAAATTGGCGGCGGTAATAACCGGACGCTCTGATCGCGTCCGTAGGTTGTAGATATAGATGCCGTTTTCGGGAACAAATCGGTCTGGACTGGTCCCATTGTTGATGTCCGTGTAGTAGTGGTCTGAGGAGTAAGGTTTGCGTTTAACAAACAGGATCTCCTCGAAACCTAACTCAGCCGGTGTCACAGCGGTTTTTGACGAAACAGAACCGGCCGTGGGCTCGGTCATTGCCGGCTTGCCAGAAATGTCCGGGATCATGTAGGCAAGCGAACCCATGACCGCCATCGCCATTAGCCGGCGCACACTCAACCGACAAACCCGGAAAAGAATGCCTCTCAGGTGGAACATCCATCGCATCGTGCCAAGATCCGGTTTCCCGGGCAATCGCATTCTCCTCTTCGTATTTGGCTTGGCCAGTTGCAGGTCCCCAAACCGAAGACAACGCACCGCATCCTCCAACGCCAGTCTCGTTCGCGATGCCCAGTCCAATAACCTCGCGCCGCGTCCGGCATGATTCGTCCCCTCAGGGACGACCGATCATAGCCCACCGTTTCAACGGTGGGATCCGACGACGCCCCGTGCCCCCCCCCTTCAAAGCCCCGCCAGGGGCGAAAGAACCTCCCCTTGTGTCCCGCATCCAAATCTTGGCTTATACCTTTCACCGGATCTCTTGCGTCCCGGCCGGGACTCATGATCCGGTTACTCGGCCCACCCAGCGATGAATCGCTGGGCTATGTTCTCTCGCCCTCTCGGGCTCGGTGGTGGTTGATATTCGCCCCGATTGGCGTGTTGTTCCATTTCCGGTTCAGCACCGCCCAGCAACCAGTTGCCAAGCCACGCTGAAGGCTGGCATAATCCGTCCCGATGAAATCCCAGATCTCAATAAGCCCCGTCCGCCCATGAAACTCCTTTGCTCACTCCTCACCGCATTGCTTGCGATCCCCCTGCTCCCGGCATCGACTCCTGACTTCGGCCCCAATGTGCTCGTGTTCGATCCGGCCCAGCCTGACGCCCAGGAACGGATCCATGCCGTGTTCAAACAACAGGAACGGGCGCAATTCGGCTCCGGTCGTTTCGCCTTGCTGTTCAAGCCCGGCCGTTACCCGCTCGATCTGCCCGTCGGCTTTTTCACGCATGTCGCCGGTCTGGGAAATCTGCCGGGCGACGTGACGATCGCCGGCCCCGTTTGGACCGATGCCGCCTGGATGAATCGCAACGCGACCTGCAATTTCTGGCGCGCGGTTGAAAACCTGACGGTAGAACCGCCCAACGGAACAAATGTCTGGGCGGTGTCACAAGCCGCCCCCCTCCGACGCACCCATATCCGAGGCGATCTCCACCTCTCTTCCGGAGGATGGTCGAGCGGCGGATTCATGGCCGATTGCCGGGTGGACGGCGTCGTCAGGGCCGGAAGCCAGCAACAGTGGTTCTCCCGCAATAGCGGATGGAAGGAATGGACGGGCATCAATTGGAACATGGTCTTCGTCGGATGTGACAATCCCCCTCTCGGTGAGTGGCCCGATCGCGCCGTAACCCGCATCGATACCACACCTGTCGTTCGTGAGAAACCCTACCTCACACTCCAAAACGGGCAATGGAGGGTGAAAGTCCCGCCCTTCCAGCGCGCGTCAACCTGCGGGTTGACCTGGGAAAAGGGCGAGGCCCCAGGCGCCGTCATACCGATCGATGCCTTTCATATCGCCCGCGCAGGCACCGACACCGCCGCCAGTATCAATACCGCCTTGCGCGCAGGAAAACACCTCCTTGTTACGCCAGGTCTCTATTCCCTCGACGAGACCCTCGTCGTCTCACGACCGAACACCATCGTTCTTGGTTTGGGATTTCCGAGCCTCATCCCCGTCTCCGGCAAGACGGCCCTGCGTGTCGAGGCCCACGAAGGCGTAATTGTCAGTGGTCTTGTCGTTGATGCCAGCGCGGTCGAAACCGAAACCATGGTGCAATTCGGTCTGCCCAACCGCCCATCGGGTCGGGCTGAAAACCCCACCTGCGTCCACGACCTTGTCTGCCGCGTCGGCGGCTACGGCCCCGGCAAAGCAAAGCGGATGGTTGCCATCTTCAACGACCACGTCGTTGGCGACAACTTCTGGCTTTGGCGCGCCGATCACGGCGCCAACGTCGGTTGGACTGAAAATACTTGTGACACCGGTCTCCAGGTCGATGGCAATAATGTCACGATCTATGGATTGTTTGTGGAACATACGCAGAAATACCAGACGGTTTGGAACGGCGAACGCGGCCGCGTCTTTTTTTACCAAAGTGAAATGCCCTACGATCCGCCTTCGCCCGATGCATGGCGGAGCCCAACCGGCGAAGGCTATGCGTCCTATAAGGTCGCCAATGCTGTGAAAGTGCACGAAGCATGGGGTCTCGGCGTTTACCACGTTTTCAAAAAAGCCCCTGTGATCGCTGAAAATGCGATCGAAACGCCTGAGACCCCCGGCATCAGCATGCATCATCTTCTGACCTTCCGCCTGGGAGGAGGAAAGCCCGGAAGCGGCATCCGAAACGTGATCAACGGAAAAGGCAGTGAGACGATTCAGTCGCAGAAAAAAACCGTAAAATAACCCACTCCCGGCATGAACCAAATCCCTGTTTCTCCTCGATGGTCTTTTTTCGCCCTGAGGCTGGCCTTTGCGAGTGCGGCATGTTTCGCGAGCCTGAGTCTGTTGGGAGATCCAGTCAACAGGGTTACACCCCCGCCACAATCCAGCGGCTATCCCAGTCGCGCCGCGAATCTGGACGCCCTCCCGGGCTTCCAGACTCCGCCGCCAGGGTACGGTCAGGTGCCGTTTTGGTGGTGGACAGGGGATCCGCTGGATCCGGAACGGTTGACCTGGCAACTCGAACAGTTGCACCAGAAAGGGATCAGCGGCGTGCAAGTCAACTATGCACACGAGGATACTCCAGGCTGGCCTACTTATCCGGCCGATCCCCCGATCTTCAGCGAGTCCTGGTGGCGCATCTGGGGCCGGGTGGCCGACGAATGCCGGAAACGCGGGATGGGCATCGGCCTGAGCACATACACACTCGACTGGACGGGCGCCCCCAACCTCTTCCGCCAGCTCTTTTACTCGAAGCCCGAACTCCACGCCCTTCGGCTCCTCCCGCCAACCCGTCAACGCCTCAAGTCCGGCCAGACCGCTACGATCATCGTGCCCGAGAACTTTATTGGGGCGCGCGCTTACCGTGTTAGGGACAATGTTCTCCAACCCGGCGGAGTGGATCTGATGCCGTTTCTGAGCAACGGTGTCATCCAATGGACGGCGCCTGATGGCGAGTGGGAAGTTTGCGCCTTCCAGGCCGAACGCCAGCCGAATACCCTCAACCCCCTCCTTGCGGGAGTCGGTGAAATCGTCATTCGCGATTTTTATCAGCGATTTCAGGACGCCACGCCCAATCGCTCGCCCGAAGGCCTGAATTATTTCTTCAACGACGAACTGCACATCGGAGCCGGAACGCATGTCTGGAATAGCGATTTCGCCGCCGAGTTCAAGCAACGCAAAGGTTACGATCTGTTTGAGGTGCTGCCGGCCCTCTGGGGTGACCTCGGCCCCCTCACCCCCAAGGCCCGCATGGATTATGCCGATGTCAGGATGACCCTCATGGAGGAACGTTACTTCCAGCCCATTTATCTCTGGCATGCCTCTCGCGGCCTGATTTTCGCCTGTGACTCCGGCGGACGCGGCCTTCAGCCCGATGAGTTCGGCGATTACTTCCGCGTCACGCGCTGGTATACGGCCCCAGGCCACGACACGCCCGGCGGAAAGGCTGATCTCATCAAGGGCAAGGTGTCCTCTTCCATTGCCAGTCTTTATCGCCGGCCGCGCGTATGGCTCGAGGGCTATCACAGCTTCGGCTGGGGAGCCACACCCGAGCGGCTGATGTTTGCCACCCGCGAAAATTTCCTCTACGGCTGCACCTTGCTCAACCTCCATGGGCTTTACTACACGACCCATGGTTCCTACTGGGAATGGGCCCCGCCGTGCTATCATTTCCGCATGCCCTACTGGGACCATATGGGCGTTTTCCTAAAATACTTCGACCGGCTCTCCTACCTCCTCAGCCAAGGCACCTTGGTTTGCGACGTTGCCGTGCTCTACCCGGTTGCGCCTTTCGAGGCCGGGCTCGATGGTCCCAAGGCCACCCAGGTCGCGTTCGACACCGCCCGCGCCCTGATGACGGCGGGCATTAACTTCGAGTTTATCGATGCCGACTCTCTCGCCCGCGCCACGGTGCGCGACGACCGGCTCGAGGTCTCGGATTCGTCCTATCGCGTGCTGATCTTCCCCGCCATGGAGGCCGTCCGTTGGTCATCCCTCGAGAAGGCCGCTGCCTTTGCCAAAGCTGGCGGGCGGGTCTTATCTGTCGGCGGGCTTCCATTGGCCAGCGATCGCGCCGGACGCGATGACAAACAACTCGACGCCCTGGCAACCTCGACATTCAGGGACACTCAGCGCCTCGCCAAACCCGCCGATGCGCCGCCCCAGATTCTCGCCGCGTTCACTCCCGACACCCAGGGCGAAAAAACCGTGCGCTCGCTCCACCGCAAGATCGGTCCCCGCCACGTCTACATGGTCATGGATGCGCCCAAAAATTCTGTGGTCGAGTTTCGGGCCAAAGGCCGGGTCGAGCTGTGGGACCCATGGACGGGCGAGACACGGCCATTGCGTGTCGTGGCGGAAACCCAAACCGGCACGAAAGTCGAAATGCCGCTCGAGGATTACGAGGCCCAGATCATCGTTTTCAGTCCCGGCCAGCCCGTCCCTGCCTCGAATTCTCAAATCTCAAATCTCAAATCTGTAATGCCTTTGGACGGCGAGTGGGAGTTCGAGCTCAAACCGACGATGGACAATCGTTACGGCGATTTCAGACTGCCCGTTAACGATAAGATCATCGGCCCCGAAGCGCGCATTTTCCGGCATGCCGTCGAGACCGCCGATACAGTCTCCCCGCAGGCGGCGAACTTCGACGACAGCCGATGGGAACGGGTCACTTATGATTTCGGCCCCCAGTTCTGGCTCCTGGGGCCTCTGCCGGCTCAGGCGCCCGAGGCCGATCTGGCCAAACTCACCGCTCTGAACCCACAGGAACCTGTCAGCATTTCTGGAAAGCAGTATCGTTGGCGGTCTTACAGTTTTTCCTGGCGCCTCGGGCTGGAAGGCGATCCCGGACATCAAGGATGGCACGGTCTCAAGGAGAATATCAGCGATCATTTTCTCTGTCTCGGCAAACGGGGCGAAGCCTTCAACGAAACCAAGTATGAACCCGAGCCTGAAGGCGGTATCTACTATCTCTGGACGAGCGCGACGATCGCCCATGAAACTCAGGCGCGCATCATCGCCAGCACTCCTCGCGAAGGCCCAAAACCGCACGCGTCTGAAATCCTGACTCCGGCTGCCGTTTATTTGAATGGCTCTCCGATCGCCGACCTCGGCCAGCCTGTCACGTTGCGCGCTGGCTCTAACCCAATCCTGGTCCGCTACGACCGGGCGGGCAGGGGATACTTCGTCCTCAAACGCGATGGCGTCGCCTCGGAACCGCCCCGGCGCACACCGCTCGCCATGACTTGGTTTGATGATTCCGCGGTCCTTCCCTTTGATTTATATGCCGGCGCGCAACACCCGGAATGGTTCCGGTTTGTCGTTCCCCCGGGATTTCGGGCGATGACAGTCACTGCAAAAAGCCGTGTGGAAACATGGGCGGACGGCCGCAAGATGCGCGATGCGGGGATGGGGAGATTTGAAGCCGCCGAACCGCTCACACGAGCCTCGGTCGTCGCCCTGCGCGTGGCGCCCGCAACGGGCGCCCGTGGCGCGGGAATATTCCCCGAACCCATTCGGCTGGATTGTGGACCCGGGATCACGACCTTGGGTGACTGGTCGAAGGTCGGTGCCTTGGAGTGCTATTCCGGCGGCGCCTGGTATCGAAAGACCTTCTCGCTCACGCCCGAGCAAGCAAGCCGCGACATCACACTTGATCTCGGCAAACTGGTTGCGACCGCCGAGGTCCGCGTCAATGGCCAACTCGCCGGTATCCGTGTAGCGCCGCCCTGGCGCGTGGACATTTCCAAACAGATCAAGGCGGGCGAGAACCGGATCGAGGTGCTGGTTTATAACACGCTGGCAAACCATTATGTCACCATTCCCACCCGATACCACGGCGAGATCACCTCCGGCCTGGTCGGGCCTGTGACTCTCGAATTCACCGCCCCTCAAAAGCTGTCCATCGAAACCTCAAACAAAAAACTCGAGACCGCATTTCAATGGGCCATTGATAAGGCGTTGTCCTACGTCCAGACCGGCAAAACCGGTGTCGTGGATCGGCATGAAAGGGATCGTTCCGGCACCGGCATGGTAACCTATATCCCGTCCTACTGGGCGGGCTATACGTGGCGCACGGCCTTCTATTCGCGCGACTTCTGTCACCAGGCGGCCGGCGCTCATCTTTTGGGACTGCAACAGGAGAATTTGAGCATGCTCCGGGCGTTTGCAGCCACCGCAAACGCGGATCGAAAGTGGTACCCGCTCTGGGCACTAAACTTCGATGGCACCCCCTTCAAGCTCGATTACGCGGGGGACCATTCCTTCGTGCGCGAAGTCCCCGCCGTTTTCGAGTTGGTCGAACAATGCCACCGCCAATATTTGTGGACAGGCAATCCCGCCTATGCCCACGATCCGGTCCTCTGGAACTTCTGCACTAAGGCCGTGACGGACTTCATCGCCCTGCACGATACCCGTATCCCCAATGGAGTGGCCGAGGGAGACGGTTCAGGCGACATCTTTCGAGGTTCAGCCACCTACAATGAAATCCGGTCGCCTCTCGTCGAGGCCGGAGATGCCATCGCCTCCCAATACCAGGCGATGCTGGCCTATTCCCGCTTACTGAATGTCCGAGCCGAATCTCAACAGGCGATTGACTTCGAAAAAAGGGCGCTGGCGCTTAAAACATTCTTCAACACCCAATGGGGCGTGAAACAAAACACCGTACCCTACGTGCGGGGCTATGATGTGCAAGGGCGAGTTCTCACTGACTTTGGGCTCGAGAACAGCTGGTTCATGCCCATGAAGTTCATCACCGAGCCCTCACCCAAGACGGATGCCTATCTGGATTTCATTGCCCAATCCGTGGCTTCACCCCAGGGCAAGCCATCCAATCTCGAGGCGATTTCCTACCTGCCAGGAGTCTTCTTTCCCTACAATCGTGTGGAAGAGGCCTGGAAATGGCTCGAATACATTATCGATCAGCCCGACCGCGAATACCCCGAGATTTCCTATACACTCATCGGGTATATCGTCGAGGGTTTGCTGGGAGTCGAACCCAATGCGCCGCAGGGCGCATTTTTAACGGTCTCACGCCTTCCCGATGCGATCCCTCACGCGGGTGTTCGCAATGTTCCCCTGGGAGACCATCGAATTGACGTGCTGCATCACGGAACCGCGGAATCGACCGCCGTTCACACGTCAGGCGTCGGCCCGCTCAAGTGGGACGCGTGCTTTTACGGAAATCACTCCACACTTGTGGTGAATGGAAAAGAGAGAGCCGCGACACCTCGCAGGATTCATGGTGTTCAGGCCAGTTCCGTTACCGTCGAACTCCTGCCCGGTCAGTCTGCGACCGTTGTCGCCAGCCCTTGAAAAGTCGGTTCTATAACTCGAGGATTCTACCCATGATGAAACGATTATTGTTAACACTCAGCCTGCTTTGGGCAGGCAGCGAAATCCCGGATGGTTATCGGGCCTTGGCGGCTTCATCGTCAGCCAAGGATCAGGCTCTGGCCCGAAAGATCCTGGAGGACAGCAATCTGACCGAGGTATTGAACCGAGCCAAGAAGCTCCTGACTGGCGGATTGAATGCCGGCAGCGGTTACGGCGAAGTCTGGATTCGCGACCTGAACACCTTCATCGAATTGGGCCTGCAAGTAAACGATCCCGCCCCCATCCGTGAAGCCCTGTTGACCTTCTTCAAATTCCAGGGACCCGATGGCGATATTGTCGACGGCTATATCCCGGAGGCACGCGCCGGCGTGGGCTACAAATACCGCCGATCCACGCTCGTTCCTGGCCTTTTGGCCCACAAAAACACGGTGGAAACTGACCAGGAATCCTCACTGATCCAGGCCGTCCGCAAATATGTGACTGTAACGCGCGACCGATCCATCCTGGACGAATCCATCGACGGCTTGAGTGTGCGCGCGCGGCTTGCATTAGCCCTGGACTACGTGCTGCATCATCGGTTCGATGCGCGGCACGGACTGGTTTGGGGCGCCACCACCGCCGATTGGGGTGACGTGCAACCCGAGCACGAATGGGGGGTCGAGCTGGACGAACACTCGCACCGCGCTATCGACATCTATGATAATGCCATGTTCCTGATTGCCATCCACGACTACCTGGCCCTGGACGAAGGCCGGAGTCCCGGTCAAACGCAATGGCTCAAGCTGCGGGGCGCTCTGAAGCGCAATATCCACAAGCATTTGTGGGACGCCCGCCGCAAGAAATATATCCCCCACGTTTACCTCGAAGGCTCGCCATTCCCGCGGGATTTCAACGAGGCCGAAGTGTATTACCACGGGGGAACCGCCGTGGCGATCGAAGCCGGCCTCCTGTCGCGAAGAGAGGTGCGGCAAGCGCTGCGTCAGATGCAAGAGAATGTCCGGCGAGCCGGGGCGGGATCTATCGGCCTGACGCTCTATCCGGTCTATCCCCAGGGCACATTCAAAAACAAAGGCATGGGACCGTATTCGTACCAGAACGGAGGCGACTGGTGCTGGTTTGGCGGGCGAATGATCCAGCAGTTGATCCGGCATGGGTTCATCGAGGAAGCCTATGCCGAACTGGGACCTATGGTGGAGCGGGTCGTGACAAACCAGGGATTCCACGAATGGTGGTCCTTGAAAAACGAACCGCGTGGCTCCGGTCAATTCCGCGGATCCGCCGGCGTGCTGGGCGTCGCCATTCAACAATTGCGTGCCTGGGCCGAAAGCCAACCCAGACGCAGGACAACTTCATGTTGCACCTGCAACATGAATCTGGCCGGCGAGGCAGCTTCAGACTGGAGCTCGGAACACGCTAAGATGCAAGTCAGGCTGGAGACTCAGACTCGCTAGGTGTAGCATTGCCACGCGATCTGTCCGCCGGCCTGCTTCAAGGCATAACCAATTTCACGGATGTAGTCGCCATACACGATTTGCGTGTGAAAACCCTCCATTTCGCGCTGCAAACGCCGCCAGTCGCCGTCGATCAAAATCTCCATTTGAGATCGGCAGGCGGGATAGGAGGGTGAGCCAACAATTTTACCGCGGAACCCCTGCCACTTATTGCAGGCGAGGTTCGGGACAACGGCCGTGATGACCTGATCCTGTCGGTAGTGAGTCTTGCATGCGGCGCCATAGTCGGATTCGTAGTGGGTCATGAGGGTCGCGGGCTCGTAGTCCTGGCCGTTCATGCGCCGCGGCGCCTGGCAATGGGCAACCAGCAGGAGGCCGTCATGCGGGTGATGTGAGTTGCAGACGAAGGTGGGACGACTTGCGATCCACCGCAGGAGCACTCCAGGCATCGTATGGGAAAGATCCGTGTGACAATAGGCCGTGTGGCCTTCGTCATTGGCCAGGCTTAGTACAAAACATGGGGGAGTGCCCAGCATCGCTATCTGCCCTGGTCCCATGCATCGCGCAAAGCCGAAATTGCTTGCGCCGGTCTCCTTTAAAAGCTCCCGGCACACGTGCAAAGCCATGTAGGAGTTGAAAATAAATTTTCGCTCCGTTTCGAGTTGGATGTTTGGCAGCTTCAGCAAAGACGCAGTCTGCTCTTCCATCTTTCGAACCACCTCCGCGTCCGCCCTTGCTGATTTCAACCGGGCGGCAAACTCGTCGTCGGTGACATTGACGAAATCGTATCCCCACATTTCCCGGGCGACTCGCGGCCCGTGCTCCTGGGCGAGTGCACTGTAGGCCTCCAACCCTCCAATGGTCAGCATTTTCGTTCCCTTGGCGTTCTTCACCCCGTAAAGCGCCCGGAGCCTCCAAAGCAGTTCCTCCTGGCTGTCCACGACCAGGTCGGCCATGTCGAAACCGGCCACCGCCGGGACATCGCCACTTTGCCGCAGAAACCGCCAATGCGCGATCTCGAGCCCCAGGTAAAACGGCCCTGAGCGATGCCGCAAAAACATGATCATGGGAACCTTCAGCGGCCATTCGGTGCAGTAGCCCGCCGCATAGACAATGCACACATCCGTGTCATTCATCCCCAACTGCCGGAGCTTGGTCTGCGAATCGAGCAGTTCCACCGGGTGGATCTCCATCGGAAATTCGGCCTGCTGCTTCAATGCGCCGAGTTCTTTTTCAATCCGAGCCGCTTCCTCGCGGGCGGCGGCCACCGTGTGAATAGCGCCATAACTCCGCCACGATTCCTGGTCTCGTCGGACCGGGACGTCAAATACCAGAATCGGTTTGACCCGCACAGGTTTGCCCCGGGGAAACGGTGACTCAGCGGCAACCCGTTCACCGGCGGCTCGGGCCTTGGCCGCCGAAAGCGTCAAAGCTCCCGCCGCAACGCTCGCCACCCCCAGGCCCTGGAGAAAATAACGCCGCGAAAGCCCATTCTTCGGTGCCCCCGCACCGTGAAGATGACAGCCGCATGCCATGACGCCCGAGGGCGGGTCTTCCACGTTCTTATGGACGCTGGGTTCCTGAGAAGAGAGGGGATTCCTTGGAGTTTTCATGGATTTTTTCTGTGGGTTCAGGGTTTCAAAACGAGACTGATTGGAGCAAATGCGCGCAACGACACGGTGAAATCTCCGCCTCGGATCGGCATGACTTGGCCGATCGGTTCGCCGCGAAGATTCACCGGTTGGGCTGCCATTGCCTTAAATCCGGCTGGCAGCCGGATCTTGCAGGCTCCCGCATGGCCCGATTGTTCCCAGAGCCGCAGGAGTGTGCCCGGCCCATCGGGATTCTGGCCGAAAGCGGTTACGAGCACACCGGTTCGATCGAGGCTGACGCCTGCCTTTTCTTTGGGTAATGGTCCCGCGGATTCATTCGCGACGACAGCCAGCAGGGGCAGACGCGCATTCCAGGAGGGAACTACGAGGTCTTCATCCAGCGCCCTGCCTTGAGTCGGCCAGAAGCGCACACGACTGGACCATGAGCCATCCTGCCATTCCGGGAAATTGGTGTTCCATTCGTTGTTATACAGGTTCACGAAGACCGACGGCTTTTGCGGCGTGTAATCCAGTGAAAACTTCCACAGACCCGGTTCATCGAGGCTGACACAGGAGGAATCGAGGGGACAAAGGCCAATGCCCGTTCCTTTCCTTCCTGTAATGGTTAGACCGTTGTTCAGACAGAAGTAATGGCGATTTGCCCCATGAACAATGTCTATGGCGGGATCGATCGGTCCACCAAGACGGCCGAGCCGGAATTGCGGTTTGCTCACAGCGAACGGAAAACAGAGCCAGCCGCCCTCCGGCATCGGATCGGGTGTTTTGTCCGTCACACGCCACTCCACCTCGATATACGGTTGGTGGCGCGGCAGGATGACCACGACGGCCATGCTTTTGGCCAAGCCCAGGGTGTCGACAGCCCTTAATGTGACGGTGTCCGCGGCTTCGTGGTGTTGATGGGCAATCGTCCAGGAGGACGGAGTCAAAGCCTGGTAGATCGCGCCTTCGGGTAGATCCCCTTTCGGCCAGGAATAGCCGGGCCGCCCGTAAGCGTTGTGAAATGCCACCATCTGCTGCTTGTCGAATCGTTCGTGGAGGAATTGGCCCACAACATAAGGACTGGCCATATCTACGAGTTCGCGCCCGGTTTTCTTGTCTATTAACGATGCGATGCCGCCGCGTTTCAGGTCGAAACGGACCTTGAAGAACGGGGTGTCCAATGCCGTGGGCGGATCCTGAAGCACAGGCTTCGACCCCGCGGCTTGATGGATCCTGAAGGTTCGATAGCCCCCCGCCGGCACATCGCTGGCGAACAAGAAGCGTCCGGATTGACCGGGTATTTCCACCAGGCCGGACCGTTTCCAGGGCAGGGCGTTGAATACCACCAGACGTTCGCCCTCTGCCTTGACAGATTTCGCGAGCAAATCGAGCCGCTCAGAAAGCTCCCGGTGAATGATAGCCTCCGCCCTGCGGGCAAACGCGCGTTTGTCGTCAAAGGCCTGCTCGTATTTCTTGTAGGCGCCCTTCTGGTAAGCGGCTTTCCAGGCTTCGCCGTAGAGGTATCGAAGCGTGCCGCTGTTCCACGAGCCGCCGTTGGGTCCCCACGGTCCAAAGGTGTGTTCGCTGAATAACCCGCTTTGTTCATACGCTTCGGCCAGAATGGGCGCCAATCCCCCCGTGGGCACACCCCAGGCGCGCAGTTGTGTGTCGAGCATATCGACCGCGGGTTCCAACGGGCGCAATTGGCGGGCGGCTTTCGCTTCGATTGGCATCGAGAGCCAGCCGTGAATCCAGGTATCCGGCATGTCGGCGCGGATCACCGGCAGATCGGGATTTTCGGCGATTACGGCCTTGACGAAATCGTCCAATGTCCCGAAATGAATCTGAACACCCGGCAGGTTTTTCTGGGCTTGCTGGCGCAGACGTTCGACCTCGGCAGGGGTTGGCGGGCCATGGTTGTCCCCAGTCATTTCCATCGCCAGATAATGTTTGCTTGGCCAGGTGCGCGGCGGCCTCAGGCCGGAACCATAATCCGGCGTGTAGTTGCACAGGAGGCGCGAGCCATCCGGTCCTTCCCACCAGAAGAGTCGGGGCACGCGCATGTACGCGCTGGTGCCATTGCATCCGAGCTGCAAAAACTTGATTCCAGCATGGGCCAAGAGGGTCGGCATGACCCAGGAGTGGGAGGGCACATCCGTCATTTTCGCGCTGATCGGCAGCGGGCGATCGTATTGCCGGGCGAGCCTCGATGCGTAACCCAATCCGCGCACCAGATCCTCTAAGTCCTGCGTTTCTGTGTGCGTGGTGAAGGGCAGGGCATGAAATGTGATCGCCCCTTCCCGAACCGCCTGTTCAATACGCGACCGGCGGGCCGTTTCCTGGAGTGGACCGAGCACATGCGTCAGGGGCCAGCCGGCCAGTGTCCAGGAAAACCGTTGTTCGGGCGGAAGGTTGCGCGAGGCTTCCACCACCTTCAATGCGCCATCCATCATGGTTTCCCGATACTTCTTCAGGACGCCTTCGATCGTATCGGTGTAGCCGATGTCCAGGTGCGTCTTGAACACGACCCACACATGTTCCACATCGGCCGGTTTGGCGATCTCCGCATCGCCCGCCCTCCGCAGTGACTCGATGGAATGGACATCGATCTCGGAAAAGAGCGTGTGCGTCAGGGCAATGCTCGGCTGCCGTGGGGATCGGGTTGGTTGCACGGCAAACAGGAGCCATCGGAACGTTCCCAGATCGGCGTTCGAGTCCCGGATGAACACTCCATGCTGACCGTTCCAGCCTTCGCCCGCCTTGTTGGGACGGGTGTCCACGGTCGCAATTCTTATCCAACCTTCCAGCCTGGCCGGATCCGCATCAGCCGCGGCACTGGCGTACAGGGTATAAATCTGGGGGGCGCGAGAACCGCCGTCCACGTCCCATTCGTGCCAGGAATACGTGGCCACGGCCGCAATTGCCCGTGGACCTCCGAGGTCAACCAGGATTTTCCCGTCGGCCGGATTGCCATTACTGAAGAGGGCTTCCTCAGAGAGATCAAGGCTGTCGGATGGCAGGATCCCATTCAGAAGGACTGCAGGCTCGCCAGCAACGGGCTCGAATGGATTCTCGAGGAATCTGATTTTAGCGCCGGTGGCGATGTCGATCTTTGATGGACGAGGGATGTTTTTGAATCGCCAGGCCGGGTCAGCGGGTTTGATCTGCTCGGTCGTGACTTCGACGCCAGCATAACTGCTGA
Organism: Verrucomicrobiota bacterium; assembly: GCA_022709905.1. Classification (GTDB taxonomy): domain Bacteria; phylum Verrucomicrobiota; class Verrucomicrobiia; order Limisphaerales; family UBA1319; genus JAKLHY01. Next base: position 153,268 of record JAKLHY010000007.1, on the reverse strand, counting down.
AAACCAAAGCCACGATTACGGCGATCAAGGAGAACGACTTTTGATTCATGGTTCTGGGAATGTTTCTGTGATGCATAGGATATTGCGTAATGCAAAAAGAACAAGCAAGATGGACGGGTGAAAAGTCGCCCCCCCAGATCCGGTTCCGCTCACATAACGAGAATGACGCATGACGACTTCCTCTGATCCAGTCGGTCCGGTTCAACAAGCAGAGCCTCCAGAATCGCAGCCCGCCAAAGCCTCGCGTTTGCTTTCCCTGGATGCCTATCGAGGCGCCATTATGCTGCTGATGGCCTCGAGCGGGCTGGGCCTGACCCAAGTCGCCAGGAATTTTCCCGAGAGCCGGTTCTGGAACTTCCTGGCCGAGCAAGCGGATCATGCCGCTTGGGTGGGCTGTCATTTCTGGGATCTCATTCAACCCGCCTTCATGTTCATGGTCGGTGTTGCCTTACCCTGGTCCGTGGCCAACCGCCAGGCCCGGGGCTCGCGTTACAGCCAGATGTTCCTCCATGCCCTATGGCGTTCGCTCGTTCTGGTTTTACTGGCTGTTTTCCTGAGTTCAACCGGCAGCCGTCAGACGACTTGGAGTTTCAACAATGTTCTCGCCCAGATCGGCCTTGGTTATCCCTTCCTGTTCCTGATCGCATTCACCAAACCTCGCATCCAATGGCTGATCGCCGCGGCTCTCCTTTTTGGATATTGGCTGCTTTTTGCCCTGCATCCATTGCCGCCGCCAGGATTGGATTGGACCAGCGTCGGCATTAAACCGGACTGGCCGTTCCTCGGCGGCTTCGAGGCGCACTGGGAAAAGAACGCGAACTTCGCAACCCGCTTTGACCAGTGGTTTTTGAACCTGTTTCCCCGCGAGACTTCCTACGTATTCAATCCTGGCGGGTATCAGACCCTGAACTTTATTCCCTCGCTCGCCACCATGATCTTCGGGCTGCTTGCCGGGGGATTGATGAAGAGCCATCTGCCATTGCCCCAAAAGGTGAGCCGTCTGGCTGGGTTTGGTTTTGCGGGCGTGGTTCTTGGCCTCGTGATTTCCTGGGCGGATCTCTGCCCGATCGTCAAACGCATTTGGACCCCCGCGTGGGCCATTTATAGCGGCGGTTGGGTGACCTTGATGCTGGCCGGCTTTGTAGCCTTAATTGACTGGCAAGGATGCAAACGATGGGCGTTTCCTTGCATTGTGGCAGGCCTGAACCCCATCACGCTCTATTGCCTGTGGCAACTCACGCCCGGCTTTGTCAGCGGAACCTTCAAAACCCACCTGGGCCGCCAAATCTTCGAGGTGCTCGGCAGCCCTTACGCGCCAATCCTCCAAAACCTGGCCGTGCTCGCCATTTTTTGGCTCATCCTCCTTTGGATGTACCGCCGGAAAGTGTTTGTTCGCATCTGAAATGCGAAGGATGGGTTCTCCACCAGCCGATTGCGAGTCCCCGCACGGTTGACAGAAGGGCTATTGCCGGTGCAGGCTTGGTTATATGAGTCCAAACCTTCGTGGTATCGGTCTGCTGATTCTCTCGTTAGTCGCTGGAACCTATGCAGTCGGAGCCCAGCATGCCTCTGTCGAAACACTCCTGCTGAAAGACTATCGACCGCGCTCGATCTACCGAGTTCCAGTCACCCCAATCACCCAGGCCAAATTCCCGGTCATTGACATGCACGCCCATGATTACACGAAGACCGATCAGGATCTCGCCGATTGGGTGCGCACCATGGACGAGTTGCGCATCCAGAAAACCGTTATCCTGAGCCAGGCCCACGGCAAGGAGTTCGATGCCGTTGTTGCTCGATACAGGAAATATCCGGGGCGGTTTTCCGTCTGGTGTGGTTTTGACTATACCGGCTACGACCAGCCCGGTTTCGGTCCAGCGGCCGTGGCTGAATTGGAACGTTGTTTTAGGGCGGGGGCCGAGGGCGTTGGCGAAATGGGCGACAAAGGCAAAGGCATGCACTTCACCAAGCCCGCCGCGTGGGGCATGCACTTTGACGATCCCCGCATGGATTCCCTCCTCGATAAATGTGCCGAACTGGGCTTGCCCGTCAGTATTCACGTGGCTGATCCCATGTGGATGTACGAATCGATGGATCCATACAATGACGGACTCATGAATGCCTACCAGTGGCGCCTCGATAACCAGACCAACATCCTCTCTCACGCCCAACTCTTGGGTACGCTCGAGAGCGCCGTCAAAAAGCATCCTCGAACTATCTTCGTTGCCTGCCACCTGGCCAATTGCTGCTACGATCTCTCCAAATTAGGAGTCCTCCTTGACAAGTATCCCAATCTCTACGCCGATATCAGCGCGCGCTATGCCGAAACCGCTCCCATCCCCCGTGCCGTTCGCAAATTTTTTGACCAATATCAGGACCGCCTGGTGTACGGCACCGATATGGGACGCAACAAAAAAATGTACCTGACCACCTTCCGTATCCTCGAGACCGAAGATGAACATTTCTATGACTGGGACCTCTTCACTTATCATTGGCCGCTGCACGGCCTGGGGCTGCCCGACGATGTGCTGCGAAAAATCTATTCGGGCAATGCCCGCAAAATTCTGCCCATGCCAGCCCCGCGATAGGGCCTAACGAGAATATCGGCTGATCCATCAACCCGCGGTGTATTCCTCCAATAACCTGAGATAACAACGGTATTGCTCAAGCGAAACCCCGGGCGGCGTTTGATGATCCACGCTGGGTATGAAACCGCCCGTCTTCATCAGGGGCGCCAGACGCTCGAACTCGGCCCGCATCGCGTCTTCGTCCCGGTTCATCGTCATCTTGTCAAAATGCCCGATCATCCGCAGCCTGGGGAATTGTTGACGCAATCTTAGTCCGTCCACCTTAGCCTGTCGTTCGAGCGGCAACACGCCCTGCACCCCGAGTTCTTCCAACCAGGGCGCAAGCAGCGTGACATCGCCATCCGTATCCATATACAGGGGGATGCCGCGCTCCTGCAATCGGGGCAGCAAGATCCGATAATAAGGGGCCACAAATTCATCGAAGGTACGTTTCGCGATCATCGGCCCGTGGTTGTAACTCATGTCCTCGGCGATGGTCATGAAGGTGGGCACGCAGATTCGGAAGATCTGATCGAGCAGGCTCAGATTGAACTCCAGCAGGTCACGGTTGATGGCATGCAGGAGTTCTTTTTGGTCGATAAAGGCGAACATCAGTTTTTCAAATCCCATCAGCGTTCGCGGAAACCAGAAGAATCCCTCGAGGGTGCACCATACAACGGCTTCTCCCCGCCGTTGCCTCGCTTCCCAGACCGACATTCCCTGAATGGCGGAAGCATGAGATGGAAATAAGTCCGGTCGGATCCGACAGTAATCGTCCATGTTCGCGACGATTCCCTCGACATGATGTTGGGTGGCCTCGATTGTGGGATCGGTTGTGCTGAACCAGAATTGCTGGTAAGGATCCAAACCGAACCATTGGGCAATATCGAATACCTGGCTGGGACGAAAGTTCTTCGGAAGTCCTTCCCCATGCCATCTCGAGATGGTTTGGTCCCACCACATGGCCCATTCCCAGCGAGGCAGCCGGTCCGCAGGCTCGAAGTTCATCACCGCACGAAATCGTTCGACATGATTCATCGGCTTCATTGACCATCCTCTCGAGTCGGTGTTAAGCGCAGCAGACGTCCCGAATGCGGCGGTATCGCGGGCAGTTCGAGAGAGCCTTCGCGCAGCCCAAGATCCTGACCCGACCAGAGCTCGCTCACCCGCACACGCCCGGTGAGGGGTATCATGAAGTCCCGCGCTACATCCTGCCAGTTGAGCACCGCAATCATCTCATTGCCCGGCAAGCGGAGTCGCCCCACGTCGAAATTCTCATTCGCAAAACGCATGGCCTGACCGGTGGGCGGATACAGGATCTCGAGCCGTTTTTTCTCCCGCTCCCCGTAGGTGCGGAGATCGTCGCCGGCCAGCAACATTCCGCCTGTGGCGTAAACCAGGGTCGCGTGAAAGAGGAATTCGTCTTCGCTGGCCTTGCCAATGGATTTCGTCACACCGGCGGCATCCGGGACTTCAGCCAAAACACTCCCATTCAAACAGAGGGCGTCGGGATCATTCCACCAGAGCCGTCCGTTCTGCCAGCCGCGCAGAAGGTTCTCGCGTCCGGTCTTCGCGAAGTGATGCCAATCACGGCTGACATCCATCGAGGAACGGGACCCGTGGATCAGGCCAAGCGAAGGCCAGAGCGGATGGTTGCAGCCCAGGATAAAGGCATCGCCCGCGCCGCGCCGAATGGATTCCATGCCGCGCCGATAGGCCTCAACCCGGGTCGCACTGCGATCATGGTGCGTGCCGCCATGCAACGCCCCCCAGTAGTTCGCATCGAGCTTGAAATAAGTGCACCCCCAATCACTGCGCATCGTGCGAAACAGGTTCTCGAGCCATCGCTGGGCTTCGGGATGTGTCCCATCCAGCACATACCAGGGGCCCAACCGCCAGCCGCCGAAACCGACCCGGTCCGAGCGCAACGGTTGTCCTTCCTTATCCTTCACGAACCAATCGGGATGCTCCTCGAACAGACGGGACTGGGGACTGGCCACGAATGGCGCAACCCAGATCGCCGGTTCAAAACCTTCAGCCCGGATGTCACGTAATACCGCGCTTACATTGCCCCCAAAGGATCTCCCGGTTTCCAGCCAATCGCCCATCCACGGCTGGTAGCCGTCGTCAATCTGAATATACCGCAGGCCGGGAAAATTTTGTTTGGCCCAAGCCAGATTGCCCCGAATCTGAGCGGCGGTAACCCCGGGGCCAAAACAATACCACGAACACCATCCTGTGGCGACCGGTGGACGACAGATCGGGGGATGATTCCGGTTCAGTTCCCCGGCCAACCGCTCGAACAACGCGTTATGATCCAATCCCTCGATCACGAGCAGCGGCTCCAGTTCCCACTTCGCTCCAGCCGGCAAAACCAACCCTTCGCCATCGCAGGAAATCGAAAGGGTCTTCGAATCGAACCCGAACCGGCCGACGAATCGGCGCGCGCCTGTAAAACCCATCAGCACGCAACGGCCAGGAGCGGCGCGCAGGGTGATTACACCATAGACTGTTCGGCGGCCATCCGGTTCCGGGATTTTGTAATGGTCACGATCGGTGAAAAAACCTTCGTCCACCGGTTTGCCCAAAGTGCCGCCCGTCTGGCTGAGCATGGTGAAGCCCTCGCCGTAAACCGGCGTTTCAGAGGAGAGCCCGTGCGCGAATTCTGACAGAACCACGCTGCCAATGTTGACCGCTTGAGTTCCGCGATTCTCGAGGATCGCATGACAAATATCGCCCTCCCAACGGCGCGTAAGGATCACACTGTCGCCGAGACGATTGCCGTTCGAATCGAGCACCCAGCACGCGCTTTGGGTCACCAGATTCTGAAACGACACGGACTCGACAATCGCATGCTCCGTGCTGACCACGCATCCGCGGTTGTCGAACAAATTGAAGTAATAAACCCGCGTGCCCGCAGGCAATTGAGCGCTGATCTGCCCCTCGGAACACTCAGCCGGCACAGTGTCCCACTGGCGGTCCTGCCACCGCCCTGAATCCCTTGTGAAGTTCAGCTCCGCTTTCACCACCGGCACAGACGAGGCAAAGGCCGCCCACGCTTGGTTGCGCTTGAGTGCTGATCCTGTAATTCGAGCCAGAGGGGCTCCATTCTTAAGGAGACTGTCGGCAAAAACACCGATTTCCTCGGGATTTTCGCCGGCGCCTCCATGGCCATGCGGCATGCGCAGCCGGACACACAAGGTTCGGGGGCTTTTTGGGAGACGATAGGATCGTTGCATGGCATCCATGGTATAGGCAAAATCGTTGCTGCCATTCACCCAGAGAATTGGCATCTCGGCGTTTGGCAGGTAAACGGACGGATCCCACAGCTCCATCCAACGGGTGGCGGCTTCCGGCCCCAGCGGGCTCAGGTTGTTTTCAAAGACGGTGTCCCGATAAAAACCACAGCCATATACCGGCACAGCCAATTTGAAACGGCGATCGATCCCCGCGACAAGGCAGGTCAAATACCCGCCCCATGAAATACCGGTAATCCCCGTCCGCTCGGGATCCACCTCGGGAAGAGATCGGATCAAGGAATGCGCCAGGATGATGTCGGCCACGGCATGATAAGTCCATTGGTCTTCGCGCGGCTGAGCCACCTGGTCAAATCCGCCCCAACCGGGTGGCCCCCCCTGGTCGTCTCGGAACCAACGACCGTAATGGCCCACCGGCAATTGACCACAGGTGTCCATCGCGATGGCGGCATATCCGCGGCTAACCCACAGTCTGACCCATTCCTCGAACGCCGTCCCGCCACCGCCGTGCACCAGCACCATGGCGGGAACTTTTTCGCCCGCTTTCACCGATGGAAGACCCAGCCAGGCAAATACCCGCGTCGGTTTGCCTCGATAGCTAAGCCCCTCATAAGTCAACGCCTTGACTCCCTCGATCTTCGGACGCTCGAGGATCGTCCATTTTGGAGTTGCTTGGAGAGCGCGCAGGTCCCAGGGCGTCTCAGCTTTGGCCGGCTGCACCTGCACCCCGAGCGCAGCCCATAGGCCTGCCAGGAAACTCAAGGCTCTAGTCCCTGGGATCCCGCGCCAAACCGCGTCACCTATGCGGAGTGTCATAGATCCACGCGGCCGGGTCAGATGACATGGTCTGCGCGAGCTTGCAGGCTGCCTGCTCTCACACGGCGGCTCTTCTGAGGTTGTGGATAAAGGAATGGCATGCATGTTGAATCCCAGATTAAACCGTGATCGGATAAAAAGAAATCCGGAAGACAGTCGTCCTTCGCGTTTTTTGTCTCACGTCTCACGTTTTACGTTTCACTTCCCACTCATCTCGCTTGCCGTCAATAGGGCATTCATGCTCCAATCATGCGCATGAAGCCCTGCGTCATCCTGATCGGTTTTTTATTGGTTCAATTCATTTCGGCTCGCGCCACCGAGTTCCATGTGGCGACCAACGGCAATGACTCGAATCGAGGCAGCAAGGCATCGCCATTGCGCACTATCCAGCGCGCGGCTGACCTCGCCCAACCCGGCGACGTGATCACGGTTCATGCCGGGACGTATCGGGAACGCGTGAATCCCCCGCGCGGCGGCACAGGCGAGAGAAAACGCATCGTATACCAGGCTGCCAAGGGCGAGCGCGTCGAAATCAAGGGCTCCGAGATCGTCCAAGGCTGGACGAAAGTCCAGGAGGACGTCTGGAAGGTAACGCTCCCCAATTCCTTCTTTGGCGGTTTCAATCCTTTCAACGATCTGATCCGGGGCGACTGGTTTGACCGTCGGGGCCGGGATCATCATACGGGCGCGGTCTATCTGAACGGCGACTGGCTGACCGAGGCGGCCAAGCTCGATGAGGTGCTCGCGCCGGGCGAGACAAAGCCCGCCTGGTTTACCAGTGTCGATCAACCAACCTTGCTGAATGTGGCCTGGTTCCGACCCAACAAAGCCGAGGGAACAGCCGATCGAGTGCCTGCAGCGGGGTTTGCCGCCCAGCAAGGCGTCAAGACCGCTCCTTGTTCCGAAGGCGGCGAGTGCGTCGGCTGGATCGAACACGACGATTGGCTGCGCTATGACCGCGTCGACTTGGGCTCCCGCACCGAGCGGATCGAATTTCGAGCCGCGTCCGCCACGGACGGCGGCATCATCGAGATCCATCTGGACACTCCCAACGGCGAGTTGCTGGGCACCTGCGCCGTGGCGCATACCGGTGATTGGCAGGCCTGGTCTTCGTTCGTCGCTCAGATCAAACCCTCGAGCGGAGTTCGGACGCTCTGCCTCGTTTTCAAGAATCGCCACACAGACACCGCAAGGGCACGCGCCTTGAATCCGCAATTGTGGTTCGCCCAGGTGAACGACAAGGAGACCACCCTCTGGGCTCAGTTTAAAAACCTGAATCCCAATAACGAACTCGTCGAAATCAACGTCCGACGGACGGTCTTCTATCCGGACCAGCCCGGCCGGAACTTCATTACCGTCCGCGGATTCACCTTATGCCATGCCGCCACACCCTGGGCCCCGCCAACCGCCGAACAGATCGGCTTGATCGGCACGCACTGGAGCAAGGGCTGGATCATAGAAAACAACGCCATCAGCCACTCCACATGCTCCGGCATTGCCCTCGGCAAACACGGCGATGCCTACGACAACACATCGGCCGATACCGCCGAAGGCTACGTCAAAACCATAGAACGCGCGCACGCCCATGCCATTCCGTGGGCGAAGGCCAACATCGGGGGGCATGTTGTTCGCAACAATACCGTATCCCATTGCGAGCAAGCCGGCGTCGTCGGCAGCTTGGGGTGCTCATTCAGCACGGTCACCGGCAACGTGATCCACGACATTCATGTCCGGCGACTATTCTCCGGCGCCGAAATGGCTGGAATCAAGTTCCATGCCGCCATCGACTCGGTCATTGCCAACAACCGCATCTTTCGCACTTGCCGTGGGCTCTGGCTCGATTGGATGGCCCAAGGCACACGGGTCTCACATAATCTCTTTTACGAAAACACCGCCGAAGACCTCTTTGTCGAGGTGAACCATGGGCCATTCGTCGTCGACAACAACCTCTTCCTCTCCAATGTCAGCCTCCTCGACATGTCCGAGGGCGGGGCCTATATCCACAATCTGTTTACTGGCAAGATCACCAATCGCCCCGAGCCTTCCCGTGACACACCCTATCACCCGCCGCACACGACCACCGTGACGGGCCTCGCCAAGACCACCGGCGGCGATGACCGGTTCTACAACAACATTTTCGTCGGTAATGGCGAAATCCTCAGCAACGAACGCAAGGGCAACCTCAAAGAACTCCGTTGGATCAGCGGCTATGGCCTCTGGGGTTACAGCGGCCGCGAGTTCCCGCTCCAGACCGGGGGCAACGTTTACTTTCGCGGCTCCGAACCTTATGCCCATGAAAACAATCCTCTCACTCGCGCCGATCATAATCCCGGCGTCCGGCTGATTGAAGATCGCGACCGGGTGTACGTCAGCCTCAACTTGGACAGGGATTTGCGGCAAGCCGTCACCCGGCGTGTGGACACCAAGCTCCTCGGCAAGGCAAAAGTGCCGAAACTGCCCTACGTCAACGCCGATGATTCGCCTTTGGTCATCGACCGCGATTACCACGGCAAACGCCGCAGCCAATCCAATCCCACACCCGGTCCATTTGAAAAACCCGAACCCGGCTCTGTAACCATCCGGGTCTGGTGATACCTCAGTTCTGCTTTTCCACGCACCCCAACTCGTGCCAGGGGAGAGTTACACCTATGATGCGAACCAAGATTCAGAACTGCCTGCCATACCTCAAGCGGGTGGGAAGTGGGCGAAGGTTGCGGACGGGACTTTGTTGGGCCCTTGGATGGGGTCTAGGGCTGATGATGTCTTGGTGGACATCAGCGGCCCCCTTTTCCGGCAAGTGCCAATATATCCAGCCCGATGGCACGAGGATCGAAGTGTGGGGAGAAGGGGACGATTTTCACGCGGTTTTTGAGTCTTTGGATGGGTTTACCGTTGTGTTTGACGATGCGCGACGCGCATACTGTTACGCCCGTCTCTCCGCTTCGGGGGATGAACTGGTGTCGACTGGGATTCAAATCCAGGAGAGGCGCGGAGAGGATCTGGGATTGCCCAGGCATCTGCGGTTGAGATCGGAGATCATCCGCCGAGAGGTGGAGGGTTTGCGGACCCGATGGAATGCGGAGATGGGGATTCAACCTTTGGGTCTGCACCGGGCGAGCTCGCCTTCGAGGGGAGCTGGAAAACTGGGGCTGCCGCATCATCCGACTTTAGGGACGAAAGTTGCGCTTTGTCTGCTGATTGATTTTGACGATGACACGGCCACGATCTCGCGAGCCGAGATTGACCAGTTCTGCAACGGCGCGAGTTATGCGGGGTATGGTAATTGGGGATCCGTGCGTCAATATTACCATTACAACTCGAACGGGAAACTGGATTACCAAAACGTGGTCACAGCTTACATCCGGATTCCCAATCGGATTCATCCGAAGAGCTGGTACAATGACCCCGGCAAGGGGTCTGGCGAGCAGGGGAACTATTTGATCCGAGATGCGATCGACGTTTTGAAAAGCATGCCGAGCTTTGAAACCGAGATCAAGCCGGCCCTGATGGGGCTGACGCTGAACGCCTCGGGGGAGGTCTTTGCCTGCAATGTTTTTTACGCGGGCGGTCACAGCGGCGTATGGAGTCGTGGGCTCTGGCCGCATAGTTATTCTCTGGCCATTGTGGGCGCCCAGGAGCTCTGGCCGGGCGGGCCCAAGGTCAATCGGTATCAAGTGACCCACATCGGATCCGAGTTGAATCTGGGGACATTCTGCCACGAAAGCGGGCATCTGGTGTGTCGGTTTCCCGATATTTACGATTACGGGTACGATTCCACGGGCGGCGCCGGCCAGTTCTGCATGATGAACTCGGGAGGTTTTGCCAAGAATCCGGTGCAGTTTTGCGCCTATCTCAAGGCGGCGGCAGATTGGGCCACATTGACGGATCTGTTGACTACGCCGTCGGGTGTCTTGACACTTTCGGCGGAGCCCGGCGCAGGCTTTAATCACTTCTACTATTACCAGAAGCCCGGTGTTGATACCGAATATTTTCTTCTCGAATGCCGCAACAAAAGCGGACTGGACAGCGCGATTCCAGCCTCCGGGATTGCCATTTGGCATATCGACGAGTGGGGTAATCGGGATAACCAAGGCTTGGATTTCAACCTGATCCATGCCAACTATGAAGTGACCTTGGTCCAGGCGGACAACGAGTGGCACTTTGAACAGAACCTGAACAGCGGGGATGCCAGGGATCTCTTTTATCTCGGGAATAGTGCTTCCACCTATCTCAACAGTTTCACGGACACCACCTCTCCGGCAGCCCGGTGGTGGGACGGATCGAGTTCTGGCTTAAAGCTGGCCAATTTCAGCCAGCCCGGGCCGGTTATGACCGTAGAATATGCCTCAACCGGCGTGGTGGCGAATGAAGCTCCATTCATTGTTTATCAGCCAGGCAACCAACTGGTCCAGCAAGGGACAAACTTTACACTCAAGGTCACAGCGCTCGGGGCGCAGCCGTTATCCTACCAATGGTTCAAAAACTCAGTCTTGCTGGGGGGCGCGACGGCCTCAACGCATTTCGTGGCGGCTCCGGAACTGGGTGATATTGGCGAGTATTACGTCGTGGTGAGCAATGCTTATGGGGCGGTCACCAGCCTGGTGGCGCGGGTTTCCATGGTTGCCGAGGTGGCCCGTCTGCCGTTGGGGACCTATTCGTATGTCGCCGACTTGACGAACAATCTGGCTTTTGTAACCGGGGCCGATGGCGCCTTGGCCGTTGTGGATCTCAGGACGTTGTCGGCGCCCACGTTGCTGGCCCAGCCCAAGATCGCCGGTTCGACCATCGGTGTCGCCGTATCCGGTCGCCACGCTTTTGTGGGGGCCCGGGAGCAGGGATTCCTGGTGGTGGACATTGCCAATCCCCGGGAGCCTCGGGTCGTGGCCAACTGTGACACGGGAGGGGACACGCGCGGCGTGATTCTACAGGGCGCATACGCCTATGCTGCCGATATCAACAGCGGCTTGGTTGTGATTGACATCGCGGATCCGCTCCATCCCTGGATTGTGGGCCGGCGTCACATCACGGCCAGCAAAGCTGAGCGGCTGACGCTGTGGGATCATTATATTGGTCTGGCCGGTCGCGAAGGCGGGCTCCAAATCATTGATGTGTCCGATCCGACGAATCCGCTTTTCGTTGGCGGTTACGATACCGACCAAATCACGGTCGAAGTGACTGTGGCCGATGGTCTGGCCTATTTGGCCGATGAAAAGGGCGGATTGAAGATCGTGGACGTTCACAATCCAGCGGAGCCGGCGTTGATCGCCCAGGCGCCATCCCAGTTCTCCAAGTGTGTTGCAGTATCAAACCAGCGCGCCTATATCGCAGATTACGTCGAGGGATTGGTCGTGTTTGACGTTGCGGAAGCCAGAAATCCGAAACGCCTGGGCAAGATAGCCACCTATGGAAATGCGGAGGCCGTCATGATTTCGGGCGACTACGTCACGATCGTCGACGGCGGTGGCGGGCTGTTGATACTCAGGATTTTTTCGAATGCCAACGAGTCCGTTCTCCAATTCTCGCAACGGCCTGAAGGTCAAACGGTGTTTCGCGGGACGGATGCGGTGCTTCAGGCAAAAGTGATCGGGACCGGTCCAATACTATACCAATGGTACTATAACGGCCGGGAGATCGCCGGGGCCGATAGCGGAGTTTTGGTGTTGCCCAATGTGCAATCGACTGAAGCCGGAACCTATCAATTGAAAGTGAGCAATAGCACCGGCACGCTTCTCAGTCCGCCGATACTGTTGGGGGTGGTTGAGTCTCAGGTTCGGCTGGCTCTGAGTGGCCAAGCCGTTGGCGTGGCCATCCATAGCAATTTGGTTTTTGTGGCCGTCCGATCCAATGGATTGGCTGCCGTCGATATTCGGAATCCCGAGGCTCCGCGGCTGTTGGGGACTCTGGATACTCCGCGTGACGCCTTGAAAGTGTCTGTCCAGGGGAATTATGCCTGTGTGGCCGACCGTGGAGGGGGATTGGTGGTGGTGAATATCAGTGATCCTACCAATATGCGCCAGGTTGGTAAGCTAAGTTCCACCGGGGAAACGATGGATGTGGCGATGGGCGGGCAGTATGCCTATATCGCGGACAACTGGGGAGGCATATTTGCCGTGGACCTTGGGGATCCTGCTGCGCCCAAACGGCTGGGGAACGGGAGAACCTTCAGTTACGCCAACGGCCTGTGCTATCGCGAGGGCTATGTCTTTGTAGGCGATGCCGGGGCGGGGCTGCGGATCTACGATGTCTCGAAGCCGCTGCAGATCGCATTTGTGGGAGGCTGCGACACCCCGGGTTGGTCCACGGGGGTTTCACTGAAGGATGGTTATGCGGCTGTGGCCGATCAGACCGGAGGACTTTCGTTCTTTAATGTCAGTGATCCGCGAAGTCCGCGATTAGTTTATCGCCTGGGGGGTTCCGGCATCGCCCAGCGGGTGGCGTATGCCCGCGGTGTGGCGTTTGTTGCCAACACGGCGGACAATCTATGGCTGGTGGACTTTCGCAATCCATCGATGCCGGTCACGATTGGGCATCTGACGACGGGAGGGGATACTCGCGATGTCGCCGTGGACGGCGATCTCGTCTGTGCCGCAGATGCCAACAACGGACTGGTGGTTGCCAAGGTCGTTTTCGCCCAGGCGACGCCCCGGATCCTCGAGCCCCCGGCTTCGCGGCTTTGCGCTTCGGGAGAGAATGTGACGTTGAGGGTTACGGCGGAGGGGGAAGGATCGCTCAGGTACCAGTGGTATTGGAACGGTTCTCCCATTCCGGGGGCAATCAATCCAACACACGCGATTCTCGCCTTCGAGGCCGGGAAACAGGGCAGTTATTGCGTTGAAGTTGCCGACGCTTTTGGCTCAACACGCAGCAGCGGGGCGGATCTTGTCATGGCTACCGCGCCGGTAATTCTGGCTCAGCCGATCTGGGGAACTGCGGTGGCGGGTTTGGAGATCAGCGCACGAGTTCAAGCGGTTGGAACCGGGATCCTGCAGTACCAGTGGTTCAAAGATGCCCAGGCGTATGCCGGCGCCACCAATCCGACGTTGGTTTTATCGCAGGCTCGTTGTGCTGATTCCGGAAGCTACGCGGTCCGGGTGAGCAACGCGTATGGCAGTGTAGATAGCCAACCGCTTGTTCTGTCGGTGGCATCGGATGAGTTGGACCTGCTCGCTTCGGTTAAACTCGGGGACACTGCTTATGCGGTAACGATTGTGCCTGGATACGCCTTTGTCGCCGCGGGAACCGCCGGCCTGCGGTGCCTGGATATTTCGTCCCCCGCCAATGCCAAGGTCGTCGGAGCGCTGGATACTCCGGGATATGCCAAAGGCATCTGTTTTGATGGACACTATGTTTATATCGCCGACGGGAAGGAGACCGGGACACCTGGTTTACGCATTGTGGACGTGAGTATTCCGGCGGCGCCGGTGTTGGTTGGAACGTTAGACAACGGCGGAGACGCCAGTGGCGTGGCGGTCCGAGAGGGAATGGCCTATGTGGCGGACGGGGTGCGGGGCCTGCAGATTGTCGATATCCGGACTCCCCAGTCCCCCCGGGTTTTGGGAGTGTGTGACACGCCGGGGCAGGCCGTGAAGGTGGCGCTTTCGGGATCCCATGCCTTTGTCGCCGATCGGAATTCAGGCGTGCAAATCCTTGATATCTCCGATCCCGAGCGTCCTCGGATTGTGGGCGCGTATGACACTCCCGGGATTTCGGTCGGTGTCACGGTGGAAAACAATTTGCTGCTCGTCGCCGACGAAAGCGGCGGCTTGTTGAGCTTCGATATCACCCATCCGTTGAAACCTATTCTTCAGTCGTCTCTGCAATCAGGTTTTGCCAAATGTGCGGCCGTCGCTGGGCCATTTGCATTCCTTGGTGATTGGTCAAAAGGTTTGTTCATGTTGAACCTAAGCGATCCGAAGCTCCCCTGGACCATGAAGAACTGGAGGGGGGGCCAAGGCGAAGGGGTGATGGTGGCGGGCAACCTGATTTGTGTGGCGGATGGGAGCTCGGGCTTTTCCTTGTTTCGCGCCGATAAACTGAACGGGCTGCAAAACCACCCTCCGGTCGTGTCACCCATCGACGATCAAACCGTTGACGTGGACAACACGCTGAGCCTGGTTCTCAGCGCGACCGACCTGGATACGCCAACTCAACCCCTGGCATTCCGATTGGGACCGGGGGCGCCGGCTGGGGCGGCGATAACCTTGGACGGGCGTTTCACCTGGACCCCTTACGCCTTTCAAGGGGGGACGACCAACCTGATTACGATCCAGGTCAGTGATTATTGGAGCACCGCCAGCCAGACGCTACGGGTGGTGGTGCCGGGATCACCGGGACCCTTTATGCTTCCGGGAACCTTCGCCTGGTATCCCCTTCAGGGCGATGCGCAGGATTATGGGTCGGCAGGGCGCGATGGCACTTATCATAGTGTGACTCAGACAGCTGACCGGTTCGGCAGGGCGGGCACTGCGGCTTATCTCGGAGGCGGCGGTTACATCACCATTCCGTCCTTTGCCTGGCCCTCCCGCACCAATATCAGCATTGCCATCTGGGCAAAACCGGCTTTACCGAACACAGGCGTTTTCCAGGACATTATCTCGAAGCATTCGGGCGGGGGCAATGTCGCCCTTCTGATCCGCACGGGGCCCGATGGCAAATATTACTGCCAGTGGGACATTGGAGGAAAGCTCTACAGCACGGGTTCTGCGGCCCCTCGTGGTGACAAGTTCGATTTGTTGGTCCTGACCTACGACGGCAGCGAGATCAAGTTTTATGTGAACACCACGCTGGTGTCTTCGCAGAACGCCACCGGGAACGTGGTGGCCAATAATCTGCCGGTCACCCTGGGCGCAAAGGCGGACGCGCTGACCTCGGAGCGATTTAAAGGGGCCTTGGATGATCTGCGGTTTTTTGATCATGCCTTGTCCACCCGGGAGATGATTTCACTCTATGAAGAACCAGAGCCTGTGAATCATCGGCCAGTGCTGTTGCCCTTGGACAATCTGACCGTCAGTGAAGGAGACTCGATCCGGTTTAACGTGTCGGCAACCGATAACGACGTGCCCACTCAAGCTCTGGTATTCACTCTGGATGCCGGGGCGCCCGCCGGGGCGGCGATGACCTCGGACGGTCTGTTCACCTGGACTCCCACAGAAGCCCAGGGACCCGGCACGAATCTCCTGACGGTGCGGGTTAGTGATGGCATGACGAACACCAGCGGGGCGTTTCAGATCGTGGTCCGCGAGGTGAATTCTCCGCCCGTGCCGGCAAGGATTGGCCATCAGGTTGTTGACGAGGGCGCCCTATTGAGTTTCATCGCCACGGCCGAAGACAGCGATTTTCCGGCGCAGCCATTGGGATTTAGTCTGGACGATGGCGCGCCACCTGGAGCGGAGATCAGCCTGGACGGCCTGTTCACGTGGATCCCCACCGAAGCGCAGGGACCCGGCACGAACCTGGTGACTGTTTGGGTCAGTGACGGGGTGACCAATACCAGCGCAAGCTTTCAAATTGTAGTCCACGAGGTGAATTCGCCGCCCGTGCTGACCGGGATGGGTCCTCAGGTTATTGACGAGGGCGCACGGTTGAGCTTCACCGCCACAGCCCGAGACAATGATTTTCCCGTGCAAACATTGAGGTTCAGCCTGGAGGAAGGGGCGCCCGCTGGAGCGGGCATCAGCCCGGATGGCCTGTTCTCGTGGACTCCTGCGGAATCGCAAGGGCCTGCGACCCATCGGTGCGCCATCCGCGTGAGCGACGGCATGTCGATCGCCAGCGAAACATTTCAAATTGTGGTGAATGAAGTGAATACACCGCCATTATTGGCGGCAATTGGCGATCAGACAATACGTGAGGGGGCCCTTCTGAGCATTACCGCAAGGGCCGTTGACAGCGATCTTCCGGCGCAGGCGTTGACTTATCGTTTGGCTGATGACGCGCCTTCTGGCGCGAGTGTTGGCTCAACCGGGCTGTTTACTTGGACACCCACGGAGGTGCAGGGACCCAGTACGAACTGGTTGACCCTCTGGGTTGGGGATGGTTTCACCAATGTCAGTCAGACTTTTCAGGTGGTCGTTCTCGAGGCCGATCCGGTCACGATTGTGCGGCAGCCGGAAAGCCAATCCGTTGGAGTCGGGGCCGATGTGACATTCAGCGTTATGGCAACAGGCGAGGCACCGATCGACTACCAGTGGCGATTCAACGAAACCCTTCTGCCGGGAGCGACGAGCAGTGTCCTCGTTATTAGCAACGTCCAAGTAACCCATGGGGGGCGCTACGACGTCATCGTAAGCAACGCCGTTAACTCGGTGGCCAGTGGCATTGCTTTCCTTGCGGTCAACCGGACCTTCAGCGGACGAGGCTTGGATGGGTACCTTGCCGATTCAACGGTTTTCTTTGACCAGAATGGGGATTATGCCCTGAACGACAATGAGCCGTTTACGCAAACGGACGCACACGGCCACTTTGACCTGATGATGAATGTCAGCCAGTTCGACCTTGATCGCAGTGGCCAATTGGATCCCCAGGAAGGCCGGCTGTTGCTGCTGAATGGCAGGGATATCGCCACCGGACTGCCGCTGAGAACTCCCCTAATGGCTCCCGTGGGTTCAGCGGTGGTCCACGCCCTCACGACACTGATTCAAGCTGTGCTCGATCGGAATCCGGGCATGCCGATCCAGCGAGCGCATGATATTGTCAAAACCGCCATGAGCATCACCAACGAAGTGAGTCTCATGGATTATGATCCGATGGCTGGGGCCTTGAACAACGATGCCGCGGCCATTCCGATCCTGAAATCGATTGCTGAGGTTCAGGACACGCTTGTGCAAGTCAGCATGTTGGTGGCCGCTGGCGCCGGCCATCCGGGCGGTGCGGCCGTCGTCACGCCGGTGGCGGTGCGGATTTTGGCCGCGGATGCCCAGGAAAACGGCGTTCTGAACCTGGAAGACTCGGAACGGGTCGCGGAGTTCATCACCCGGGTTGTGGTGGCGACCGACGGGGATCTTCCGGACTATGTGACGGACGGGGCGGCTGTTGTCGTCGCGGGCCTTAACCAATTGAAGGCTCGTTTGGTGCGGGAATCCGCCAGCAGCAGTGTGGCAGCCCGAAGTCTCGCTCAAGCTCAGGGCGTTGCACAGGGCGCTGTTGCGCAGTTTCTTCAGGAAGCCGCCAGCGGAAGACAGACGATCGACGACGTGGTCGCGGGTTACATCGGCGAGGCTTTGAAAACGGCAGTATCAAACGCCCCAGTCGGAGATCTGAGCGACAGCGAGATCCGACCGGGGACATTTGGTTTCAGCGGCGATCTGTTTCGCGGCATCGAGAATGGAAATTCGGTCCCCGGGTTTGAACTCGCGATCAGCCGGCGTGATGGCAACAAGGGGGAAGTCACCGTAAACGTTGTTCTGTCCGATGGGACTGCGACCTTCAACTCTGAAGATTACCGGTCCCGCCAGATTGAGGTCGTTTTTGGGGACAGAGAGATCCGGAAGATTATTCCATTGAATGAAGTGCTCTACGATGATCCACTGCCGGAAGGCGAGGAGACGGTTCTCCTGACTCTGTCATTGCCGGCCGGCGTGCCGGATGGAGCGGTTCTTGGAGGACAGACCAATGCGGTTCTTGCCATTGTGGACAACGATTCCCCCGGGACTTTTGCCTTTTCCGCCGGGAGTTACCGGGTGCGTGAGGATGGAACCTTCGAAGTGCCCGCAGCAATCACGCGGAGCGGGGGCAGTGGAGGCGCCGTCTCTGTTGTGGTGACGCCTGCCGAGATTTCCGGTGGCGCCGTGGCGGGAATAGACTTCGTGGCCGCGCCTTTCGAAATTCGGTTTAACCACAATAACTTGAACAGGATTTTCACCCTCCCGGTATTGGCGGATGACATCCCGGAATCCAGTGAGGCCTTTGAACTCGTCTTAAGTCTGAAGGAAAATGCTCCTGAGGGAGCGGCCCTCGGCACTCCGACCAGGTCAACGGTGATGATCGAGGCGGACAGAGAGTTCGATCCTCAGGCAATCCTGGAGTTGGTGACCAAGCCGCAGTCAGGTCAATGGACCCTGCGGGTCAGGGGAACAGCCACGCAGAAATATGAATTGGAATCCAGCGTGGACTTGGAGCATTGGAGCACAGTCCAGACCGGGCTACTGACTGAGACCCCATCGGAATTGACTACGCCGGCAGCCGATGAGGCCTGCCGATTTTACCGGCTTCGCCTGGTGAAATAAGACAGGGCGCAGTCCCGATCGGACAGCGCCCCGTCGTGGCGGATTCAGATTGGGCGATTATCGCACCGTGCGGAAGAACATGGCTGCGCCGGTGGGAGTAACGGTGTAAGGACTGGCCGCGCCAGGGACTTCGGTCCACGGCCCGTTGAGATCGGCGGCCGACTGGAGTTCCTGGCCAGCCGGTGTGGCCGCCCACGAGATCGTGATCGTGGCGCCATTCCGGCTGATCTCGATTTTGGCTTCGGCGGGCGGGCTGGTAACAATGATGCCTCTCAGGTCAACACGGATAGCCGTTGGATTGGGTGTTGCCGGCAAGTTGGTCACCTTGAACACGAGGGTGTTTACCCCGGGGACGAATCCATTGGTGATGGTGAACGGCGTCAGACTGTCGAACCCGGCGCTGGTGAAACCCGTGCTGTTCCCGTTCAGCAGAATATCGGTTCCGGTGTTGTCAACCGCCCAGGCACCAGCCAGCTTGATTCGACTGAGATCGAAGCCCGTGAGGTCGAACGTGGTCGTGTAGACATAGTCGCCTTCGGCATTACCGGTGGCTTGATCGGCCTGGGGTGCGATCCATTTGGAATCGGGTCCATTCAGCAGCCATACGCCGGCTTGAACTGGCCATGCATCGTTGACCACCAACGCGTCAGGGCCCGGGAAATCCAGGTCGGGACTGGTGGTGATCCGGTAGTGCGGATCGACCTCGCCGGCAGCCAGCAGGCTCCTGTTGGGAGCCAGGCCGGTGCCGTAAACAGTTGGAACGATACTGATAACGGTGAGATGGGCGCTCGCGCTCGTCACGGTTCCTCCGGTGTTGCTGACGGTCACGGAGTAATCGGCCTCGTCGGTGGTTTGAATATTCTTCAGGGTGAGGGTTGGTCCGGTTTCACCGGAGATGGGACTGCCGTTTTTCAGCCATTGATAGGTTGCCGGCAGGCTGCCGACGAACTGGAGGGAAAACGTGTTTGTGTCACCCACAACCACCTGGCGGTTTTCCGGATTGCGGACGATAAGAGGGGTGGTTCCTGGGGGCACTGGCACGATGGCGACGTTGTCAATGAGCACTGTGGAATCGCCGCCTAATGGATTGCTTTTGGCGAAGGCAAGATCGATGGAGGCCGCCGAAGCGGTAAACACATCGCTGTAGACTTCGCGATAAGGGTTGCTGCCGCGGACGGCGGGCACGGCGTGGGCCGGGATCAAAGTCGTTGTGTCGATCTGGACTTCCAGAGACGGCGTGACGGTTGTG
Organism: Verrucomicrobiota bacterium; assembly: GCA_022709905.1. Lineage (GTDB taxonomy): Bacteria > Verrucomicrobiota > Verrucomicrobiia > Limisphaerales > UBA1319 > JAKLHY01. Next base: position 133,155 of record JAKLHY010000007.1, on the reverse strand, counting down.
CGGGAATTCTCGTAGTAGTGGACGTAGTATTGGGAGCCTGCGGTCAGGCCGCTGACGGTTTGGTTGATCGTGCTGTCACTTTGGATAAAGATCACCTGTTTGCCGTTGGGAATAATGCCGTTATCGGCAAACGGGCTTTCTCCATTCGAGATCGGGTTGATGCCGCTCCCCGCCAAATCGCTCTGGGTCCAGCCCGTGATGGGAATGTTGGGGCCTGGCGGAGTGTTGGCGTTGCCGACGTTGTCTCCGCTGTAGCCAGGCCACGATAGAAAGGAGTCCTCCTCAAAACTCGGGTTGTTCATCGGAAGGCCGATGGTGAGGCGGGCCTCGGCACTGGTGATCGATCCCATGGAATTGGCCACGACGACGTCATATTGCCCGGCGTTTTGGCTCGAAGCCGACTCGATGCGGTAATGAGCGGCAGTGGCCCCGGTGATGTTGGCCCCATTGAATCGCCATTGATACGTGGGCGACGGGAAACCGGTGGCTGCAACCGCGAAATCGACCGGCACACCTTGGGCCACCGTCGTGCTCGCGGGTTGTTGAGAGATCGAGGGGGCGACGTTGCGACTGACCGCCTCGCGGTTGCTAAAACCGTAAATGTGAATGCTCACATTGACCGGATTCACTGGTGCCAATTTGAGGACCACGGTTCCTTCGGTATCGGCGGTGTAGCGATAGGACATGCAGATCCCGTGATCGTTGCCGAACTGGTCTTGATTGATGGTCAACCGGTCTTCTCCGACGCTGATCGTAGCCCAGCGAATCGTCGGTCCAGGGCTATCGAACCCGACCGAGTAGATCGACGCCACATATTCGGTTCCCGGGGTCAAGCCCTTCACAGTGATGCTCTGGAAACTGCCGGCGCTGACATTGGCGCCCGAATAAACGAAATCCCTGGCCAGGGCGGCGCCGTCTCCCGTCACGGTGTTGGCGTCGTTGTTGAATACATTGCCCATGAACGCCGTGGAGAACTTGTCGGCCACCGCGGGATTTGCTCCAGCCACCCCGGTGAAGGGAATCCCGTTGATGACCAGGTTGGCGGCGCTTCCGAAACTGTAGGCGTGCGAGTAAACGAAATCTGCAGCCACACCTATCGTGGCGTCATCGGCCCACTCGGTGACGGTCCATTTGCCGCTGCTCAGGGCCACCTTGAAGTTATCGACCAGCAGGGCAACGTCACTGCCAGCATCATTGAACAGACTCATCGCTGCCGAGGCCGCCGCGGCGGTGAACTCGAATGCCAGATAACCATAAGGCCCGGTGTCGCCCGCGGGGTAAACCGTCACGGCCAAGACCTCCTGGCCATCGATCGACGCGCGGAGAACCGGCGCCTGGCTGGTGGGGGCATTGGCTTGGAAAGTGACCTTGTAGGTTTTTCCGGCTGTCAGACCTGTGATGGTCGTGCTTAACGTGGTTCCTCCGGAGATGAAGGCTACATTGTTTCCATCCGGGATGGTTCCATTATCGGCAAACTGACTGACGCCACCGGCAGGATTCAGGCCGGCCCCCCATGGCGCGTCATCCGTCCAGCCGGTGATGGGGCTGTTATCGCTGACGTAGCCTGGGGCCACGGCGAAGGAATCCGCTTCGAAGCTGGGATTCGGAATCGACTGGCCATGAATCCTAGGGCACAAGAACATGGCTGCCACGACTCCGAACAGCGCAATCCGGTGAATGTTTCGTTTGAACGGGGCTGAAGTGTAGTTCATAGGTTTTCTGAAGTTATGCGTTGGCTAACGATGACCGACTTCTTTGGGCCGGGGCACAAGCTCACTTTTTAGAACAAGACGACTGCCTCTCCCGCGATGGTCTCCAACAAATCAGAAACCAGTCGGATTGGCAATGACAATGACGTGTCATGGCCGCAGGCAGAACGATGCATCCCATGCAGGAAACCTGATTTTTTCGAGGATCGAGGGCCAGCGCAATTCGATCTGATTTGGCGCGTTCCTATCCCAAAGCTATGGATACCGTACGTTCAGCGATCGGCGCGCCGCGCGCTCATAGACCTTTAGGACTGACCTGGCATTGAGCCGCCAGTCGAAGCGCCGAGCGTTTTGGAATCCGGCTTCAATCAGCCTTTTCCGGCATGTCGGGTCGGTTGCCAAGCGTTCGAGCGCTTTGGCGATGTCCGCAACGTTCTCGGGATCGACCACGAGGGCGGCTTGGGCCACAACTTCCTCGAGGGAGCCCCGCGGAGAACTGATAACGGGACAGCCGCAGGCCATTGCTTCGACCGGGGGAAAGCCGAAGCCTTCGAAAAGCGATGGGTAAACAAAAGCGCCTGCGGCACGGTAAAGCGTGGCCAGGTCGTTGTCCGCGACGAATCCGGTAAACCGGATATCGGCCTGACACGGGGAGGTCTGGGCGGCGGCACGAATGGCTTCCGCGCCGTGCCAGTCACTGCCGGCCAGCACCAGAAGCCAGGAGGAGCGTGTTGCGGCCTTGAAGGTGCTAAAGGCTTCAATCAATCGGACGTGGTTCTTGGCAGGATGCTCGAGACGCGAGATGTAAAGAAAGAAAGGCTCCGTCAAACGCCATCGGGAAGCGGCTTCGATCCTGGCCTGGGCGGCGTCACTCGGGAAAAAGCGGTCGGGGTCGATCCCGTTGAGGACGACATTTTGCCGAGTCTTTGGGATTCCAAAGAACCGTTCAATATCGTGGGCGGTGTTTGAGCTGATGGCGATGATTTCATCCTGACGCCGGGCCAAATGTCGCACAACGACCTTCCCGTAAAACATGCGGGCCGGGTCGTACTTGCCGGAAACGTGGAAGGGCGCGAGGTCGTGGATGGTCGCCACCAGGGCACAGGGCTTGCGCCAGAGCAGCCGCCGGTAACTAGGGATGTGCAAGACATTCAAGTCGAGGTGGCGGGCAAGGGCGGGCAGCCTGAGCTGGTGCCAGAGAATGTTCTTCACCGCGGATCGGCAGCGTTCCGGGACGGGAATTTTCCGGGCTTGTTCCTTAACGAAATCAAACAGCGGCAGGTCGTCTTCGAGCACGAAGAGATGCAGACGATGCGAATGATCTTCGGACAGCAGGGCTCGGACCAGGGCAAAAACATACTGGGCGACGCCCGACTTTCCCCTCTGGATCATCGTGGTGGAGAGCCCAATGTTCATGGTTTGATGTTAAAGAGAGCATCCTCCAGCCGCAACAGTCGCGCGACATTGCGCACGTTCTCGCTGGGACCGACAAAGGCCAGCCCGATGTTCCGGGCGCGCGCCTGCTTTTTAAGCCTAACCATCAGCCCAATGCCGGAGCTGTCGATGAAACGCACCGCGGACAGGTCGATGACGAGCCGCTCTGACACGTGAGTCAGGCATGCATCGGTGGCTCGGGCGACTTTATCGACATTCAATGCCGTGATTTCTCCCTGCCATGCAATCGCAGCTTCCGTTTGGGTCCGACCCGCGGAGGCCCGGACGTTGGATTCCCGGCGGCGGGCCGCCAGCAGCGCGAAGGCCGACGGAACGTCCGGAACCCGGTCAAAAGACCCGGAGAGTTTCATTAACTCGAAGGCTCGATCCAGCACCCGGTTATACTCTATCAGTATTAGATGCCTGCCGTTCTCTCGCAGGACTTTCCGCAGGCGGATGAGCCATCCGATTGCTGTGCTGTCGAGAGTCTCGATGCTGCCTGCCTTGAAGAGCACGTCCCTGGGTTGTTCGGATAGTTCCCGCCAGAGGGATTGGTTTGCCTCCACGGTGTCTTTCGTGAGCCGCGCCGGCGGTTTAATGCTGAAGACTTCTGTGTCTTGTGTCGAGGTGATTTCCAGCGAGGGGGCGATTGATGATGCCTTCCGGGTTGCGGGCATTTGGTTCACCTGCTGGATTATGGCGCAACCGAAAACCCAAAGGTCGGTGACGTAGCGGCGAAAGAGACGGCGCGGTTCCTGGAGCAGACGGAAAATCCATTCCAGGCCGGTCTTCTGCATCCAGGCCGGCGCCCGTTTCATGGTCCCGGCAAGGAAGTCGATTGTGGCTCCCACTCCGATGGCCACGGGCACGCCTGCGGTCCGATAATGCATGTTTAGCCATTTCTCCTGCTTGGGACAGCCAAAGGCCACCAGCACGATGTCAGGCCGAGCATCGCGCAAACGCCGCAAGATGTCCGCGTGATCCATCTCGATGAGCGGTTTGAATGGCGGGGAGTAGGCTCCCACCAACCGCAATCGGGGATGCTTCAGCCGGACGTTGGCAGCCGCCTGCGCGACGCTTTGTTCCGTGCCGCCGAGTAAAAAGACCCCCCATCCTTTGGCTTCGGCCCGGGCCAGCAGCAAAGGTGTCATGCCCGAACCGGTGACTCGTTCCGGCAGGGGATTGCCGAGCCATCGGGACGCCCAAACCAACGGCATGCCGTCCGCCAACACCAGGTGGGCATCAAAAAGAATCCGCCTCAGCTCGACATCGTTTCTTGCCTGGACGACAAAGTCCACATTCGCGGTTACCAGGTAGTGCGGGCGCCCGGAGCGAATCATTGCCTCAATCTCCCCCAGAGTCTCCTGGGTTGTGACTTTATCGAAGGGCACTCCCAGGATGGCAATGGGGGAGTCGGGGCAGCTTGTGGACTTCGGGGTTTCCGTCATGCAAAACCTGGCTCTCAGACCCATTCCATCTGCCTGCCGGCCGGCTGACATGAAGGATCAAAAATCCGGAATCCTTGGGCGCGCGGGATGATCTTTGGCGGTCTCAAGCCGGGCTGTGTGTGTGGCACTGGATGATTATTCATCGGATTCCTGTTGTTCGTTGATGAGATACTTGGCGGCAACCGCGGGAAGCGAACGGGGGGCCGGTTCTCCCCGGGTGAGGGCCCTCAAGGCCTCGAGATCCGCCTTCCAGGCGACATCGCCGGGAGCAATCAAGCAGGTCGCCCCGGTTTCATAGGCCGTGGTGAGTTGGTAGTCCTTGAGGTAATAGTGGGTTTGGTTGATCTCGGTGTCGTAGGGGCGCATCAGCGGCGGGATATCGTTGGGCTTGAACCAAAGCTGAATTTCGCGCTCGGCCTCTTTGTCATCAGCCGAGGTGTGCAGCAGGTTTTCCATTCTTTGTCCGATGACATGTCCCTGGGGATCAACAATCGGAACCAAGGTTCCCAGGGCTCGGATGCATCCGGGCCGTTCGTGGCGGGCGGTATGAGGATTGGTGGGGCCGACATAGGCTCGGATCTTGGCGGCCGCGTTGGGCCCTTGATAGACCAGTGCGATCACCCGGCGTTTTCCAGGTTCGGCCGCATAATGGATGCGCCCCATGAGGTAATGAATGAGGGACGAAAAAAACGCCTTGTCACGATGTTCGGCATAGTGTTCCTCCGCCAAGAGTCGTGAAACATGCACAATCTTGGCGCCCGCAAAGCAGAGGCCGGTGTGGAACTCGGACAATTGAGATAACACGTAGCCGGTCAAAGAATTCTTGAGGGCGTCCGGTTTGATTAACACCAGGGTTTGTTCGAGGCGCGCGTTTGACATGCAAAATGATTGGATTGTTTTGGCGTGAACCTCATGGATTCACACGGCATTCATGATGCTGTCAACTCACCCCAAAGTCAACGAATGCTCTTGCCCGGCATGGTCTGCAAGTGTTTGGCGATCACGTCGAAACTGAGAGCCGCCAGCCGCCTGGTCCCAGGGAGTTGTTGTTCGATGCGCGCTTTGATGGAGGCGCGATCCTCCCAGGCCTTGGTGATTCGCTGTTGCGGCACTGTCGCGTCGAGAAAGGTCTTCAGCGGAATCAACACCGATTCCTGAACCGTCTGGGCGCCGAGCAGGTCCGTCAGGATGCCCTCGCCTTTGACGGAATACCCAATGACGACGGTCGGAATGCCGCTGGAGAGCCCGGCGATGGCGGCGTGCATGCGTTCGGCCACGACGAGGTCGCACTGGCTGATGATCCCTTTGAAGTCCGATGCGCTGAAATCTCCGCCCGCAATCTGGAGATGCGGATCAAAGAGATAGTGGCGCGCAAGATCCGTCGCCAAAATGCGATCATCGTTTTTGGTGGAGAGCTCCTGAACATGCGGGATCAGAATGAGGTTGGCGTCCAGTTCGCGTCGCAGCCATTCGATAACCCGGCACCACGAGCGGAAGTGATCGGCGTAATCGGAGCCCATCCAATTGCAGACGGCCTGGCTGGTAGACAGGGCGACGAGCGGTTTGGAGCCGGCAAATCGGAAATGCTCCCGCCAGGAGGCATCGGTGCGGCTCAGCAGGAATGCCGGATCCGCGGTCAGGGTGACCTGGCGTTCCGGGAATCCGAGCTGCCCGATCATGTAGTCGAACGTCATGCGTTCCCGAACCGTGATATGCGCCGCCGATCGCGCCACCGCCAAAAAGGCCCGGCGATCCGATTCGTTCTTGAAGGGGCCAATCGACTGGGCATGAATGAAAAACGGAATGCCGGCCTGCCGCGCGATGTTGAGCGGCGCCAAGTGGGAAAGGAGCGATTGATGGCCGTATTCTGAGCAGAAGATGTCGCCGCCGGATGCGACGACGGCTGTGGCATTTTGGAGATCTCGAATCGTGGCTTGGTATTCGCGCCCGAGGGCTTCCACGTGGTCGGAGAGCTGCAGGAGCGCCCGCCGCAGCCGACTCGAGTAAAGCGGCCGGATGGTTTCATCCAGCTTGAACTTGACATCCGGGGACTTGATCCGGGACGAGTCAAACTCCGGCATCCGATCGAGCACGAGAAAAGACGTGCCGGGCAGGCGTTGACGCAGTTGCTCGATGGTGGTGGTCACAAGGGCCTCGACGCCGTGATTGCGGAAACTGGTGATGCCGGTGATGACGATTTTCATGATCAGTTAAAACGATTCCAAAGCTGTTGATACACCCAAACGAGCCCCGAAAACTCCGGCTCCCCGGTCCGGAGTTCCTCCTGAATTCTCCTGAGCAATGCCGCTTCTTTCCAGGGCTGGTTTTCCCAGAGCAGCAGGGCCAGCGCGTGAAACAAACGCTCGCGCGGATAACGTGTGGAAACCAGGCCGGGACTGCCAAACGCCCGAAGATTGACAAAACGATTGCGGACGGCAGAAGTTTCCGGGCACTTGTCAATTCGGCTGAAGGCATAATCGGTTGCCGAGGCGAAAGGCCTTCCCAGCCGTTTCGATTCGAGCCAGAGCCAGAGTTTGCGGCCTAACGCCGAAACCTCCGCATGGCGGGAGGCGAGGGTTTCGCGCGATTCGGTGGACCGGATCGGGTTCAATTTGAACTCCACGCCTGTCGCATGATGGCCCTTTAAGGGTGCGGCCCATGCCAGGTCCTCACCGAAATGGATTGTGGCCAACCGCTCATGGCGGGTGCGACAACTCCAATGGTATTGTCCCTGGGCTGCGAGCAGCACGTCGCCAAACGCCAATTGGGCTTTCGCCAGATTTCGTCCCACAAAGTCGGCCTCGTCGGCGCCGAAGCGGGGACGACGCAATCGCTCCAGGGAGAATAGCAGGCCCGAGCAGCGGTTGAACAGTAATCGGGTTGCCTCGTGCAAGGGAATGGCTTCCGCGTTGCGATGATGTTCGCAGCCGTCCAGAAGGGCATCGTCGCCATAGGTCCGGCGATGGCCGGCCACAAGATCGTAGTAGAACATGCTGGGTGCGCTGCGCCTCAGTTTCTCCAGCGTGAGGACTTTGAACTCGACCTCGAGTCCGGCGGAAGGGGAGAGATGCTCCCCCAGGTCGTGCAGGGGACGCCGATATCGACGTTCCACTAAAAGAGCGTTGCCCCGAATGAAGACGTAGAACTCGAGATCGTTGTAAGGTTTGTCGCCCTCAGGCGTTCGTAAAACACCGCCTTCGCCCCGTCCGTAGCCGCCCCCAAGCAGGATCCCATCCAGTTTTCCGGCCGGGACGACGGATAGGACGCCCTCGCGAGCGCGGTTGCACGTGGACGCGATGAGTTGTTCCAGGGCTTCGCTGCCATCGATGGTGAAACGCGGCGTCATTCGGGATGGGCCTCCTTCCAGCCTTGTCTGAAGCCGGCCAGTTTGCCGCGGCGCTGCCGCCAGCGGATCCGTGCCGCGTGAGGCAGTTCGCCCAGGCGTTTTTCCCGGTAACAGAAGCGTGTGTCATGCCGCAGATCGCTAAGCCAGCCGAGGGCGACGGTTTTTAGCCAGTTGAACTCGTTGAATTGGCCGGTCCACGCCTTGCCAATGGCGCGCGCATCGCCATAGCTGCGTTTGAAACTTTGTTGCGGGGTGTAGTTGTGCGAGTGCATGACGACCGATTCCGCCACGTAGGCGATCTCGTAGCCCTGGGTTTTGCACCAACGCGTGTATTCGTCATCCTCGGCGTATTGCAGATCCTCGCGGAAGCCGCGTTTAGCCCACACCTCTTTGCGGAGACCGCTGCTGACCATGCTGAAGAAGTGGTCCCATTTCGCCGACTCGCGCTGAGGACCGAAGCAGCGATCATAGTCGCACGCGAACACCGCTCTGCAATCGGGCCGCGGGACTTGCCGGCCGAAACAGGCCGCCACACGCGGATTCAGCAGGGCCTCGACGAGCGGGCGCAGCCATCCCGTCCCCTGGGGTGTCGCATCGGCATTTAGGAAAATCCCAAACTCGGATGCCGCCAGCCGCATGCCGAGGTTCATGACGCGGCTGGGATTGTATTCCGGGGGAGTGATTTGGACGAAATGGCGGGGCTGAGCGGAACGGATCAGATCCTGCGAGCCATCCGAGGAGCCGGAATCGATGGCGATCAGCTCCCAGTGCCGGTAATCCTGGGCTTTGAGCGCCGCCAAGGTGTCCTTCAGCGCCCAGCCTTCGTTGAAGGATCGCATGATGATGCTGACCGGGGCATCGCTCATGGCGCGTTGCCTTTCTTGCGCTTCACAAAGTCCTCCACCCGGCGCACCAGGCCGGCGGCCACTTTGTCAGGGGAATAAAGCGAAACCGCCCGTTGATGCAAACGCAGGCCGAGCGCATCCGCTTCGTCCCGATGGGCGATCAGCCGCCGGACGTGCGCGGCCAGCGCTTCGACTGTGTTGCCGATCAACAGTGAGTCTCCGAGATCGAGTCCCTCGGCGCCGATGGGAGTCGTGACAACGGCACGCCTTTGGGCGGCGGCTTCGAGAATGCGGGTGCGGGTGCCCGACGCAATCCTTAACGGCAATAACACAAAGAGCGATTCCGCGATGGCGCGCTCGATGGAATCCACACCGCCCTTGATTTTCACCCGATCAGTCCCGATCTGCGCAAGACGCTGATGGAAGTGCGCGGGAGGTTTCTTTCCGACAATATGGATTTCCAGAGCCCCGTTTTTCAAATCTTCTTCAAGCAGCGGGAACACATGATCCACAAGAAAGGCGAAGCCATCGATATTCGCCGCGGAATCCATGCTGCCAAAAAACAGAATGGCGGGCTTGCGCGGGATGTTTTCCAGATCCCGGGAGCGGGGCATGGTATTCGGGAGCAGGGCGAACTCACCCCGAGCCGAGTGCGGCGCGATATGATCCCGCACCTCAGCCAGTTCGGCAGGATTGGTGAAGAAAAAGAGCCAGGGCTCGCGAAACAATTGCCTCTCGAAATTCCGAAGTTTCCATTTCTCGAACAGAAACCATCGCCGGCGAAACGAGGGTTGCGATGCCCACGAAAGGGCCGCCAGGCGCGACGAGAGCATGTCCACGTCCATCACCATGGCAAGGTGCGGCATCTGGCCGGCGGCGCGATGGCAGAGTTCCCACCCGCTGCAAAAACGGGCAAACACGGCCTGATGCTGTTTTTCGCGAAGGAATTGTTGAAACTGATGATGGTCTTGCGGTCGGAAGGACGGTATGGATGCCGAACGTGGGAACGGGGGGCAATAAGGAGGCAACAGGGCGAGGGGCTCGAACCGAGTCCAGGCCGGGTGATCTGTCGTGGGCGGGTGTCCCATCAGGATCAAATCAGGCGAGCATGTCTCGCGAAGGGCCTGCCAAAGGAACCGGCTTCGGTTCTTGTCGCCGCCGGATTCATTTTCAAACGGCACGTCAAGATAGAGCATCGGCAGGCGGTTCATGCCGGTTTCTCTTTCGGTTTCAGGCCAAGCTTTCCTTCCAGGTGGGCCGAGAATCTGGCCCGCTCGACCATATTCAGACTGAGTTGCCAAATGCCCGCCAGTCCCACGAGGCAAACCAGTCCCCCTTCGGCCAGAAGCAGCCAGGTTGTGCTGCCACTTGACCACCACGGCTGCAAACGCAGGGCTGCCGCCACCGCCGCCATCGGAAGGCAGCCGATCCAATTCCGAAGAATGACGCGTTGAAAGAGCGCCCGGCGGCTGACTCCGGCCCGGGTCGCCGCCCAGCCCCATAAGAGGCCCCAGCCCAGAAGCACGGTGGGAATGACCGAGCCCCAAGCCACTCCAAGAATGCTTTGCATCCAGAGGGTGAGCCCAATGCTGAGGGCGAGGTTGGCCGCGGCCTCGGTCACCCCCTGCCACATCATGCGTTTTTCCTCTCCGGCCATCATGAACATGCGCTTGTAGACCCAATGCGTCATGACCAGCGAGTAATACCAGAACAACAACAGCTCGCCAGCCCAGAGCATTTCCGCGGTGGGATGTTTCACCCCGGTGAGGAGCCGGATCACGCCATCCATGTAAACGGCGGTGACCAGGTAAAGCGGTGTGGCGGCCAGAACGCTGTAGCGCATGCCATTGACCAAGAGTTCGCGCAGCGCCGCGGCGTCTCCCTTGGCGTGAAGATGGGCGGCGGTTGGGGAGAGGACATCGGCAATCTGACGGGTGACCTGGCCGAACATCTCGCCGACTTTGCCGCCGGCCTGGTATGGAGCAACGGCCGACACCCCCAGAATCAAGCTGATGACAGGTTGGTCGGCCTTGTTGCGAAGCACATTGCTGAGGGTGTTGGCGTAGGCAAACAGACTGAACCGCCCCGTATCCAGCATGGTAGCCCGCGAAAACAAGGAGGGATGGAGCCTGACCCCGGGCATGCGATCGAAGGCCAGGCGCGCCGCCCACGCGTACGGGATCAACACGCAAAGAATGGAAAGGATCACCAGCACCGTAAAACTCAGCTTGAACCAGACCACGCAGAGGACGGCGATGAAATTGGCGACAGTCGACAGAATACTCAGATTGTTCGCGGTCGTGATGCGCTGTTGTCCCTGCAAAACCTCGGGAAAAATGCCCATCGGGAAGGCCGCGCCGATGCCGACGAGGAATAGGATCAGAATGCGACGGAATTCGTCGCGATGCTCGGCGCTGACCTTGAAGAGATCGATGAGAGGTGCGGAGAACATCCATCCAAGCCCCGCCACCATCATCGCTCCCAGAAGGTAGAAGAAGAAGATGGTGCTCAGGACGCGACCCAACTGCGGCCAGTCCTGTTTCACGCTCAGCTCCGCCACCCGTTTTTGCGCCGCGTAACCAAAGCCGAAGTCGAGCAAAATGCCATAGCCAAAGATCGCCCACAGGAGCGACCAGAATCCGAATTGTTCCGGGGTCAATCCCTGGTAGAGCAGCCGGAACGTGACCAGCCCGAGTCCCATGCGCACTGCGAGCCGAACGTAACCGGAGAGAGCGCTTCGGACCACGTTTCTCTTGATCTGATCGTTCGTCATGAGCGGGAGCCGTATCGCCTGGCCGCATTTTCCTCGGCCTGCTGGTAGAGACGTTCCAGTTGTTGGCCGACCTGGGACCAGTCGTAGCGGCCTTGCGCTTCGTGGCGGCCGGCATCGCCGAGAGTTTTCCTCAGGCCCGGTTCCCGGATCAATCGTTCCAGTTTTCCGGCTAGATCCGCCGCGGCGTCGCGGGCGTTGGGATCCATGAAGAATCCGGTTTCGCCATCGCGGATGAGGGCTTTCAATCCTCCCACGTGGCTGGCAATGACGGCTCGGCCGGCGCTCCAGGCTTCCAGGACGACGATGCCGAATGGCTCGTGCATCGAGGGCAGCACAAAGACATCGCAGGCATGAAAAGCCCGCACCAGTTCCGGGTCGTCGTTGCGCAGGCCCGGCAGCAATTTCACGCAGCCCGCCAGCTGATTGGCCTGAATGAAATCCCGGAGTCGCGCCGCGTAAGCCGGCTGCGTCTCCGGACCGATCAAGGCAAGAAACGAGTGCGGTTGCCGGGTGTGGAGTCGGGCAAAGCCCTCGAGCAGTAGCAACTGGTTCTTTTGCGAGTCAATCCGGCTGATATTCAGGACGAATAACGCATCGCCGGAGATGCCGTGTTTGTGACGGAACGCCACGCCGTCAGCGCTGGCGAATTTGGCGCAGTCCACCCCGTTTGGCAGATACGCCAGCCGGTTGTGGGTGAGTTCCTGCCGGGCCTTCTCCATCTCGGACTGCCCGACACAGATGACAAAGTCGGCGTCTTCGAGCACGCGGCGGGAACCGAAGAGCGCGCCAAACGGCTTGCCCCATTCGGTCTTGTTTTCAATGGGTTTGAGCATGGCATCGAGTTCGGCCGTCGGCACATCGAACACCCCGCCATGCAGGGAGACAACGAACGGTTTCCTTTGCCATCGGGCAGCCGTGCGGACCTCGCCTCCGAGACGCTTCAGCGCATGGGCATGAAAAAGCCGCACATCGGGCGCCCGCCGCATCGCATTGAATAGGGAGATCGAGAGCAGGTTTCCTCCTTTTTTGTCCATGGCCGCCCGATCTTGGGCGCTCAATCCAAAGAACGGATAGCAGTAGGGGAAACGCCTGACGGGGATCCCTCCGATCGTCTCCCGGCGCTCCGTCGCTAGCGCCATCGAGGTGTAGACCTCCGGCTGCCATCCGGCGTGTTGTTGATGCCTTGAAATCTCGAGGATGACGGTCTCCGTCCCGCCCCATTCCTCGGCCACGAATCGTCGAGGCACATGAATAATCCGGCCTGGATGAAGGGAGGTCATCGTATGGCGTTTCGTTCCCGGGCCTGGAGAGCCGTTTTTTCCATGAGACGACAGAGATGGGGAATATGGGTGACATCCTCGGGGATGGCGGGCTGATTCGTGCAGAGGGCGGCATAGCTCTGGGGATCCGTGGGGTGGTAGCCGTGCATGGCCCGGATCGGCCGCTCGCCCATGTGACTCGGCACGATGAGCACGCCCTCCTTCACCAGAAAAATCAACTCGCCGAAGTAACGATCCTCGAAAAAGGCGTTGTAGCGCCGCAGTTCCTCGTCCGAAATGATGCGGCCTTCGGGCACCTTTTGCAGTGTTTCGGCCACGAGCTGCCGCGCGTGATCATTGAAAAACCAGAAGCGCGCCATGGTCGAATCATAGACCACGGCGTAATCCTTTTCCATGCGAACGGGGAGGGCGTCGATCTTTGCCTTCAAGTCCAAGAGCACGTCGCAGTTGGCCATCCCGTGGTCGCTGAAGACATAGAGATGCACCTCGCGATAATGAGCTTTCGCGGTGGCGAGAACGCCTTCAATCCAGCGTTCATAGAAACGGAGCCTTTCGGGGATTTCCGGGGACTGGTTGCCGACCCCGTGCAGCAGGCCGTCGAGGCCAGCCCAGTATTGAAAGGCGAAGTCGATCTTTTCAGTCTCGATCGCCTCAATGAGATTCAGCCGGTTCTGGTCCTCAGACCGGGTGGGGTCTGTCACGAAATAAGGGATGCCGCGCTCCGTGAGAAAATCGAAGATATTGGGGCCGCGGTTCATGCCGCCCGGCTGCAACGGGCTTTTTTTCTCGGTGAAGTCAAAAAGAGGAATGAAGCGAAAAGGAATGTTGTAGAGGTCGAAGTAACCGCGAAAACCGAGTTGGACCTTTACGAACTTGGTGAGATAACGCCGAAAAATCCGCCGGCTGGTGACTGCCGTGGGCAGCCAGCGCAGCCAGCGCAGGGATGCAAAGGGCGAGCGCCGGGGATCGTAGACAAAGTAACACCAATTCCGATGCTCGAACGGCCAGCGTCCGGAAAGGATGGATGGCACGCAGGTGGAGCTGTAGCCGAATACGGATTCCAGTCTCTTGCGGGTGGGCGCGAAGTCTTTTCCGAACGGATCGTGGCGCAGGATTTCCCAGCCCATCGCGTCGATCATGATGAAGAGCGGGAGGATGGATTTCATGGATTGGATGGGGCTGAAGCGGGTCTCAGGAGCTGTTGGATGTGGATGAAAAACGGGTTAGGGATTGATGATCTCAAAGACTTGTCGCAGCCTCGTGATCTCAAGAATCTGGCAGACGTTGGGTGCGGGATGGAGAAGACGCACGGTGCCTTTTTGCGTGTCCAAGGATTTGCGCAACGAGATCAACGTTCCGAGACCGGCGCTGTCCATGAACGTAACTTCAGAAAGGTCGATGTCGAGCCGGGTGATGGAGCTGTTGAGCGCCGCCCGGACGGTGTCTCGGACCAGGACAGCGTTGGTGACCGCCAGTTTCTGCAGACTACAGACTTCGAGCGTTGAGTCGCCACGGCGAAGGATTTTCATAGTCATTTTTAAGCTTCTGCGATTCTAGAATCCGCGCTGTTCCTCGTGAAGCATTTGGTCTGGAAACTGAACCTTTCAGCGGGACTTTTCCTCGACAACCCGAATAAACATAGTTTCCAGGTCGCGAATATACGCGTCAAAATCATAACGTTCGGTCACCAGTTTGAGTCCGGCTTGACCCATCTGCCGGGCGAGCGGCTTATTGTTAAGGAGTTCGTCGAGACGGGTGGCGTAGGCGTCTCGATCCATCCATCGGACCCGGTATCCGTTCTGCCCGTCTATCAGCCAATCCCGGATACCCCCGGCATCAAACGCCACGACCGGCAGGGCGTAGCGCATAACCTCCAAACCGATCGTGGCAATCGGTTCAGGCCAAACCGAACTCAGGGCCACGACGCTGCATTCCCGATAGTAGTTCTTGAGTTCCTCCTGCGGAACAAATCCCTTAAATCTCACGCGATCGGCCAAGCCGAGCCTGCTGGCGAGCCCTTCGCAATAGGGTTTGTGATTGCCATCTCCCAGGATGACGCACTCGAATCTCGTCTTGAGCCGGGCGAGCGCTTCGAGCAGGACGTCGACGCCTTTGCCGCGAATGATCTGACCGGCATACAGGATTAGGTTGCGATCACTGAAGCTGCTGCGAAGGTTCGGATCGCCCATGCGCGGCACCGGCGCGTGGATTTCAATTCTGTTCGCCTCAAAACCATTCCTCAGTAATTCGTCCCGCATATAGGTCGTCACCACCACCATGCGGTCGAAACGCTGATTGAGCCCAATCTCGCGTTGCTTTTCCGAGTAGCTGACCCACTTGAGCGGAAAGCCGACCCCCGTATTCTTCACGACCGATGCCAGACAGGGAAAGATACAATAGGATGAGGCCGCGCGCGTGCAAATCGCCCGCGTGAAATAATTATACTTGTAGCTCCGCATGCAATAGATGTCGTGATCGTGAACCATGCGAATCAATGGCCGCCCGCTATTCACCAGAGCCTCGATGACAGACAGATCCGCCATCTTGTGCACATAAACCGCATCGGGTTGAAAATCGAGCAGCGCGTTCCCGACGACTCCGGCATTGTCGCCCGACCCAAGCGGGGCTCGGAATGCAAAGGCGCCCTGCCACGCAGACTCGCCCTTGCCCGTGCTCGGCCCATGCAGCAGGCCCATCGAATGCCCGCGCTTGCCGAGTTCAGTGGCCGTAATATGCGCGTTTGCCTCCGCCCCAGCCAAAGCACCAAACCGTTCGTGGACATAGAGGATTTTCATCGGCCCAAAACCAAAGGCACGCTCAGGTCCAACCCACTCGAATACCAAACATTCTTGTATAAGACCAGTAACTTCACTCGTGACTGCAACATTGAGATCGCTTTGAATGATCCATCCATAAACCTCGGTATTGCCCATTGCAGGTCCCATGCCGTGCTGTCCAATTCCGGACAGAATAAGATATAACAGATTTTCCATCTGAAACATACGAAAAACTATTGGGCCGATGACACCCCGCATAAAAAGGAAGAACAACCCTGCATAGCTTTTGCAATGCATCTTTTATGCATTGCGAATGCAGCGGATTGCATATTTTGGGCGAACGCGGTTGTTGGTGCGTCAGTGAGACTAGAAAAGCGCTGTAATCCGGCGTAGACCAGCATTGCCAAGGCCGGCGTCGGGTTCGAAATTGCAGACATTTTAGTGCGATTTACGACGAGTCCGCCTGCGGATGGCGGCCCGCCGTTCCGTAGCGTTCCCGGATTCTTTTGAGGATGGTGAAGGACTCGCGCTCACGTTCCTCGAGGGAGCCGGCGATATAGATGATCGTTTCCTGGTGAGCGGGGATAAGGATCTTTGAGAGGGCATTGCAGCGCCGCTGGGTTTTGCGCAGTTCTCGCGCCAGGCGGATGACGGCGTTTTCCAACTCGGCCAATTCTGCCGCCAAGGGCAGGGCTTCGACGAAGCGTTGCATGGCGAGGTCGGTGTTGGCGGATGTGCCGCTGAAGCCAAAACGCACGCCGGCGGTTTCAATTCGGGATTGGACGTGGGGGAGGCGCAGGCCCATGAGGGATTGGGGCGAGATCGTCGCCTGGTGATCCATGCGAACTCCGAGGGCGGCCCGATCCAGGGCTTCGGACCCGATATCGAGGAGGGCTTCGCGCAAGGCGGCGTGGGCGCGGCGGAGGACCTCCTCGAGTCGGCGCTCGGTTTTCTGCGCGCGATCGAGGTGATTCAAAAGCTCAAAAACGAGAATCTGCCTTTTCTGGTCGAGTAAATCGTAGCCTTCCTCGGCGAAGGCGAGCTGGCGCTTCAACTGGAGGAGAGTGGACTTGGTGGGGGGAATGTTCAACTTGGCCATAAGGGGGGAAGCCTGCAGGGCGAAGCCTCAGGCTGTTGGGGTGCTTCTTGGGAGGTCTCGGGGGTTGACTGGCTGGGCTTTGGAACGAAGAACCTCGGAGGCGTCGGGCTTGCGGTAGTGTTTTTCCACGAGCGCGTCGCTTACGCGGTGGAGTTCATCCCGTGGAAGCATCGAGAGGATGTCCCAGCCCAGTTCGAGGGTGGTTTTGAGAGAACGGTTCTCGTATTCGCCCTGGTTCAGGAACCGTCGTTCGAACGCCTCGCCGAACTGCATATATTGTTTATCGAGGCTGTTGAGTTCCTCCTCGCCGATGACGTCGGCCAAGGCGCGGACTTTTTTGACGTAAGCATAGCAGGCGAACAGCTGGCTGGCGAGGGGGGGGTGGTCGTCGCGGGTGAAGCCTTTGCCGATGCCGTCTTTCATGAGGCGGGAGAGGCTCGGAAGGCCGGCGATGGGCGGATAGATGCCGCGTTGAAACAACTCCCGATCGAGCACGATCTGACCTTCGGTGATGTATCCGGTCAGGTCGGGGACAGGGTGACTGATATCATCGGCGGGCATGGTCAGGATCGCCATTTGGGTGATGGATCCGGCCGATCCTTCGATGCGTCCCGCCCGCTCGTAAATGCTGGCGAGGTCGGAGTACAGATATCCGGGATATCCTTTTCGTCCGGGGATTTCGCCTCGGGCGGTGCCGACCTCGCGCAGGCTTTCGCAATAATTCGTCATGTCAGTCAGGAGGACCAGGACATGCTGTCCGCAATCAAAGGCGAGATGCTCGGCCACGGTGAGGGCGACGCGCGGGGTGAGCAGTCGCTCGACGCTCGGCGCGTCGGCCAGACAGAGAAACATCACCACCCGGGCGAGGGCGCCGGAGTCCTCGAAGTTTCGGATGAAGAACTGGGCGACCTCGTGTTTGACTCCCATGGCCGCGAAGACGATGGAGAACTCGGTCTGTTCGTCCGGAAGGCAGGCCTGGCGGACAATTTGGGCCGAGACGCGGTCGTGGGGCAGGCCGTTGCCGGAGAACATCGGCAATTTCTGTCCCCGCACCAGCGCGTTCATGCCATCGATGGCCGAAAGACCGGTTTGGATGAACTCACGCGGATACCGTCGCGCGTGGGGATTGATTGGGCGTCCATTGACATCGCGAAGGTCGGGCGAGAGCGGCGGCGGGCCGCCATCCGCCGGACGCCCCAGGCCGTCGAAGACCCGTCCCAGCATCTGTCGGGACACGGGCAGGCGAAAGCTTTCGCCAAGAAACCGGGCGCGGAGGCGCTCATTGGAAAGTCCGGCGGTGCCCTCGAGAACCTGGATGACCGCTTGTGCTTCCGAAATTTCAAGAACACGGCCCATGCGGGGGCGGCTTTCCGAATCCAGGATTTCCACCACCTCGTCGAAACCGACGTCGCGGACGCGCTCGATCACCACGAGCGGTCCGTCGATGCGTGCGGCGCCGACATATTGCAGTCCCCGATCTTGAATCTTGAAATCGAGTTCATCCATGGGGCCGGTCCTCCTGGAAGAATTGTTTTTCCAGCGTGTCGAGTTCGTCGCGGAGGCGCTGTTCCAATTCGGCGAGGCCCGGCAATTCGTCGTTGCCGAACGATTCCTTGGCATGCAAGACCTTGGGGATGCAAGATAGATCTCGCACGCGCCCCAGCGGAACGCCTTTTTCTACCAGATCGTGTCCGCGTCGATACAACGTTAGGATCATGCGGAGCAAAGCCACCTGGCGGTCGGGCGCGCAAAAGGTGTCTTTCTCGTCATACGCGCTCTGGGTCAAGAAGCCGTCTTTCAGAATTCCGGCGATGAACAGGATCAGGCGTTGTGAATCCGGCAGGACATCGGGGCCGACCAGCCGGACGACCTGCTGCAACCGTTCCTCGCGCTGGAGCAGGGCGAGCGCTTCGGTGCGCAGTTCGCTCCAGTCGGGCGCCTGATGTTCCCACCAGGGAGCCACGTTTTCGGCGTATTCGGAATAGGACTGCAGCCAGTGGATGGCGGGGTAATGCCGGGCGTTGGCCAATTCCGTGTCGAGGGCCCAAAAACATCGGATGAACCGGCGGGTGTGTTGCGTCACGGGCTCCGAAAAATCACCGCCCGGCGGGCTGACGGCGCCGACAATGGTCACGGACGCCTGTTTTCCCGCCAGGGTTGTCACGGCGCCGCCCCGCTCGTAAAACTGGGCCAACCGCGAGGCCAGCGTCGCGGGGAAGCCTTCTTCGGCGGGCATTTCCTCCAGGCGCGCCGCCAGTTCGCGCAATGCTTCCGCCCAGCGGCTGGTGGAATCCGCGAAAACCGCAACATTCAGGCCCTGGTCCCGGTAGTATTCCGCTAGCGTGATTCCGGTGTAAATGGAGACCTCTCGCGCGGCGACAGGCATGTTCGAGGTGTTGGCAATGAGGATGGTGCGGTCCATGAGCGGCCGCCCGGAGCGCGGGTCTTTCAGCTCGGGGAATTCCCGCAGGACGCTGGTCATTTCGTTGCCACGCTCTCCGCAGCCAATAAAGACGATAATCTCCGCGTCCGACCATTTGGCAAGTTGGTGCTGGGTGATGGTCTTGCCAGTGCCGAACCCCCCGGGAATGGCGCCGGCCCCGCCTTTGCCCATGGGAAAGAGAGTGTCAATGACGCGTTGACCGGTGATCAACGGGGCTTGGACACGCAAGCGTTCCCGAATCGGGCGCGGTTGCCGGACTGGCCACGGATGCCACAGGCTCACCGCCCGCTCGCCGCGGAGCGTCTCAATTCGGGCGATGGTGTCCCTCAAGGCGTAATCGCCAGGTCCGGCGATCCATTTCAATGTGCCCGCTATGCCAGGAGGAATCAGCACGCGGTGCCGCACCAGCTCCGTTTCCCGAACCTCACCCAAAATCCCGCCGGCCTCCACGACATCACCCTGCCGCACGCGGGGATCAAAGGTCCAACGCCGGTTCAGGTCGAGCGGATCGACTTTCTCGCCGCGCTGGATCCAGGCGCCGCTGCGTTCCTGGATTCCGCGCAAGGGACGCTGGATGCCGTCATAGATTTGGCCGAGCAACCCCGGTCCCAACCATACAGACAGCGGCGCGCCCGTGCCACGGACCGGCGCGCCCGGCTTGAGCATGGTGGTATCCTCGTAGACCTGGATAGTGGCGCGGTCGTCGACGATGCGCACCACCTCTCCGACCAAGCCCTCCTCACCGACATGCACCACTTCGTACATCGCGGCAGACCTCATGCCAGCGGCAGTCACGATGGGGCCGCTGATGCGAATGACGGTTGGTTCCATGCCGTTCGGGGGTGTGTTCATGTCGAACTGAATTCAGAAAACGCCGTTGACGACGCAATCTGGCGGCGCAACTCCGGCCAGCAACGTTCCAGACGCGCGTCAAGGCTGAGGTCCCACACCTGATGGCCGCTTGCGTCCTCGATGAGGAAATCCCCCTCTCTGAGGCCGAGGTCTGGAACGATCTGGAGGGGATAGATCGGACGTTCCACGCCATGTTGGATCTCTTCAGACAGACCATCGCCCAGGGTGCGGCGTTCCCCGGCCGAAAGCCGAAGCCGGAAGGATGTGCCCGCCATTTGATTCAGCGCTTGGACGCAGAGTCGGATCATGGTTTTGCGGTAATCAAAACCGGAGCGATTCCGAAGTTGTTCCCGAGCCCGGTCGTAGATTGCCCGAAGCAATTCCTCGAGGCGCGCCGAGCGCATGCGGCCCGTCTCGATGGAGACGGTCGCCAGGATGGCCTCGGATCGTCGTTGGGCCTCGTCTCGGGCGATGCTCAGTGCTTCACGCCGAAACTGTTCCGCTTCCTTTTCGGCCTTTGCAGTGATGGCATCCGCTTCCTGTCGCGCCCGCTGGAGAATCTCCTGCTGTCGCTGGCGGGCGTCATCGAAGATTTCCTGTTGAATCAAGCCGGCCGAGTTGGGGGAGGGCTGGGTCATTCAGGCTCCTGTTGCTTTGTCCACGCGGATGCCGACGGCGGAATGCGCCAGCATTCGCAGTGTCTTCCGACCGGGCAGCGGACCGTTGGGATCGGGAATCTCGACGAGCAGAGGCCGATCCCGCTCCATCCGGAAGGTGTCGACCTGGTTGCGTATCCGGGCGGCAACCGATTGGGTGAGGAGGACGATTCCGAGTTCCGATCGTGCGGCGGCTTCATGGAGGGCTTTAAGCGCTTCAGGCGCGGAGACCGGCACGCAGCCCTCGACACCCGCCAGGCGGAAACCCCTCACGGTATCCTCGTCACCGATGCAGTAGAACCTCACGATGAACCTCCCCGCTCACATCTTTTGGATGAGCATCATGGCGATGGCAAAGCCCAGGACGGCCAGTCCTTCCGCCAGAGCCACGAAGAGAAGGCTGCGGATGAGCAGTTCCGGTTTTTCAGCCGCCGCCCCGAGCGCCGCCGATCCGATTTTGCCGACGGCATAGCCGGACCCCAGGATGCTAACCGCGACGGCAAAGGCCGCGGCCACACCCAGGCCGATCGTCCGATAAACATGGCTCTCTTCGGCTGTAAGTTCCGGGCCGGCATTTTCGGCGGCCAGGGCCGTCGAGGCCACCAGGAGTCCGCCGATGAGAAGCCATCCGACCCCTTTCTTGAATGTCTTGTTCATGTTTGGATTCCATTTCATGGTTCACCGACATCCCATCGATCAATCGGCGGGGCGGGCGTTTTGGTTCACGGGTGTGGGGCGCCGCCCATCTTGTCCCGAAACGCCGAGTCCCTTCCGGCTGGTCCCCCCTAAAGGCTCAAGTCCGGGGGGCAGCCAGAGAAAAAGGTTGAAAGGACTGGCCTTCACCCGAAAAAAATTTTCCGAAAAACTCATAGTACTCCAATCGCAGCGCCTGCACCGATGCCACAATCCCTTCGAGAAGCATCGCAGCCAAATTGCCGAGGACAACGACCAGCCCACTCAAGACCGGACCGACTCCCGGGACAGGGCTCACTTCCGATGCCAGGGTGAACGCGGCCATGAGCAATGCCGCGTGGCTCATCGCGTAGGCGGCCAGACGGACGAAACTCACGGTGTTGGCGAGGTAGAGCATGACGCCTTCAAACGCGCCAACCAGCGATTCTGTGAGGGCCACCATCATGCCCTCATCGTGCGCAGACGCGCCGGCGCGTCGGCGGACGAACAGCTCCAGCGGGTCCTTGATCGCCCAGCAGAGGACCGGCATGCCGAGAAATGCCACCAGGGCCGGCGACCACCAGCCTTGAGCGCGAATCGCCGCGGCCTTTGCCACCAGGACAATCGCCCCCCAGTAGAACACCACGCCCATGATCCCAAACTTCCCGAGGACGCCTTCGATCCATTCCTGATGACGAAGACGATTCAGGATATTCAGGACCAAACCGCAGCTCATCAGAACGACACCCGCGCCCATCGCCAACCGCATCAACGCGATGGGCTGGCCCTCCAGCGGATCGCGCCAGAGGGCGTGCTCCTTCAGTTGCGGAACGCCAAAGTAACTGCCATATACGGCTCCGAACACCGCACTCGCAAGACCATTGAAAAGAAGCAGAGTTCCGAGGTCGCGCCCCTTCGCGGTCCGACTCTTCAGCTTGACGCCAAGCCCGGCCAGTGCCAGCAGAAATCCATGCCCGACATCGCCGAACATCATGCCGAACATGAGGACATAAGAAATTGCGACGAACAGCGTCGGCGCCAGTTCCCGGTATTTTGGCAGGCCATACGCCGTGATCAGCATTTCAAACGGACGCAGCAGCCGGGAATGCCTCAGCAATACGGGGATGTCTTTCTCGGGGACATCTGTCGGCGCCCGGACTTCGAGGACGCACCGGCCATGGGTGCATTCCGACAGCCGCTTTCGTAGTTCTATCTCCGCCGCTTTCGGAGTCCAGCCTGTGATTAACACCGTCGATTGAGTCCGCGCAAAGGATTGCTCGGCCTGCAGGAGTTGACGTTCCGTATCAACCCAGACCTCTAATCCTGCGAGGGTGCTGGAATATTGTGCCGCCAAAGACTCGATCGCCGCCTGCAGTTGGCCCAGCTCGGTATCGTTCTCGTCCTGGTCACGGCGCATTTCCGCCAGCCACTGCTCCGCGGTTCTTCCGTTTGGGGGTGGAAGTTTCTCCGGATGAAAACCCGCGCGCTTCAACGTGTTGTCCATCGAGGGACCGCGTGATTTTGTGGTGACGGCCACGAGGGGCACTCGTCCCTGATGGATGGGCTGGGGCAAGAAGACCGCCGCAGCCTCCACCGTGAGATGCTCGAACGGTTTTTCGGGCATGCTGCCCGTGACAAAATGCAGGAATTCAAACCGGCCAATCTCATCCAGGGGGGTGTTGAGATTGCTCAAAAGACGGATTTGAACGCTCAAATGGTCTAATTCATCCGAACGCCGCAGAACACCTTCCCGGCGGCTAGCCAGGTCATGCGACATACGTTCAAGTTCCGCGAGCAGGCATTCCGCCTGCGGAAGGGTCATCTCGGCCGGGGCTGGGGAGGGGGGAGCGCTTTTGATGTCGAGAGTCCGGCGAAGCTCTGTCAGGCGAGATCGAAGGCGATCACAGCGCGCAATTTCTCGTGTGTAATCCGGGAAGCGCAGCGGTGCGGGATTTTCTTCGGAGGGCGCGCACGTCAGTTGAACCGTTCGGAGGCGGCCAAGTTCCCGCAGCGTGGCGCGGGCATCGCGTTCGAGTACGATCGCGCTGAGCCGCATCATGGGGACCGGGCTAAACATGGGCTGCCTCCAGGTTTCGGCGTGGGATCATCCGGGCACGGTTCTGTTCTTCGGGGAGTTGGACACGAATCCCCTCCGAAAGGGTGATGAGATTTGCGATTTCCACGCGCCTCAGGGCTACGAAAGCCACCACAGCCGCGAAACCCATGTGGCTTCGGCGAAACGCGCGATTCGCGAGACGGAGGAAACGGTTCCAGGCGAGCGCTTCGAGACCGGCTGGATCAACCGGCATTGCGGGCTCGCTGGCTTCGGTCGGCGCGGCCGGCAGTGTGTCGAGAGCGCGGCCCAATGCGCGTCCGGCCGCGGCGCGCAAATCAGGATCCGTCAGCATTGCAGTGAAGCGCTCGTGGGAAATCCCCGTTCCGGTGACATGCAGCGGCAGAAGGATTTTTGCCTCGAGCCGGTGAATGAACACGCCTCGGGCCACCAGCATTAAATGGTAAGTGTCAATTTCCTGGAGAACCAGAGGTCTTGCGAGGTCCCGGTCATCACCGGTCAGCGCCTCGGTGCGGGCCAGCAGCTCTCTGAAATAGGCGCGGTCCAGTGCCGCCTCGAAAAAGAAGGGGCGGTTTTCCCCCTCGTAAACGGCGACGGCTTCAACCCAGCTCTTCCTCATGGGGCCTTGAGGCAAAAGATGGGCTAAATCCTCCATGGACTGAGTCGTTTCCACAGTCTCCACGTTCCAAGCCAGTTCGCGCGGCAGGGGCAGGAGATGGGGGAGCATGGCGGCCGGTCGGATGCCTGTGAGAAGGCTGCGCAGGAGGACTTTCAGATTCTCAACCTGGAATCGCACGGCGAGCCAGCGGATCAAGTCGGCGTCAGTCGGGACGAGGCGGGCTGCGATCCGCGTGATTTCTCTGGCCAAGTCCTGGGCCAACCGTTGCTGAATTTTCCGGATTGAGTCGGTTTGAGACCCGGGCGAGATCTCGGATTCGAATTGCCGGATCGTGCGTATCCGGCAGAGGGCCTCCAGGCGTTCTCTTTCCGCCATATGGCTGCGCCGGCCATGCAGGAGAGCGGCCAGGAAGTCGGGGTTGTTCCGTATGTCCCGAATCATAGAGTCGCATCATTTGGACTGGGACGGCTGATCGCAGATGCAGCGGACCACTGCGTCGGCCAGCCGGTTACGAATGGTCTCATCCAGGCGCATGCGGTTTTGGATTTCGGCTGCGGCTAGTTCCAGCAGTCTTTGTTTCTCTTGGTGGGCGGCCTTCACGGCCGTCTCGATGGTCTGGGCGGCTTCGAGGCGGGTTGTTTGGCGGTTATGGGCCGCCAGATTTCGGGCCTGTTTTTCGGCCTCAGACAGGAGGTCATCCGCCTCTTTTCGAGCCGACAGAACGATATGGCGGGCTTCACCCTCGGTCTGGATCAGGGTTTGAATTACTTCCCGCATGGCACGGTTTCCAGTGGGACACCCAACTTCGAGTGCAACTTGGCCAGAACAATCTCCGCGGCGGACTCGATACTGAGCTCGTCCGTGTTGAGCTCGAGATCGTAATCCTCCGGGGAGTTCACATCCTTCCCAAAAGCCTCGTGGATAAACGCCGCGCGCTCAGCGTCGATCTGCTCGACGCGGTGTCTGGCCTTGTTGAGAGGGATATTCTCGCGTGTGGCCACCCGGAGGGCGCGCAACTGCACGGAGGCAATCAGGTGCACTCGCACGGTCGAATTAGCCGGAAGAATGTAATTTGCGCCGCGTCCAAGGATGATGGCGTTGCCGTGGTGGCCCAGGGCAAGGATCACCTGACGGAGGTGGTAGAGATAAGTTTCGCGGCCAATGCCTTCGCCTTCAGCAAATTTGCGACAGAATTCGCTCCAACCGGAGCGCACGCGCTCGTCGACGCTATCAATGAGTTGGCGCCGCACGTGAGCACTTCGGGCCACCTCTTCCACGATCTCACGGTCAAAGACCTGCCACTTTAATCGTTCGCTGATCCCCTGGGCCAGGCTGGTGCCTCCACTGCCGCATTGCCGGGAAACCACTAGGCATGGTCGATAATCCTCCTTTTGATGGCCCTCTCCCAATGGCCCGGGGCCCCTTTGCTCCACACGCCGCCTCAATTCCCCCAACATTATCTGCCTGCCGACCAACTCCTCGATATTCGACATACAGCAGACCTCACTTTCTGAAGCCCGGCCAGCGATCGGATGCCGTGGTTCAGCCTGGCCATCACAAAAACGCATGAACGACGTGGCCCCTGAAAAACCCATGAGTCGAAGCCGAATCACGTTCCCTTGTCCGGCGCGAACCCTAATTAATTTAGCACAAAGGCATCCACAGACAACACGATCTCCGCAACGCTTCGAATGTTGACGGTCTTGGGTTCTGGCCCGGGAGGGTCTGTCCTTTGCCCGAGATGAAAAATCGATGGCGCGTCCGGCACGAATTCCGTAGCATAACCCCCGTAATCGGTCTCAAGGAAGGAAACAATTATGAGCTTGCCTCAACCAGTCTCTGGGCCTGTGTGGATCGATCGTTGGACTCGGCTGGCCGAACGAGCTTTATATCTGGCGGCCTGGTGGGGTTTGGTGATCTGTTGCCAGGCAGCGGTCAGGCCCAACATTGTTTATATCCTGGCCGACGATCTCGGCTATGGTGACGTGCGATGCCTGAATCCCGAAAGTAAGATTCCCACGGTGAACCTCGATCGTATTGCGGCCGAGGGGATGGTCTTCACCGATGCCCATTCGAGTTCGGCAGTCTGCACGCCGACGCGCTACGGGATTCTCACCGGCCGCTACAACTGGCGTTCCCGTCTCAAGCAGGGGGTGTTGGGCGGAATGAGCCCGCCCTTGATCGAGTCCAACCGCCTGACCGTGCCGGCCTTTCTCCGGCGCCATGGCTATCATACGGCTTGCATCGGAAAATGGCATCTGGGCATGGAATGGTCCCGCAAAACGGGAACCCCGGCCTTTGACGACCGCATCGAAAAAGGGGAGGCAGGATGGCGGGTGGATTACTCAAAGCCAATTGCCCGCGGGCCGAACAGCGCTGGCTTTGATTATTACTTTGGCATCGCGGCCTCTCTCGACATGGTGCCGTATACGTGGATCGAGAATGATCGTGTGACGATGCCGCCGGCGCTGGACAATGCATTTCCCATGATGGCGGGACGAACGAACCGGACCACGAGGCGAGGCCCGGCCGCCGTCGGTTTTGAGGCCGCCGATGTGCTGCCGACTCTCATGGATAAGGCCTTGGAATACCTGAACCAGCGCGCCGGGGACTCCAAAGCCGGACGTCCTTTTTTTCTCTACCTGCCGCTCAATGCGCCGCACACACCGATTGCGCCTGGAAACAAGTGGCGGGGCAGGAGCGGTTTGAATCCCTATGCGGATTTTGTCACGCAAATGGACGAGGAGATCGGCCGTTTGCTCGAGGCGCTTGATCGTTTGAATCTGACCCGGAACACATTCCTCATATTCACCAGCGACAACGGCTGCTCACCGGAGGCCAGGTTTGATGAGTTGTCGGATCGGGGCCATCATCCGAGCGGGCCATTTCGCGGAGCCAAAGCTGATCTTTTTGAGGGGGGACATCGAGTGCCGTTTATGGTTCGATGGCCAGGGCGGGTTAGGCCGGGAACTCGAAGCCAACAGTTGATTTGTCTCAACGATCTATTTGCAGCCTGTGCCGACATTCTGGGGCAACCGCTGCCCGAGGATGCCGCCGAGGACAGCGTCAGCCTGCTGCCTGCCCTCAAAGGCCGGCCGTTGAGCCCGCGGCGGCGCGCGATCATCCACCATTCCATCAACGGATCGTTTGCTGTCCGGCAGGGACGCTGGAAGCTTTTGTTATGCGCTGATTCTGGCGGGTGGAGCGCCCCGGGTCCCGGCAGTTCCGAGGCCCAAAGACTGCCCCCCGTTCAATTGTTCGATCTCTCGAAGGACTTAGGGGAAACCAACAACCTGGCGGCTGAGCATCCTGAGATTGTGGCGCGTCTCACACGACTGCTGGAGCAATACGTCGCTGAGGGCCGAAGCACACCGGGCTCGCCTCAACAAAATACCCGACCCGTGCGGCTGTCGGCGACCCGACCCAACATCATTCTGATGATGACCGATGACCAGGGCTACGGCGATTTGAGATGCACAGGCAACCCCGTGATCAGGACGCCGCACCTGGATGCTTTCGCGAGGCAATCCGTGCGGTTAACCGACTTCCACGTGAGCCCGACTTGCTCGCCGACTCGCGCCGCCTTGATGACCGGCCGCCACGAGTTCAAGAATGGGGTGACCCACACCATTCTCGAGCGGGAGCGACTGACCCTCGATGCCGTCACCATCGCTCAAGTGCTGAAGCAGGGAGGATACGCGACCGGCATTTTTGGCAAATGGCATCTCGGTGATGAAGCTTCATACCAGCCAGGGAGGCGCGGATTCGACGAGGTGTTCATCCATGGCGGAGGGGGGATTGGGCAGACTTATCCGGGGAGTTGCGGAGATGCGCCAGGCAACGGCTACTTCAATCCCACGATTCGTCACAACGATCGTTTCGTAAAGACAGCCGGGTATTGCACCGATGTCTTTTTTAGACAAGCGATCTGTTGGATGGAGGACCGGCGCAAACGCGGCAGTCCTTTTTTTGCGTGCATCACTCCCAACGCGCCTCATGCCCCGCTCGATTGCCCGGAAGCCTATTTTCAGCGTTACCAGGGCAAAGTCCCGGATAGCGCAGCCAGGTTTTTCGGCATGATCGAGAACATCGACGACAACGTTGGCGCCTTGCTTGAGAAACTGGAAGCGTGGGAGATTGCCGACAACACGCTGGTGATTTTCATGACGGACAATGGGGGCACAGCCGGCGTCAAGATCTTTAATGCCGGCATGCGCGGCGCGAAGGGCACGCCTTACCAGGGTGGCACGCGCGCCGCCTCATTCTGGCGGTGGCCGGCGGTGTTCAAGACGCCGGTGGATTGTCCGGCGCTCACAGCACACATCGACCTCTTTCCGACGCTGGCTGAAATCGCAGGCATAAACCTCGATGGTCCAGTATCCAGACAGGTCGAAGGACGGAGCCTGCTGCCGATTTTAAAAAATCCCCGGATCGAGTGGCCGGATCGTGTCCTGGTCACGCATGTGGGTCGCTGGGCTCGAGGCCGAGCCGCGGAGGCGAAGTATCACCCGTGCTCGATCCGCGACCGGCGATTCACCCTGGTGAACAACCGGGAGCTGTATGACCTCCACACTGATTTTGGAGAAACCAAGAATGTCATCGGGCAATATCCGCAAGTGGCGGCACGTCTCCGGGACGCCTATGACCAATGGTGGCGGGAGGTGCAGCCCTTGCTTGTCAACGAGCATGCCGCCGGGCCCAAAATCAATCCGTTCAAGGCGGCTTACTGGAAGCAGTTTGGGGGAGGCGCCGACAAGGAAATGCGCCGGAAGATGGATCCGGCCAACCTGCCGCCGTGAACAACAGGGAATTTTGTTCCAAAGCCTTTCGGCAATTGTAGTTGAATTCGGGCCAGTTTTCAGGTCCTTAGTTTTTGCGATGAGAGCGACAACTCGTAACTCCATGGGGCGGGCCGGATTGCTTTGCGTGGTGTTCGTGGCAAGCCTTTCGAAGTCCCTGGCTCAACCATCGACACCCTCCGCGGAGCAGGAATTTTTTCGGGCGGCGACCGGGGTCAGCGTGGTCAAACACTGGCGCCCGGCTCAACACTTGTATGTCAAGGGCGACATTGGCGTCGGTTCGGAGCAGCTCAATCAGTTGGAAGTCTGGCTGGATCAGAACGCCACCAACTGGACTGTGGTCTTATTGGAGGACGCCGGTCAAGAGGAATATCGGGACGCTGCGGGCGATGGGTTCACAGGGATCGATGCTGTGGAACACGCGTTGGGCAAAGGATTGCCGAGCCAAACGGCTTTCGGTCAGTTTACCGATTCTCGCACGCAGGAGCGCAACGGGGCTTTTTTTCTACTTTTTCTGAAAGAACGCAAGTTTTCCTATTATGGTTCCGATGCTCAGGACCGCCGAGGGTTGGGGGAGGATCATTGGGCGGGCACTCTGGATCGTCCGGCGATTGCGGCCATGCGTGGCGGCGGGAGGATTGTGGATGCCGTCAAGGACACGATTGTCTCGATTAACAGCCGGTTCGAGCAGCAGATTGCGGCCGAGCAACGGCAACAAGAGAGGCGTCAAGCCGAAGCCAATGCGGAACGCGTTCGGATGCTGGATCTGGCAAAGGCCAGCCTTGAGAACGCCACGAACGGGCTCCACCTCCTGGAACAAAAGATTGACGGGCTGAGGCGTGACCGGCCGGGACTGGCGGGCGACCTCGTTCGACCCGATCTGGCGGGCATGCGGGCGGAGCTTAAAACCGCGCAGGCGGCGATTGACGACGGCGATTCGGCCGGGGTTGCATCGCGTGCCGATCGCGTCAAGCAACGCGCCTTCGAACATGTCAAGATGATCGAGGAGTTCCAGAGCGCCCGGCCGGAACTCGACGCCCTGGAAACTGCCATCGAGGCATGGTCGAAAAAGGATTCGCATGGCGCGGCGATGCCAATCCTGCAATCCGCCCGGCAAGATCTGGCCCAGGCTCGTCTTGAACATGAACGGGCGAATGCGGCTTATGCGGCATCTCTGAATTCCGCCCGGCAATCTCTGCGGGAAGCGGAAAACCGAATTAACGACTCCCTATTGGATGCGGCGCGTCGCCGGCAGTTCGCTGTGCTGGGATCTTTGGCAGCCTTGGGGATCCTGGGCGGTTTGGGTATTGGGCTGAACCGCCGGCGTTTCCCCGATAAAAGGGAGGCCCACCAGCTGGCGGCGTTGTGGTCGAAGGGGCTTGAGGAAAAGACTCGCGCATTGTTTGATCTCCTGGATTGGGTTTCAGGCGTCCTGGGGGCCTCGAGCCAGGAAGCCGCTCAGCGTTACAGCGGCGAGACTCTGAAAATTAGCCAGCAGATCATTCAGGATGTGGACGAGTTGATGATCATGTCGGCTTGCGCGGGCCGGGTTCTCAGCGAGGCCCGCGCCCGGATTGAGCCTGTGACAATCTCGGCCCGATTATTGAATGGGTTTTCCCGGCGGAATTATCGAGCCGCCATACGCCGATTGCGCGATGAGCCTGTTGCTTTTCGTCCCGAGGACGGCCTGGAACTGGTTGTGCGGGGACCGAAAACCGAGCGGGACTCTTTACTGGGGCGCCTGGAATCCTACCAGCCGTTTGCCATGAGTTTCAACCAACTCATGGAGACCTTCAACGAGCGAGCCGGCCGGGCCTTGTCAAACCTCGAGCGGGTCCAATCCAGCATCCGCACCATCGGTGACGCCCTCGTAGCCCTTCGGAATCGGATTCAGGTTCTGAAAGGCCAGGAAAAGGAACTGCTGAACGCTGGTGGATCCGATGGGTGGTTTTGTGTTGGGCCTGTGTTCAGTGAGTTGCTGCCTGGTGCGGCACAGGATCATACTGAGGCGGTCGTCATTGGGGTTCGCGATGCAGTCGGAGCCCTGGAAGGGGCGGCGGCATTGGCGAAGCGGAAATTGGATGATGCGGAGGCCCTGATTGGTCTGAGCGGCGAGTTCCACCGAACGATCAAACCCCGGTTGCAGGCCGCCGATGCGCAGCTGCGTGAAGCCGCATTGGACACGTCCTGGATAGGGAAGGCTTTGTATGATGCCTCTCAGCATGCTGATTCTGTGGCTCGTCAGGCCATTTCCCAGTCCATGGCCGGCGAAATCAAGATGCTCCAGAATGGGATGGAACAATTGGCCGATCGTGTGGATCTCGTGGTGGCGCTTGATCTTCGCCGGCGCGGAACCACCTGGAAATCGATCGAGGAGGCCTCAGCAGTAGTGGATCGGACTAGGCAGGAATTGGCCGCTGTCCTGCACCTCGGACCGGACAAAATTCTGCGGGAACCGGACCGCAATCCAAGCGATCGGCTCGTGCTAGCCCGGGAGCAGTTGGCCGGGGCAAAGGCATCTCTGGAGCGCGGCGATCCTTCCGCGGCGCAGGACGGCCTGGGAACTGTCGACCATCTTGTTGAGGAGGTGAACCAGATCATTGTGGCCACGCGCAAGGCCTGTGCGGCTCATGAAACGGTGCTAGCGGAATGCCGTCAGGAGACGGCCCGCCTGGCATCGCTTCTGCCGGCCCACGAACAGATCCTTGCCCAATTGCAGGCGGACTACGCGCCATCGGTCCTGGGGCTGGGGCAGGGGGATCCAGAGCACCCCTCTGCCAACAGTTCGATTCACGATAATCTGGAGGAAGTCCGGCTGTTACTGGAGGAGATAGGCCAGTCCACCGAACAGGCCGTCACGGTGTACCCTGAGGGCCGGGTGTTGGAGTCATCCGACTTGCTTGAGGAGGTGAGGGCGCGACAAAACCTGACCGCTTTTCGGCTGCAAGAGATCGAGGAAAAACGGGACCGGGTTAAGAAAGTTGAATCGGCCAACCTCGAAGCGATCAGAGATTTGGAGAACGAAGCCAAGGATTTGGAATCCAAGGTTGAGGATATGCGAACGATGGAGCCTACGCTCAAGCGGTATACCGAGACACGGCAGAGATTCGATCGGGCAATCCGTCTCGTGAATGCCTGTCCCAAGGAACCCTTCGTGGTCGCGGATCTGTTAGGCGCGGTAGCTCGGGATCTGAGTGAGGTCGCGGATCAGGCCCGACGCGACTGGGAAGTTTTTGACGAGGCGCAACGCAGCCTGGAATCGGCAGCGAATCAGCTTGAAGCCGCCCATCTCCTGGCCCAGGAGGCCTCGTCCGATCAGGCGGGAGACAGTGTCGCGATCGTCGAGGCTTGCCGGGGTCTGGAACAACTCGACCAAGATCTTTGCCATGCCAGGCCTCGGATCAATCGCTCACACGCCGATTGGTCTGCGCTTGATGCTGAGGCTGACCGCATTGCCCACGAGGCCGGGCGCGTGGCGGCAATCCTCCGTGGTGACCTTCAAGCCGCTCAGACAGCTCTCGAGTCGATCACCGCTGCCTCGGCGGCGGTTCGAACCGCCGGGTTGTGGACCGGGCCCTTTGGTGTCACCATCGCAGGTTGCCCGGGCGCGGAATTGCTGGCTCAGGCGCGGCGGTGCCTGCAGGAAGGGGCCTATGCGCCTGCACGGCAGGCCGCTGAATCCGCCCAGCACGCCGCACGTCAGGCGGTGGCCGCCGCCCAAGCGGAAGTCCTGCGTCAGCAGCGCGCCGAGGAAGAACGTCAGGAACAGGAACGACGGCGCCGTGAACAGCAGGAATGGCATCGGAGACATTCCATCCCTTCCCTCGGCCGCTCGCGTTCAGGATTCGGTCACTCCACCTTCTCCTCAGGTTCTGGCGCCCGGCGTTCGTCCTTCTCCAGGGGCTCCGGCGTTGGTCGCTCTGGATGGTAGCCTTGAGGTGGGAGTCGCTGATATCCTGGCCCGATGGACAAATAGGCGAGGGCATCAGACTGAATCGGGCCCGCCGCGCGCCAAAGCTCGGGCCAGGCATTCGGTGATGGGTTGTCCGGTGGCTCCCTCGATGAAGAGCCATTGTCCCGCCGGATTGACCTCGAAAAACACGTACGAACCATCCGGGCGAAGGCGCATATCGATGGCTCCATACACCAGCCCCAGGCGCCCCATGAACTCCCGGATTTGATGGATGATCTTCGGGGGCAGATCGACCGCCTCAATCCGGGCGTGACTGATATCGATCCGGCAGTCGATTTTATACTCGGTTTCCTGGGAATGAATGGCAGCGGCAAAAACTTTGGGGCCGATCACCGTGATACGCAGATCATAGATCGCCTCGATGTATTCCTGAAAAATCACCGGGGCATATTTCACGCTGTGGATATGGGCCAGTTCGTCATCCCGAACGAGACGCGTTTCGCGCCAGTGAGCTTCCGTCGCGGTGAAAGCTTTGCAGATGACCCGGCCCGCTCCATATCGCTGGACAAAGGCCTCTGCCCGGGCGGGATCGTTGGTAATCAAGGTGTCCGGTATGGACAGGCCCAATTCAGTGGCGATCTTCAGTTGATAGACCTTTTGCTGGGCTGCGGTGTCCAAGGCGGGGTCATTGATCCAGAAAGCGTTGAGGGACTGCCAAAGGCCGGTCAGGGCCGCGTGGCATTCGCTCAAGCCGAACTGGACATAGGCCGATCGTCGGATCTGGGGATCCATTTGCGGTTGCTGCGGTCGGCGCCACCATATGGATCGGCATTGACCAAGATCGATGGACTCCACGGAGGTCTGGAAGCCGAAGCGGACACCGGCCCCGCGATCGCAGGTGATGGCCAGTCGTGATTCTTGAGGAAACGATGACAAATCCAGGATCACGACTGGCATGCTCATAGACGCCAGCTGATCTCGAACCGCCACGGCGTGCGGATCGCTTTCGCTGGAGAGGATTAACACCATTTGTGTTTTGGCGGCGCCTGATAGGCGCTGGAATATTACGGGGCGTCAGCCTTGCATCATCCGCGTGTATTCCGCGGCCAGCCGTTGGTATTCCTGGTAGAGTTGCTCCGCGGCCTGCCGGTCGGCATCGGTCAGCAATCCCTGAGTTTCGCCCTGTTGATATTGACTCAGCAACTGCATAATTTGGCTCAATTGCTGGGCGTATGCGGCCAGTTCAGCTCGGTAGGCCTGAGGGAATGAACGTCCCCAGGCCATGGAATGATGTGGCGTGGCGAGGATGAAGGGAGAGGGTTCGGGCCAGGGAATGGGTCCTCCTGGCAAGTCCGAGGCCGGGCTCTTGACCGGATCTTCAATGAACTTCAATGATCCACCCTCTTCGACGAACTTCAACGAGGGTTGATCCTCCTTGAACTTCAACGAGGGTTGATCCTCCTTGAACTTCAACGAGGGTTGATCCTCCTTGAACTTCAACGAGGGTTGATCCTCCTTGAACTTCAAGGTGGGAATTTCGTCGGCGAATTTCACCGTGGGTTGATCCTCGAGGAACTTGATGGTGCCAATCGAAGGCTTTTGATAGCCGAGGCTTTTCCGGTCGCTATCCAGGCAGGCCTGAATACGGGTGACCTGTCCCGCAGTGAACATGAACATGGTGTCGTCATCGACATAGTCCATATAATTCATGAACAGATCGCCGTTGGGCGCATTGCCGCACGTGATGTGCGGGAAAGACGGTTTGCCGTAGTTCGGCCCACCTTGGTTCGGGGTGTCTCCGACAAAATCGGTGCCGGTGCAGCCCGTGCCGTCGTCGCCCCAGATGTGGTAGAGGTTCAGGTAATGTCCGATTTCGTGGGTTGCGCTGCGGCCCAGGTTGAACGGAGCGCTTGCGGTCCCGCTTGTTCCGAAGGCGGTATAATTGATGACCACCCCGTCGGTATCGGCGGGTCCGCCCGGAAATTGCGCATAGCCCAGCAGCCCGCCGCTCAAGGGGCAGACCCAAATGTTCAGAAACTTATCCGTGGACCAGGCGTCGTGGCCGCCGGTGGCGGATTTTTTTACCTTGTCGTCGTGGGTGAAGGACAGCTTCGCCGTCGCGGTGCGGGTGATGCCGTTGGTGGGATTATTTGCCGGATCTTTGTCTGCCAGTTTGAATTCGACCCGCGCGTCGGCTGCCAGGGCACTAAACACCGCAGGCAGTTTGCTGATATCCGAGTTTGCCTTGCGGAAATCTTTGTTGAGAACATCGATCTGGCTGTTGATTTGGGCGTCGGAAATATTCTGATCGGCGGTGTGATAGACCACGTGAACCACCACGGGAATCATCGTGATCCCGGTTCGGGCCGCCATCCGGCCTGTGCGCGCGAATTCGAGGGCATAGTTTTCGCTGGCTGCCCGGCGCGCGACATACTCGGGATTGGTTTGCAGCAGTCGTTTGTGGACCGCCTGCGTGCCGCAAATACGGACTGAAGGCTGGTCCTTGTTGGCGGCTGTTTTCCTGCCCTTTCTCATGGGTTTATCATCGCTCATATTTCATCTCCTTGGAGGAATGCTGGAGCCCCTCCTTTTGGTTAGTGTGGATCTCATTTCTTCGAAGCGGTTTTTCTCAGAACCAGCCGGTCTTTGCTGAGGGAGGCGATCACGAAATGCCTGGATTCTTTGTCTGGAAAGCTGAATTCCAGCCCGCCATCCTGGCTAACCCTCCACTTTCCCGTGACCGTCACGGGACGGTCCGCGGGCCCCGGAACCTGGGCAACAAGTGTGCCATTTTCTTCCAGGAGGTATTCGTTTCGTCCCCGGGCTCGTGGAAAGGCATAATCCGGTGGACGAAGAACCATTTCTGTTTCGGAGTCTTCCTCATGAGAATGAATCCAACCCTTGGGCAGGAAGTCCACCTTGATCTTACCTTTCATATCATGAATCCCTGAATGATGCCGGTTCCGACGGGACGCAGGGTTCAACGCGTTCTAGAACCACGCGGCCCGATCGAGGGAGGGATGCCTCATTCCACAGGCGGGAGATGGAGGGCTCGGACTCCCAGGATCACCGTCATGGGTTGGCGCTCATTCGTTGGCGGACGTGGTGAACGAGCTCTGGATCTTCCTCCAGCCGGTCTGGGCTCCCCGACCCAATTTGCACCCCTTTTTTACCGCTGATCGGAAAAGGCTGGAAGTCGGCTATGCAGCCGTCGGCCATTCAGCCGACGCCCCCCTTCCACGCTAGAGAATGGGCGAGGACTCAGGCGGACAAGCGGTGATACTGCTCGACGATTCGCAAGACCAGTTGCACGCGATTTGCCACCGATAATTTGCGATGAAGGCGTTCAAAATGCGAGTGAACCGTGTGTGGGGAAATCTGAATCACGTCAGCAATGGCAATCTCGGTCAGGTCGTCAAACACACCCTGAACGATCTGCAATTCCCGTCCTGAGAGGTTCAGGGACTCAGCGATGCGAAACCACATCTGGGTGCTGAACATCGCCGAACCAAGGCCCCGCAGGCCCATGGATGCTGACCTTTTCACTTGCCACGCCTCTGAACGGGCTTGTCCCGTGACAGGGAGCCGTCATGTTGGGCAAACGGATCGGGACCACAGAAACCGTTGCGGGCACCTCCCCGGGGACTTCCAGGGGCAGAGTGAAGCACAAGGCGCCGGTGAAATCAATCTGTTACTTCAGCTCCTTGATCTTTAGGTTTCGGAATTCGATCCGGTAACCCTCGCCCTCGAGTCCGACAAAGCCCTTGGGGTTGCCGCACTCGGGGTATTGGCAGGTGACCGCGCCGTTGACCCACAAGGTGAGCCCCTTGCCGCGCGCGGTGATTTCCAGGGTGTTCCATTCTCCGGCGGGCTTCACCCGGTTTTCGGTTAAAGTCTTATTGGTGTTGAAGAACTTCTTTTTTCCATCGGCGCCCGGTGTTTCTCCGAACAGAAAACCGTCTTTGCCATCGCCGAATTGGGCCTGATGCCAGAGGGCGCCATCCTTGGAGTTGCGCACATAAGCCCCACTGTTATAGCCCGTTTTTCCCTCGATCCGGGTATAGCGAAACTCGAGGTGGAATATTGCGTCGCCGAATTCCCGGTCGCATAAGAGCATGTCGTGCCCGCCGTCGCCATCACACACCAGCAACTTTCCCGATTCGTCGAGGTGCCATTGGGCCCGGCCAAGCGGCGCTCCCGGTGGGACGGGAACTCGCGACCATCCTTTGAGATCCGCGGACGGCATCAAGTCCATCCAGCCGGAGGGATCGGCGTCCAATGCGCTCGGAGTTGGATCCGCCGCGGCCAGGCGTCCTGCCATCAGGAGGGTCAGAAACAGCCACGCGATGCGCTTCCGGTTAAAGTGCCATGATGCTGCGCTTTGGTAATTTATCATACGCTAAGTTAGTCTCTTCACCGGGCTAGGGTCAAGCCTCCCGCCGGAGGCTTTGTTAAGAGCCTGTCTTGGGGCTTGCGAAGGGATCCTTTTCTGTTTTAGGATCCTTCTTTGTAGCCCTGAGGTGTCCGATTGGCTCGGTCACTCGCGGGCCGAACAAATCTCCTCAAAATCAACAACGACCATCATGAAATCCTATACACGAATGGTAGCCGGGGCGTATTTGGCTGTGGCGCTGCTCGGATCGTTAAGTTTCGCTCAGGAACTTGAACCGCCCTTTACCTGGAAAGGGAAAGGATTGGTGAACTTTGTCAACGAGCAAGGGATCAAGGAAGTGAACTTCAGTCTTGAGCTGTCTGTTGACTCGAATGGCGGTATCAAGGGGAAGGCATCCAATGAGGAAGGCAGTTCGGCCATCAAGCACGTCTTTTATGGCGAGCGTGTCGAGTATGAGCTTCCGGGTTACTATGCCCGGAAGGCGATGCTTGTTTTGGCCATTAACGAGGAAGGCAGCAATCCGATGCTGTTGGTTCTGAATGGCCGGCTGTTGGCGGGCCGATTTTACTCGGGCGAGGCCTTGATCAAGCGATATGAGCCTTCCAGCGAGACCGACAAGGCCCTGGGCGTTGGCGATCCCGTGGCAACTCTAATGGACGAGGATAACCCGCCTACCCCTCTCAAGTCGGCCCTCAAGAAGTTGATGCCAATTGGCACGGTGAAGATCGAGGGTGCCTACCAGAAATAATAGGGATGCTGGAGAGCCTGGCTGCCAAAATCATGGCAGACCCAATCTGGCATCGAGCCCGGCAGGCCATCGTCCTGCAACCAGAGCCGTTATGAATGACAGACTCAAAGGATTGATTGCCGCCCCCTTTACCGCGATGCAGCCGGATGGGAGTCTGAGTCTTGGGTTGATCCAACAGCAGGCCATGCGCCTGGCTGAGGACGGTGTGCGAGGCGCGTTCATCTGTGGCACAACCGGCGAGGGACTTTCGCTGACCACCGAGGAGCGGATTCAGGTGGCCGAACGCTGGGTGAAGGTTGCGCCTAAGGACCTCAAGGTGATCGTTCATGTGGCGCACAACAGCCTGGGGGAAAGCCGCCAATTGGCCGCGCATGCCCAACAGATTGGGGCAGCCGCGATTGCCACTGTCGGGCCGACCTTTTTCCGTCCTTCGTCAGTGGAACAACTGGTGGATTTTTGCGCGGCAACCGCCGAGGCCGCTCCAGGCTTGCCGTTTTATTACTATCATATACCGGTCATGACCGGAATTCACCTGCCCATGGTTGAATTCCTGCGGTTGGGTTCCACACGGATTCCCAATCTCGCAGGCATTAAGTTCACGGACGAAAATCTGATGAGCTACATGCAGTGCCTGCGTTTCGAGGATGGCCGATTTAACATCTTATTTGGGCGGGATGAAATCCTGCTGGCGGCGCTGGCTTTGGGCGCGACCGGCATGGTCGGCAGCACCTACAATTACATGGCGCCGCTCTACCACAAAGTGATCGACGCCTTCACGGCTGGAGATCTGGACGCCGCTCGACGGTGGCAGATGCATGCCATCCGGATCATCGCGATAATGATCCGGCATGGCGGATTGCCGGCAAACAAAGCCATCATGAGCCTGATCGGGATGGATTGCGGCCCGGTCCGACCTCCGTTAAGGAATCTCACGGTCAAGGAATTTGAGTCTTTGCGGGAGGACTTGGCTCAGTTGGGATTCCCCTCGCAATGGCCGTTAGCACCCGGGGATGGCCAATAACCTTCGTTCCAGGGAAGTCGTTTGATCCATGAAGATCCTCTCGATGGCTGTCGGGATGTTGTTTGCAATGGGGGTAAGCGCATCCTGGGTTCATCCTGCGACATCGCTTATGTTCTCAGAGCTCCCCACTCTTCCGGACAGCGAAGGATTCGCCGGCAGCTTTGCCGGAGTATCTGGCGGCAGCCTGATTGTGGCGGGCGGCGCCAACTTTCCTGACAAGAAACCTTGGGAAGACGGCAGGAAAATCTGGCATGACAGCGTGTTCGTCCTGGAGAAGCCGGACGCGGCCTGGAAAGCCGTGGGCAAATTGCCGCGTCCTTTAGCTTATGGTGTGTCGGTGACCATCCAGGAGGGCATCGTGTGCGTCGGAGGCAGCGATGCGGAGAAGCACTACGCCGAAGTCTTCATCCTTTCCCACTCGAAAGGCCGGTTGAAAACGAAACGGTTGCCTGATCTTCCTATCCCGATGGCCAACGGCGTTGGGGCGCTTTTCGGCAAAAACATCCTTGTCTTTGGCGGATCCGAACAACCGGGGGAAAACGCCGCGCTCAATCGGCTTTTTTCGCTGGATCCAGGAGCCGCAAACCCGGCGTGGCATGAACTGGAGCCGTGTCCCGGGAAGCCGCGCATTTTTCCGGTGGCAGCGGTCGTCAACGGGGCATTTCACATTGCTGGTGGGGCGGCCTTGGAGCCGATAAACGGCCAGGTGACTCGCGCCTATCTTCGCGACACCTGGTGTTATCAACGGGATCGTGGCTGGAAACGCCTGGGGGACATTCCTGAGCCGCGCGCCGCGGCGGCCTCGCCTGCTCCCTTGGCCGATTCGAGGTTTTATCTCATAGGGGGGGATGACGGTTCGCGGGTGGGTTTTCACCCCATCGACAAGCATCCTGGTTTTTCCCGGTCGATCCTGTGTTATGACTCGTCCATCGATGCGTGGAGCGGGGCCGGGGAATCTCCCGTGGCGCGGGCGACTTGGCCGGCGGTGTTTTGGCGCGGTTGTTTTGTTTTACCCAGCGGCGAGGTCCGGCCTGGGGTTCGTTCCCCTCGGGTGTGGGCCTTCCAACCAGTCGCGACGACGACGAATTATTAATGCGTGCGTAAGGAGCCAGACATCTGGGCATGCTCGTATGAACCGGATATTAACTAGGTGGCCCTCGCGAACAACATGGCGGCACGCCTTCATCTCACCGAAAGGGGCATGAATCGAGATACGTTGCTCGCAAGCCTGGCCGGCCAACTGATTGTGTCCTGTCAAGCTTCCGCGGATAGTCCCATGCATGGGGCGCATTACATGGCGGCATTCGCGCGATGCGCCCTGGCCAGCGGGGCGGCGGGTCTTCGGGCGGACGGACCGGCTCACGTGCGCGCCATCCGCCGATTGACCCCCGCGCCGATTATCGGCCTTTATAAGCAGAAATCCCAGTGGCCGGTCTACATCACGCCGACGCTGGCTGCGGCTCGCGCCGTGGCCCGGGCCGGGGCCAACATTATTGCGATCGATGCCACCCATCGTGCGCGCAAAGGCGGTCTGTCTCCCGAGGATCTGATTCGGCAAATCCAGGATCAATTAGGTTGCCTGGTCATGGCAGATATCGACAGCCTCGAAGAAGGCCTGCTGGCGGCAAAAGCGGGCGCCGATCTGGTGGGCACAACCCTGGCCGGCTACACAGAACGCGCCCCGATGACCCCGGGTCCTGATCTCAAGTTGTTGCGGATGCTGGTCAGGAGGATTGAGACTCCCGTGATTTGTGAGGGCCGCATCCACACCCCGGCGGATGCCGCCATGGCCCTGGCTGCGGGAGCTTTCGCCGTGGTGGTTGGGACGGCCCTTACAAATCCATATGAGATGACCCGCCGTTTCGTGGCCGCCCTCAGTCCGCGATTCAAGCTTGCCGCGCATCGAGGTCGCAAAACGCCCGGCTAACCCATCGGGCTGAGGTCATGCTTGACGTATCCAAAATGACAATCCGAGCGTGGCTCGTGGTGGCGTTGCTCTGGCCGGTGGCATGCTTGAACTACCTCGATCGCCTGATGATTACGACCATGCGCGACTCGATTAAGGCCGAAATCACCATGACCGACGCGCAATTCGGTCTGCTCACATCGGTGTTTCTGTGGGTGTATGCCTTCTTAAGTCCCTCGGCGGGATTTCTGGCGGACCGATGCGGACGGAGCCGGGTGATTATTGGAAGTTTGTTTGTGTGGTCTGCGGTGACTTGGTTGACGGGGCATGCGCGGGACTTTAACCAGCTGCTCGTGGCGCGAGCCCTGATGGGGATGAGTGAGGCCTGCTACATTCCGGCGGCGCTGGCTCTGATCGTTGATTACCACCGCGGGCCGACCCGTTCGCTGGCGACAGGTTTGCACATTAGCGGTCTTTATGCCGGGGCGGCCCTTGGCGGGTTAGGAGGCTTCTTGGCACAATATTTTCGCTGGCAAAGCGCCTTCAGTCTTTTTGGGGCGATCGGCGTGGGATACAGTCTCGTGTTGATCGTCATGCTCAGAGACCCCGATCGATCGTCCGCCTCATTATCAGCCGACGGCATTCCTGGGGTTGAAGCCGGTTTTCGGTCCGCGCTATCGCATTTGTTTTGCCGGGGTTCCTTCTGGGTGATCCTGGTTTACTTTACCTTGCTCTCGGTCGCCTACTGGGCCATTTACGGGTGGTTGCCGACCTATTTGGGCGAGCATTTCAAACTCGGTCAGGGCGCCGCGGGTCTATCGGCGACAGCCTATCTCCAGACGGCATCGTTGTTCGGGATTCTGCTGGGCGGCGCCTGGGCCGACCGTTGGAGCCGCAACAACCTGCGGGGACGACTCTATGTGCCGATGGTTGGATTTTGCCTGGCGGGGCCGGCCCTGTTCCTGGCTGCGTCCACCGATGCTTTGGCCCTTGCGATTGGCGGATTGATTGTGTTTGGCCTGGCCCGTGGCTTTGCGGATGCCAACAATATGCCGATTCTGTGCCAGATTACGGATCCGCGATATCGAGCCACTGGATATGGGGTGATGAACTTCACGAGTTGCATTGCGGGGGGCTTGATGACTTACTCGGCGGGAGCTCTCAAAGACTCACAGGTGGGCCTGGATAAGGTTTTTCAATATTCCGCGGCCGGGGTTGTGGTGGCCGCGTTGCTGCTGCTGCTGATCCAACCCAGAAAGGAACTCGAGGATGGTGATTTTTCCGTGAGCAAACCATGGCCCTCAAAGAAGACAAAATTATGAAACTAGAGAATCGACTCGTGGCTTCCATTTGGCCACTCCTCCGAGCCACGCTCCTGTTTGTTCTGACGACAGGATGGGCGCAAAGCAACAAGGACCA
The DNA here is from genome assembly GCA_022709905.1 of Verrucomicrobiota bacterium. Lineage (GTDB taxonomy): Bacteria > Verrucomicrobiota > Verrucomicrobiia > Limisphaerales > UBA1319 > JAKLHY01. The sequence continues at coordinate 90,929 of JAKLHY010000007.1, read as the reverse complement.
GGTGGTTGACCTCAGCCGGGTCCCTCAGATTCATGAAACGACCGGGGAGCGCGACGCGCGGATGCAATGGTTCCGGGATGCCAAGTTCGGCATGTTCATCCACTGGGGACCGTGCACGGTGGGAGATCGAGAGATTGGCTGGGGCCGCCAAGCCAACCGGCCCTGGGACATCAACCAGCACGGCCCACGAACCGACGATCCCGAATACGATCATTACTTCAAGCGGTTTAATCCGACGAAGTATGACGCCGATGCCTGGGCGCGTCTCGCCTTGGACGCTGGCATGAAATACATGGTGCTCATTGCCAAGCATCACGACGGCTTCTCCCAGTTTGATTCCAAACTGACGGACTACGACATCATGGCAACGCCCTATGGCAAGGATATCGTGAGGCAGTTTGTCGATGCCTGTCACAAACACGGTCTGAAGGCGGGCCTCTATTACTCGACGCGCGACTGGTATCATCCAGATTACCTGGTGGGCGATAATGCCCGGTACGACGCCTGGTATCGAGGCCAGGTGGAGGAACTCCTGAGTCACTATGGCAAGATCGATCTCATGTGGTTTGATCATGTGGGAGGACGCGATTGGGGCAAGTGGCGATTCGATCAGCTCTTCGCCATGATGTACCGCCTCCAACCCAGCCTGCTGGTGAACAACCGGGCCGCCCGCTTTTGCGGACCAGCTTCGCCGGAAGACCGCGGCCCGGTCGCGCCCGAGATTGTCCGGATGACCGACGGCGACTTCGACACGCCCGAGCAGCAGATCGGCATGATGAATCTGAATCGTGATTGGGAATCCTGCATGATTCTGTCGCCCACACCCCAGGGAGACGGTTGGTCCTATCGCAGCGCCGGCAAGACGCGATCCCTGGAGGAATGCATTCGGATGCTGGCCAGCACCGCCTCCGGCGGCGGCAATCTCTTGTTGAACCTCGCTCCCGATCGATTCGGCGAATTCCGCGAATCGGAGACCGCCATTGTCAAGGGAATGGGAGCGTGGCTGAAAAAATACGGAGAAGCAATTTATGAGACCCGAGGCGGCCCGTTCAAGAATGGGAAATGGGGGGGCAGCACCCATCGGGGCAAGACCGTTTATCTTCATGTTTTCGAATGCCCGGATGAGGCGCTACGGCTGAGTGCGCTTCCTCAAAGAATTGCTCGAGCCCGCATTTTTCCGAGTGGGGCTTCGGTTACGGTGGCTCAAAACGACAAGGGCACAGAAGTGAGGGTTCCGCTCTCTCAAAGAGATCCGCCGGTTACCGTGATCGAGTTGACGCTGGACCAACCCGTGCCGCGCGGCCAGCAGATCGAATTTTAAGCTCTATTGTCGAGTGTATGGCGCGAGCTACCCATACAGCCGCCGTGAGGGCATTTCGAACTTGTCGAAGCGCCGGAGAACGCGGATTTCGCCGTCCACAAAGGGCATGGATCCCGTGGTGTTTGTTAGATCGATTGCTGCCAGCGCCGCTGATGCGATCCGTTTCGCATTCCGGATGAGCATGAATGGCACTGAAAAATGTTTTCACAACCTCGATGCGTTGCGCGCATTCGCTTTGCTTCTTGGCATGGCCTTCCACCCCGCGGAGTCGTTCGAGGCCGGGCATCGGTCTTGGGCCATCATTAACGCCTGCCCGAATTCATAATGATTCGCTCCAACACCACACGAGCTAGGGTGATGCCCTTGAACGCACGGTAGATGATATGGCTAGTATAAACCTGCCTTGGACAGGATCAAGCGTGGAAGCCGTGTTGAACGCCAGGTCTGAGGCGATTGACCCTCAATCGATTGTCTGTCATGGTGTGTTTATCATGACCAAGGCGCCAGTGCACAGAAGGCGCTTCATAAAAGAACCCGGAGCCGTCAGAGGATGGCCCTGGGGCTCGCGTTCTTTGGGTCCCCCCCCTAACCAAGCCACATGTCGTACGCCATGATTGAATATCCGGATGTCCAGGAAGTCTACAGGCGGATTGAGGCGCTGATGCGACTGCCGCCGGTGGTGTTGAAGAGAGACGCCATGCGGCAGTATTTGGACCTCCTTGACAGGCGGTGCGCGAAATCCAAGGCGATGACCGCGGAGGCCCAAAACTTCATCCCCGGCGGTGTCCAGCACAATCTGTCGTTTAATTACCCGTTCCCACTGGTGATCGACGGCGCCGAGGGTCCCTATCTTTACGATCTGGATGGCAACCGATACATCGACTTTCTCCAGGCGGGCGGTCCGACGGTGCTGGGATCAAATCCAGCCGCTGTCCGGGAACCGGTGATCGAATTGCTACATCGATGCGGTCCGGTCACGGGTCTTTTCCACGAGTTCGAATTGAAGATTGCCAAGGAAATCAATCATCACATGCCTGCCGTGGAAATGTTTCGGATGCTGGGGAGCGGCACTGAAGCGGTTATGGCGGCGATACGAGTGGCCCGTTTGGCCACCGGGAGACAAAGGATCATCAAGATCGGCGGGGCTTACCATGGGTGGTCCGACCAGGTGCTTTACAGCCTGAAGATACCCAGGTCAGGACGCTTTGAAGCGCATGGCATCCCCCGCGCCTGTGTGAAGTATACTCATGAGGCCAAGCCGAATGACCTGGACTCGCTGGAGAGAGTGCTGTTCTGGAACCGCCTGCGCGGTGGCACCGCAGGGGTTTTGATTGAACCCGTGGGGCCTGAGAGCGGTACGCGCCCTGTGAATTCAGACTACAACTCGGGAGTCCGCCGACTCTGTGACCAGTATGGCGCGTTACTGATCTTTGACGAGGTCGTCACGGGATTTCGCATCGGTTTGGGGGGCGCGCAGGGCTACTTTAAGGTGCGGCCGGACCTGACGGTGTTTGGCAAAGTCGTGGCAGGGGGATATCCTGGGGCCGGGGGAGTGGGCGGACGTCGCGACCTCGCTCGATTGATGGCCGCGGGCCTCGAGAGTGGCAAGCGGCGAGCCTATGTCGGGGGGACCTTGGCGGCAAATCCCCTCAGCGCGGCCGCAGGCTATTTTACGATTCAGGAAATCGCGCGAACGGATGCCTGCCGCAAGGCAGGACTCGCCGGTCACCGGCTCACCCAGGGCCTGCAAACCCTAATCCGGCAACGAGGCCTTCCTTTTGTGGCTTACAACCAGGGATCGATCTGTCATTTTGAAACAGTCGCCGCCATGTTTGTTAAACTCGATTACCTGCGAATCCTTCCAGTGCTCAAGGAAATCAAAATTCGAAAACACTGTATGGAGGAATATGGAGCGGCCTACACGGCTGAAGGCCTGGTCACCCTCGCCGGAAGCCGGCTGTACACGAGCGCAGCCGATACAGACGACGTGATTGATGATGCTTTGGAACGTTTCGGCCGGGTGATGGCGCAAGCGGATTTTCACCCGCCGGGAGGTGGGGTGTGAGCAACCTGCGCGAGGCACAGGAAGCCGTCCGGAAGATGGGCCTGCGGCTGGTGGAGACGGGCCTGGTTGTCGGGACCTGGGGTAACGTCAGCGTTCGAGTCGGGGGGCACATGGTCATCACGCCCACAGGGGCGGATTACAGGGGATTGACAGCAGAGGAGATGGCGGTTGTGGACCTGGCCACGGGCGAATGGCAGGGGCCCAAACCCTCCAGTGAACGAAGCCTGCACCGTTCGGTTTACGAAGAACGACCTGAGATCAATGCGGTCATTCATACGCACGCTCCGAATGCCTCAACGCTCGCCGCAGCCCGTCGCGAATTGCCGCCTATCCTTGACGACGTTGCCCAGTTGCTCGGGCCCACCGTGCGGGTCGCTGACTATGCCTTGCCGGGCACCCAGAAGATTGTCCGGGTCACCCTCAGAGCCCTCCGGGGTCGGATGGCTGCGTTTTTGGCAAACCATGGCGCGATTTGTCTCGGCCGCTCTCTCGATGAGGCCTTTCTTGGTTGTCAGGTTCTGGAAAAAGGTTGCAAGGCCTTTATTGAGGCGGAGTTCCTTGGGGGAGCCAAGGGCATCAACCGCTTCGAGGCCTGGATGATGCACCAGGTTTTCCTGAGGAAATATTCTCGCCAAGGGCAAAAGAAATAATCGGCATGCAAGCGCCACTGGTCATCGGCTACGACATCGGAACCACCGGTGCGAAAACCTGCCTTTTCCGACTGGGCGAACGCATTGAGCTTCTGAACCGTGTTTTGTGCGAATACCCTCTTCAGATCACCCGCGACGGTTGGGCAGAACAAAATCCCGACGATTGGTGGCGCGCCATGGCCCATGGCACTGCTGAGGTGCTTCGGAAAGAGCGCGTCGTGCCCGATCGAATCCGGGCCTTGTCCTTCTCCGCAGGGATGCACAGTTTTGTGCCTGTGGACAAGGCTGGAACCGTGCTTCGTCCCGCCATGACCTACATGGATCAGCGCGGCGGGATTCAGCGGGCCCGCGTCCTCACCCGCCCACCCCGCGTCAGGGGCATGAACCTGTTCCTGGTCTGCGTCTCGCTCTTTCTGGCTGGTGGGGTGTCGGCGAGCGTCAAGGACCCGGTTTGGAAATACCTTTGGATGCGAGAGAACGAGCCGGAGTTATTCGCGCGGTTGGCCTGGTGGCTGGATGTCCGGGACTACCTGGCATTCCGCTGCACTGGGCGCGCCAGCATGACCGAGGATACTGCGAATGCGACCTTCCTCTACAACACACGCCGGAAGAAACCGGGTTGGAGCCGCCTGCTCTGCCGGTGGCATGGGGTGAATCCTTCTCATCTGCCGGGAGTGACCCAAGCCACGGCGATATTGGGGCCTCTGATCGGCGAAGCGGCAGACAATCTCGGCCTGAAGCCCGGGATTCCGGTCGTGGGCGGCGGCGGCGACTTGACGATGCAAACCTTGGGCGCCGGCTGCGTCGAGCCAGGGGACACCCATGTGTATATCGGCACCTCCGGATGGGTGGCTTCTGTCGTCAGCCGCCGCACGTTGGACACGCGCCACTACATGGCCTCCCTCCTCGGGGCGCGATCTGGATATCAAAACTACATTGGCGAGCAGGAAACCTCGGGCAAATGTCTCGAATGGGTCCGCGACCACATCGCTCTTGACGAGATTGGGATTTACCTATCCAAACATCCCATGGCCACGGATGCCGATGTCCGCCACGCGTCGTTGCTCGAGTATCTCGATGAAGTTGTTGCCCAGACGCCTGCCGGCGCTGGCGGTGTGATCTTTACTCCCTGGCTTCACGGCAACCGTTCTCCCTTCGAAGATCCCAACGCGCGCGGCATGTTCTTCAACCTTGGACTGAATACGGGCAAGCGCCAACTCATTCGAGCGGTCGTGGAGGGCATGGTTTTCCAGAAGCGATGGTATCTTGAATGCATGGCCCGCAAGTGCTCGATTCACGAGCCGCTTCGATTCATAGGGGGCGGAGCGCTGTCGCGAGCGACCGCCCAGATCCTTGCCGATGCCACCGGCCGCACTGTGGCCGTAATCGAGAACCCCCAGATCGCCGGGGCCGCCGGAGCGGCTGTCTGCTGTGGTCTTGCCTTGGGAGTATACCCCGATTTCGATGAGATTTCGCAGTCCATTCGCACCACTCGCCTTCATGCTCCCGATTCAGTTCATCGTGAGGTCTACGAGAAAAATTACCGCATATTCAAGCGTCTCCATGCCGCAAACCGGACGAACTTCGCTCTCGCAAACGGTGAGGACTTGAGAACACTCTCCAGAGGATCTTGCTTATGAAAACACGACGGAAAAGGACGGTGGATGCTTCTAATCTGAACGAGACAACCAGATCCAGCGGGACGGGACGAAGGAAGGTTTCGCTTTCATCCAGCGACCTGACTTGCCCAAAAACAATCCGGGGCATGGCTTGCCTGTTCGTGATCGAGCGATGGGTTGCCATCGGTGATTGATCGGCTTGCCACGATGCCCCATACTTCCCCTCAGAAAACCTCGACATGCCATATGACACGACCTCTGGACAACACCCCGGCACGATCGTGCGGGCTGAGTCGCCGCGAATTTTGCGCCGGTTCCTTGGGCGCTGCTGTTGCCGGTTTCATTTCTCCGGTTCTGGCAGCGAACCCGCCTGATGCGGATCATCCGTCGAAGCTCCCACGGCGCAAATGGGAGCTCTTCGTGATTCAGCATTCCCACATTGATCTGGGTTTCACGGACCGGCAGGAAGTCATAGCCGATTACCATCGGCAATTCATTCGTCAGGCCGTTGAGATGGCCTTAAGTCCCGACCAGAAAAGGCGCCATCGCGATTGCCTGTTCAAATACACCATCGAAGGATTCTGGTCGCTGGAGCAATTCCTTTCATCGGCCTCCGCCTCAGAACGTCGGCTTTTGTTGCGAGCGCTGAAGTCCGGTTTGATCGAGCTGACTGCGGGTTATTTTCATCTTACCGAGTTGCTCGACATCGAACTATTGCGTTGGACCCTGCAGCCAGCGCAACGTTTCGCCCGGCAGGAAGGCGTTCCGCTAGTCGCCTGCATGAGCTGTGATGTCAATGGATTCTCCTGGGGATTCGGCGAGCTGCTGGCTGAAGCCGGCGTTCGCTATTTGTCGACCAACATCAACTCCCATCATGGAGGGGCGCCGCTGGGCAAGCCGCTGACTCCCTTTCATTGGGAGTCGCCCTCCGGGCGGCGAGTGCTGGTTTGGAACGGTCTGCCTTACCATCGAGCCAATGTGTTGGGCTTGATGGGTTATTATTCTCCAGACACCGAACTGGGCTTTCCCGGTCTCCATTTGCCGCCGAAACACAGGTATGAAGACGTTCAAGACATCAGCTTGGCTGAGCGAAAGCTCTTGCCCACCTTGAGTCACCTGGAAAACAGCGGTTATCCTTACGATTTCCTGCCTCTGATGGGGAATGCTGTCTATACCGATAACGGTCCGGCCGGCGACCAGTATTGCGAGTTGATCCGCCAATGGAATGCCCGTTATGGGGATCGCATCCATATCCGGACCGCCACGCTGACTGAGTTCTTCCAGCATCTTGAGCGAACCGTGCCCGAGATTCCGACTTATCGAGGCGAGTGGACCGATTGGTGGTCCGATGGTGTCGCGGCCACGCCTTTGGATACCCTGATCTATCGCAACGCGCAACGAACCCGCCATCTCGTTCGGCGGCTCGATCCTCGCCATCAGGTGATCTCGCCGAAGCGCCTGGAGGCTATTGACCGGCGACTGGCCCTTTATGCGGAGCACACCTTTGGCTATTCCAACACCGCAAGCCACTCGCTCCTGACCCATCAGGTCTTTACACGCAAGACCATGCAGGCCGTGCAGGCCGACGAACTGGCAGGACAAGCCCTGGTTGAGGTCCTGCGCCATCGCGGGGAAGGGGAGTTCAAAGCCCGTCGTCCGTTTGCCTACCAAGTCATCAATCCGCTCGACCGATCCGTCCGCGCGGCGGTCCAACTCCCGGTGGATTACTGGGAGGAACCGGCTGTTGCGGGGGGGGTGCGTGTGGCCGGCCCCGATGGAATGACGATACCCTGTCAGATTGAGCCATCGCCGCGCGGTCGCGTGATCGTGACCTGTGTCGATCTGCCGGCTCGCGGCGAGATGACTCTGAGAGTCGAACCCTCCCCGAAATCCAATTCATCCTCGAATGCATCGGACCAATTCACAAATCCCTTCTATCGGGCCGCATGGGACCCGAGGCGGGGTTTCTACAGCCTGGTAGACGCGGCAACCGGCAAAGAGTTGCTCAATGCCAGACAGGCGGGACTGGGCTGCCCGGTTTACCAGATCTTTCCGAACGGTCACCGGGAGCAGGCGGCTGGTTTTGGCTATACCGCACGGAAAATTCCGAAGGACGAAGTGACGGTCGGCCAATGCGCCGGCGTGAAACGAGTCAGCGGGGGCGACGTTTTTGAACGCTGGGAACTGGCATACGACGTGCCGGGCACTCAAAGCTATGTCCTGAGCGCCACTTTTTATCGGGATCTCCCTCAGATTGAGCTGTCCGCCCGGGTGGTGAAAACCGACGTGACCGATCCCGAAGGTCTTTATGTTCTTTTCCCTCTCGAATGGGAGGAAGGCATCTGGCATCTGGACAAGCCAGGGATGCCGATTCGACCCGGTTTGGACCAGTTGCCGGGAAGCTGTTGCGATTATTATTGCCTCCAGGCGGGGGCAGCCCTGGTCGCTCAATCTGGCGGGGTGGCCTGGACTACGTTGGATGCACCACTGGTCCATGTCGGCAAACTCCGGTTGTGGAATTACTCCACCTCGATTCAGCCTTCCGGCCCGATCTACTCCTGGCTCACGAATAACAAGTGGGAAACCAATTTCCGTCTCACCTGCGGCGGGCGCTTCGAGTTCCGATACGTCTTGCAGGCCTCGCCCTGGTTTTCGGACGCCACCGAGGCGGTGGCGGTCTGTCAAGCCCACACGATGCCGCCAGTGGTGATTCGGCATTAGGATCGTGACTCGCAAGGTTTCGCGCCGAGGACGCACCCGGAGCGATTTCCTCTGGCCACCGACACCAACAACGAGGAAAACCAAGAAATTGGCTCCAAGACATCCGGGTGAGATTCTTCCGGAAGAATTCATGAAGCCACTCGGCTTGTCTCAAAACGCCCTGGCTCGTGCGTTGTGTGTGCCGCCGCGTCGGATCAACGAAATTGTGCAGGAGAAGCGCGGCATTACCGTTGACACGGCCCTGCGATTGGCTTGCTGCCTGGGGACGTCGGCGGAATTGTGGACTGGTGCGAGCAACCATGGAAATGTTTTGGGGATTCGCGCTTTCGCTGTGGCATCGGTGTTGGCCCTGAGCCTAGCGGTTTGACATTTCTGGAAGTTGTCGAGATTCAAGGCTGGCGGATCGCTTTGGGCGTCCAACTCAATGGACTGCCACCCGCAGGAAAATTTGCGCCGGCAGTCCTAACGGTCCTTGCGCGCGTTTTTTGTTGGCATCAGTCCTGACAATTACGCTAGGGTGAGCTTACCAAACATGATTTCGTTACAGCGATTATTTGGAAAAGACACGCGTTTTTTTGATTTGCTCGAAGCCAGCGCCGAGGAGGCTCGGCAGGCGGCGCAGGCGCTGATCGACTTGCTCGAAGCCCCGGAAGGATCCTGGTCTCTTGACGAGTTCATTCTGCGGCGCCAGAAGGAAAAACGTCTGAACGAGGAAATCACCGTTCTATTGTGCAAGACCTTCGTTACTCCTCTGGAGCGGGAGGACATCGAGGCTTTGTCATCGGTTCTCTACAAAATCCCCAAAACGATCGAGAAATTCGGCGAACGCTTGCTGGTGTCCCGCACCAGTTTAAAGGGGAGCGAATTCATGCGGCAGGCCCGGCTGCTGGAGAACGCGACCGAGTCGGTTGCCTTGATGGTGAAGCAATTGCGCCGGCCGCCTCCTTTGGAGAAGGTCAAGGAATTGAATGACCGCCTCCAGCATTACGAGGGCGAAGCCGACAAGCTGATCCTCGAGTTGTTGCGGGATCTCTACAGCGGCCGTTACGATCCTTTGCAGGTCGTGATCTTAAGGAATCTTTACGAATTGCTGGAGAAGGTCATCGACCGATGTCGCGATGCCGGCAATGTGGTGTTTCACATCATTCTGAAGCACGCTTAACCGAGACCGGCCCGCATGTCATTGGTCATTGGTGTCATTGTCGTGGCGTTGATTTTCGAATACATCAACGGATTTCACGACACAGCGAATTCGATCGCTACGGTCGTATCAACCAAGGTCCTTAGTCCACGCCAGGCGGTGATGCTGGCGGCCTTGTTCAATCTGCTGGGCGCGCTCTGGGGAACGGCTGTGGCCACGACAATTGGCAAGGGCTTGGTGGACACACAATTTGTGACGCTGCCGGCAATCCTTTGCGCGTTGCTCGCGGCGATCATTTGGGGGTTGATCACGTGGTGGTTGGGATTGCCATCGAGTTCCAGCCATGCGTTGATTGGAGGTCTGTGCGGGGCGACCCTGGCCTCCGCCGCGAGTGATTGGTCGGTGATCAAGTGGTCTGTGATCAATCCCGCGACCCATAAGCTCGAGGGGATTTGGCCCAAAGTCGTGATTCCCATGGTGACCTCGCCCGTCTTTGGAGTGCTGATTGGCTTTTTGTTTATGGCGTTGTTGCTGGTTCTGCTGCGGCATTGGACACCGCATTGGGTGAACGCGACCTTTGGCAAACTGCAGTTGGTCAGCGCCTCACTCATGGGATTCAGTCATGGGACGAATGACGCGCAGAAGACCATGGGCATTATCGCTTTAACAACTTTTACCGCGACCCAGAGCGGGCTGTTCCAGGAACTGCCGGCTTGGCTGTCGTTTCTGGACACTCCCAAATTTGAGGTGCATACCTGGGTGAAAATCACTTGCGCCTTGACCATGGCGGCCGGAACAGCGGCTGGCGGCTGGCGGATCATCAACACATTGGGCCATAAAATGGTCAAGCTGCAGCCCATTCATGGATTCGCGGCGGAGACTACTGCCGCCACGGTGATCCAGGTGGCCAGCCATTGGGGCATCCCCCTGTCGACCACTCATGTCATCTCAACCTCGATCATGGGCGTGGGGGCCACCAAACGCCTGAGTGCGGTCAAATGGGGCGTGGTGGAACGGATGTTATGGGCCTGGATTTTTACCCTGCCCGTTACCGGGCTTCTGGGTTACTTCGGTCTTATCCTGGTGCAGGTCTGTTTCTGAGTGATCGTTCGGGGATTCCAGCGGGAACATCCTCAAAACCCGCTCGTCAGACATCCGGCCATCCATCGAAATGCTTGCTCCATACCACCGGGCAAAATGACTCTTGGCGGAGCGCAGGCCATCTCACAGCCGGACATTCATCTGTAACTTTGGGGTGGCTCGCGGCTCAGAAAGCAGGAGAAAGGAAAGAGACAGAGCATGATGTCACTCATAATCAGTGTTGGGATCGGTGCCGGGATTGGGGCGCTCCTGGGATATTTCGGGCAATGTTCATCGGGGACATGTCCTTTGACGTCGACCTGGTGGCGTGGCAGCCTATATGGGGCGGTGTTGGGACTGGTCGTTCACACGATGTCCGGGGGGGGGCGCGCGACACAACTGAACCAATCCACATCCAACGTGGTCAAGATTTCCGAGCAGGAATTCACCCAGGAAGTCCTGCGATCCGATCAGCCGGTGGCGGTGGATTTCTTTGCGACGTGGTGCGGTCCATGCAAGGCGATGGCTCCGGTGATCGAGGAGGTTGCCGGTGAATTTGCGGGCAAAGTCCGTTTCGTCAAAGTCAACGTGGATGAAGCTCCCGCCTTGGCGCGCCAATACGAAATCCAGGGTATCCCGACGTTGGTGCTGTTCCAAAACGGGCAGCCTGTGGATAGCCGGGTTGGGATGGTGTCGCGGGAGGAACTGGTCAAGCGATTGCATGCGGCGTTGGACAAGCGTCAAACCGCGATGGAAAAAGCGGTTCTTGATGGGCTCGGGCCCATTCGGTGAGTGTCAGGAGCCCAAAGGAAGCGGGCTTGTTTCTTTTGAGATTAGCGATTGTTCGGCGGGGCGGTTTGGGTTAGAGTCCTCTTGAACCCCAAAACCCTGCCCGGGTATTCTCCAAGGGGGGACTTGATTTTGCCGCGGGCTGGGTGATGCGAGGTCGCGGGGGCGAGAGGTGAACGGCGTATGAAAAAACCAACTGCAGGCACCCAGACAACCCAGCAGCAAGCGGCTTCTTCCAAGTCCGGGAGATCACAACAATCCAAAGTTCATCCGGTCATTATTTATCCTTTTCAGCAGCCGAATGATTACCTGGATCTCGAGGAATTATATCGACTGGTCGCGAGGTTGGACGCGGAAAAAACGAAGTATGCCCGTCCGATTACCGTCATGGATCGCAAGACCTCGGGGGCGCGGGACGGGGACAAGCGTTTCCTGGAGTTTCGAAAAAGCACAGTGGGCGTGTGTTCCGACATTCTGGACGCCTGGTGTGTCGACACCTGTCAAATGTGGTACAGCGGCTTGGGGATGGCCTATGACCGGGGCGGTCCTGAGGATGTCTACTGGTTAATTCCCGGAGATTTCAATTACGGAAGTCCGGCCGGCCGCGAGGTCTTGGGGCGCCTGCACGACCTGCCGGAAATCATTGCCGAGCTGCAGCAGGATATTTGCGTCGGAGAGGTCCTGACCGACCATTCCAATCCCAAGCAGTTGATTGATACCTATGGCACCTTCGCGCTGCTGTATAACTGGTTTCCAGCCGAGGCGCGCGAGATCCGGCAATACACCGAACGACCGCGTTCGGAGTTTTTTGCGGTGCACCATCGGTTTTTACATGAGGCGTTGAATCAGCGATGGTACGCCTACGAGCAAACCGTGGTGATGCTGTTGCACGCGGCCTTTACCAGCCGCAGCATTGCCCGGTTTTCCGTGGGGAACATCACCGACTTGCCGGAAGGTCGCGAGTCCGTTGCCTCCGCCATGCAGCAGGTGGAACGAACCGAAAGGGTGCTGAAGACCCTCTGGAGGGAGCGAAATCAGATCAAGCCCGGTTGGATCCAGGAATACCGGGTCTTGGAGAGCCAGTCGGAGCAGGTATTGCGGACTGCGCTGATTATTCTGCAAAACCTTTTGGAGAAGTAATTCAATTAAAATCAGGCAGATGTTGATTGCGGCTCGATGAACCGACGATTATTTCTGAAAACGACGGTGATGGCGGCGATGGGGTCGCCTGGCATGATCGGAACCTGGACCGGCAGAGCCGGCGCCGTCTCACCCGGGAGCGATCGAGTCTGCAGCCGCTGGGTTCCGTCGGTTTCCATTCGCGACTATCTAGCCCGCGAAGCGGGGCGCATGACCGAAACCGCATTATCGGATTATCAAAGCGCCTCGGCGTGGCGCCGGCTGGTTTCCAAACGGCGCCGGCAATTTCTGGAGATGATGGGTTTGGATCAGCTGGCAAGCTTGAATCCGAGGCCGCCGTTGAATGTTCGGGTGACGGGGGGGGTAGATCGGTCTTCTTATCGGATTGAGAATCTTTATTTTGAAAGCCTGCCCGGACTGTATGTAACGGCGAACCTGTATGTGCCTCGGCAGATCGATGGCAGAGTGCCTGGCGTGCTTTACGTATGTGGGCATGCTGAGCGGCAAAAAACGCATTACCAGGCTCACCCCCGCCGTTTTGCGGAGCTGGGTTTTGTCTGTTTGATTGTGGACACGATTCAGTTGGGGGAGGCGCCGGGTTATCACCATGGGTGTTATCGGGAGGGATGGTGGCATTGGTATAGCCGAGGTTACTCCCCGGCCGGTGTGGAGTTGTGGAACGGGATTCGGGCGCTGGATCTGCTGGCCGCCCGGCCCGAGGTTAATCCGGAGAGGCTGGGAGTGACTGGCATTTCAGGAGGGGGGGCTGTCTCTTGGTATGTTGGGGCGGGCGATGAACGGGTGCGGGTGACGGCGCCTGTATGTGGAACCGCAACCTTGTCCTCGCATATTCATGATCGGACCATTGACGGTCATTGTGATTGCATGTGGTGGATCAACACCTACCGGTGGGATCTTGCCGATGTCGGAGCGTTGATCGCGCCCCGGCCTTTGCTGATTGCATCGGCCGACCGGGACGGCATTTTTACGATTGAATCGATTCGGAAAGTGCATGGCCAATTGGCCGGTTTGTATCGCCGTCTGGGGGCCTCGGAGCATCTTCGACTGGTGGAGACGCCCGGGGGGCATTCTTACCATTCGCGTTCGCGAACCGAGATTTTCTCCTGGTTTCTGCGGCATCTTGCGGGTCGTGACGTGCCGGCCTCGCGGGTGGGGGATATTGACGATCGCCCGGAGCGTCAGGAATCGATCGAAACCTTGCGGGTATACGTGAATGGCGCGCCCTCCGGGAATCGAATTCCCACGATCCAGGATGATTTCGTGCCTCTGGCCAGGCCTGTCCCTATTGCGGATGAAGCCGCCTGGAGGCAGCAGCGGGCCGAAGTGGTGGCGAAGCTCTCGATGCAAACCTTTGGGGCTTTTCCCCGCAAGCCGCCCCCCCTGGATCTCCAGATCGAATATGAGTTCGATGAAGGAACGATCCTGGGGCATCGTTTCGGTTTTACTTCGGAAGAAGGTTGGCGATTGCAGGGAAGGCTTTGGCGTTCCAAGGAAGGCCAAATCCATAGACCTGCGGTGGTGGGATTGTGCCTGCCGCGCGAAGGCCGGGGAGAGACCCGAAGTTTTCTGTTTGGCATTCGGATGCCTTGGGCCAGAATCGAAATTGCCCCACGAGGCACGGGGGATACCGCTTGGAGCGAGGATCTGAACTGGCATATCAGGCGATCCTTGGCTTGGATGGGGCGGACCCTCGCTTCGATGCGAGTGTGGGACACGCTGCGCGCGCTTCAGGCGGTTCGAAGACTGCCGGGGATTATCCGGGACCAGATTTATCTGGCTGCCCAGGGCGAGATGTGTGTGGTGGCCCTTTATGCCGCCTTGCTTGACGGTGGGGTTCGAGGTGTTTTCCTCGAAGGTCCGCCCGGAACACTCAATGTGCCGGGCGAAAAAGACGGCCGTGGTCCGGCCATCGAGTTGTTGAACGCCTTGCGGATTGCGGATGTGGACCAGGTCGCCGGATATTTGTGGCCCGGAGAACTGGTCCTGGAGGGAGCGGCGACTGGCACTTACAGCTGGGCAGAGGAGACCTACCGGAAGCTGGGTTCTCCGGGACGCCTGGCGCGTGTCAAGGCCCTCGGCGACTGGCGCCCTTCTTAGTCGAAGTCTTGAATTCGATGTTGCAGTCAGTCAAAGGTGTGCTAAAGGGAAATCAATGGCATGCGACATCCAGAATGCACCAGTGCCGGCCCCTGGCAATCAGCGTGCGCAACGGACCTTTGGATTGGCATGCCGGCCCCATAACCTTTCATTGGGAGAAATCAATTATGAGCCTGCTTAGAACCAATCGCCGTCAATTCATTCACACCGCCGTCGCTTTAACCGGGGCGGCGGTCATCTCTCCATCCGCACTTCTCGCCTCTGAAAGCGGCACTCGCCGCACAGCTGTGGATCAGGTTGCCCTGGGCAAGACCGGGCTGAAGGTCAGTCGATTGGGAATGGGAACCGGGAGCAACAGCGGACAGGTGCAGCGGGCCCTGGGCAAAGAAAACTTCATTCGCTTGATTCGCTACGCTTACGATCAGGGAATTACCTACTTCGACTGCGCCCAGAGTTATCAGACCTTCGAATGGATGGGGGATGCCCTCAAGGGCCTGCCCCGGGAAAAGATTTTCATACAGTCCAAGATCCCCGGAAAACCGGACGATGTTTTGGCGGCGATCGATCGACATCGCCAGGTTTTCAAGACGGATTACGTCGATAGCATGCTGATCCATTGCATGGTCAAGGACGGATGGACAGACGAATGGAAGCGGATTATGGACGCCTTTGACGAGGCCAAGGGCAAAAAGCATATCCTGTCCAAGGGCGTGTCTTGTCACAGCCTGCCCGCCTTGCGGGCGGCTGTGGCCACCCCGTGGACCGATGTTCACCTGGTTCGGGTCAATCCCCAGGCCAAGCACATCGATGGCATGGCGCAGACCTGGAACGAATCCGGCGACAAGATCGAGCCGGTCATCGCTGAGATCAAGACCATGCGAGAGAAAGGCCGTGGAGTCATCGGCATGAAGATTATCGGTAATGGAGACTTTACGGCTCCTGAAGACCGGGAGAAATCAATTCGTTTTGCCATGGCTTGCAAGGAAATTGACACCGTCGTGATTGGTTTCAAGAGCCCTCAGGAGATTGATGAAGCCATCAGCCGCATGAACAGGGCTCTGGCGGAAGCCTGAAGATTCGTCGTCGAGGCGCCTTAAGGTCCGCCGTATCCTGGAACAACGGCGGCAGCCGGAAGGGTGAAGGATCTGGGAAGGGCTGTAAGCCGAATTCTGTCTGTCCCGCCGAAGCGGGAGAGAGAATCATTTATCTCAGCGGCCATACCCGAAACCCGCTCCGGTTGCCCGGAGCCCGGAACGGGCCGTTCCAAGGTTTCCTATTTGGCCTTGCACCTAATGGGGTTTTCCATGCCCCGGAGATTACTCGCCGGGCGGTGGGCTTTTACCCCGCCTTTTCACCCTTACCGGAATCGAATTGGGGGGGGGATAATCCCCGCATCCCAGCCGAGACCGGCGGTATGTTTTCTGTGGTACTTTCCGTGAGGATGCTTTACAGCATCGCTCCCCATCCGTATCCCGGTCTGAATCGACCGAGTTGGGTGGCATTGCGCCCTATGGTGTTCGGACTTTCCTCTCCTCGAACGATGTCGAGAAGCGATTCTCCGCCCTTCCCAGATCCAAACTTCACAAAGATCAGATTTCACGATAAGGGATTCCCGGCTTCCTGACAAGGTGGACCGGAGGCCCTTGAACCGCAAATCAACGACTTAACCGCGAATAGACGCCAATCAACGCCAATAATGGCAGGCCAAATACGAAGGACCTGAAGTGTTGGGGACATCGATGGAATGTCTGGGATTCAGCCCATCGGATGCTTACACTCCCACTTGCGCGTATTGGCGCTAAGGCTCAGACCGTGAGATAGAGTGCACTCCGTGGCGAGGATTGCTGTTTGCGAGCCAGGCGCTGTGAGATGAGGCATGGGGAATGATCAGGTCGGTTTAAACAAAGATGACAACAGAATTGGCCGAAATCAGGGCCCAATCCAAACGACAGGCCATGGATTGGTGGCTGGTGTTGGTGACGCAGGATATTGCGTCCACCTTGATCCAATCGCCCGAGGACGGCAATTGGTCACTGGTGTTGGACGCCCGGGACCATGTCAGGGCCAGGGAATCGATTCTGCAGTACCGGCTGGATTATCGGCGATGGGCCTGGCGCAGGCATATGATCCGTTCTGGCTTGGTGTTTCACGCCGGAGGACTGGTCTGGGTGTTATTACTGGGGATGATTTATTGGCTGGATGAACGGTCTGGCGGCGTCTTGAAAGCCAAGGGCATCCTGGCCAGTCAGTTCGTCGCGCAAGGGGAATGGTGGCGCTTGTTTACGGCCATGACCTTGCATGCCGACGTGGCTCACCTGGCCATGAACTGCTGCATGGTGTTCCTGTTCGGTGGACTGTCGATGGCGCGATTTGGAGTTGGCTGGAGCGTATGCTGCGCCTCCCTGGCTGGTTTGTTGGGCAATCTGGCAACTTTGGAAATCTACCCCTCGCCTCATCAGTCTCTCGGCGCCTCCGGCATCGTGATGGGAACCCTGGGACTAGTGGCCGTTCATTCCTTCAATTTGCTGCGTCACGGCTGGCAAGCGGCGCGATTTGCGCTCACCGGTTTTTTGGGGGCCTTGATGCTTTTTGTCCTCTTTGGATTGGATCCCAGGTCGAATGTTGTCGCGCATGCCGGTGGATTTGCGGGAGGAACATTGCTCGGTCTGCTGTTGGTCTGGGTGCCCAGAGAGCGGCTCGCCCCCGGTATGGCCGACAAACTGCTTGTGACGATCTGGGCGCTGGTCTTGCTTGGAACCTGGGGTTTGGCGTTGCGGAGTTGATCCGGGCGCGGAGAACATCCCTCTTTTTTTTCGAGGACGTTAAAGTTTCCCGTCCATCTGACGATATCGAAGTCAGATGAGATGAAGCGAGAGCTGCCAATGAACCTCGCGCCTGAAGGGCCGGCAACCGGCTCGATCGCGCAAGTCGGCATGGACGAAGAGGGATGTTGCCGTTCCATGCGGCGCCGTTTTTTTCGAATCCCTCCGCCTTTTCTTTTGAAAATGGCGGTTCAGAAATCCGGGATCCTGCTGCGACGTTTCAAGTCGAGAGCCTGGCAGGGCCTTCGTTTTTAAGTTCCTCAATCTCTGCAAAAACACTTATGGAAGCCACCGTTGAAACCACAACCACAGCCAAAGCTGGCAAGTATCTAACCTTCATCCTGGGAGATGAGTATTACGGCATTCCCGTGCTGAAAGTGCGGGAAATTATCCGGTTGGTCCCGATTACTCTGGTGCCCCAGATGCCGGAGTTCATCAAGGGCGTTGTGAATCTCAGGGGAAAAATCATTCCGGTGGTGGATCTCCGTTTGCGTTTTCAATTGCCTAACGTTCAGGACACGGAACGGACCTGCATTGTGGTGGTTCAGGTCGCCATGGCGGGTAGAAACCACACGGCCATGGGACTGATTGTCGATGCCGTTGAGGAAGTGATCAATATCGCGCCAGGCGATATCGAAGAGACCCCTGATTTTGGCACCAAGCTGGATACCGAGTACCTCCTTGGCATGGCCAAGGTCAAGGGCAAGGTCAAAGCTCTCCTGGATATCGATCGGGTGATCGCCGCCGACGCCTTGAGCCACGTCACGCAATCGTGATTGTCCTCGAGGGGTCGCCTCGCCGGCTTCTTTCCGGAGTTCGATGTCCGGAAAGGTGAGAACAGACCCTGGGCCCCGCATCGATTCTGGCCATAAGATCAGTCATGGCCAGGGCGGTTTGTGCCAGTTCTATGCCACGATTGTGATCGGGATCCAGGCATCGAACACGCGCCTGCTCGTGGTTTTCAAACAGGTAAACGCCGTGGATGATGGGAATTTTGTGGACCGCCTGCAGTTGAGCGAGGGTAAGACTGACGGACTCGCCAATATGCTGGGCATGCGTGGTTTCGCCCCTTAAGACAACCCCGAGACAAAGGATTGCCGAGTAACCGCCGGGCTTTTTTTCGCAGAGCTTCGCGGCGACCACCGGGATCTCAAACGCCCCCGGAACCCGGTAGATGTCAATGGCGTCCACACGAGCCTTCTCCAATAGCCTGGTGGCGGCTTTGAGCATTGAATTCACATATCGTCCGTTGAATTCGGATGCCACGATGGCAAAACGGCCTCCCCGTTGTTGAGAGAATCCCGATCGGTTTTTTCTTAACATAGACTTTTCCAGGATTGATTTGGGCATTCCTGCCGGCCGCCAGCCTGATTCGAAGGCCCGAGCCGTCAGAGCAAATGCCCGAGTTTTTCCCGCTTCGTTCTGAGATATCTGGCGTTGTGAGGATTGGCGGAAATCTGGATGGGCACTTGCTCGGCGATTTCCAGACCGTAACCTTCCAGACCCACGATTTTTCGCGGGTTGTTCGTGAGCAGGCGGATCTTTTTCAATCCCAGATCCGCCAGGATTTGAGCCCCCAGCCCGTACTCCCTCAGGTCCGCAGGATATCCCAGTTTGAGATTGGCTTCCACAGTGTCGAGGCCCTTTTCCTGGAGTTTGTAGGCCTTGATTTTCGCATCCAGACCGATGCCACGCCCTTCCTGCCGCATATAGACCAGAACCCCCAAACCGGCTTGAGCAATCTGCTTCAAGGCCTGATGCAGTTGAGAGCCGCAGTCGCAACGACGGGATCCGAAAACGTCGCCGGTCAGGCATTCGCTGTGAACCCGCACCAGAACGTCCTTTTTGCCGGCGACTTTGCCTTTCACCAGAGCCAGGTGATGCTGATCGTCGAGCAGGGAGCGATAGAGATGAAGATCAAACGTGCCATATTCGGTGGGGAGTTGCACGTTTTCCACATGCTCGATCAGTCTCTCCCGTGTCCGCCGATATTGGATGAGGGCCTCGATCGTCCCCAGCTTTAACTTATGGCGTTTCGCAAATCGCCTGAGATGCGGCAGCCGGGCCATGGTGCCGTCGTCATTCAGGATCTCGCAAATCACTCCGATGGGACGACAGCCGGCCAATCGGACCAAGTCGATGGTGGCTTCGGTATGGCCGGCTCGCTGAAGCACTCCGCCCGGTTTGGCCCGCAAAGGGAAGACATGTCCGGGCTGAAGGAGATCCTCAGGGCGGGCGGTCGGATCCGCCATGACCTGGATCGTCCGAGCCCTGTCCGCCGCGCTGATCCCCGTTGTGATGCCCTGAGCCGCATCCACGCTGACCTGAAAATCCGTTTTATGGATTTCTCGATTATGGACCACCATCTGTTCAATACCCAACTGCTTGAGCCGGTCGGTAACGGTGGGCACACAGACCAGGCCCCGGCCGAAACGGGCCATGAAATTGATGGCCTGCGGCGTGACATGCTCCGCCGCCATGATCAAATCCCCCTCATTTTCCCGATCGGCGTCGTCCACCATAATGACGATCTTCCCGGCCCTCAGGTCGGCAACCACCGATTCTATCGAATCAAATCTCGACTTCATACCTGCAAAAGTAAGAAGGCTAAACAGGTTCGGGCGGAATTCCAGCCAGAAATTGGCGGCTTTAGGTTTGTGCTTTCGCATTAGAACATGGTAGGCTATTCTTTGAGAGTAGACCTTCGACCGACCGCATGCTGCGAGTGGGAGAAATTTGCCGAGCTGACCGGAAGGTGGAATAGGCAGTAATTACTCGTTGAGAGCATGGAATGGCTGGTTTGTCTAACGGCCTGGGTGGGTAATCAGAGTGGAAAATTGGATCGCTCCTGAAGGTCTCTAACACGTTGTAATTCCTTAGTCACCAAACAACTAGGAAACACAGGAGGCGCATACCCACGGACTTTGTATCCAGGAAGAACTCCCTCTGGCACAAGCTGTGCTTAACGCCTCCCAACACGACCAGAACAAAATGAAATGCGCTGAATCAACTGGAACACAGACGCTCACAATAAAGCCGGAGAACATCATCCGGATACCGCAAGGGCTGCTGGGATTTGAGCAATACAAGGAATATGTGTTGCTGGCGAATCCCGAGGAAGCGCCCTTCCAATGGCTTCAGGTGGTCGGTGAATCCGGCCTGGCCTTTCTCGTGATCAATCCGTTCTTGGTCGCGCCGGACTACCAACCGGAAGTCGGCCCGGAAGACCTGCGATCGCTGGGGCTGACCAATCCCCAGGACGCCATGGTGTTCAATGTTGTCACGATACGAGGAGCGGGTCAGGTGACGGTCAATCTCAAGGGACCGATCATTGTGAACCGCCACACCTTGGTGGCTAAGCAGGTAGTGCCGGTCAACGCGTTGCACTACAGTCTCCAATTTCCCATTCCCGTCGCTGGTTAACCATTAGCACTTATTATTCTTATGCTAATACTCTCTCGTAAAACCAGTGAAAGTATCATCATCGATGGCCGCATTCTCGTGAAGATCGTGCGCATCGAAGGCGGAATGGTCAAAGTCGGCATTGACGCCCCGTCGGACGTTCCGGTGCATCGGCAAGAGGTTTTTGATGAAATCCAGCGCAACAATGTCGAGGCTTTGACCCGCGGTCGCCCGGCATTGCCGAAGTTCGGCGCCCCCCGGCCCAAGCCGGAGGCACCGCCGCCTCCCCCGGTTGTTCAGCCGGTTGCGCCTGCCCCTGACCCTTTAAATGCCTCCACGGAAGGGGACAAAGCGGACGCGACGCGTCCGCGCAAAACCAGGACCACCAACCATCGGACCACGGCTCCAGGACAGACAGACAAAAGAAAGACACAAAGTGAAACATAAATCCTAATCCGCGTTCGACACGGAAGGCATTAGGCAACAAGGAAAGTCGTTATGGTTATCAACACGAACACACAGGCGCAAGCTGCGGCGAACCAACTCCGAACCAGTCAGACAATGCTGAGCAAGTCATTGTCCCGGCTCAGCTCCGGCTCGAAGATCGTCAACCCGGCCGATGATGCGGCCGGCTTGGCCGTCGCTATGCGCCTGGACGCGCAGGTCAAACGCATTGACGCCGCTCGATATAACGTGGGCAATGCGGTCTCGTTCACGCAGACCCAGGATGGTTACTTGAAGAAATTATCCAAGGCCCTGGATCGCATGAGCGAGCTCTGCCTGCTGGCACAGGACGTGACCAAGGGAGACGCCGATCGGGCGCTTTACAATCAGGAATTTGAGCAGCTTCAGGATTTCATTACCACCACAGCCTCGCGCGAGTTCAACGGGGTCAGTCTTTTCAGCGCGAACACACTCAATGTAACGACCGATTCCGAAGGCGGCACGTTTCCGATGGAAGGCATCGACATGAGCATTGCCGCCTACACCAATGCCACCGGGACCACCAACATCTCGACAACATCGGCCGCGATGACGGCTCTGAGCGATGTTCGCGGGGCCATCAACCATCTGGCGAGCGACCGGGCGCGGATTGGCGCCTACCAATCCCGCCTCAGTTACACAGCCGAGCAACTGACCGTCAGCAAAGAAAACCTGATGGCGGCCAGTTCGGTCATTCAGGATGTTGATGTGGCCGAGGAAAGCACACAATACGCCCGATTCCAGATTCTGGTTCAAGCGGGCACGGCTATGTTGGCCCAGGCCAACGCTCTGCCGCAAAACGTGCTGCGCCTCCTGCAATAAGAGGGATTATGAACGATCGTCAAGATCCCGGCGCCTTCCGTTTGGCCGAGCAGGCTGTCGCCTATGCGGACTGGCATCACCAACAAAACAACCTTCAGGCCGCTCGCGATTTTCTCGAGCTGGCGAACAAGGCGGTTCCCGGCCGCTGTGGGATCCTGCGGGCTTTGGGATCGTTGAACTACCAGGTGGGTGATTGGCCGCGTTCTCAGGCCGTTCTCACCGAGCTGGTGGAACTTTCTTCCGAGGACTCCGAAGTCCTGTCTCTCCACGCAGCCGCATGTCTCAAGGCCGGCGATGAGGCGGCCTTCGAAACCAGCATCAAGCGAGCGATCGACCTGGATCCCGACAACGTCGAGGCGGGCCGTTTGCTGGCTGGCTTTTTAATGCAGCACAAAGCCTATCTGCCCGCCGCGCGTCTCTATTACGGTTTGCTCCGGCGTTTGCCGTCGGACATCCCGGCGCTTCTGTCCCTGGGCAAGTGCCTGTATCATGGAGGCGATCCGGAAACTGCCGCGGCGGTTTATGAACGGGTTCAGCAGATGGATCCGACAAACGATATCGCGGCAGAAGCCTTGAAGTTAATCATGCCCCGGTCCCGCCCGTGCGGTGATGGGGAGGCTGACATCCGCCCCGACACCTCTGTCCACATCCCTCAAGGGGGAGGGGACCGGGTCTCGCAAGCATCTTCCTCCGAGCCGGCGAAACCGGCGGATTCGATCAACCACTGGCTAGCCAGGGCGGATTCGGCCTACAGCGAAGGGGACCTCGTTCGAGCGGCGAGTTCCCTCCGGCAGGCCACTTTTCTCGCTCCCGAAGATGCGCAGCTCTGGGCGAGCCTCGGAAGCATCGAGTATTTGCGCGAGAACTATCCGGATGCCCGTCTGGCCTTCCAGGAGGCCGTTCGATTGCATCCGGACAATCCCACCTTTCATTTGCAGCTGGCTCAGACTTGCCTGAAGGAACAGCGTGTCGAGGATTTCGAAACCGCTTTAAGCCAGGTTTTGAGGCTGGATCCGAACAACGAACCCGCCTTGATGCTGCTGGGCGACCTCAATTTCGAAAATGGCCGCGTGGCCGATGCGGCAAGGATTTTTCACCGGATTTTGCAGAACAACGCCGCATCCATCAATGCCCTGCTGCGGTTGGGCAAGTGTTTCTATCAGACCGAGGATTTCGAATCCGCGCGGCTCTGCTACGAGCAGGTCTTGCATTACGAATCGGCGAATAGCGTGGCCTTGGAAGCCATGGATATGATCCGCGCCCAGGAGTGCAACGCCGCCGTGGGTTAGGGGAGTTTCCCTGGGGCCCTGGCCCGTCCCCCACCGCAGCCAATCTTTCCCAAGAACAAAGGCATCCTGCCGGGATGCGGATCCTCCTCCGGGCTGTTTCCACTGGCCAAGAGCCGGTTTGAAAATTGCGTGTGCCCACGGAGCTTTCAAAAAGGCTGGAAGAGGCAGTTTGACAAATCGCTCGTCCCGTCCTTCGTGTCGAGTGCCGCCCCTATTGAACCGCGCGCGCTCACGGATTATTGCTGTAATCAACGGCGGCAGGATCTTCTTCCTCGAATCGAGGCGATCTCCGAGCGCACAGGCCCTCCCCCCATCCATTCCTGGAAGGATGGGATTCCAGGCCGGCACGAATTGCCTGCCGACCTTGGGCGTGTGACAGGAATTGCCCTGTAGCTGAGGACTTTCTTTGAAGGCTGATGCATATATCCTATTGATCCAAAGGATATTACATACTCTTTTTTTTTCATCCTCAATTGGCCCAATCCCTGCTTGGCCTGTCTGCCAAGCCTATGAGCACCTGCATTCTGACAACGACCGTTAACATCCCCGGCCTATTGCGTGAATATGCGGCGAACGCTCATGGTTACGGTCACCGTGAAGTGGAGTTTGTCGTCGTGGGTGATCTGAAGACCCCGGAAGAGGTTGGTGCGCTTTGCGCTCAATGGGGTCGGGAGTGGGGGTGTGGTTTCACATACTTGAGTGTTGCCCGTCAGAAAGCGTACATGAAACGATTCCCGCGATTGGACCGATTGGTCCCCTGGAACTCCATCCAACGCCGGAATATTGGATTACTTTACGCGCTCGATCAGGGGCATGATGTCGTGATTACCATTGACGATGATAATTACTTGATTCCCGGTTCCGACTTCATTGGGGATCACATTACGGGCCTGGGGACCATGGCCTCGCAGCGGATGGTGAGGAGTGCGAGCGGGTGGTTCAATTGCATCGCCATGATGGAAACGAACTTTGGCGTCGTTTATCCGCGCGGCTTCCCGCTCGGACGGCGCTGGCAAAAGGAGGATTGGCAGTTTTCTGAAGCGATATGCCGTCCTGTGGTGAATGCTGGCCTTTGGATTGGAGATCCTGATATCGACGCCCTGACGCGCCTCTATTATCCGGTGGAGACACGGCTGCCGCTGGCATGGGATTATGTCACGCTGGCCGCCGGTTGCTGGTGTCCGATCAATACGCAGAACACGGCGTTCCATCGTCCCGCCGCGCTTTTGGCTTTTGTCATTGTGATGGGCAACGAATTAGCCGGCCTCAAAGTGGCCCGATATGACGACATCTGGATGTCGTGGTTCCTGCGGACCGTCATGGATCATCTGGGCGATGCGGTCCGGTATGGGCGACCCGTGGTTCGTCAACAACGGAATGATCACAATTTGTTTCGGGATTTGCGCGAAGAACTCCCGGCGATGGAGGTGAACCAAGACCTGATTGCCGCCTGTCAATCGGTGAGACTGACAGGCGCCACCTATCTTGAGTGTTACTGCGAACTGGCACAACAGCTGAAGGAGAGCCTGGCGGCGCATCCGTGCGCGGATTTTTTCCGCCAACTCACCGAGCAGATGGAAATTTGGGCTGAAGCGGTCGATGCCGTTGTTCAGTCGCCGGAACTGATCGCAGATCGCTGATGTTGCCCATCCCTATGGATACCCCTTTGATCAGTTTTGCAACCCACGGCCGGAACGATGGTTTCATGGGGGATTTCTTGTGGCGCATCAGCACCTGCATCAACAAGATTGCCCGGAATTTTGCCGCTCTCGGACATCTGGATGAGATTGAAATCCTTGTGGGAGATTGGGGCAGTGAACGTCAGTTGTTGCGGGAAGCGATGGTTCTTGAAGACGAGGCTTGTCGTGTCACCCGTTTTTGCACGGTGCCCGTTGCAGTGGCGGCGCGTTTGAACGGCGACGGAGACTACGGATACTCGCCGGCGGCCAACATCCCCATCCGGCGCGCGAAGGGCAGATTTATTTTTTCGATGGACGCAGATGCCTGGATGCCGGTCGAGACGGCGGAGTTGCTCTGGCGCATCGCCCGGGGTGAAGGTTTCAAGGGGGTGGATCTCGACCGTTGTTTTTTCTGGGCGTCGCGGCAGCATATTCCGTTTCCGATCCTTGAGCGATCTCCTTCGATTGAAGAACTGGACCGCTTCTTCATCGAGCACCCGCAGCGGTTGTTCTGGACAGGCAAGTGTAACATGAATGAATTCCGGGGAGGGGCCGTGGCGCTTTTCGGCAAGCGCGAGCATTTTCACGCCATCCGTGGCTACAACGAGGAGCTCGTGCATTGGGGTTGGCACGATGTGGACATTCATTGTCGGTTGGCCATGTCCCTGATGCCCCGTGATCTATGGGATCTGGGGGCGAAAATGTACCATTTGGAGCACTATCCGAAACGCGGAGGCGCGGTGGCCGGGGGGCGGAAGCTCAATCCCCAGGTGTTTCCCACGCAGGCTGTGGTCAATGCGGCCGACTGGGGGGCCGTGCGAGATCCGGTGGAAGTCTCGCCGGCAAGCCGCCCAATCCAATCGCGAAAACCGGTTTCGCGACTGATGGAGCCGCGCAACATCGTCATCTCGGGAACAAACTTCTGGAATCCAGGGGACGACTTTGTGCGCGAAGGCGTTCTCCGGATCTTGCAGCAGACCCTCCCGGAGACTCCGCTGAATTACCTGTTCTACAATTTTAACGCGGATTTTTTTCCGCAAGACAAGTTTGTCGGTATCAGCAATATGGCGGCCCGGGGGGATTTGGAGAAGTGTCGAGACTGTGTGGACGCGGTGGTGATTGCCGGACTCTCCGCGGGAGACGAAATCAAAGACCTGTATCGCTGGGTGATTGACAATCATCTTGAAGACCGGATGTTTCTGATCGGCGCGGGCTACGAAAATTCCTACGTGGCACAGCACATTCAGGAAGAGCCGGAGGCTACGATCTTCAAGAAGGCCCGCATGATCATTGGTCGCACGAAGAAGACGCCCGCCCTCATCCAGGAGACAAGCATTCCGTATGTGCGTCTGAATTGTCCAGCGATCCTTTCCGTGCCCGAGGTCAAGGAAGTGGCGGCGGGCAAGCGAATCGAGCGGATCGGTTTCTCGATTCAGTTGCCTCCGGGCGAGGGTTTGGTGAACCATTCCTGCGCGTCCAGGCAATACGAGCTGGCAATATCGGTGTTGCGCGACTTGGCTCAACGCTTTGAGGTTGAAGTGATCGCTCATCATAAGAGCGAGTACTTCCACTTCCTCAAAATCCTTCGAGGCACGCCCATTCCGGTGCGGTTCTCTTCCTTTTACCAGGATTTGTATGAGATCTATCGGCGCATGGATCTGGTGGTGACCACACGGCTCCACTCCAGCCTGTTTGCCAACGGCCACGGCATTCCGGGGATTATACTGAATGACACCGACCGTCATACGCATACGGTGGAAGGTTTTCCGCATTCGGTATGTGTGAATTCATCCGAAGCCTTTGCGGCAGCCTTTCTGGCTGCGGACCAGCATGATCTGGCCGCCGTTGCCCGGGAATCGCAGATGTTCAAGGAACGGCTCCTGAAGAATTACGTCGAGGCGCTGGCGGGTCCCTTGAACACGGTGTTCAAGCCGCGCCAACGAGGGGGGCGCTCCTTGGAATTCAAGAAACCGATGGAGCGGGAGTTCGGGGAAAGGCAGCCTGAGGGGCCGGAGCTTCCCATTCATTTTTTCACCCTCGTGCTGAATGGCCTTCCATTCATTGAATACCATATCGAAGTATTCAAATGCCTGCCGTTTCGCTGGCATTGGCACATCATCGAGGGAGTGGCCGATCTCAATCATGACACCAGTTGGAGCAAGGTGCTCGGGGGCCGGATCTCCGATGAATTGCACCGTAACGGTCTCAGTCTTGACGGAACGACCGCTTACCTGGACGCGCTCCAGCGTCAGTTTCCGGACCAAATCACCCTGTACCGTCCGCCGCCCGGCTCTTTTTGGGACGGAAAACAGGCCATGGCCAATGCGCCATTGTCCCGCATTCGTGAAGAGTGCCTGCTTTGGGAGATCGATGTGGACGAGTTCTGGACCGCTGACCAGATTCAGCGGGCGCGCAGGATGTTTGTTGCCCATCCTGAGAAGACAGCCGCCTTTTACTATTGTCATTATTTTGTCACTCCAGACCTGGTTACGACCACCCGCAACACGTATGGAAACCTCACGGCGCGCGAGTGGCAACGAACCTGGCGATTTCTGCCGGGCGACCGATGGGCTCTGCACGAACCGCCTCAGCTTGTCCGACTTTCCTCGATGGGCGAGGAGCGGGACGTTGCCGCGATTCAGGCGTTCACGCATGCAGAAACGGAGCGGCTCGATCTTGTGTTTCAGCATTATGCTTATGCCACCGAGGCGCAGTTGAGGTTTAAGGAGATTTACTACGGTTATGTCGGGGCTGTGGATCAGTGGAAGAAACTGCTCCAGGCCGGGCAGTTTCCCGTGAAGCTCGCCGATTATTTTCCCTGGGTGCAGGATGCCGCCGAAGTCGACACGGTGCAGTCGCAGGGCGTTGTTCCGCTGGCGCCTCCCCATTGGTTTTCGATCAGAACGTCCTCGAATCCCTCGATTTCCCCTATCAGCCTTCCGGAGGCT
Source organism: Verrucomicrobiota bacterium (assembly GCA_022709905.1). Classification (GTDB taxonomy): domain Bacteria; phylum Verrucomicrobiota; class Verrucomicrobiia; order Limisphaerales; family UBA1319; genus JAKLHY01. The sequence goes on along the minus strand of JAKLHY010000007.1, from coordinate 62,840 downwards.
CCAAAGAGCATCCTGTGGGTGCGGACCGATTCCATTGGAGACGCGGTGCTTTCGGCTGCGATGCTGCCATGGATTCAACAACGGTATCCCGGAGCCCGGCTCTCTGTATTATGCCAGGAGCATGTGGCCGAGTTGTACGCCTACTGTCCCCATGTGGCCTCGATTGTCTGTTTCAACAAGTCACAAGCCCTCGAAGACGATGCCTATCGGGAAACGATCCTTGCGGATATAGGTTCCGTGGCGCCGGACTTGATCCTGAATGGCATTTATTCCCGTGAAACTTATGTCGAAGCGATGTTGCAGCAGTTGCAGGGCATACCCGCCATCGGCATCGAGGGCGATTTGGCCAATATCAGTTCGGATAAACGCGCGCAATCGAATCGGCGCTATGCGAAACTGATTCCCAACACGCGCAAAGATGGAGATCTGGAACTGGAGCATCACCGGGATTTTCTTGCGGGTTTGGGGATTCAATCCGATCCGCTCGGGCCGGTTGTCTGGCTGGGCCCCGAAGACGAAGAAGAAGCTGCCGCGGTTTTTGCGGAACACCAATTGGATTCCGCCCGCACTGTTGCCCTGTTTCCGGGGGCACAACATGCGATCCGCGAGTATCCCCGCTATGCGGAGGCTTTGCGGGATTTGGCAGGATTCCGTTTTCTCATCCTGGGCGGACAAAAGGACGTGAAGCTCTGCGCGGATCTCGCGGCGCAATTGCCGGGGGATCCGGTCAATCTTGCCGGGCACACATCCCTCCGAAAACTCGCCGCGCTGATTCGCCGCTGCCGCCTTTATGTGGGGGCGGACACCGGAGCGGCTCATATGGCGTGCGCGCTCGGAATTCCAAATGTGGTTGTATTGGGAGGCGGAGGTTATTTGCGGTTCTTTCCTTATTCGCCTCTGACGACGGCTGCATCGTTGCCCCTGGAATGTCTCGGCTGCGGATGGCAATGTCCCTATCCGCGGCCCCATTGCATCAAGGACCTTTTCGCCGAGGTGCTGGCGGAAGCCGTGCGTCAGACCCTCGCGGTTTGCAGCGATCGTCCCCGGATTTTTTTCGCTTCAACCGACCGCCCAAATCTGGAGAACAAGGGCCCCCGCTGGCTTGAGCTTGAACAAGTCCTGCATCCTGCGCAGGCACGGTTGATTGCGGTGAAGGTGAAGAATCCCCCTGCGATTCCAGAACGAAAGGGACCGCTCAGACCGCTGCCGTTTATCATCACCCGCCGGGATGCCCCTTCGCGCTTCGGAGAAAGTATGCCGGCGAGTCATCCGGACCTTGCTGGAACAGACCAATCTCAGAGAAAGACTGCCATTGTCCCGAATCCCTGCAAAACCCATACCATCAACATGAATCCCTCCCTGCCAACCACTGGTCCTGCCAATGCAAACCAGCGCAACGGCCGCCACGTCACACTGTCAGCGGATGAAGTTGTTCCTGCCAGGAACGCTGCGACTTCCTATCTGGAGGCAGCGACCGCTTCTTACGGCCGTGGGGATCTCAAATCCTGCTGCGCTTCGCTGGAAAGAGCCCTGGAAATGGGGCCGGAAACGCCAGAACTCCGGGCAGCCCTGGGGAGTGCGTGCATGCAACTGGGACGATTGCCCGAGGCGCGGCAGCACTTCGAGCGGTCCATTGAGCTTGACTCTCGTCAGGCGCTCCTTCATGTCCAGCTTGCGGCCGCTTGTCTTCAACTCGGCGAGGCCGGGACGGTTGAGAGGGAACTCCATCAGGCCCTTGCTCTGGATCCCCGGTGTTCGGAAGCGCTGAATCTTCTGGCCGATTACTGTCTTCAGTCGGGGCGTCATACCGAGGCGGCGCGGCATTACCATGCGCTGCTCACTCTCAATCCCGACCATGCCGCTGCCAGGCAAGCGATGGATGCGCTCTGTTCTCGAGACCCAGACATCCTCAACTCCTGGAACGCCGGTTCCCCGCAAAAAACCGGCATTCAGACCCATTCCAGGCCGGGCGAGCCAAAGCTGACGGCAAAGACAACGCACGGCGCATCGGATCAGCCGGGATCCCGCGCGGCCATTCGCGGCCTCACCAGCAGCCGATCGACTTTTGAGGAAGAGTCTCTTCGCAACCAGGAAGAGGTGAACTGGTGGATGAAATTTATTTTTGAGTATTTCGACACCGACCGGCGGATTTCGGAACGAAAATTTCTTGAGCGCTTCGAAAGGGAATGCACGGAACGGTGGAACTATATCTGCCAGGAGTTGGGTCTGGATGCGCACTGCTGTTCCGAGGCAGCCGTGCTCGATGTGGGGAATGGCCCTTGCGGCTTGCTCAATTTCATCCCCGCCCGAATCAAGGTCGGCGTGGATCCGAACAACGAACTCTATCACCGCAATGGCATTCTGTATAATCTGCATCGCGACATCGTTCTCCTGCCGGTTCGCGCCGAGGCAATTCCCTTGCTGGATGGCAGCTTTGATTTCGTGACCTGTGTCAACGTGCTTGATCACACCAACGATCCTGCAGCCATCCTGGCGGGCGTGCACCGCCTGCTGAAGCCTGGCGGTGTTTTCTGGTTGAGCGTTGACATGAGAAAACCGGAAGAAACCCAGTTGGTCCACCCCCATGCCATCAACGAGAAGATCGTGAGCGAGTGGGCCAAGCCGATGGCTTGTATCGCTTCTCGAGTCGACAAGCCCTGCTACGACGAACACCCGACGAACAAACGTCTGGACGCCTGGTTCCAAAAATTACAGTGATCGCTCAAAGCTGGAATCATCCTCGACAAATCTGGACCCCCCTTATGAGCCTGCCCAAAATCACGATTATCACCCCATCCTACAACCAGGGGGAATTCCTGGAGGACACACTCCGAAGTGTTTTCGACCAGCAATATCCCAACCTCGAGTATTTTGTCGTCGACGGCGGTTCGACGGATCAATCCGTCGAGATTATCCAGCGTTACGCCCCACGCCTGGACTGGTGGGTGAGCGAGAAGGATCGAGGGCAGTCTCATGCCATCAACAAGGGGCTGGAACGCGCGACAGGTGACATCATCACCTGGCTCAACTCGGACGATTTTTTTTATCCTGGCGCGCTGGACATGGTGGCGCAAGCCTATCAGGCCTATCCCGAGGCCGGCTTGTTTGTGGGCAACGGAACTCTCGCCAACCGCCAGGGAGAGCGGATCCGGCGCTATTCAAAGACTGTGGCCTGGGATTACGGCATTTTATTGCGGGGAGCCAATTTTGTTTTGCAGCCAGCGACTTTTCTGCACCGCCGGGTGTTTGACGAGTGCGGTCCCATCGATGAGAAGATCACCTATGGGATGGATCTCGAACTCTGGCTCCGGGTGGGCAACAAGTATCCGGTGGTCACGATCGACGAGGAATTGGCCGCGTTTCGCTGGTATGATGAAGTGAAGAGTGTGGCGGGGGGATTCAAGGAATGGGTCTCCATGTATCAGATCGTGAGGCGTTACACCGAGGATCCGATTACGCCCGGGATGGTCCTCGAGTTTTTCAAGAAGCTCAAGGATCCTGCCGTTCAGGCGGCCGCAGGATTTAAGGACCTTGCCCAGTTTTCGGAAAAAACCTATTGGTTGATGTACCAGGAGATGCAATCGATGCTGGGCACGAATGACTGCATTCCTCGGCGGAATCAGGGCATCCCTTTTGTTCCTCGCCCCCGACGTTCCCAAACCGATCCGTATTCTGCGGATCGCACCTCAGCCGTGGCGCCTCCTCGGTCATCCCCCGCTCCGCTGAAGACGATGACAGGGTCCGGAAGCGTGAATCGGAGCGGTTTGGTGGTGGATATTGTGTTGCCCACCGGCCACTCCTGGTTTGTTCGCGAGGGGTACGCGGAGGCGTTGAAGCGGCACGGCTGCCTGGGTCGCGTCCTATACGTCTCTTCCTGGACCCAACCAGGAAAACGTGAGACTGAATTATTTGAATACCTCGGTAATCCGCAGTCCGATGTCATTTTCCTGATGGACACCTTGTGGCACGGCCAGCAAGTTCATGCCACCGAGGCGTGGCGCCGGCGCTGGACCCGCTGTCCAGCCCGAAAAATCCTGTTTTCCTTCGAGTGCACCAACAATCCATGGCTGCGGCCAAATCTTCAGTGGTGGAATGATGCTCGCAACGCGCTGGATCGCGCGATCCGGTGCGTCGATGGGTTTGTTTATGCCCATGAGACGGATGGCGAGCTCGTGGAGTCGTATGGAATTCCCGCCTTATTTCAGCCTTTTGCGGTGGACGAGGCCATCCTGCCCCCGCTTCAGGAATATGCCCGCAGAAAACCTCGCGCCTTCTTCAAAGGCAAGGCGGACAAGTTTTACGAAGACGACCGCTGTTATGCGGCCCGGCGACGACTGATCACCCATCTGAAGGAACACGCATCGCACATTGATGTTGTCGACCACTATACCTATGCCGAGGGAAGTGTGTTGCAGCGCAACCAGGATTTCCTGCGGCAGATGGGAGACTACCAGATCATCATCGGCTTGCCGTCGCTGTCGCCCACCATGGTCGTGCGTCCCTTCGAGGCTCTGCTCTGTGGAACCGTGTTTCTTCAAAACCACATCGAAGGCCCTCGCACACAGGGGATTTTCAAGGACGGCGAACACCTGTGCTTCTATGATGCCGAGCGTCCCGAGGAACTCGTGAAGAAAGTGGAGGACTTGCTGGCGAATCCCGATCGGGGCCGGCGGATCGCGGAACAAGGCCGACAGGAAGTTCTTGCCAAGCACACGATCTTCCATCGGGTGTCTGAATTGCTTCCCTGGATGGCGCAACAGATGGGCCAGCGCAAGGCATCCGTTGCCGCAACAGGCTATTCTCCGCAGGCAGCGACCCCCACCGGTAAAGCGGTTTCCCAGGCGGTTCGAGTCGCCGATGCTCGTCCTCGCGGACGAAAGATCCTGATTGACGGTGTCATCTTTGAATTTCAGAAGAAGCGGCCAGCCGGCATCTCCCGCGTCTGGACCGCGTTGCTCAAGGAACTGGCCCGTTCGGAATTGGCTCCCGACATCATTCTGTTGGACCGCGCTCACACCGCGCCCAACATCCCGGGCATTGTGACACGTCCAGCCTTGTCCTACGACCTTTGCCACTTCGACCAAGACTCCATTCATCTCCAGAACCTGTGTGATCGGGAACATGCCGCTCTGTTCATCTCCACGTATTACACGTATCCTGAACAAACCCACTCGATGATCATGCTCCATGACATGATTCCCGAGACCGTGGGGCAGGATCTGAGTCATCCCGAATGGCTGGCCAAAGAGCGAGCCATCCACAAGGCGCATGCCTATTTTTGCGTGTCGGAATCCACACGCGACGAATTCCAAAATCTTTATCCTGATCACGCCAAGCGGACGATGTATCTCACTCCCAACGCCGTCGGGGACGAATTTGGCAGGGCAACACAGGAGCGGGTGGCGTCTTTCCTCGATCAGCACAGGATTGAGAAACCGTATTTCCTGCTGGTGGGCAATCGGACTTTGTACAAAAACGCGCATTTATTCTTTCGGGCATTTTCAAGCTGGAACGAAAAAGAGGACTTCGATGTGGTATGCACGGGTGGCGGAGAGACGCTCGAGGAGTGTTTCAAGCCTTACATCAGGGACATCCGATGTCACGTTCTTGGACTCAGCACCCAGGAGCTTGCCGCGGCTTATGCCGGGGCTGTGGCTTTGGTTTATCCCTCCCGTTGCGAAGGCTTTGGCCTTCCCATTTTGGAAGCGCATCAATGTGGTTGCCCGGTCATCACGTGCCGGAATTCCGCGCTGCCGGAGGTGGCCGGGGAGGCGGCGATCTATGTCGGAGAAAACGATGTCAAGGCGCTTCAGCAGGCTTTCCGTCGCGTCAGGGAACCAGAGGTCAGGGCGAAACTGGTGGCTATGGGCAATAAAAACGTCCGTCGCTTTTCCTGGACCGCGACAGGCGAGGTCGTCCGGAGGGCCGTGGAGGAAGTCCGCGCTCAAATCCACGCGCTTCCCCTCCGGCCAGCGGATCCGTTGAATACGATAGACCGACTCATCGCTGCGGTTTCGGTGGATTCCGCGGTAGCCCCGGCTCTCTCTCCTTCCTTGCGCGTTCTTGCGGATTCCTTCCGCGGACGCATGCGATATCATCGGGCAGAAGTGGCGGCAGCGGAGGACCGGTCGGCCAAGGAAATGACCAAACTGCCGGCGCATCTCAAGAATTGCCTGGGTTCAACCAGCGATTGCGACAGCCTGATGGCTTATGTCCATGGTCTGGTTTCCGAAGAGCAACAGGAATTGGCAGGGGCTTTGGCATGGCACATGCGGGCTTTAAAGACAGTGACCAAGGAATACGGACCATCATTTCACGTGCGGTTGGGACTTCGGCTTGCCCGTCTGGCCGTGCGCAATCATCGCCTGCCTGTGGCCGAAGGACTCATCAACAATGTTGTCTTGCCTGCGGGCCTGTCCGCCCCCCATGAAATCGACTTGGGCGAGGAGTCCAAGCACTTGCTGGGTAATGACGCACAGATCCTCGTTCCGACGTCCGCCTTCTCCAGAGCGCGAGCAAACCTTTCCCAAAGGGCACCGAATCCTGCTCCCGAGGCCACACCGGCCACGCCGCTGGTGACAGCAATTGTCTCCGCGTATAATTCCGCCCGCTTTCTCCGCGGCTGCATCGAGGATCTCGAGGCACAAACCCTTGCCGCGAAGCTGGAAATTATAGTCGTCGACACCCACTCTCCCCAAAACGAGCAAGACATTGTGGAGGAGCTTCAGCGAAAATATCCGAACCTTGTCTACCTCCGCACCGACGAGAGGGAAACCGTGTATGCGGCCTGGAATCGCGGCCTCAAGGTGGCAAGGGGCAAGTATATCACCAATGCCAATACCGACGACCGCCATCGGAGGGATGCCTTCGAACGCATGGTGGAGGTTTTGGAGCGGCGCCCCGAAATTTCCCTGGTCTATGCCGACTGCATGGTGACGGCCACGGAAAACGAGACCTTCGAAAACGCCCGGCCGATTCGACATTTTCGGTGGCTCGATTTCAATCGGCACGATCTCCTGCAAAAGGGCTGTTTTGTCGGCCCTCAACCCATGTGGCGCAAGGAAGTGCATGATGAGCATGGATACTTCGATGAATCGTGCGTCAGCGCGGGCGACTACGAATTCTGGTTGCGGCTGGCTCAAACCCGGGAATTTTTGCATCTTCCGGAAGTCCTGGGGCTTTATCTGGATAGTCCGGCGAGTGTGGAACACCGAAATCAAGCGCAGGCCCGTCAGGAAATCGAGAAAGCGCGTCTTCGATATCAGGGGCTTTTGCGGTTGCCCGCCACGGGTCCTGTGACGGCCTCAAACCCAAAGTCAACGCCTGTTGCGGCGGCAAAACCGCCGGCGTTGATGCCCGGGGTTGCGCGTCTGGGCACCCTCGATACCGCCCGAATCCAATGCCGCCAAAAACAGCTGGCGCAGAGCTGGGCGTCTGTCACGCAGGCTATGGCTCAGCGCCCCTATCATCCCGAAGCCTATCTGTTGCTCGCCGAAATTGCGTTGGCAGCGGGAGACTCGGTGGCGGCCCGTCGCTGTGCGGAAAAAGCCCGAAGCCTGGCGCCTGACTGGAAGCCGGCAAAACAATTTCTTAAGGGCTCGCTGCGCGGCAATGCCACACACGACTGGCTCATCCTGCCTGAGGCAATCCGCAGCCAGGGGAAAGACGACAGGGGACAGACAAAGGACAAAGGATGCAGGACAGATGCAAGAGGGCAGGGGATCAGGGCGCAAAGTGACCCTTTCATGAATCCCGGTTCGAAGACCGGGGCCGGAAGCCGGCTCACCGTCTGTCTGATCGTCAAAAACGAGGAGCAATTTCTGAGTCAGTGTCTGGAGTCGGTTAAGGATGTGGCCTGGCAGATCGTGGTCGTCGACACCGGTTCCACGGATCGAACCGTTGAGATTGCCAGGAATTATGGCGCCGAGGTTCACTCCTTTGAGTGGTGTGACGACTTCAGCGCGGCACGCAACGCGGCCTTGGAGCACGCGCGGGGAGATTGGATTCTGATGTTGGATGCCGACGAGGAGATGCCCATCGAGAGCCGAGAAAAGCTGCTCCAGGATATGCGAAGCCATGCAGTGATGGCTTATCGATTACCCATGATTCACCGCGGCTGCGAAGCGGAAGGCGCGAGTTATGTGCCGCGGCTGTTTCGCAACGCCCCCGGGCTGTTCTACGTGGGGCGCGTTCACGAGCAGGTGTTTCCCAGCATCGAGGTTCGCCGCAAATCCTGGGGGTTGGATTGCCGCCTGGGCACAGCCACCTTGTTGCATCATGGTTATACCCGGGACATCACGCGGAACCGCGACAAAGTGCGGCGCAACCTTCGGCTGTTGGAGCTGGCCCTCCAGGAAATGCCGGGAGACGCAAACCTGTTGATGAACTACGGGTTGGAACTGGTCCGATCCCAACGTTTGCAGGAGGCGCTGCGTTACTACTGGCAGGCGTTCGATACGCTGGCCGGGCAACCCGCCCAACGGAGGGTTCCCGAGCTTCGAGAAACCTTGTTAACCCAGATGTGCACACACCTCACCGCGGCCAAGGACTCTGATGGGCTGATCCGCGCCCTTCAATCGCCCCTGGCTCAGGAACACGGTTTGACGGCTTCGATGCACTTTGCCCTCGGTTTGGCTTATCTCCAGCAAAAACGACCTGAGGAGGCCGCCGCCGAACTTCGCCAGTGCCTGGTCAAGCGAAATCATCCGGTGTTATCCCCCATAAATCCTCAGATCCATCGTTCGGGTCCCCGGCATTGCCTTGCCTTGAGCCTGGCGGCAGCCGGACAGGCCGAGGAAGCTGAGAAGGAATTCCGGCAGGCCCTTTCGGAGGATGCCTCCGCGATGTCTCTCAGAATTGATTTCGCCCGTTTTCTGTCGGCCGCTCATCGGGAAATTGAAGCCCTGCAAACCCTCCACGAGTCGATGCTCCAAGGCATGAACGATTCCCGGATATGGGAAGCCGGAGCGGAAATCGCCCTGAGCCGGCCTGAATTTCTGGAGTTTGCCTGCGATTGGACGGGAGAGGCGGTGAAGAATCTGCCGGACGCCTCGCGGTTGCGGGAGTTGAGGGCCGAGGCGCTCTTATTGAATGCCAAACCGGTGGAATCTATGCGGCTTTGGCAGGAGGGTTCGGATCAGGGTGAAGCGCGCGCTCAAGCGGCGATGCTGGTTTGCCAGACCGTCACAGGCGCCAAGCTCGAGCTGCCCGCCATGGCTGACTTATCCGCCGTGTCACGCGAATTCATACGCTGGTATCAACAGCTGGCCGCATTGCCCGTCACCAGCCTTCTGGGGCGCATCAACCAGAACCTGGACAGGTTAAGTTTGGTGATTCCAAGCGCCTCGGAAAAAATCAGGCTGGCTCTGAACGAGGCGCAGCAGTCGGAGATCTCGGATGCCGAGCTGGCCGTCAACTGAACTGCCCCGGGGCAATGTCTCCGGGAACACCCAAAGGATCTTCCCTCAGGGCCGCAGGCAATTCTTCCGGTAATCGCGCGGCGAACAACCGAAGGATTTTCGAAATTGACGGGTCAGATAGCTTTGGTCGGAGAAACCGACTTGAGTGGCGATTTCCGCAATCGACGATTGGGACTCCAGGAGCAGCCGGGCGGCGTGGGAAATGCGGGTGTGGGTGAGATAATTGACGAAGGTCATGCCGGCCACCTTTTTAAAGACCCGGGTGAATTGCGGTTTGCTGAGATGGGTCATGGCGGCCGCCTGGTGAAGGGTAATCTTTTCCGCGTAGTTTGCGCTCAGATAATCAAAGAGCTTTTGGAGGCGCGTGATCCGTTGTTGTTGCAGGGAAAATTCGGATTGCAGGACCACGGCGCTGTGAAAATGACGGGCCAGAAAGTAGAGGATCTCCAGGAGATACGCCTTGCAGGCGGCCTGGCGGTATTGGGCCTGGGCGGGATCGAAATAGACCTCCAACAGGCGCGCCAGGGACTCGTAAACCAAGGGCGCCCAGTCGTCCTGATGCCGCAACAGATGAGGCTGAGGATCGCCGGTCGCATAGAACGGGAGCAGGAAAGCGTAGTCGTGGGTTGGAGATCCCAGGCTATACACAAATTCCGGCAGAAAACTCACCACCACCACCTTCGAATCCAAACGGTCATTCTCGACCACATGATGGAGCTTGGCGTTGTCCAGCACGACCATGTCGCCAGGATGCAACACCAGCGTGTGCTCACCGACACGGAAGGGGCATTGTCCCTGGACTGGCATGAACAACTCCAGGCGCTCGTGCCAGGTGGATCCGTGCGTGAATCGACGGGTCCGGAAATGAAACAGGCGGATCATGAAGGGAAACTCACGATCCAACCGCTCATCGTACCGGCCGGTCGAATCGATCAAATGCCCGATGCGATGAGGCTTAAATTCAAACCGGCGGGTCACCGCCAGCAATTTGGAAAAACGGCTCATCCGGCAAGATCCCCAGACGCTAAGGGAAGACCCTGATATGCCGCAAGCCTATTCGAGGTCGACTCGCGCCAGGGCGAACGGGGACAACAAGACAGGCAGGCATTGGGCAACCACGGGGATGGCGACGGCTGTTTGCCGGCGGTATTCCTCGGGTTCCCGCTGGCTTTGCCCAACACTCGATTCATCCAGGTAGCGCACCCGGGCGATGCTCGCGTTGGCCCGCAGATGAACAGGCTGAGGGCGATCGCTCAAATTGGACATCAGAATCCTTCTGCGTCCTTCCCCGTCGATTGCCGCCATTCCCTGGATCTGGCGAGGATGACTGTTTCGCAGGGGCACGATCGAGGGGCAGTTGGCGAGGTCGGCAAACACATGGTACACCGGAAACACGGAACCGGGGCTTGAGGGAAACGTCTGGGGATCGACAGAGCCTGCCTCCCTTTCCATGACACCCAGGCAGCCGGTCATTTCATAATAGGTCAGGCTGTGGACTCCGCCGGTTCCGGAAAGGCCAGCCAGGCTGCCCAATGTCCAGCCGGCGCCGAACAACGAGAGTTGCCGGACATCCATATGCGCTGGCAGGTTTTCTGGCGCGCCGGCGCCAAGGCCCTCCGTGCCCATGGCGGGACGCGGTCGCAAGGTGATGGGCGAAACCACCGCGGGTTGGCGGTTGAACTGACGCAGGGTTTCCACCGTGCGACTCTGGGCCGCGAGGTTTTCGGACAAGGTCACGTTGTCAAAGGCATGCACCTGCGGATTCATCGAAAAACAAGGCAGGATCGATGGCCCGTAGGAAGGCCGATGCCGGTTGAGCTCGGCGAAATGGAGGTTCGTGCCAGCCGCAAAAAAAGCCGACGAGGAATGATTGGACAAGTGGGAAACCGCCCGTCGGACCCAGGGATCCGAGGTGACCTCCTCGGACTGATGATAGATCAGCCAGAGCTTCACGGGCGAATCCAGCTGATTCACAACCTTGGCCAGATCGACGAGCGCGGCGGAGGCGTTATCGCCAAGGTGCAGCGCCACGTGCAATCCGATTCCCAAGGCCCGGGCTTCCTGGGTCGCTTGCAGGAGCCGGTTTTGCCAGCGGGCCGTGCCCAGATTCAAATCCACACGCCCGTGATCCAATGCCAGGGCCTGCAGGCGCGAGACTTGTTTCCCGGTGAGCGGGATTCCGTGGGACGCAAATCCCAGACCGAGGCGAGGCATAGGTTTGACAACGGGATCCAGCATTGACAATACCGGAGGTTCATCGATCGAAATCTTACTGGCCCGGATCGGCTGGCCGGCCAATTCCAGATGGACACGATGTTCGATGCGTGTCCCAGGCTCGACGATTACCGGATGCGGACGGTCCAGGGGCGGTGAGTAGGTTTTGAAGGAATCGTCGGTCCAGTTGCGTTGGTCTTCCATCTCGAACTCGTCGCCGTCAAACCGGAGGTCAACCCAAGTGTCGGCATCGATGGCATAGCTGATGGCGCGGATTCGGCGCGCAGGCTGGTGAGGCGATATGAAATGGGAGAACACAGCGTGAGTGCGATGGCCATCCGTATTCTCAATGAGGCAAGGTTTGCCCGCGCATTCTTCGACCGGATGGAGGACACAGAGACCCATGCGGTTCGTCAGAAAACGGCTTCGCGCCCGTCCCTCGAAGGTGTAGGTGACGCAGCCCCGGACGTCACCCGTAATATCGCCGTGCCATCCGAAATCGATCGATTCCTGCTGGCAATCCACCTCGAAGGACAGGTGGAAGGATTCGGCACGAGCGTCGATCCGCAGTTCTTTGACGCAAGGGGTGAGGGTCTGCCATTGTGCATCGCGCACAGCGGCGTAGATGGCCCTGACCACTTCGTGTGTTCCGCAGCGCACGTGGCGAATCCAGGCCTGCTGCGGATCGAACCACATCGTAAGAGGGCCGGAACGGAGAGGAATCGGAAGCGCGCCCTTCCCGTTCAAGCCGAAGCATAACGTGAAAGGTAATGAGGGACCGCTTTTCGCAAAATCAGACACGGTTTGCATATCGTTGGAGTTGCGGCGCCGCCAGGCTTCCAGCCGGAACGATGATGGTCAGTTTACCAGGAACATTGGATATTGCAAGCTGGATGGTCTGAAACCATGGATTATGAACAAAGGACGGCTTGCATGCACCCGGAATATCGGCGATTTTCAGGCCATGCCGAATAGCAAACAGTCTTTGAAGGTGCTGGCCTGCGAGGTGGCGCAGCGGGAAATTTGTCACATGGTGTCGAGGAGCCGTCACCTGATCGACCTGGAGTTTCTGCCCATCGGTTACCACGACGATCCCAAGTCGGGCCACAGCAACCTCCAATTGAGGATCGACAGCGTCGAAAGCGGGCGGTATGACGCGATTCTGCTGGGGTATGGCCTGTGCAACCGGATCCTGGCCGGAATCACATCCCGAGAACTGCCGCTCGTCATTCCTCGCGCGCATGATTGTTTGACCTTCTTCCTGGGATCCCGACAGCGGCAGGCCGAGGTGCATCACAGCTGTCCCGGCACGTTTTACTTCACTTCCGGGTGGTTGGAGGTAGCCCAGCGCCGCACCCTCGCATCCAAGGGACCCGAAGCCATGCGAAAGGTTTCTGATGACGTAACCACGCAGCCCACTTTCCTGCCCGCCCAGCCGACTTTTGAAGAACTCGCCGCCAAGTACGGAGAAGATAATGCCCGTTATTTGGTCGATTTGACTCAGCAATGGTCTCAGAGCTATGAACGCGGGTTGCTCATCGATTTTGATTTTGCCGCATCGCTCGATCTTTGCGAGCGGACCGCATCCATCTGCAAACAACGCGGATGGCGATTTGAACGGATGCCTGGGGATCTGGGGCTTCTGGAGCGATGGCTGGACGGCAGATGGGACCCCAAGGAATTTCTGATTGTCCAGCCGAGTGAGAAAGTCTACCCTACGGCCGACGATGACGTAATGGCTTCGTCCGGCAATCGAAACGCAGAATCTTTATGAAAACAATTGTGCGCTGGCTTTTTTCGGGTTTGGTACTTGGCCTGGGTGGAGGACTGGCGGCCGCCGCCGGTTCGGACGTCATAACCAAGGTCCTGGTGATCACCGGCGGCCATGACTTTGAGCGCGAACCGTTTTTTAAGATGTTCCAGGAGAACAGCGGGATCAAATTTCAGGCTGTCGAACATCCCCGGGCCTTCGAACACTTCAAACCCGCCGCCGCTCAGCAGTACGACGTCGTGGTCCTCTATGACATGTGGCAGGAAATCCCCGAGGACGCCCGGGAAGACTTCCAGCGACTGCTCCGGCAGGGCAAGGGGCTCGTGGCCTTGCATCACTGTCTGGCTTCCTATCAGAATTGGCCCGAGTACGAAAAAATCATCGGCGGCAAGTATTACCTCGAAAAACAGAAGATCGGTGACAAGGAAATTCCCGGTTCCACCTACCAGCATGATGTGCGCTTTACCGTGCGGATTGCTGATCAACAGCATCCGATCACGGCGGGGCTTTCCGACTTTGAAATCGTGGATGAGACCTATGGTGGATTTGGTGTGCTTCCAGGAGTGCAAAAGCTCCTCACCACTCAGGAAACCACCAGCGGTCCTGTAATCGGCTGGACTTGGAAATACGAGAAAGCCAAGGTTGTCTACATGGCTTTGGGACACGACCACCTGGCTTACGAGAATCCGAATTTCCGCACACTCCTGGCTCGGGCTATTCAGTGGGCCGCCGGGAAGTAGCGCGTTGATAACCCCAGGGCGACGAGATGGTTTCTTTGCTTGTCAGGTTTCCCGAAACCTTTGGGCAATGGGGATGCGGCGTCCTACGCCAAATGCTTTCGTGGTGACTTTCAGCCCTGGAGCAGCCTGCCTGCGCTTATATTCACTGTGGTTGATCAGGCGAATGACGCCTTGCACCATGGACGGCTCAAAGCCCGCCGCTGTAATTTCAGCGGGAGACTTCATCTGGACGACATAGAGATCGAGAATGGCATCCAGCACATCGTAAGGGGGCAGGGTGTCCTGATCGGTCTGATTGGGCCGCAACTCAGCGGAAGGGGGCTTGGTGAGGGAAGATTCCGGAATGATCCGCCGGTCGCGGTTAATCCAGCGGGACAAGCGAAAGACCATGGTTTTCGGCACGTCACTGATGACCGCCAGTCCTCCGCACATGTCGCCATATAAAGTGCAGTATCCAACGGCCATTTCGCTTTTGTTGCCGGTGGTGAGAACCAAAGCGCCGAACTTGTTCGACAAAGCCATGAGCATGACAGCTCTGAGGCGGGCTTGGATGTTTTCTTCGGTGACATCCTCCGCGCGGCCCGCAAAGACCGTTGACAACTCGCGTTTTACCGTGACAAAAGCCTCCTGGATCGGGATGACGTCATAGCGAATGCCGAGATTGACGGCCAGTTGCCGGGCGTCGTCCAGACTGCCCTGGGAGGAGAACTGCGAGGGCAGGGAGATGCCGTGAACGTTTTCAGGGCCTAACGCCGCCGCGGCAAGACAGGCCACAAGAGCCGAGTCAATTCCTCCGCTCAATCCGATGATGGCTTTTCTAAAACCGCACTTCCACAGATAATCCTTCAGACCCAATACCAGCGCCTCATAAAGACGCTCCTCGTCGGAACTCGATCGGGCTTCGATGACTGAACTCGATTTCAGATCGAGAACGCAAAAATCCTCGGCGAATTTGTGTCCCTGGGCCAGGAGTTGCCCATCCGCATTGAATGCGAGGCTTTCACCGTCAAAAACCAGTTCATCGTTGCCGCCGACAAGGTTGCAGTAAGCGAGGGGACAGCGGCTTTTTCGGGCGAGGCTGGCCAGCATGGCAAGGCGCGTGCGATTCTTCCCAAGATGCCATGGGGAAGCCGATACGTTGATGAGAAACTGAGCGCCGGCCCGGATTAATTCAGCCGCTGGATTGGGCCGGTAGCGTCGTTCCCGCCAGAAATCCTCGTCGTTCCATACATCTTCGCAGATCGTCAGCCCCAACCGGATTCCCTGGAAATCGACAGGCGAATTGGATTCGGCGGGCTCAAAGTAACGGTCCTCATCAAAAACATCGTAAGTCGGCAAGAGGGTTTTGTGCCGAACGTCAATGATACGGCCTTGATGAAGGAGCGCGACGCTGTTTGTAGTCTCCCTGCCGGGCAGACGATCGTTGCGTCCCGCAAAACCCACCAGCAATCCTGTCTGACCCGTGGCGGCGGCAATAGTCTCGAGGCCCCGCAGGTTGCCTTCCACGAATCCCGGTTTCAGCAACAGATCGCGTGGCGGATATCCGGGTATGGCCAGTTCCGGACAAACCACCAAGTCCAGTCCCAACGACTGGCCGCGACGGTAGGCGGTCAGAATTTTCTCGGCGTTCCCGGCAAAATCTCCGATCGTTGTATTAATTTGGGCAAGAGCAACTTTCATGGGCGGCGCAGCAATACTTCCGGCAAAGAACCCTGGCTGGTTCGAAATACCGCTCCGGGTTGGATCTGGTGGCGTTCAAACCATCCCTGCCGCGTTTCAACAACGAATCGGATGTTCGTGGCTGTAGACTCCACCGGGGTTTCGTTGAAGGGATGCAGATCGTGGATTTCCAAAATGGTCCCTTCGGCGTCAAGGTAAGCACAGGAGAGCGGTATGGACGTATTGCGCATGTAGAAAGAAGCCTGGTGGGGATAGGGAAATACGAACAGCATGGCTTCGTTTTCCTCCATGCTTTGGCGGAACATCATTCCTGTCTGCAATTGCACGGGGGAACGGGCGACCTCGGTGATCAGTTCAGCGGAGCCGACCCAGAGAGTGACTGTGGGCAATCGGGGCTGAGCCTGGGTGATGGAATTCGAAGACGCTGACGCGGGATTCGGACGGTCGGGTTGGCAACCACAGGCTGCCAGGACGAGTAGCATCAAACAGCCAATCCACCTCATCGGATGAGTTCTCAAGTCTTAAAGCTGTTGAGCTTGCGATTATTGGGCCGTGGGATCGGGCAATGGCGGAAACTCCTTACGGATGATGGCTTCCTGATTCATCTCTCGATTAATCATCATCATGGCCGCTGAGGCCTCGGCGCTCAGGCCTGGCTGTGCCGGCGCGGGTTGTGGTTGCACCCGGAGCGAACGAGTGGGAATCATTCGTACATTATCGGCTGGCACATTCGGTGCAAATCCAGGAGTCACTGCCGCAGCCGGGGTGCCGAACGATTGATTCGGCAATGTTTGGGGTTGGACAGTGGGGAGCGGCGTCGGGACTCTGGGAGCCACTCCCGGCGGAGAGCCGGGGACCGCCCCCGGAATCCCGCTCGGGACGGGGGCCGCTGTGGGGGCGAGTCCTGGCGTCACCGTCTTAAGTCCATGCGTCTCAAAATTGACGCGCGCCGGCACCCCCGCATTAATGATATCTGCGGCGCCGGCCTTGTAGTCGATCCTCACCACCTTGAGCGCGGACTGTTGTTCTCCCTCGCCCAGGACGTAGAACTCGGGAGGGTTTTTTGTGGAATCCATGAAATAGGCCTTCTTGACGTCCTTGACCATGGAAATACCCGTAAACTTCAGATTGAGGGCGACCAGGGCGTTTGTGGGAACGGTTTCGGAGGCAACAATGGCTCTCAGTCGAAATGGATTCCGGTCAATAATGGATTGGTAAGGATTTTCCTCGACATCCGCAACCGCCCAAAGCACGGAGGCCGAAGCCAGGATCGTTGCCAGTCCAAGAATAGATTTTCGATGCGCGCAATTCACCATGCCAAAATATCCATTTCCTTGGATTAACACCAGCCCAATCCCAAGGTTGCGGAGGAAACCCGCCGCCGTGGCAATGGCGGCGGATTGCCTCCAAACTGAGACGCCGCATCTTAAGGTGTGGACGCCTTGGTGTCCGCGGGGGGCAGTTTAAGCAGGTTGCCCAACTCGATGGTTTGGGTGCTTTTAGGATTGCCCCATTTCCCACCGGACCATTGATGGATCCACCCGTGCGAGTTCAGGAAGCTGTAGACAAACGCAATCGCGACAATGATTGCCAGAAACTGCGGCCAGACACTTGGGGATTGACCGAATGGATCGTCCAAGGCCGGTTGCGCGCCCGCAGGAAGGCGGGCGATGGAGGTCAGGGAACGTCCAAAGGGCACATTGATCTTGACGCGACCATTAACAGCCCAGCCATTGGCATCGAGAATCGGGCCCAGGTTGCGTTGGCGTAATTTAAGCCAGGCGATGAGCATCGCCGGGCCGGAGATGATCAGCATCAATCCCACCAGAGCCAGGCAGACCTGCCAGAAGGGGAGCTTGAGGATTCCCACCGCGTAACCGGCCAGTGCGGCGAAGGCCGTGCCTATGGCCCCGAACGCAACGCCGAGAGCCGCAACGGTTCCCACATCGATCTTTTTCGGCGCGGGCTTCGTTTTATCGACCGTGGCCGCAGCGGTCGCGGCGGAGGTCAGCTTGGTGTCAACACCCGCCTCGGCGGCCGCGGCGCGCTTGGCGACTTGTTCTTCGATGAGGCGCACGAGTTTTTTATAGGGCGACCAAAAGGCCTGGCGGATGCTGATGGGATTTTCGATGATCTTGGTGATTGTCGCGTCCCAATCCCGCCCTTTTCGATCATAAAACAAACCATTGCGACCGACCATGAGATTGTCGGCGTCGCCGTCGGTAAAGGCGGCGGCGATCGTCATCTTTTCGCCCGAAGGACGGGTGCAATCGCAGTAGGCCAGATAGGTTTTGGCGAGGCCCCCAAGGGCGGCGTGTTTGGCGGGGTCATCGACTCGAACGCAGAGTTCGCAGGCCCGCGCGTCCAGATAAAGGGTTCCGGCCTGGAAGACCGCCAAACGGTCCTTCGAATAGAAGTCGGAGAAGTTGACGAAGTTGTTCGCCAGACGGTGAAGGTCACGATAAAAACGAATCAGCTTTTCCACCTGCATGATGCTGGTGGCCTCGGGTTCGAGCGCTTTGTCCTGGTCAATGAGCTTGGACAGGGCGGCCTTGGCCTGGGTTCCCAGGATCTCTCGGATCCGCTTGCCGCCGAGCTTTTCAACCGCGGTCGCTGGTTTTGCCGCGTTCCATGCGAGGTAGGGCGCGAGTTTGGCGCAGATCTGTTCCCATTCCACCCCAGTGAGGGAGTTGCGGTCCCCCCCCAGCAACGGAATGACGACGCGTTGGCGAAGGGCTGAAACCGCCGAAACCCAGGCGGGATTCAATCCGGCTTGCAGCGGCAGCGGCTGATTGGGCTCAATTCGGGCAAGAGGAAATCCATTCAACTCCTGGGCTTGGACCGTCATGTCCTTGGCCGCAATGGCCAGGTACTCCTCTTCCTTGCGATTGACGGCGGACAGGGCCCGGGAATCGTATGCGGCAAGACGACAGCGGGCGAAGTAATCGTCGACGCGGGCGCGGACCGCTTGGAAGGCCTCCACTGCGGCGGCGGTGTTTGCGCCCAGCGGTGTCACGGCGGAGGCGTTGGTCTCCGCTTGGGCTGCCCAATCGTTGTAGGCCGTCAATTGGGCGAAAAACTCGTCCACCTTCGACTGGTTAATCCCGGGCTTTCCGCTGCGGTCGGTTTCACCGCCCAGGGTGCTCAGGATGTCGTTGATGACTGCCTGAAGGGCAGCGTCTCCCGTGGACTCGACCGGAATGATCCCGTCTCCGTTGAACTTGGTTTGAGCGAAGATTTTCGCGGTATCTTCGGCCTCCGCCAGGGAGATCGATTGGGCATCGGGTTTGCCAAGGTTCTTGAGGATCTGCCGCGCCGAGGCAAGAATGAGCTTGCCGGAATTGGTCTGGTCGTTGATCTGGGCCAGGGGAAGAGTGTCCGAGCCATCCTTCAGGTTGTTAAGGTCCTTCAGGTGGTCTTCAGCCCACTGGACCGCCTGGATGATCTCGGGCGCTCGAACGCGCCCATCCTTGTCCGCATCGATCAGAGCCAGTGTTTTTTCATCCAATTCCAGTCCCTTGACAGGGCAGCTCAAGGCAACCCAGAGTTTTTGATCGAGGTGCTCCAGATTGCGGAAATCGTCGGCGGTTTCGAAACGGGCTTGATCCAAACCGCCAGCGCGAAAGAAACGCCAGCGGTGACTGTTGGCTTGAGAGGAATCATTCATGGGCGGCAGGTTTGAAGGTTAGGGAAAATTGGTTTTACATGGGCAGAAGCAGGGCGGGGCCGAGTCCGGCGGACCCGGCCCCTCGAAGAAATAGATCTAGAATTTCCAGGCAATGCTGGATATGAGCTTGATGTCGTTTCGTTCACGACCTTCAGCGGGCTGGTTGTCGTAGGTGTCCTGGAAGGTGACCCGCAGGGCCACTTTCTTGGTGATGTCCGCTTCCACTCCGGCTTCGAAGTTCAGAAGGTAATTCTCGAAATCATCGATTTGCGGAAGATACTCCAGGCTCTGAAAGAACCGCGCGCGATCACTGATCTTGTATTGAAACCGTTCACCGGCCCGCAGGGTTATGTAATCGTCCTCGCCGCTCCCGAGTTTTTCGTGAATGAAGCCCGGGCCGACTTCAGCCGAGAGGAGGGTTCGATCGTTCTTGATGAAGTAATAACCGGGGCCGCCGCTCAGCGTCAGTCGGTATTCAACATCGGCAATGGCGTCGTGCAACGCCTCGAATCGCAGGAAGCTATAGAAGCGCTCGGTGAACAAATGATCCCACTGGGCGGTCCCGCGGGCCATTTCGTTATTCTTGACGTCTTCGCTCTCCCCGTAGGCGCCTTCGGCCCGCAAACGAATCTCGTCGTGACTCCATTTGCGCTCGGTTCTGATATCGCCGGTGAACAGGATGCTGTCGCTATTGCCGTCGGTCAGGGTGAAACCCAGCGCGGCGCTCGTCTCCCACTTGGGAGGTTCTGTCGGCTCGACCGCCTGCGCGCCAGCCGGTGTGGCGGAAGCCAATAGACATCCGCCAAGAGCTAGCATAACCAGACCCGCGCCTGGTTTGGGATTCCATATGGATTTTCCAGGGGATTGGATTTGTGTAATCATGGATTTTTATTTTTTACTTGTGGCTTGTTTTTTTGAGTGTTGCTTGGGTGTGGGTGACGATTTCTCGTGTCCAAAAGGGATTCGCCCAATCACTTGGGGAGGGTTTTGATGAAAGCATCCGCCTCGGCGATGCTGGCATTCATGCGGACAATGAGCTGTTCGATCTGAGTCTGAATCGTCGCGGCTTCGTTTTTTAGAGAACCAATCGAGGCCGCGTTCAGATTGTGTTTCAGAAAAAGCACCTGGTCTTTGAGCTGGGAGAGCACCGGTTTCATCGATTGCTCGGAGGCGCGCACGGACTCAGACAACTGCGCGTATCGCTCTTTGGTGTCCCGCAACTGGCGCCGGCTGCTTTCGGCAAAGGCAGGATTGTTAAATTGCTGGATTTCCTTTTCCCACTCGTTAAACATCGAGTGTGCAATATCCTCCATGTTTTCAATCCGTTTTCCCACATCCTTGGATTCCGCTTCGCAGTCTTCAGTGGATCGTCTGAGTTTGTTGTAGACACTCTCCAACGCGCCTCCCTCGAAACCGTAAAGCTCCTTGAGACGTGTCATGGCGTCCTTGAACTCTTTCTGAGCTTCCTGCTGATCCTCTTGCAGGGCCGTCACGGCTTTTCTCAGAAGCTCCCGCTTCTCGTAGCCGAATACGTTTTCCATGGTGCTGTTGTACACCGATTGACAGCCTGTGCAGACAAAAAATAAACCCACCGCCACCGCAAGCGCTATTCGATTCATGAATTGGATTCTAGTCCCCATAGAGTAATTCATGAATGAAAAAAACTCAAACGGTTTTGCTGTGCAATTAATCAGCCTAATCTCAAGAAGAGAGAGATTTATGCTGAAGGTTTGATCGACAATAAAAAGGCGGCTGGAGGGGCCAGCCGCCTTTCGAATTGATCGCGACAACAATCGCCGAGATCTGTCTTACGGTTTGAACAGCCGGTAGAAAGCGGCGCTGCCCGAGGTGGCTTCCACGGCCGAACCTTTGCCCTCGGTGTTGGCCACGTCCTGCCAGGCGGCCGGGCTCAGGGCGGCCGATTTCTGGAGACGGACGCCGGTTCCCGCGGTCCAGGTCAGAGTCAGGTTTCCTCCCGACAACGCGTAGCTCAGGGATCCTAGGTCCGAGGGACCCATGCTCACGGTCGAGAGGTCTTTTCCGGCTAGACCGGCGGTGTGGATGGCGGCGACTTCCTGCGGGGTGAGCGCGCGCCGCCAGATGCCGATATCATCCATGTCGGCATCCGTGAAGGCCGGTCCATAAGCGCCCGTGCCGTCCTGCCCGATATTGGTGGCCATCTCGGCCGGGGTGTCGACGTTGTTCTGATCGACGGTCAGGGAACGCGAGTCGACTTGCGCGCCGTCGACGTAACTGACGGCGTTGCCGCTGCGTTTAAACGTGACGACGATGTGGTGCCAGTTCTGATCGGAGAACAGACCCGGGGCGCCGTCATAGTCTTTGCGCGATCCGGGGCCCCCGGCGAGGTTCCACTGGAAGTGGCCATCGCCATCGGTGGCCAGGACCCAGCCTTGATTGCCGCCGCTGTTCCAGTTTTTGTTGCCGATGAACGACGGGTCGCTGTCCCACGCGATGAGTTTGGCCCAGAAGGAGACCGAGAAATCGGTGTCGGTTCCGAAGTTCAGGTCTGCCGGAGTGCCGAGGCTGACATAATCGGCGCCCGAGGGGATATGGACCGCCTGGCCGATCTTGCCGGAGGCAAACGTGGGAGCGCCGACCTCGGTGCCATGGTTGTTTTTGCCGCTCGAGTCCTTGAGGTCGTTGTCAAACTTCAGATGCGCCACCAGGTTTTCGGTGATGGTTCCAGAGAAGACCTCCAAGGTCGCCGGGGCGCTGACCGCCTCGCCGCCTTCGTTGCTGACGACGACCGAGTATTGGCCGGCATTGGCGGTCTTGACGTTGGCCAGGGTGAGGGTGGCTTCGGTTTTCCCTTCGAGGATGGCATCATTGAATTTCCATTGGTATTTCAACGGTTCGGTGCCGGTGGCCTTGACGGTGAAGGCGATGGTCGAGCCGGCCGAGGCGCTCTGGGATTGAGGAGCCTCGGTGATCTTGGGGGCGATGGCCTGTTCAATCACGTAAAGGCCGACGTTGTCGATGCCGAAATACCAGCTGGCGGTGCCGGCCTGTGCAAAACGCAGGCGCACTTTGGCCTGGTTGTCGGCCTGAGGCAGGCGGAACAACTCGACCCGCTTGGATTCCAGAGAGTCATCATTGATCCGGCCGCTGATGTAAGGGCCCAGTTCGGCCCATTTGTTGGAGAGCACTCCGATAAAGGCCCCGTACTTGAGCCCGATCTCCTCGCCGCTGACTGGATCCAGCAGATGGGCGGCATCGGTCCGTTCGGCGTTCAGGGTGGCAAAGGCGTCAATGTTGCCTTCGGTGTCGTTGATGATGTCGGCCGCGTCGATCATGTAGACGATGGGCAGCCAGGTGGCGCCGCCGTCGATCGAGTATTCGACCGATCCGATGTTATCCTGGTTTTGGGTGTAGGTGCTGAAGTAGGAGAGGAACACGCTGGACTTGCCCGAGCAGTTGATGTCGGGGGAAAACAGGTATTGCACCTGGGTGCCGCTGCGTTGATCGGATTCGGCATAGGCGAAGTTGGAGATCACCAGGCTGGTGACTTCCTCGCCATTGATAAACTGGCCGGACTGCATGCTCAAGCGATGGTTGGCGTCCCACCCGCCGGCGTCGCCGATCGCTTGAATCCGGTCCCGCGAAACGATGACCCAATCCAAATACGAGTCCGAATTGGGACTGTCCAGGTCTGGACCGGCGCCCGCGCCATCGGAGAAGTTCTGCACCGTCCATCCTGTGGGCAGTGAGCCCTCTTCGGCCTGGTCAAAGTTTTCGAGGAAGAACGGAGCCGGCAGAACGATATTGCCGAACTCGGCCACAGTGAACTGGTATTCGTTCGTGCGGGTGTTGCTGGCGGTGTCCGAGAAGATCAATTTGACCTGATGCTTAGACAAGGGTTTGAACATCGCAGCCGGCTTGTAGCTGTAGGTGGTCTTGTTGCCGGTTTTCTGCGGATTGGCTTCGACCTGGGCGCCGTCCAGGAACAACTGGATCGAGCTGGCGACGACCTGGGCCGAGGCGCCATCGACGATGACGCCATTGAGGGTGGTGTTCGGCATGGCGGCGGTCGCCTCGACGGCGGGATTCAGGAGCTGGATATAGGGTCCGGTGGCTGTTTTCAGCTCGCGATACGCCTTGACGGCCGGGGGGTTGTTGGGATCGTTGATATAGACCTTGTTGTCGGAGGTTCCGGTAAACCACTGCACATTGGCCCCGCCATTGCCTTCCATGTAGATCAAGCGGAAGGAGTAGAGCCCCGCCTGCGAGATGGTGAAGGTGAAAATACTGTCCGTCGCGCTTCGGCCCCCGTCGTATTTGCCCAGTTCCAGGGCGTAGAACTGATCCCGCGCATCCGGGCCCACCGTGACGCGGAATCCATCGTCGCTATTCACCCCCATGGAATAAGTGCCAGGATCCAGTTCCAGGTAGGCCAGGGCCTCCAGGGAAATGTTGTCGGCGTAATCCGGGGTATTGGGATTGGGAATGCCGGGAATCAGAGCGGTCGCATTGCCGCCTTGTTCGTAGTCGATGACGTAGGGTTCGTTGTAGTAGCCATCGGCGCCGAACACGCTGGTGTCGGCGACATTGACATAGGGTTGCTGGGTTTTCGGATCGATCAAGGTTCCCGCCAGGTGCGCCTCGACTCGGGCGACGCTGTTGGCCAGGGTTCCGCTGTCACTATTGGCTTGCACGACTCGGACTTTGAATCCGCGGGTGTTGGCGTTCGCCTGATCCTTGGGATGGGCGAAGCTTGCAGGCACGGCGACTTGCGCCGAGGTGGCGGCCAGGCTGGCCATCAGGACCAGCAGGCTCGCAAGGCGATAGGTTTGATTTCTTTTTTTCATAGTTGGTTTAATACACGAGTTACCGACAACAAAGAGTTAAACATCAAGTTTACAGGAACCGTATACGGGGGAGGACCGGGCCGTGGCCGCCCGCCTACTTTCCCGAACGGTAAAGCTGCATCACCTCGCCGGCGTCCTTTCCCCCTTGGGCAGCTGCCGCCTGCATCTGCTCGCCTACCGTGAGCAGACACCGAGTCACCGTGGTGCGTTGGGCGGAGCTCAGGTTGGTGTGCGAGGACAGCTCTTGCAGCATCAGGAAAGCGCGGGCCAGGTCTTTGCTGTTGTAGATCGAGATCAACTGCTCGGACGCCGTTCGCAGGGGACCTGAGTCTTTGGCGAAGGCTTTGGTCAGGGCGGGGGCAATTTCAGCGGCCGGCATCGGTTCCGGGGTTGATCCGCCGCCGCCGCAACCGGTCAGCAGCAGGGACACTCCTGCGGCGCACAAGCCCATCGCGATCTGTCGGCGGCTATGGATAAGTATATTTCGAAGCATGGTGTGATCAGAATCCGGGGTATTCCAGGGGCGTATCGCCGGTGTACCAGCGGTAATCCACCCCTTTGGTGAAGGAGGTAAACTTGATGGGAGAAACATTTCCGGGCGCCCAGAGGGTGTTGCAGCGCATTGAATGACGGTACCACTCGAGTTCCATCTTCATGCCGGGATATAGGCTGGCCAGGCTGAAACGCCACTGGGTTAGAATTTCCCTCGAGCCCGGAAATAAACCCAGACTGTCATCGGCACCTTCCATCTTTTGTTCCGCGGAGTCCTGGGCGACGATGGTGGTCCGGGCGCTCTTCAGCGAGGACATTTTGATCGGGCCTGTGAGGCGACTTTCATACGGTTCGGCAATAAAACGGTTGATCCCGTAAGTCGAATTCATCCAGAACTCGCGCGGATATTTGAGCCCGGTCTCGCGCCATTCATCGACGACCTTGGAGCTGGGACAGCGGTAGATTGGCTTGGTGCCGCCGAAGTAAGGCAGGTAAGCGATGCCCCAGTAGGCCAGGCCGCTGTCGGCAGGCAGGAGCTGCTCGACCTTGGGGCCGAGGGTCCATTGGCCGTTGTTGGGGATTTCGCCCCGGACGTTGTGAAAGGTGTCGCTGTTGTCATCGGTATACATAGTTGTGCCGATGCCAATCTGGCGCAGGTTGCTGATGCATTTGGCCTGGCGCCCTTTTTCCTTCGCCTTGGCCAGTGCCGGCAGCAGCATGCTGGCGAGAATGGCGATTACGGCGACCACCACCAACAGTTCGATGAGGGTGAAGGCCTGGGAATTGGGAGGGGATCCCTTAAAAAACCGAGATCGTATTTGTTTGCCTTTGATGAACGTCTTCATAACACCCTGCAGGCTAACTGAAAAGAACCCTATCCCCAGCAAGCGTGAAAATCAAGTATTCCTCTTGGAATATTGAATTCCGACAAGCCAAACATACTGGGAATGGAGTTTACATGATGAACGACCGGGCGTGGGCCAGATTGGTTACAGAGGTTTCAGAGAAAAGCAGAGGATTCCTGAACTTAGGGTCCGTGCAAAAATAAATTCCGATCATTTTTGCACGGACCCTTAGCTCCAACCCATCAGCCTGCCTGACTGGTAAATGGCAAAAGCGCTGATCCAGGCCAGAAAACCCATGTAGAGCCACTGGAAAAGCGGCCATTTCCAGGAGTGTGTTTCCTTGCGGACAATGGCGACGGTGCTGGCACACTGGAGCGCGAAGACATAGAACACCATGAGGGTAATCCCGGAAAGAGGAGTATAGACGGGGGTGCCATCGGGCCGAGTTTGATTGCGCATTGTGCGGGCCAGGCTCTGGGTCGAGTCATCGTCGCCGGCCCCGACATTATAGATGGTGGACATGGTGCTCACAAAAACCTCCCGTGCGGCGAAAGAGGTGACGATACCGATCCCAATTTGCCAATCCATTCCAAGGGGCTGGATTAGTGGCTCGATGAGATGTCCCAAACGGCCCGCATAGCTGTTTTCGAGGCGTTCCTGGGTTTCCAGTTGGGCCAGGTTCTTGAGCGCGTGTTGCTGTGCGGAATCGAGAGATCCTGGCTGGGAAGCCGAGTGTTCCGCGAGGTAAGGACGTCGCAGGTCGGAGTACTTTTGGGCAATCGTTTCCGACTTGGGGTAGGTGGCAAAAAACCAGAGCAGGATGTTAATCCCTAGAATCAGGGTCCCGGCCTTTTTCAGAAACAGAAAGGCCCGGTCCCAGACGTGCCGCGCCACAACATGGAGGGTTGGTCTTTTATAGGGCGGCAGTTCCATGATCAGCAGAGGCGTCTCCCCGCGGAGCAGGGTTCTTTTGAAGAACCAGGCCATGCCTAACGCGCCGAGGATTCCAAGGATGTACAGCGCGAAAAGGGTGGCGCCCTGCAACGGAATGAATCCCACAAGGGTCCGCTCGGGGATGCAGGCTGCGATCAACAGAGTGTAGACCGGCAGCCGGGCCGAACAACTCATCAAAGGAGCCACCAGGATTGTGATCAGCCTCGCTTTGGTGTTTTCGATGGTTCGGGCCGCCATGATTCCCGGGATGGCGCAGGCAAAAGAACTGAGCAGGGGAATGAAGCTCTTCCCGTGCAATCCCACGCGGCTCATGACCCGGTCCATGATAAACGCGGCGCGAGCCATGTATCCGGTATCCTCGAGAATGCCAATGAACAGGAAC
This sequence comes from Verrucomicrobiota bacterium, assembly GCA_022709905.1. GTDB lineage: Bacteria > Verrucomicrobiota > Verrucomicrobiia > Limisphaerales > UBA1319 > JAKLHY01. Next base: position 35,850 of record JAKLHY010000007.1, on the reverse strand, counting down.
AGAAGACAAATCTGTGGCAGAAACACCACCACCGCGCCCACACCCGCCACGATGCCGTCGATCGCCAGGCTCTGAAAATCACCGGCTGGGATTCGGTGGCCGAGCCAATGGCCAATCTGCGTAACGCCTGTGTCCAGGGCGTGCATCGGCCATTGCGCGAAGGTGAAAATGCTCTGAAACACTCCCACCATCATGAGCCCAAAAATGATGAGCCCCCAATACCGGTGCGTTAAGACACGGTCTAACCGGTCGCTGAAGGTTAAATCTGTTGGGTGACATTCCTTCAAGACCGCCTGGCAAATGGTCGATGCCCGCACGTAACGCGATTCAATCACGACCGAGTTCCACCGGATTCCGGCCTTTTCCAGTCGTTGACGCGCGGTCTCGATGGCATCCCAAACGGCCTCGGGAATGCCGGTGCGCGTTGAGCGCGTGGTGCGGTCGTCTCCCAAAATCAACAACGACTCGCTTCGGCTCAACGCCGGTTTATTGGGATAGTTGGAAGTCAACAAGTCCTCAATCGTTTTCCATTCGTCCTCGAAGGCCTCGGGAAGGCTGCAAAACCGTGAGAAAATTGGAAACGCGGGTTGACGGGCCATCTGTTGGATTTGTAGCTTGAGTTCGGGGATGCCTTTGCCGGAACTCGCCACCACGGGAACGACGGGAATTCCAAGCTGACTCGCCAGTCCGTTCGCATCGATGGTCAAGCCGTTGGCTTCAGCCACGTCCATCATGTTCAGGGCCATCAAGGTCGGATGTCCCAGTTCAATGACTTGGGTCGCGAAATAGAGGTTCCGCTCGAGATTGGAGGCGTCGGCCACGATTACCACCACGCCCGGAGGCGACACCTCCGGGAGCCGTTGAAGCAGGACATCCCGGGTGATCCGCTCATCCAGCGACTGCGGACACAGACTGTAGCTGCCGGGCAAATCGAGGATCGTCAAGGTCAAGCCTGGATCCGAACCCAGCATGCGCCCTTCCTTCCGCTCGACGGTGACTCCAGGGTAATTGCCGACCTTGGCTCGAAGGCCTGTCAGGGCATTGAACAGCGTCGTTTTTCCGCAATTCGGATTCCCGGCCAGGATGACCGTTGAAGTGAGCGGTTTGGGGGAGGTGATTCTAGGCATGGAGGCGCAGTTCAGCCCTTGTCGGCGACCACAAAAATATGTTCGGCTTCTTCCTTGGGCAGGGTTAAACGCGAGCCTCGCAGCTTGAGTTCGACTGGATCTCCCCACGGGGCAAATCGGACCAGTTCAAGCCGGGTTCCCTCCAGCAAACCCAATTCCATCAAACGCGCGCGACTCTTAGGAGGCAGTCGAACTTCGAATACCACCCATGCGGAGCCGGGTTCGCACTCGGCCAATAATCGCGGACTGTCTGGCGACATAACGCCTCATTCCGAGGGAGCGGTTTGAGCCATCGGTTCAACCCATATCCGGGCCGCCACTTGCCGGCTAATGCCCATCCGCATCTGGCGCACCTGACAGATAAAATTCCCATGGTGATGCACCAGCCGAATGGCCTTTTCCTCGCAGAATCCCATCTCCCGCAAACGCTGGGCGGTTTCCGGTGGCACAGTCAGTTGCTTGACTTTCACCATGGCCCCAACCCTGGCTTCGCTCAGAGGATGAAGGTTTCCGCATGGCGGATGGATGACCGCTTCGCTCTTCGATGCCCTTTTGTTACTCACAACGAGAGGATCCTAAGCGAATTGAGACTTGGTTGCAACAACGCGTTCGCACATTTCCCCGCTTATCCTGAAGTCCCTTGACCTGCGTCAAATCACCGGGCTCAGTCAAAAACGAATTCCACGTCGCTCAGGCGGCGGGCGATCTCGTCCACAACCCGTTGTTCATCGGCAATATCCTTGGCGACAAAGGTTACGCTGAATCTGAGAAACGCCCCGGCATCGTCCCAGGGGACCGTGGAGATCAACTTTTCGGTGATCAGCCAGTGGGAGACTTCTTCGGCGGTGGCGAAGGAGACCCGATGGCCGTTCTTTTGCACGGCAGCCTTTGGGGCTCGCACATAGAGAAAGAACGATCCGCGGGGTTTGGCGGCTTTAAATCCCGAGCGATTGAGGACGTTGACGAGGGCATTCATCCGGCGCGAATATTTCGATGCGATGGTTTCGGTGATCTCCGGATGGTCCAGGCAATGGGCGACCGCGTGCTGAATGGCCAGGAACTGGCCCGAGTCTGTATTGTCTTTGACGTCGCCGTAAGCTTTAACCAGCAGCGCGTTGCCGGCAACAAATCCGCAACGCCAACCGGTCATATTGAAACTCTTGCTGGCCGAGTGAAGTTCGACGCCCACGTCCCGTGCGCCCGGGGTGGCCAGGAAACTCAAAGGTCTGCCTTCGTAAATCAAGGAAGCATATGCGGCGTCGTGGATGATCACCAACCGGTGCTCTTTGGCGAAATCGACCACGCGGGCAAAGAATGCCGGCGTGGCGCTGGCCCCGGTGGGGTTGTTTGGGTAGTTCAGAACCAGCGCTTTGGTCTTGGATAAAATCTCGGCAGGGACGGAGTCCAAGTCGGGCAGAAACTGGTTTTGGGGTGTCAGGGGTAGTTGATGGACTTTGCCTCCGTAGTATTTTGCGTGCGTGCCGAAGACGGGGTAGCCCGGGATGGTCATCAGCACGTAATCGCCCGGGTTGATCAACGCGGCCGGCAGGATGGAGAGGGCCGCCTTGCTGCCAATGGAGTGAATGATCTCGGTTTCAGGTTGGATGCCTTTGACGCCGAAGACTCGGTCGAGGTATTGAGCGGCCGCATTCTTCAGGATCGCGTCGCCGTTATCGGCGTAGCCGCGGTTTTCGGGCTTGGCGACCTCCCGATTCAATTGGGCGATGGCTTCAGGAAAGGCCATCTCATCGGGTTCTCCGACGCCCATGTCGATAATCTCAGCGCCGGGATGCGCGGCCAGGGCGGCGCGCTTAGCCCTTTTAATTTTCTCAAACTTGTAGATCGCTGTTCCCTTGCCGTATTGGCTGCCACCAATCCGGTCGGCGAAAAGCTGTTGGAGATAGGATTCAGACATAGTTCATCACGATTTCTTTTTAGCGGGGTTGGATGGCATTTTCACGCCGGGGAAATAGGGATTTTCGGGCGCTGCCTCCTCTTCAATGACTTCGCTGGCGACGCCCTTGAGTTCACCGGAGTTCACCGCTTCGCTGGCATACATAGCCAATCGCTTGCGGGCCTTCTCAGCGGCGGCGGTCTGACTGTGCTCGGCATCGATCCGCAAAAGCAAAGCCACCGCCTTGTCCTTTTGGTTTAGCTTCGAAATGTAAACGTTACAGAGATGGATGGCCGTCCATCCCCATTGCTCGGATGGCAGTTTTTGCTTGAGAATCTCCTCGTATTCCAAAGCGGCGGCCAGCGGATTACCGAGGTCTTTCTCGTAAATCTCGGCAATTCGGATGGCCACATGAACCTGGCGCGGATTCTTTTGGAGATAGGTGCGCATTAAATTGATCGCCTCCAGGAAGTTGCCATTGGCCCATTCTTGCTCGGCCTCGTCATATTCCTGGCCAAGCGCCTCGCCCTCGTCGTTGTAGAGGTGCTTCACCGTTCGCTCGGCGATAAATTGCGAGAGTTCGTGCCCCCCGAGGATGCCCAGTCCCAAGGTGAATCCGACAAAAATCGCTCCCAGGAGGACGACTTTGGAGTATCCGCTGGGGGCCTGCCTGGCCTTCATCGAGGTCGTAAGTTCTTCCACCTTATCTTGATCGGCGGCCTTATAGGCCTCCTCCATGAATCGATTATACTGCGTGTAGAACAAGTACGCAAAAATAGCGGTGCCCACAGCCAGCACGAGAATCATTGTTAACTTTACGGCCTTGCTCATGAACAACAGGTGCTTAATAAAGCAAAAGCCGCGCCAGGGAAAAAGGGTTTTTTTCATATAACCCTCACGGAGTCCCATTCTGAACAAACTCACGAATAAAAGCTTGGACAACCGTTCCGACTGTGCTTTATCAAACTCCACGATGTCTATGGACGATACCAATGCGCTGATCGCACAACGGAGGGCGAAACTGGCCGGCCTCGAGGCCCGGGGAATTCATCCCTTTACCAACAAGTTCCGGCCTTCGGAGACTTGTCAACATGCCCGGGAGCATTACGAGGAAAAGCGGGAGGTGGCGCTGGCCGGCCGGATCTCCTCCCATCGCGATATGGGCAAGAGCCAGTTCATTGACATCAAAGACCAGTCCGGTCGCATTCAGGTCTACGCCCAGAAACAGACCCTCGGCGATGAGCAATTTGAAATCTTCAAGCACCTTGACCTGGGGGATTTTATCGGAGCTCAAGGCACTCTGTTTACCACACGAACCGGAGAGATCACGGTGCATCTCAAAACTTTTGTGGTTTTGGCCAAGGCCTTGCGACCTCCGCCTGAAAAATGGCATGGACTCGCCGAAACTGAGATTCGTTATCGTCAACGTTACCTGGATCTCATGGCCAACGATGAGGTCAAGGCCGTCTTTCTTAAACGGAGTCAGATCATTCGCGAGATCCGAAATTTTCTGCACGACCGCGGTTTCATGGAAGTGGAGACCCCGATGATGCAAGCCATCCCGGGAGGAGCGGCGGCTCAGCCCTTCATCACGCATCACAATTCACTGGGTTGCGACTTTTACTTGCGGATTGCCTTGGAGCTTTATCTCAAGCGGCTTTTGGTGGGAGGGGTTGACCGGGTGTTCGAAATTGGGCGCAATTTCCGGAACGAGGGATTATCCCGCAAACACAATCCCGAATTTACAATGCTCGAAGCCTATCAGGCCTACGGCGACTACGAGACGATGATGGAGTTAACGCAGTCGATGATCTGCCATGTCGCCCAGCAGGTGCTGGGCTCCCTGGTGATTGAGTCGCGGGATGCCCAAGGGCAGACTCAGAAACGAATTGACCTGACGCCTCCCTGGAAGCGGGTGACCTATAAAACCTTGATCCGCGAAAAGGCGGGATCGGATTGGTTTGAACTAACCCCGCCCCAGCGCCGGGAACGGGCCATTCAATTGGGAGCCGAGATTGGGGACAACTATGAGGACTTTGAGGTAACAGGCGCAGTGTTTGAGAAACTCATCGAACCCACTTTGATCCAGCCGACTTTTGTGACCCATCTTCCCCGGGAACTCGTGCCATTAGCCAAGCTTTCTCCGGAAGATCCCACCACGGTCGAGGTCTTTGAATGTTGCATCAACGGACAGGAGATTGCCCCGGCTTACACGGAACAAAACGATCCAGTCGAGCAGCGGCAGCGGTTGGAGCATCAGGCGGGCGGGGAACAGCAGAAGCTGGACGAGGATTTTCTGGTGGCCTTGGAACATGGGATGCCGCCCGCCGGCGGATTGGGAATTGGAATCGATCGTTTATGCATGATGTTGCTGGGACAGGAGAGTATTCGGGATGTGATCCTGTTTCCGCAAATGAAACCCAAGGTATGACGTTGCTGCCCGAGGAAGCGACACCCCTTGCACGCCAAACCTGTTGCTGCGGATTCTTCACGCGCAAGACGGTATGGGTGCCTGCTCCGCGGGCAATTCTGTCGGGCGTTTTACTGGGCCTCTTGCTCTTGTTTTTGGCCCAATCCCATCTTCATTCTTTTCTGGCTGTTAGCAATCCGGTTCCGGCGCGGTGCATGGTGATCGAGGGATGGCTGCCGGATTACGCCATGGTTGCGGCGGTGCGTGAATTCAAGGATGGCGGATACGATTGCCTGTTTGCCACCGGTCTTCCGTTGGATCGGGGGCATTTCCTGGTGTCATTTCAAACCTATGCCGACCTGGCTGCCGCGACCTGTTTACGGTTGGGTTTATCCTCGAACCAAGTGATCGCGGTTCCGGCGGAGCGGGTGGAGCGCGATCGCACGTATTGTTCAGCTCTGGCACTGAAACAATGGCTGGTCAGTCAGAATCGGCAAATCGAAGCCCTCAATGTCGTGAGTCTTGGAGCTCACAGCCGACGCACCTGGTTGTCATTCCGCAAGGTCCTGGCTCCCGAGACGCGGGTGGGGATTCTCTCCATGCCGAACCGAGAATACGATGCCGCAGCCTGGTGGCGCTCTAGCGAAGGCTTCAAGGAAGTCCTAGCCGAGGTTCTCGGATTTTTTTATCTGCACTGTTGTTATTAGCGATGCCACACCCGGACGACTGAACAACCCCGTCGGGCCAGCGGAACCGTTATGCCCTCGGGCTTTGGCCCCAGCTCCTGTTGACGCCACAGATCCCGAGCGCGCCATGCGGGTCTCAGCCAAAGATCCGACCATCGGATCGAACAGGAGGTTTCCATCTCGCCCGGGTTGAACAAACCGACCGCGTGGCTGCCGTCCTCCATTTCTTTGATCAGCGCGAAAGTCTCGTCGGTGATTCTGACCAGCCGGCCGCATTGACCGAGCGCATCCTGATTGACCTCGATCATTTCCGGATTGCACAGAACACTCAATGTGAGTTCGTCTAGTCGGGTCATGTCGCCACTGTAGAACAATGGAGCGGCCATGAGGCACCAAAGCGACATGAACGAATACTGTTCGCTGGGCGTGAGAGGGCAGGGGGTGGGTTCGCCCATGCCGCGCGCGGCGCCAATGTATCCGATCTGCAAATAATCCGGATCGTTCCAGCTGCCGGGCCTTGACCATTGTCGGTGCTCGATGTTCTTTACGGCCACCTCAAAAATACGATCCAGTTCAAAACCCAAATCTCCCGCCGTTCTCCAGGAATGTCCGCCCACCTCCGCACCCCACTCCCAAACCTCTCCCATGCCATACTGGCACAGGTTGAAGACAATGTCGCGTGGCTGTCGTTTCAGAATCTCGCCCATCAAGATATAGGGTTTCTTCAATGCGGCCAGGCTGCTGTCCCCGCGGGTGACTTCCGTGTAGGAACACCAGTCATATTTCAGGAAATCAAAACCCCAATCCGCAAATTGCTTCGCATCCCGGGCTTCGTGCTGATAACTGCCGGCAAATCCGGCACAGGTCGTCGGCCCCGGCGAAGTATAGATGCCCGCCTTCAGGCCCCGGGCATGAATAAAATCCGTCAGGGCTTTCATATCCGGAAAATGCCCGTTGGGAATGATTTGTCCCGCGGCATCGCGAAAGGGCCCCACTCTCAGAGGATCATCCGATTTCGCGGTGTTCATCCAGCAATCGTCGATGCTGACATATTGATAGCCGACATCCGCCATTCCGCTGGTGATCATCGCATCCGCGGCCTCGCGCATCATGCGATCGGTCACCCGGTTGTAATGAGCATACCAGTGGTTCCATCCCATCGGAGGCGTCAAGGCCAAACGATCGCCGCACACAATTCGAAAAGCCTTGCTCGAGCGTCCGTGTTCGTTAATGGCGCGCAAAACCAGCCGGTATTCCCCCGCCATGCTCACGCGGCCTGAAATAATCCCCGTCTCCTTGTCCAACTCCAATCCCTGAGGCAGTCCAGATGCCTGATATCGCATCGGCCGCGCGCCCGTGGCCGGAATCCGATAGAGAAACGGATGGCCGGGACGACAGCCGGTCACACTGGGGCCGTTCACCCGGGGAGCAAGTCCGGGCTTTGGCGTCAATAAAAGAATCTCCTCCCGAGGCCCCGAGACCGGCCGAGGCGAACTCCCCGTCACCCGAAACCGTGCTTCGGCCCAATTGGCGTGATCATACGAAATCCCGTCTCCCCCATCCTCGACCTGCAAAAGCAGACTCTTCACCCCTTCCGTGCTCAACGCGAATTCCCGCGCCTCCTGCCCCACCTTCATCACGCCCGAATCCCATAACTTCCGGCCGTCCCCAAAAACCTTGAATACCACCGATCCCGGTCCGTTCGCCGCGTCATCGACGCCCGCGAACCCCTCAAACCTTTCGGTTCCCCCTCCCAGTTCAATCCATAACGTGCTCCGTGCATGCGTCCCCACACCGCGCTCGAACTTCCTCCCCCCAATGGTCAAAGGAGTTTCCCGGATGGAACGGTTCATCTGAGGTTTACCGTAACCTTGTCGCATTTTCCCGAGATCCATCTGGTCCAACCACACGGTCTCAGCCGCCCACAGGGTATTGACACTCAGGACAAGGGTTAGACTCAAGACCACACGGTGGAAAAATGGAAGTGTCTTCATGCGGGACATCATAATGCAAGATTCGGCGCCTACAAGCACAGTTATAACGATACAGCCGAGGGTTGACAGATTTCGATTAGTGGTAGGTTTGTGAATAAGTCACCCCATTATGTTGTGGTTTTTCGCTTTACTCGGGCTGGTTTTTGGAGTTGGATCGGAACGAATGTATTTAAAGAGTCTAACGGTCTTGGGATTCAAGTCTTTTGCCGATAAGACGACCCTGAATTTCTTGCCGGGGATCACGGCTGTGGTTGGGCCCAATGGGTGCGGAAAATCGAACGTGGCCGATTCGATTCGGTGGGTGTTGGGGGAACAATCCGCCAAGGCGCTCCGGGGGGGAGAGATGGCGGATGTCATCTTCAACGGAACAGATCGGCGCAAGCCGTTGGGCATGGCCGAGGTTTCGTTGACGATCGGGGGGGTGGATGAGGAGCATTTAAGGGCGGCTGGAGTTGAAATCGCCTACAATGAAGTCACATTAACGCGTCGGGTATTTCGGGATGGGGTGAGTGAGTACTTCATCAACAAGACGGCGTGCCGGCTCAAGGACATTCAGCAGCTGTTCATGGGAACAGGGGTGGGGCGGACGAGTTACAGCATCATGGCGCAGGGGCACATCACTCAGCTGTTATCGAGCCGGCCCGAGGATCGGCGGCAGGTTTTCGAAGAGGCGGCGGGGATCACGAAGTTCAAGACCCAGAAGAAAGAAGCGTTGCGCAAGCTGGAGAGCACCGAGCAAAACCTCTTGCGTGTGGGGGATTTAGTCCGGGAGGTCAAACGCCAGATTGGCTCGCTGCAAAGGCAGGCGGGAAAAGCGCGTCGCTACAAGCAGTTGATGCAGGAACTGCAGCACCTGGAAACCCAGCTGGCGCGGCATCAATTTGACGTTTTGCAGGCGGAGATACGGGAGCGGCAAGCCGCGAGCGACAAACTGCGAACCGAGATCGAGCTCTGTTCGGAGGCGGTTTTGCGGGGAGAAGCCGAAGTGGGCGAACTGCGGGAGCAGATGACCGCGCTCGAACATCGCATCTCGGAGCGTCAGCAACAGAGTCTGGAGCTGAAGGGGCAGATCGATTGGCACGGCAGCCGTGTCGAGTTCAACCAGGAGCGTTTGCGCGAGCTGGAACAGCAAAATGCGCGGGCCTTAAGCGACATTGCCCAGGCGGAAGAACGCCGCCACGCCGTGGAAACCGAACTCAACGAGGTCACCCAGCGTCTGGCGTCGGCGACGCAATCGGTCGAGCAGCTGAAAGCCACTTTGAGCGAGCGCCAGCTTTCCTTGCAGAATCTCGAAAGCGATCTGCGTCGGCGGCAGGAGCAGTTGCGCGAACTCCAGGTCGCATCCATGGCTTCCGCCCAGCATCTGACGCGCCTTCGAAATGACGTCAACACCATCGACCTCCAGAAACAGGGCAACCTGGTTCGCCTGGAAAAATTATCCTCCGAAAAGGTCCAGCTGGAAGAGGAGCGCTTGCGTCTGGATGAGCGGATTCGTGAATACGCCGCCAACGTGGAAAGCGAAAAACTCAGCGTCCAAACCCGCAAGCTCTCTCTGGAGGAACAACAACTGCGGTTGCGCGAACTCCAGCAACAGATATCACGCGTCAGCCACGAACTCGATCAAACTCTCCAGCGGCAGAGCGCCCAACGATCGCGCCTCCACGTTCTGGAGCAGCTCCAGGCCGATTATGAAGGATTCAGCGCCGGGACTCTGGCCGCCCTGAAACAGGCCCCGAATCTGCTGGGAGCTTTGATCGACAAAATCCGCGTTCCCGACGAGTTCATTCCCGCCATCGAGGCCGCGCTAGGACACCACCTCCAACTGGTCCTGACCGAGGTTCCCGAGACCGCTGGCAAAATCCTGCTAGACCTCGCCGCCCACAAACAAGGACGCGCCAGCATCGCTCCCCTGCGCTGGGAGTCAAATGAAACCCCCTCCCCGGAAAACCGTGTGGATTCGGCGGAAACCGGATCCTCTTCCGATCCGGCGGTCACTCCGGCTGAAATCCCGGCCAACCCGGGATTGTCCGAATCCCCGGGCGCGGAGTCGTTGACGGTGGTGAGCGGGACCGATGCCGCTCCGGCGGGGGCGGCACCCCTGGATTCTTCCGTGCCCGAGGCTGTCCCGATCCAGCCGGTGTCTTTTCCATATCCGTTCGCCTTGGCTTTGGTCGATTGCGATGCCACCGTGCGTCCCTTGATGGCGCGGCTGTTGGATCGATTCCTGATCGTGCCCGATCTGGAATCCGCCACGGCTTTCTGGCGCGCCAATCCCGGGGATTACCACCTGGTGACCCGGCAGGGCGAGATAATCAGCCGGCAGGGTGTTTTCACCGGCGGATCCATTCAGAACTCGGGCCAGGCGCCTGGTTCGTTGCTCGGGCGCAAGAACCAGATTGCCGAGCTGCAGGCCCAGTTGGCCCAGACCCGGACTGAGGCCGATGAATTGGGTCGGCAGAAAGGGACATGGCAAAGCGAACAGTCCGCCTTGCAGGCCTCCTGGCAGCAGGCCCAAACGGAGCTGCGAACCCAGGAAGTGGCCATCGCCACCCGGCAGGGTGAGTTCCGAGCCCTCGAAAATGCGGCCCGCATCCTCGAACAGAAGATCGACACCGTTGTTTACGAGATTCAAAACCTGGCCGATCGCGATCGGGAAAGCGCGGAAAAGAGGCAGGCCTTGCAGGCTCAGATCCATGAGTCGGAACAGCGCGAACAGAACCTCCAGCAGCAGCTTGAGGAAGCCAACGGCATGCTGGAACACCTCCGTCAGCAGCGCGAAACCGCCATGGCCGCGCTTGGCGAAACCAAAGTCGCTCTTGCGACGGAAGAACAATTGGCCCGATCCTTCGGCCAGCAGGCCCAATCCCATCAACACCGTCTCGAGGAGACTTCCCAATTGCTCGAACAACGCCAGGCTGAGATCGCCTCGCTGCTCGAACGCCGCGCCCGTCTCGAATCTGAAATCGCCGAATCCAACGTCAAGGCCGAATCGCTCCGGCACGAACGAGAACAGGTCAACGCCCATATCGCCAATCTTTCCCAGGAAAAGGAAGGCTTGGATGGCGGCATCGAAACCCGCGAGGCCGCCTTGCGCGAACAACGCCAGCGTCATTCCAACCTCCAGGAACAACGCGGCGCTTTCGAGGTGGAACTCGCCCAGAAACAAATGGCGGCCGATAACGTGCGGGAGCGTATTGCCCAGAAATACCAGGTCCGAATTGAAGACATCCGAAGCGAGTGCATCACGATCACTATTGCCGATTCGGGTCCGCCCAAGATTCAAACCCTCACCCCCGAGGAAATGGCCGCCCAGGGCGTTGCCACCGATTGGGGCGCTGTGGCCGAACAGGTCGTGGCCTTGCAGCAACGCATCGACGAAATGGGCCCGGTCAATCTCGTCGCCATCGAGGAATACGAAGAGGCTGAACAACGATATCAGTTCCTCAACACCCAAAATGAAGACCTCCTGGCCGCCAAAACCCAGTTGATCGAAGCCATCCAGCGCATCAATACCCAAACCCGCGAAATGTTCTCCGAAACCTTCGCGCGCGTCCGGGAGAATTTCCGGAGTCTGTTCATCGAGATTTTCGGCGGCGGCAACGCTGATCTGGTGTTGCAGAATGAAAGCGACGTCCTCGAGAGCGGGATCGACATTATTGCCCGGCCTCCCGGCAAGCAATTGAAGAGCATTACCCTGCTTTCCGGCGGGGAACAAACCATGACGGCTGTGGCTCTGCTCTTCGCCATTTACCAGGTGAAACCCAGCCCGTTCTGTGTCCTGGACGAGTTGGACGCGCCCCTGGACGAATCGAACATCAATCGGTTCATCGCCATCCTGAAACGCTTTCTCGTTCATTCCCAATTCATCATTATCACTCACAACAAACGGACCATCGGCACCGCCGATGCCATCTATGGCGTGACCATGCAGGAAAGCGGGATTAGCAAGCTGGTCAGCGTCAAGTTCCTGAAAAGTGCCGAGGAATCTTCCGGGGGGAATGGCAACGGCAATGGACATCACGATGCTCCGGAAAAATCCGAGCCCGCCGTTTCCCGCCTCGAGCCTCTGCCGACGCCAACTTCGGCAACCCCGGCAACTGATGCTGCTGAGGCGCCTCGCATGCCCACCGCTCCCGCGGAGGAATCGTTCGAAATGGTGACGGCCAAGTAAGCCAGTCAGGACTTCATTCGACTTACAACCCGATTGGCGGGGGCCTCGGGGCAGTCCGAGGCTCCGCGGGCATATGAGCGATCACAATGCCCTCCCCCAAACCCGCCCGCTGCGGCTGTCGGAGAAAGCGCATGGCATCCATTCCCCGACGGCGGTGGGCAATGCCGCGCACGAGGCCGGACACATACGCAGCCCCAGGAGGTTGACTGGCCTAGGCAACTGCGGATGAGTTTGCTGCCTGCCAGAAAATGGGGTGCGCGATTGGCCTTGCCATGTTTGCTGATCGACACGATATTGCGGCGGCCGCCTGCGGTTATGTGGCGGCTTTCACCATGAGTTTGTGCAATTGTTGAGGCAATGGCGTTGGGGGGGGCCTTCGTTTAACCGCCTGATCCCGGAGATAAAATTATGAGTTACAGGCAACCTCAGTTCGAAGAACAAGTGGCGCAGTTATTAAAGCAAGCCCAGGAATGCTTGCACCTGCACCTGCCCAAAATACTGCCTGTGGCCATTGGGGCCATTCTGGTGCTTTGGCTGGCTGGCGGCGTGTATGTCGTCAATCCCGGCCATAAAGGGGTGGTCCGCACCTTCGGCAAGGAAACCGCCCGCACCGAGCCGGGCTTGAACTACCGTTACCCTTGGCCTTTCCAGCGCGTGGACGTGGTCAGTGTGGAACAAATCCGGCGCATTGAGGTGGGTTTTCGTGCCGGTCAGCGGGTTGCCGAGGAGGCGCTGATGCTCACCGGCGATGAAAATATCGTCGAGGCCCAAATCGTAGTGCAGTACCGGGTGGCCGATCCTTCAAAGTACCTCTTCCGCCTGCGCGAACCGGAAGCCGCGCTCCTGGCAGCGACCGAGGTGGCGCTTCGCAGCACTGTTGGCAGCATGACCATCGACCAAGTCATGATTGAAGAGCGCGCCAAGGTGCAGGAAGACGCGCGTGCCTTCATCCAGCGGCTGATGGACGCCTACCAGTCCGGCCTGGTCATCACCGAGGTCAAACTGCAGGCCGCCGATCCGCCGGACCAGGTGCGCGATGCCTTCCACGATGTGGTGCGGGCCCGCGAGGACAAGGAAAAACTCATCAACCAAGCCCGCGGCTATCAGGCCGACATGCTGCCCAAGGCTCGTGGCGAGGCGCAAAAAGTCCTGCGGGAAGCCGAGGGCTACAAGGAACAGCGCGTCCTTCTGGCCCAGGGCGAGGCCTCCCGATTCCTGAGCGTCCTGGCTGAATACGAAAAGGCCCGGGATGTTACCCGCGATCGACTCCACCTTGAAACCATTGAGAAAATCCTCCCCGACATTGACAAGATCATCATTGGCGGGGACGTCAGCCAGCGCCTCTTGCCCCTGTTACCCATCACGGACGGCGCCACCCGGCTATTGCCGCCTGCCAATCCCGGCGAATCCACGCGTGACAAGTAAATCCCAACCCGTCCAAATGCATGAAAACAAAACTCTTTAGTCTCGGCGCCCTGATCGTAATTCTGCTGGGAGTGGTTGTGATGCGACAAACCTTGTTCACGATCAACGAAACCGAACAGGTCATCATCACCCAGTTTGGCGAATACAAGCGCACCCTTCAACAATCCGGCCTGGCATGGAAAACGCCCTTCCTCCAAACGGTCAACCGCTTTGATCGCCGCATCCTCACCAGCGACGCTCCCAAGGCCGAATACCTCACTCAAGACAAGAAGCGCCTGGTGGCCGACCCGGTGACCCGCTGGCGCATCGCCGATCCGCTCCTGTTCTATAAGACCGTGCGGGACGAGTCCGGCGCCCGCGCCCGACTCGATGACCTGGTCTTGTCCGAACTGCGCCGCGAAGTGGCCAGCCATACCTTCGAGCTCGTCGTCGGCCCAAAACGCGAAACCATCATGGACAACGTGGCCAAAACGGCCCGCGAGAAAGCCACGGAGTTTGGCATCGAAGTGGTCGACGTGCGCATTAAACGCGCCGACTTGCCGCAGGAGGTGCAGTTGAGCGTTTTTCAGCGCATGCAAGCCGAGCGCGAGCGCGAGGCCAAACGCTATCGCAGCGAAGGGGAGGAGGAATCCGCCAAGCTCAAGGCCGAAACTGACAAGCAATGCACGATCGTTCTGGCCCAGGCCAAGCAGGACGCCGAGAAGCTTCGCGGCGAAGGCGACGCCACCGCCACTCGAGTCTATGCGGAGGCTTACGGCAAGGACGCGGAGTTTTATGCCTTCGTGCGCAGCTTGCAGGCTTACGAGCAGTTTCTCGCTCAACGCAGTACCATCGTGCTTCCGGCGGATACAGACTTGTTCCGCTACCTCAGCAGTCCAAAAAGGGTTGGCATGCAATAAAGGGGTCTGTTTCTTAATTGACACATGAGGGGGCGCCGGCCGCTCTCCGGCTACTCTCAAGGTGAGAGGCAAGAATCCCGATCAAGCGGGCGATGAATTTCGCGGATTCGCATTTTAAAACATCCGCACGATGACCGGCCTGCCTATTCAAATGCACTTTGGAACAGCCCTGGCGTTGCGTTAAATTTTTCCGCATTTTTCGGCGTGACAACCAGCTGGACTACCCTATAGTGCTCACCCTTGTCGTAGGACGACCCTATCGTCTAGAGGCCTAGGACACCACCCTTTCACGGTGGCGGCATGGGTTCGAATCCCATTAGGGTCGCCATTCTGGACTTCTCAATGTTTCGATATTCTGCCGAATGTTTGCCTCGATATAGGCTTGACCTGGTGTGTCGGCAATCCAGTGGCTGTCTGAGTCGGTTGCTGGATTTCAACGATTGGATGGCGTCTGTCGTTTACTGTAAATTCTGAGTTGCCAAAGTGGCCAGTGTTCGGCATAAGAGCATGGTTGCCCAACTGTCTCGTGTTGAATTGGTTTAGTAAAATCCTGGAGTTATGGTCATGAAAGGTCCTTCCAATCGGGCCGCTATTGGGGACTTGCACCAACCGCCTGACACCCAGATGACTAATTCGACTGCCGTTTGTTGCCGAAGCTGCGTCGCATATCCAAAACCAGTAAATCAACCACCCACCTCGGCTTTAAGGTCGTCCTCCTTTTCTGCGCCGCACTCATTTATCCGCGGCCTGGAGAATGAGATTGTGGCCTTGCTCCGGGAGGTCACGGCGTGAGCGGGTTTATTCCACCTCACGGCGGTTACGAAGAGCTGCTGTCATTCAAGAAGGCCCGCATTGTTTACGACGGCACGGTGCGTTTCTGTGAGCGTTTCCTGAACAAACGGGACCGCACCGTTGACCAGATGGTCCAGGCAGCCCGCTCCGGCAAACAGAACATCCTGGAAGGCAGCCAGGCCAGTGGCACCTCCAAGGAAACCGAGATCAAGCTGGTGAATGTCGCCCGGGCCAGCCTGGAGGAGTTGCTGGAGGATTATCGGGATTTTCTGCGCACCGGCGGCCATCCGCTCTGGGAAAAAGACTCCAAGGAAGCTCTCTTTGTCAGGAAGCTCGGTGCGAGGCCAGATGTGTCCTATGAGTCCTATAGGACCTATATCGACACCCGCCCGCCGGAGATCGTGGCCAACATCCTCGTCTGTCTCATTCACCAGACCAACTATCTGCTGGACCAGCAGCTTCGCGCCATGGAGAAGGCGTTTCTGGCGGAGGGCGGCCTGCGCGAGCGCATGACCCGCGCCCGCCTGGACGCCCGCCGCAACCCGGAGGGCCACCCATGAAGCTCCCCGCCTATCCGAAATACAAATCCTCAGGCGTCGAATGGCTCGGCGACGTGCCGGAGCATTGGGAGGTGAAGGCGCTGCGGCGCGTGCTTGCGGAATCCTTGCAGTATGGAGCGAACGAGTCAGCAGAACTCGATGATCCGAGGTGAAACAAGCTTGAGTTACCCATCGGCTGGCTCTCATACTCCTGTTGAAGCTAAGAAAATCCCCGACAACATGACGACACGACATCAACGGAGCATCCCGGCGCGAGTCCTGTTCCTGACAGTTCTTTTGTTTGCGCGAGCTGGGGCGCTTCAGGCATCGGAGCCCATTGATCGCCCCAATGTGCTCTTCATTCTCTGCGACGACCTGCGGCCGGATGCCCTGGGTTGCTATGGCTCGCAGCACGTGCGGACCCCGCACATCGACGCGCTGGCCCGGACGGGAGTGAGGTTTGCCAATGCGTTCTGCACGACCTCGCTTTGCTCCCCAAGCCGGGCGAGCATTCTGACGGGGCTTTACGCGCATCGTCATGGGGTTCGCGACAATTTCACAGAATTGCCGGCCGCGCTGCCGCACTGGCCAGGTCGATTGCGCGAGAGCCAGTATGCGACGGCATACGTGGGCAAGTGGCACATGGGGGAAAACAACGATGCGCCCCGTCCCGGGTTCGATTGGTTTGTCACGCATAAAGGACAGGGCAAGTATTTCGACACCGAGTGGAATGTGAACGGCGATCGCCATGAAACGGCCAGAGGTTATTACACCCACGAGGTCACCGATTACGGCTTGGATTGGCTGAGGCAACGCAAACCCGGCCAACCCTGGGCGCTATGCATTGGGCAAAAGGCGCCGCATTCCTTTTACACGCCTGAACCTCGATACAGCAATGTGTTCAGCCGTGTTCGCGTGCCGTATCCCGAGAGCGCGTTCCAGCTCGAGGGAAAACCGGACTGGGTGAAACAACGGCTGGATACCTGGCATGGGATCTATGGTCCGCTGTTTGAATGGCGGAAAAATTTTCCCGACCGCCGACCCGAGGCGGTCCAAGACTTCGAGAACATGGTTCATGCCTATTGGGGCACGGTATTGAGCGTGGATGACAGTGTCGGACGGCTCGTGGCCTTTCTCAAGGAAACGGGGCAGTATGAAAACACGCTCATCCTTTTTATGGGCGATAACGGCCTGCTTCAGGGCGAGCATGGGATGGTGGACAAGCGGACCATGCATGAGCCGAGCATCCGGATTCCCCTCGTCGCGCGCGGCCCGGGGCTTCCGAGAGGAAAGGTTGTCCGGCGACAAGTCCTGACCCTCGATACCGCCCCGAGTGTGCTCGACCTTTGCGGTGCGCCGGCGTTGTCGAACATTCAAGGACGATCGTGGAAAAAACTGGTGAATGAGGGCGACCGTTTATGGCGCAAGGCGTGGTTTTACGAATACAACTACGAAAAGCAATTTCCCTATACGCCCAACGTTCGCGGGATTCGCACGGAGCGATGGAAGTATACCCGGTATCCCCACGGAGACGGTTCGCCCGACCACCACAGGCCCGAGCTTTATGATCTTCGCAAGGATCCCGGCGAGTTGCGGAATCTCGCCAAGAACCCGCGCTACGCCTCGCGGCTGCGTGAGCTGGAGAATCAGATTGCGACGATGCTTGCCGCCGAGGGTTTGACTCCCGGTAAGGACAACATGCCGCTCGATCTGGGGATCAAGACTGAACTGCCCGACCAAAACATTCGATGAACTTTTCGGTATGCCGGGTTGAATTTTCCGAAGAAAATTCCAAATGATCTGGACCCCTATGCCCTGACTGCCAGTTAAAAATCATTCTCCCCATCCTCCAGTAGTGGGTGTGCACTTTGACCGGAAAGCCGCCTATGGCGGCACAACCAAGTTGGTTTCTGCCATGATGATATCGGGGACTGTCCAACCCTTTTGGTTCATCAACGCTTTGTAGGCACGACGGAAAAGAAGCTTCACTTCCACCGCCGTTGCGCTCTGCCCCCGATCGATAAAACGGTAACAGCTTTCGTCTGTGGCAAACGCGGCCAAACGGTTGTCGCTGACCAATCGAGTGGGATTCCAATAAGCGCCACTGGGAGACACTTCTGTCCAGAGTTCCTCCAAGACCTTCGCGAACGCCTTGCCTGGCTGTCCTGCATAATTGCCAAGCGCCACCTCGCCTTTGCCACCCCAGTCGGGAACGCGGGCTCCATCGAGTTGAGGCAAAGCGCTGCCCGCATCGTCCCGCGCGTTGACGAGCAGGATCATCTGTCGAAGCGGGGAATCGCTGGGCACATGGTGGCCGGTCTTATCGTTTGTGATGCGGACGGTGACTTCGATGCTGCTATTCCGCCTGATTGCCGACACTTGAAGACTTACCGCGTTGCGGAGAAGTTCGGAGCTTGCGGCTCCCGGGAATGTGTGGGCATGGATCGTCTCGGGATTCCTTGCGATCCCCCCTTTGCCAGGGGCAATATTGGTTATGGTTTGTCCACGGTAGACTGAGGGACTGGGCATGTGGCACTCCTGGCAAGTCCGGCCAGTCTGGGGTCGACTGTATGGGCTGGACAGCCATTCGCCATATGAATTGTATACGGTGACGTTCCAGAACACGCCGAAATGGCACGGCGCGCAAAACCGGCTTTCGCTCAACAAGGGCAGCTTGGCATCCTCCTCGGGCACGTTGTCATCGTCAAACGAACCGAAGAAAAGTTGATAACGCTCCGGATCTTCCGGGAAGGGCCGGCGGACATCCATGGACATGACCCCGGGCCGGTTTGGAAATGGTAGGTTACTTGAAGGTTCCAAGATGACCTCGGCGACCTTGTGGCAGAAATCGCAATGAACCCCGAACCGATCAGCGCCCGAGGCCAAATTGGGATCCGTTCCGTAAGGCGCATCCAGAGCGGCCCCAGGGAGGTGGCAGGCGGCGCAATTGCCGGACGATTGCGGGAAGTCGAGGCGATATCCCGGGCCGTAATACGGATGGATCGGATCAGGAGCCAACGGAATCCGGCCATATTCCAAGCTATTCACATATTGCGTTAAAGGACTGCGCTGTCCCTGGGTATCGGTGCCATTGTACATCGTCAGGAACCGGGGATTGTTTGCCGCGCCCGCATGCGCGTCGTTTTCAAGCCATTGTTTGGTGAGGTCGGCCTTGCAGCTCATGCACGAGCCTTCACCTGTGGGGGCAATCCAACGGTAACGCGGATTATCATGGGTCTGATATCGACGTAGGATGATCGGAATGTCCCGCGTTCCCGCACTCACTGATTCCACCTTCGCGCAGTAATTGAGGTGTTTCCAAGCGCTGATCGTGTGTCGCCCATGTTCAGACAATCCAGCGAGCACGAAGCGGCCAGTCTCATCAGTAAAACTGGCGTTAGTGGTGCCCTGAACGCGAACCACAGCCCCGGCTACCGGCCCTTGTTCGTCTCGGACGATGCCGCTGACGGCCCACCCACGATCAGCCAAACGGAAAAAGGCCTGCCTGGAGGCCGTATCAAGCGGAGTCGTCACAGGCAGATCTTCTCCAGCTGGTGCGAATTGCAGCCAATCATGCCAGCGGTTCGACAACGGTTCTTCGGACTTCTGAAGGGAATAAGCACAGCCCTTCTGTGCAGACCAGTGCAGCACAATTCCATTAGGATGGGCACGTGAAATCCCCAGCTCAAGAGGTTGATTCGCGGGTTCGCCATAGGAAACCCAACCTATGGCAACCGCCATCCCCAACGGGCCCAGACACATTGGCCAAGGAAAGCCAATGAGATGTCCGAACCCCTTGAACCGTGAAAATGACGTGGTCATGGAAAGGAGGATCAGTCCGGGAGAGGGCCTAAGCGGAACACGCCGCCGCCGTCGGTTGCCGCATAGAGGATCTTGCCGTCGGCTGAAATGCTGAAGGCGTTTACGGCACGCATGGTCAGCCCTTGATTGACTGGCGCCCATGTTTCCCCGCGGTCGGTGCTCCGATATACGCCGCTGCGGTAATCCGCCAGCCACAGGATTTCTGATCGCGTTGGATGAACCACCACGGCCCGAACCGAGGCGTTTGGTTCAAGTCCGGCGCCGATGGGTTTCCATGTCTGACCGGCGTTCTGGGATTGAAAGAAGCCATTCATTTCGGTTCCCGCGTAGATCAAATCCGGGTTGGCAGGATCGATTGCCAGGCAGCGAACATCTGTCGTGAATGGTGCGCCGCAAGGTTCCCAGTGGTTCCCGCCATTTGAGGTGTGATAAACAGCCCCGTTCCAGGTCCCGGCATAGACGAGATCCGGATTAGTTGGATGGACGGCGACGGTGTTGATGTTCAGGTCCGCGATGAGCCCATTCGTTTGCCGCTCCCAGTGGTCTCCGCCATCCGAGGACTTCAAAATACCCAGGCTGCGAGACGGCAGACTTACGGTGGGGATACGGCAAGCGGCGAAGATCACACCTGGATTCGCCAGACATCGCGCGAACCGCACCACACCATGACGATTATTGGCATCGCCAATCCCTTGGATGGCTGGGATGTAAACACGGCGCCACGAGTGCCCGCCATCAAGGGTTCGCACGATCGCCGCGTTGAATCCACTCGCGTTCATAATGTCCAACGCATTCGTCGGATTGACCGAGAGCGCCCCCGCCTCAGCGAAGCTGTTCGTTCCCATGGCAGCGGCCAAATAAATCCACGAGTCCCCTGAGTTCATGCTCAGTGCCAAACCCAGACGGCCAGCGGCGTAAACGCGAGACGGTTGGTTTGGATCGATTCCAACATCAGACAGTTGGGCGCCGGTATAACCCTGGGACGACACATGCCAAGTCGCTCCTCCGTCACTCGACTTGAAGACGCCCCCAATGTAACTGTTGAGATAGATGATCTGAGCATCCACAGGATCGACCGCTAATGAGATGGGGATTCCAGTATAAGCGCCATCCGGCATTATCCCAATTGTTCGCCAAGTAATTCCACCATCCATGCTTCGATACAAGATATTCCCGTGTCCGAATGTGGCATAAACAACATCCGGATTGCTTGGCGCGAGAGCAATGGCCGTAACGGGGGTGTGATCGTTTGGGTGGAAGCTTTCCGACCATGTTTCACCGCCATCCGCGGTTTTGTAAATCCCGCCGTTTTGCGCGGTGGGTCCGCCCCCAAATCCGGAATGCCTCCCGGTGGCCGCGTAGAGTACCTGGGAATTTCTCGGATCCATTACCAGCCCGCCCACAGTGGGATTGGGCAATCCCCGATTGATGTTGCGCCAACTTTGGCCGGCATCTAGTGATTTGAGAATTCCTTCCGGTTGCGCCTCGTCCCGATCAAAGATGCCGGTGGCCGCATACAAAATGCGTGGATCAGAAGGATCGATGCAAACCCACCGGATCAGCGAACCACAGTCGAGTATCTCGGTCCAGTTCTCTCCTCCATCGACAGTGCGGAACAACTTGCCGCGGACTTCGGCCTGGCCATCCGGCCCCAGCTGCGTGGTTGGCACTTCGGTTCCGGCATAGACGATATCTGAATTCGAAGGATCTATTGTGAAGGAACGGAATGTGATGCCGGGCAAATCAGGAATTCCGTTGTCTGATTTTGTCCAGTTGGTTGCTCCGTCAACCGACTTATACACTCCTCGGATGGATTGCGTGCCGCACCAGAGCACCTGGGGATTCCGTGGATCGATTGTGAGGCAAAAAACCGGAATGGCGTCCCCGGTGGAGCCCGTGCGGGTCACAATGCCTTGGTTCATCGGCCTCCAAGAGGCTCCTCCATTGGTGCTCTTGCTCACCCCACTGTAACTATCAGTTACATAGAGCACCTGGGGATCGGTGGGATCGATCCTTACATCATAGCCAATGCCTCCCAAGGGCCCGCCAGTGCGCACCCAAATAAAGCGCGGATCTGGCACTCGTGGCGGCGATCCGACCACGGTAACATCGTCGATGTGGACAACCGAATTGTCCAAGCATTCAAACGCGATGGAGCCGGATGCGAGTGGTTCTGTATCGGTGTAGCTCCAGCGTTCAACACCGTTCACCCGCAAATGTAACGTTGCCCCTTCACCCTTGATCTCAATCTCGTGCCAGACATGGGGGGCGTTGTGGGCGAAATTATTCGCAAGAATGGGAAAAAACGTGTTGGGCCAGTATTGCTTGGAGAGACTCGAGCTCCATTCGCTAAAACCAATGAAATACCTGCCCTTCTCATTGTATCGATAATTGAGGTGCATCCCCCCTGCGATTAGTTTTACCCGAACGCGCATCGTAAAATCCGTCCAGGCATGGCGCCCGGCCAGGTGAGCCCAGTTGTGACCGGAGCCATACAGAGCTTTGTTTTCATGCGGCTCTTGGAGAATCTTCCAGACCGGTGACGTGGGGAGTTGACCGGTGCCGTCCATGATCCACCAGTTGGTCATCCCGGACGATTCAAAGTCGTCGAAGAAGAGCACTGCTGCCGTATGCGCGATCCGAAAGTAAGCTTCAGGGATCGATTCAAGGCGTATTTCTGTGGCCATCCAATCGGTCGATGGGCCCAGTGAGGGTCCCACGTTGGCCCACGTTCCCCCATCCAGCCGCTGGATCGATTGGATCTGATAGAAACTGCCTGGGGTGGCGGGCCACTCGATATTCAGCATCCCAACCGCCTTCCGCTTCACCGAGGCCCGCAGAGCCGGATCGAAATCCAAAGTGACCTCCTGAGACCATGCCAGTTCTTTCGATAGAACCAACAAACCAATAAAGAAGAACAGCGACTGTTTCTTCATCTAAGATGGAAATGCTATCGGAAGGATGGCATCGCTTCAAGGCGATATGATGGATTCTAACCCTTGGGAGGCGCTTGGAGGCGTTGGAATGGACATCTTAGTAGAAAGACGGAATAGGGTTTTTCTCGAGAAATCGGGAAGGCCCAGACAACGGCTTGATGTTGTTGGCCAGATCCTATAATTTGCACAGCCATCAAATGAAAACGACGATTGAGGCGGCCGCTGCTCATTTTCGCCGTTAAAAAACCCAAAATCGAATTCGAACCCGACATGACTTCATTATTCTCACAAGACGGCAGAGGTCTCG
Source organism: Verrucomicrobiota bacterium (assembly GCA_022709905.1). Classification (GTDB taxonomy): domain Bacteria; phylum Verrucomicrobiota; class Verrucomicrobiia; order Limisphaerales; family UBA1319; genus JAKLHY01. The sequence goes on along the minus strand of JAKLHY010000007.1, from coordinate 12,848 downwards.
ATCGTTTTCCCGGGCTGCAGATCGGATGGCAACGATGGATGGTATGCGGGCTGCTCTTGCTGGCCGCGATCATCAACTACATCGATCGCCAGGTGATCGGCATTCTGAAACCGGTGCTGGTGGATGTGTTTAGCTGGCCGGACGAGCGCATCTACGCGTCGATTGTTTTCAGCTTTCAGCTGGCCTATGCCATCGGTCTGCTTTTTGCGGGCTGGTTTATGGATAAGGTCGGTGTGCGCCGTGGGTTCGCCTTGTCGGTGAGTCTGTGGAGCCTTGCGGCGGCGGCGCACGGTTTGGCGGGGTTGGTGGGGGACGGCTGGCGGGTGCCATTTCTGAATCTGGATTCGAAGACCGGATTTGCCGTCGTCACGTTGAGTGGAGCGGCGGTGGGACTGGCGATTGCGCGGTTTGCCCTCGGGCTGGGGGAAGCTGGCGCGTTTCCCGCTTCCATTAAGACGGTGGCGGAGTGGTTCCCGAAAAAAGAGCGAGCCCTGGCCACGGGGATATTCAATTCCGGAACGAACGTTGGCGCTTTGCTATCGCCCCTGATTGTGCCATGGATCGCGGGGCGTTGGGGCTGGCAATGGGCATTCATCATGACCGGGGCATTGGGCTTTTTTTGGGTGGTTGCGTGGTGGATTCTCTATCGAGAGCCTGGGGATCACCCGCGTCTCAGGCCGTCCGAACTGGCCTATATTCGCAGTGATCCTCTGGATGCGGGTCCAAAAACACCGTGGCGCCGGTTGTTGCCACATCGCCAGACGTGGGCCTTTGCGTTGGGCAAGTTCATGACCGATCCTGTCTGGTGGCTTTATTTGTTTTGGGTGCCGGATTTTCTGAATAAGAACTACCAGGTGGGCATTACGGTGTCGGAATTAGGGCCTCCTTTGATCACGATTTATCTGATCGCGGACTTGGGCAGCATTGGCGGCGGATGGTTGTCGTCGCATTTTTTGAGAAAAGGATGGGGGCCCAATCGTGCCCGAAAGACCGCCATGCTTATTTGCGCGCTGTGTGTGGTGCCGGTTGTTTTTGCGGCCAGTGGAGTCGGCCAGTGGACAGCGGTCTTGATCATCAGCCTGGCGGCTGCGGCGCACCAGGGCTGGTCGGCCAACCTGTTCACGCTGGTATCGGACATGTTCCCGCGGCGGGCCGTGGGTTCCATCGTGGGCATTGGCGGCATGGCGGGCGCGGTGGGGGGCATGTTCATCACGCTGTTGGTCGGTTCGATCTTGCAGGCGACCGGCAGTTACCTGCTCATTTTTCTGATCGCGGGTTTCGCCTATCTTGCGGCGTTGGGGGTCATTCACCTGCTGGCCCCGCGCCTGGAACCGGCGAAACTGGGATCTTGACTCGCGATAACTGCGTGATCCGGTTGGATTGATCTGTGGGTATAGATCATGCAATAGGCTCGCTAACTGATTTCTTATGCAACTGGAGAAATATTCCGTGGGCGTGGGCGATCGATTTGGCCGCCAGGCCGAAGCCCAGCTTCAAGCCTTTCAAACGGCCGCGGCTCAGGGCGTGATTATCGTTCCCGTCTGGAACAAGTCCAACCGGGAACACCACCTCATCGGCTCCGAGCCAATCGCGGTGCGCCGCGCGGCGGACGCCGCGATTCAGGCTGTCGGATGGGCTCATTCCTATTATGTCGATGCGGATCACATCGGTTTGAAGACGGTCGATCGTTTCATAACAGCCTGCGATTTTTTCACGATCGACGTGGCGGACGATATTGGCAAGCCGCCCGCGCCCGGGGCCGTCAAGGCTTTTATGCGCCGGCATCCGGAGCTGGAAGGTGATGTGGAAATCCCCGGCATGGAAAGACCGATCCCCTGCGCGCGAGCCGACGCCGAGCAAGCCGCCTCAAAATTTCTCCGGGCGATTGAGGAGGCGGGCAGAGTGTATCGCCGCATCGGGGCCGCCAAGGCCGAAGATAGCTTTATCGCCGAGCTCTCGATGGACGAAACAGACCGTTCGCAAACGCCCCTGGAATTGCTGATCATTCTGGCGGCCATTGCCGATGAAAACATCCCGATCCAGACTCTCGCACCCAAGTTCACCGGCCGTTTTAACAAGGGCGTGGATTATGTGGGAGACGTGATCCGATTCGAGCGTGAGTTTAATGACGACCTCTGTGTCATCCGTCACGCCATCCGTCAATATCGTCTGCCCGCCAATCTCAAACTCAGCGTCCATTCCGGAAGCGACAAGTTCTCGCTCTACAAACCGATCCGGGACGCATTAAAGCGGCACAATGCGGGGCTGCATCTCAAGACGGCGGGGACCACCTGGCTGGAGGAACTCACGGGATTGGCTGAGTCGGGCGGCGACGGGTTGATCTTGGCCAAACAAATCTACGAGCAGGCCCTGGCCCATCTCGAGGAGTTGTGCGCGCCCTATGCCAGCGTGATTGACATCGACCGAAAGGGACTTCCCTCGACAACGTCGGTCAACGGATGGACCCGCGAGCAGTTTGTCCGAGCTTTGCGTCATGATCCATCGGATCCCCAGTTCAATCCCAGTTTGCGCCAGCTCTTGCATGTTGGATTCAAGGTCGCAGCCAGGCTGGGGAGTCGTTATCTCCAACAATTGGAAGCGTGCAAGCCCATCATTGCCCGGAATGTGACCCGGAACCTTCTCGAGAGGCATATTCGGCCGTTGTTTCTGATGATCCCGCTCTGTTGACGCCCGGTGAGATTCCTCGGGCATTTCAACTGTGGCGCTTTGAACGCGACCGCTGGATTTCGGCCGCCGCGATATTCAAGGCCGAATCCTCCCATCTCGAGACCGCCCAACCTCTTGCCGGATCCTTATGGACCTTTGGACGCCCGCTCGCGCCTGTTCCCGTGCGTTTGCTTATTGAACGCGCCGATCCTCAACATCTTCGAATCAGTGAGTTTCGCTTGTCGATTTGCGAGGACAGGTCCACATTAGGTGGAGCTTCAGCAGGTGTCGGAAAAGACAGGGGGAAATATGCCAGGCACGGGAGTGGTGGAGATGATCGGGGACTGGAGGGCGTTGGCGCGGGCGCGGAACGGCAATTCACGCCAGCTTATATCCGTCGTGTGGTTCCTCGCGCTTTTCGCGGGGATGGGGCCGCGGGCGGTCTTTGCGCTGAATCCGATCTATGAATACACGGTCGTTGCCCGCGAGGGAATGACCACTCCGGCGGGAGAGCGTGTTCTGGGCATCAAGCCCGAGGTGTCGATCAACGAACGCGGATGGATGGTGTTTGTGGCCGACATGGATCCCGGCTCGAACCTTATAGTGGCACGATCAACCGACGAAATGCGCAACATCAGCCGATCGCGCGATGACCGGCAATTCACCTTTCCCCAGATCAACAACCAGAACGTGGTGGTGGCCCGCGAACTGATGGCGGGGCAAGGGGTCATCCGCACCTGGCGAGCGGCGAATCCCGGCGACTCCAGCATCATTGCCTCGACAACGTTGTCTCCATTCAGCCAACTCACCGTGCCTACCCTTGGCAACACTGACTTGCCCAACGATAAACCGCTGGTCGGTTTTTTGGGCCGTGTGGAGGACCTGCCGTTTGCCTTTTACGCGAATGACACCGGCCGCCGGGATGTGCAGGATCTGATTAGCAATCTGGCGGGCGATAGCCTCGCCAGTTTCCGGGCGATGACCGCCTCTTCCCAGCGGCGGACCTTTGTGGCTCAATACCGCACTCCAGCTGATCAGGGCCGTCTGGTCGTGTTTGAGGATGTCGACGACCTCGGTTTTTGGTGGGATGACGCCCTGATTGCGACGACGGCGGGCGCTGATTATTGGATCTGGCTGGGCGTGTCGCCCGGGATCAGTGACAGCGGCAAAGTAGTGGCATTTGGGGGTGATCACATCACGAATGGCGCGGGGATCTACATGGCCACAACCGAAGGCCGGTTTTCCGCCGGTTTCGAACTCAAGCGTGTCATCGGCGAACGCGATGTGATCGCGTATGATGACGCCGCGCAACCGATCACCTTGTCGGCCTTCGACATGGTAAATCGCGTGGGGGTTCTGCATGAAGAACTGGGCAGGGCAGGGCTGGCGGACGACGTCATCACCTTGGCCTTTGTCGCAAAGCCCTCGTCCGCCAGCGGCGCAAACCGCAGGATTCCTGGCAGACCTCTGTTGTTCTCGGGCGAGCTGGGCCTCTGGACGCTGCGCGTTGACCTGGAGACAAACCTGACCGCTCCCCACCTCCTGCAAGTTCATGCCGCCACCCCACAGGCCGTTGTCCAGGTGGGCGACGTGTTGGATGGTTCCACGGTGAAATCTGTCGCCCTATACGATCCCTTAAGCCTTCCGCTGCTCGAACCTCGAGGGACGCCTCGGATCCCAAGTCGTGGTGATCACTATCTGGCGTTTACGGTTGACACCGACGCCGGGGTCAAGGCCGTCCGCGCCGCGCGATTGGACACCGATGGGGATGGCCTGGCGGACCACTGGGAGAAATCGGGAGTGGACATGGACCACGACGGGCGGGTGGATTTGAACCTGCCACAAATGGGGGCCAATCCAATGCGCAGGGATATCTTTCTCGAGATCGACTGGCTCCCTCCCCGTATTGCGGGCGGAATCCGGCCTTGGCGCAACGAACCCGCCCCGGGGGTCACCCGGCGACTGGCCCGGATGTTTGAGGAGGCGCCCGTCGCCAATCCGGATGGAAGCCGGGGGATTACCTTGCACATTGACGCGGGCCCGCGCCGGGATGCCAACGACTTTCCCTACTCGGTCAACATGGGGAGTCGGCGAAGTCTGCTCGACGGCGGAGATCTCATTGGCGGCACCAGCGATCCCCGCGAACGGTTAGAAGTCGTTTTCCTCGGACAGACCAATCAATACATCAATATCACCAATGTCCCCTTTCGGGCGATGTACGAAGTCAAGAGGGAGTACTTTGGTGTTCGTGACAAAGGGGCGAGAGAATTGGCCTTTAAATATACTGTGCTGGGTGATTTTGATGAAATGTTCTGGAACAACCTCAATCAGGCCATCCAGTATCGTGTGGCTGCCGCAACAAGTAACACCGTCCAAACCACCACTGCACTCAATGCCGGCCTCAAAAGCGGACACCTGATCAAGGTTTTCAGCGGCCGCGGTTCGGGCCAAGTCCGGACCATCGACGGTTTTTTGGCCTTTGACACGATTCAGGTTCGGGGGAATTGGGAGACCATCCCCGATGCCACCAGCTGGATCATTGTCATTGACGGCTGTGGTGGTTGGGCCGAAATGGTCAGCCGCCCGGGGCCGGATCATCACACCCGGCCGGCCAACGATTTTCTGGTGACCCTGGGCGGCTACGGGGTCAACGAGGGCGCCTGGCTGGCCAACAACGAGGTGCAGTGGACAACCCTGGCTCACGAACTGGGGCACACGATGGGGCTGCGTCATGGCGGTGTGGACCACAACGCTTACCGGACCAATTACATGAGCTTGATGCGATATGTGCGCCCGCGGCCCCCGAGTTACTCCGGAGCCTTGGATCCTGTATTCGATGATTGGGCTTACTTGAAATTTGATTTTCAGAATACCGGCTACATCTTGGGCAACTCGTATCGGCTTTATCCCTTCAAGGCGGACACCGCAAATCCGCCGGATCTGACCGTGACGGAATACGAGGCTCTGACCGGCGCTCCCATCGACCTCAAGCTGCCCCGGGTGGAGATCCTGTCTCCGGCTGCCGGCAGCACCCTGGATCTTGGCAGCAGCATCAGTGTGACTGTGCGCGCCCAGGACGATGTCCGCGTCGATGACGTGGTTCTTTTCTTCGATATCGATGGAGACGGCCAATGGCAATCCGGAACCGAGGAAGTGCCCGCAGTGCCCGCCGGTAACTCGATCTACAGCGCGATTTTCCGCAATATCACAGGCCCGTTTGGCGCGCGGAAGATCCTGGCGATCGCCGCCGATCCTTCGCGAAATGAAGGTGCCGCCGCGATCTCGGTGTTGGCCGGCAAAGATGCGGGAGGCGGAAGCATTCTTCGCACAGCCACGGGCGTGTTTGCCGCACAACCGGCGGCCTCCAGCGGCGGGAAACGCGCGTCCGCTGCCATTGGCCCCATCCAAGTGCCGGGTTCCGGCAGGTTGGTAGTCACGGTCAAGGCCTCCCCTTCGGTCGGGGCTTCGGCAGGCGGCACAAACCGATACAATTCCACAGTGGCTGCTCTTCAATTTGAAGGGGAAGAGGTGGATGCTTCGCCCGTGTGTACTCCCTCAGCGGTTGATCCTTCCCTTTGCAGCGTCTACTGGAACGTGCCCTCGGCCGGTTCCCTCACGCTCGAATTGGCTGGGCCCGCTTTTTACAGTGCAGCCGGCGCATTCGTGGGAAGCCCTGCGCAGCACTATACCGTCACCATCGGTTTCGAGGCCGTCGATGTGACGGCGCCCGCCATTGAGCTGCGCTCTCCCGATGCCGATGCCGCTATTGGCCTGGGCGAACCTTTGCTGGTTCAGGCCCGGGTGACCGATGATTACGGCGTGGCGTCGGTGGAAGTCGCCTTTGACACCAATGGCAATGGCCAGACGGATGATTCCGGGGAAACTGTCCTGGCAACGAGCCGGGGTGGGGGCGTTTATGAGGCCCTTTTTGACCGGGTCGCCGGTGAGGCTGGTATCCGGCTGATACGGATTGCCGCGCGGGACACCTCGGATCGGGTGACGCGCGCGAGCGGTTTCGTCGAGGTTCGCGCCCCCGATACGGTGGCGCCCACGATCCGAATTTTAACGCCGGAACCGGGAGCCGCAATCCACCGGGGCACGAACCTGACCGTGCAAATCGAGGCGGGCGATGATCTCGAAATGCGTTCCGTCTCCGTCGCGTTCGACACCAACGGGGACGGCACGCCGTCTGGCGCGAATGAAATCGTCACCGCGACCCAGACCGGGCCATTCAACTACCAGGCTGGTTTTGTGGATGTCGAGGGCCCCTCGGGCCCCAGAATGGTCACGGCGACCGCGGTGGACAGCTCCGGCAACAGTGCCAGGGCCGATGTGCCGATCACGGTGGGCGGAGTCGCGCCTGTGACCCGGACAATGCTCACGCAATCGGGCGTGATTCCCGCGCAGGGAAGCCAGTGGAGCGGCGGAAAACGGCAGGTCATCGAATTCGATCCTATCACCTTGCCGAGTGCCGGCACAGTAAGCTTTATTGTCACGGCCACTCCCAACTGTCGTCAGACCACTGAAAATATACCGCGATATGATCCGTGTGTGGACCTGGGGGTGTTAAACGGCAAAGAATTCAAGACCGTGCAGACCTGGAATCCCGCCGGCAGTGATCCGGCGGTCTCCACGAACACGTTTGTCGCAACCCAGGGCGGCATGCTCGACTTCCGCATGCTCGGTTCGGGTGTGTTCAATATCTGGGGTGAATTCAGCGGCAGTCCGATGCAATCCTATACCTTGGAGATTCGGTTTGTCTCCGTGGATAATGTCGATCCAGTTCTCGCGATCACGGCGCCGATGCGAGGCGCCGGCGTCAGCGCCGGTGCGCCTCTGACTGTGGATTTGGCGGCCGCCGACAACGTCGAGGTGGCGTCCGTTCTGGCATTCTTTGATGTGAACGGTGACGGGGACACCGAGGATAGCGGGGAAACGCAAGCGGCCCGCCTGGTCGGCGGTCAGGTTTACCGCGCTGCCTTTGCGGATGTCGCCGGGCCGCCGGGACCGCGAATCCTCGAGGCCCTGGCCACCGATACCTCGTTGAACACCGCATCTCAGTCCATTACCGTGGGCGTCGGTGGGGCGGGTGTTGGGGAGCGCCTGCTGTTTTCAACCGGCGGGAGCATAACCAACATCGGAAGGCGCCAAACCCTCAGGTTCAGTCCTCTGGCAATTCCCGGTGTTGGGCGGATTACGTTCCGGGTCGCCGCCACACCGCCCACCCGGCAATCGCTTGAGAATCTGACCCGGTATGATCCCGCGGTTTGGGAGGTCCGCTTTAATGGGCAGACAGTCAAACTCGCTCCCAACGCCAATCCGCCTGGAAGCGATCCGGCCATTTGTGCGTCGATATGGGATTCACCCGGGCCGGGCTCGTTGGAGTTCGAGGTTCGCGGGCCTGCGGAATTCAATATCTGGGGTGAGTTCACAGGGCATCCTCTGCAGAACTACACCGTGGAGGTGCTTTACTTGCCGGGACCGATCATTAACGCGGTCAACCCGGCGACCGGATCGGTTGCGGGCGGTGACCTTGTTCGAGTGACCGGCGCTGGATTTGGATATAACGCCCTGGTGTTGTTTGGCGAAGTGGCCGCTCAGGATGTGGTGCGAAACAGCGCCGAGGAACTCACATGCCGCACACCGCCGGGCGTGGTCGGACCTGTTGCCGTGACTGTGTTGAATAGCGATTCCGAGGGACAGCCTTGGAACTATGGAGCGCCTTACGCCTTGTTTGGCCGTCTGGCCAATGGTTTTGCCTATGGGGCGCCGAGCGGCCCCGTGGCGCGCGGGGCCGAGCGTTTGCTGGGCACTTTCCACGGTTATTTTGCCGCCGTTGGCGCTGAAGAATCCCAACGGGAGGAAAGCCATCCATTGACGATTCCAGGCCCCGGCCGGCTCCGTTTCGAGGCCTGGGCCTTTGTGCCGATTCTGAATCCTCTTCGCGGTCCTTTCGAGAATCCCGATGACTTGACTTATCACAACGAAACCACCGCGGTCAGAGCCGTTGCTGCCGGCGATGGTCGAACTTACAATCCCACCGTCCAAACCACCGACATCAGTTATCCTTACGGGCCTGTGGTCTCCGACGCGACGTGTGTCGTCACAGGCGGCGCGGGCGGGGCCGGACGTTTTACTGTGAAAGGACCGGCGCGTTGGAATGCGTTCTGGCGCCAGTTCGGCGAGTATGAAATGCTCAGCGCGCCCGCTCAACACTGGAGCTTGGCCGTGTGGCATGCCCCGACGCCGTCTTTGACCTCGCTGAATCCGGTTGGTGGCAGCACGGGAGGCGGGACATGGGTTACCTTAACCGGGACGGGCTTTGCCGAAGGAATCCAAGTTCGTTTTGGAGGTCAGTTGGGCACGGATCTCCAGATGATCAGTTCGAACACCTTGATCTGCCGCACTCCGCCCGGCTTGCAGGGAGTCGTTGACGTGGAGATTGAATTGCTGGAAATGAAATCCACCCTGGCTCGCGGCTTCACGGTTGCCAGCTTCGAGATTCTTGACTTCATCTATCCCGAGTTTCAGGGCTTGCCGGCAACGATCCACGCCTGGACGGAATTAGGGAAGGTTTATCAGCTCCAGCGCAGTCTGGATCTGAAAAACGAGGCGGGATGGACAAACGTTGGCGGCTGGATTTCCGGGGTCGGCGGTTCGCAGGCGTTTCCGGATCCGGCTCCACCGACACGCTTTGGACATGCCTTCTATCGGCTGGTGGAAAGGGCGCAATGAACAGCCTTGGATCGATGGCCGTCCGGTAACACGAGAGCGACGCTTATCTAACGAAGCTCCGCCTCAAATCAACCCCAGGGGTTGAGGCCTTGTGAAAGAACTTCACGTGACGCCTCGGTTTGAGGCGCAGGTGCGTTAGGGCGTGTTGTGTTTCAGGAGTCTATTGGCCCACGCGATGAAGTGTTTCATGTTGGAACGATCCTCGTGTCCTCCGTCGTGCTGGCGCCAAGCCAGTTCCCCCTCGAGAAGGCCGGTGTTGACCGGGGGCATTTTGGCGGTGCGATAATCTTCGGTGACACCAAGATCCTTTGCGCCCAAAAGGCGAAACACAGGTCCGGCGGCGACCGCCGCCATGTAGCTGCCCTGCTGATCCAGCCAAAGGGCATCGCCGCGTTCGGGAATGCCATAGCTGATGAATGTCGGACGGGGGGCGCACAGGGCAATGAGCTGATGAGCATCCACCGGGATGTCGCCGGCGTTCTTGCTGCCAAAAGTGGCATCCGCAGCGCCGTACTTGAGAAAATTGCCGGCCATCCAATGGTATTCTCCCGATCCGGTGAGGTTTTCAACCGCCTCGCCAAAGTTGCGGCGATGGAGTTTGGCACCGCCTTCGCCAGAGGATCCCACCAGGACCACCGCAAAACGCGGCTCGAACGCCATGGTGACAAGTGCCGCCTTGCCGTAGCGCGACACGCCTTCGATGCCGACTTTCTTTGCGTCGACGGCCGGATCGGTTTCCAGATAATCCAGGCCGCGCGCGGCGCCCCACGCCCAGGCGCGTAGCGATCCCCAATCCTCCGGTTTGCGGGGCTGACCTCGGTTGACCAGGCCGATAATTCCCTTGGTCAACCCGGCGCCGTTGTCGGCCTGGATACTTCCGGGAAAGAGGGTTGCATAACCCCAGCCGGCGGCAAGCAGCTGTTCGGTCGAGGGCGGGTCTTTGTAGGGACCGCCGAATTCCGGAACGCGATTTGTGGGCGCGGGCGAACCTGCCGGACGCGGCATTCCGCCGCCCCCGAATCCACCGAACATCATCAGCACCGGGACGGGTGTCTTGGCCTTCGCCGGTGTGACCAGCGTCATGCGGATGTCCACCGAAATGGCCGGGCAGGCTTGATTGTCAACATGGCCGACCAGTTGTTTCCCATCGGCCGGATAATCGCCCACCAGCCCCTTGGTTACATTTGAAACCACGGTCCACGTGACTGGGGGAACGTTCTTCGGCACGCGCCCAAACACCTCCCGCTCGAAATCCTCGACGATTTCGGAACGGCGTTGGCTCCACCACACCTCGGCGGTTGTGACTTTTTCTCCGTTCTTGAGCATGAATGGATCGGGCAGGTTGGGGTAAGGATTCGCTTTATCAGGATCGTAATTCGCGGAATTCGTGGCGCCGGATCGGCCGCTGGGACCCGGTCGAAGCACTTTGATGCCGAGCTGGTCCATCATGTTTTTATGATCCTGTTGAGTCGTCCAATTCATTGGCTCGGGCCGATGGCTAACCTCCTTGACGGAAGCTGCGGGTGCTTGCCCTCGGAGGATCCCTGGCACGACCAGGAGAACGAATGTGGAAACCAGGAACCCGGATTCGGTGAGCAACGAAAACGCTGAGTGGCGCATAGCAGTCCGAATTTGATGTGGATTCGAGTTCCAGGCGGACAGATCAGGGGCGACCTGTCGCGCCGGCCGATCGGTGTGCAATCGATTTGACATGGCGATGCTCGGATCATACCGGATCGAGATCGGGCCGTCCAGCAGTGCGCGGACCCTGCAGCACCGGAGAGACATGAGAATCAACCCTGAAAATAAAAGATGAGGATTCATTTCCCCTGCGGGAGCTTATTCGGACTTATCCGGGCGAGGCCGCAATTCATCGTTCATCCAGCCAACTCCTCCCTCCCAACCGCAGATGGCGCAGATTTGCGCAGATACAACACTTTTGGTTCTCCGTTTTTCGAATCTGCGCTGCGTTTATCTGCGGTGGAAATGGTTCCTGCTGCCCTGGTATTCGTGGTGCCTTGGGCAGGTTTTCCCCCTGCAAGGAATAGTCGTGCCCCCACTCGCAGCGGCTAGTGTGGTGTCTCGCAAATAACTATACATTCGTTGCGCTCAGTTTGGCCTGTGGCGAGGCGTGAGGATGGAGTATCCCCGCAGCGGGCTGTGACTGACGAACAACGAAGCCACAGGCCAAACTCAGCGCAACCCGCAGGGCGGCAGATCTTTTCTGCGCACACTTCGTTGCTCTCTCCTTACAGACCACAACGGGTATGCGCGTCGCTCGCGCCTCGTTTGCGCGGAAAATCTCTTGCCGCGAATGTATAGCTATTTGCGAGACACTACACTAGCGCAATACAACCAAGAGAGAAGGAAAGGATTCGCGTCTTTTGGTGTCCAATCGCGGTTCCAGAAAATGCCGACGACCACAGTCATCCCGGTCCATGACTTTCGCTCCTTGCCGCGGGCGCTGATGGAATGGCAACCGCCCGGCGACTCAATCCGTCTATGCCGCGCCATGCGCCCAACAGCATCTTCCTTTGGCTTGAAGACAATTGTTTAATTTGGCTATGCAGTTTACTCTTGTGATTTTTGACCGCTTTTTCGTGCCCTGAGCTCCCTCTCTAGCACCGGCCCGAGGTCTATCGCCTGGCTGATCAAGCGATAGAACAGCAAGCCTCGTGATTTGGAACTTCGGCGATTGAAACGAAAGGTATATTCGTCGAGGTAGTACTCCAAGTGAGAGTGTTCGACGGCGCCTTGGTGAGTGCCGAGTAACCAGCGCTTGAGCAATGACGCTACTCGGTTTACTAGCGGCAGCAGATTCTCGCCCAGATCGGGTGTAACTGCTCAGGTGCTTTTCACTGGCTGAGGCAGGAATGGGCGGCCATCGAGGGCACGGCGAAGGTATTCGAGCACAGGCAGCCCGTGTTTGCGTAGAGTCGAAATGTAGCTGCGGATGCGGGCATGGCGGCAAGCGCCCACGAAGGTTCGAAAGCAACCGGAGATTTTCATGCGCACCTTCATCATGCGAAACGCGCGTTCGGCTTCGTTGTTGGTAAAGGGCAAGTCCAGGTTCCACAGGAAGGCGAGGATGGCCTCGTCGTATCCTTCCAACCGATCCAGTAAGTTCTGTTCCTTGGATTGTTTGGTGCGGGGATGTGCCCTTTGCTGGGGCGTCAGGGGGTTAGCCTTTCGACCCGCGCGCAGGAGTTTCCTATATTGGTCGCGCCAACGGTGATACTCCTTTTCGGTCATCGGCGCATCGCGTGCTTTTCGGTGTTGGACCCCCAGATGCATGTCCAGGAACAAGTCGTGCAGATCGCCCGCCCAGGCCTGCCGATGTTGTTCGAAAAGGAACACCAGTTCGCGCAACAGATGACTCTTGCAGAAGGTATGCAGGCAGTTCTCAAAGCCCAAGTAGCTGGACAGGAAGTCATGCATCAACCAAC
>JAKLHY010000069.1 GCA_022709905.1 Verrucomicrobiota bacterium | reverse complement strand
TTGCTTTTGGCACAACGTATCATTTTCCCCTCTCTCGCCCCCCCCTCCGGGTAACAATACTTTTGGCGCAATTCGTCGGCCCGTCAAAAAGAAAGCCTCACAAAATTAGGCTGGCTTGGTCCCTGCTTTTAGCTTATGCTGTGGAAGACAAGGTGAACAATCAGTCATTTCATTTATGCACTTCTTTTGGATTCGCTCAGGATTCCGTCGAAAAGGCTGGCTGCCGGTGTTGATAGCGCTGTGCTTGAGCATGATCGAAAGTCTGGCCCAGGACACCACACTGCCGGAAAATGCCGGGTCAACCAACTCCCTGCAGGTCTTTTCGGGTGTAAACGCCCCCACCCGCGGCGCCTGGCAGAAACACCTGACTCTAGGCCCTGGAGATATCCTGGCTTTCAGTCTATTTGGATATCCGGACTTAACCAGACCCCAGGTGGTTGTAGGACCGGATGGCCGCGTGAGTTATCTCCAGGCCATGAATATCTTGGCGACCGGGCTCACCGTGGACGAGCTGCGCGCCAAATTCGATGAGGAACTTTCCAAGTATTATCGCGCGCCCCGAACGATCATTGTTCCCCAGGCCATCCGAAGCAAAAAGATCTATCTTCTTGGCAAGGTCGTTAACAAAGGCGTGTATTACCTGGATCGCCCTTTAACGGTTATCGAAGCCGTCGCTCAAGCACAAGGATTGGAAGCCGGCTTTCTGCAAAGCGGCACCGTTGAACTTGCGGACTTGCCTCGAAGTTTTGTGCTCCGCGATGGCAAGCGTTTACCGGTGGATTTCGAACGGCTATTCCTTCAGGGTGATTTATCACAGAACGTATTCCTCGAACCTGAGGATTATCTCTATTTCCCCTCAACCCTTGATAATGCGATTTACGTCCTGGGAGAGGTGGCTTCGCCAGGACCTGTCCCGATTTCACCTCAAATGTCCGCCATCAAGGCTATCACCTCACGGGGTGGATTCACGCCTAGGGCGTATCGAAGCCGGGTTCTCGTAGTGCGGGGATCTTTCAACCAACCGAAAACGTTTGTTCTGGACACGGCAGCGGTCCTGGCCGGCCAAGTCACCGATTTTCAACTCGAACCCAAGGATATTGTCTACATCAGCCAGAGACCGTGGTCCAAAGCCCTGGAGTTAATGGATTTGGCTGCGCGCGCTTACTTGAATGCCATGTTGGTCACGTGGACGGGAGAAAACATCCGATTGATTGACGATCCACTTATCAAATAGTATGAAATCCATTCAAAGAACAATACTAGTGTTGAGCGCGACAGGCTTGATTGTTCTGTCGGGATGCCAGACCAAAGGACCCCGTTTCAACCCTCGGGATACCTCGGCTGTGCCTTTGACGAACATGACCGAGGTCAGCATCAGCAATCCATTTGATCCATCCTGGCTGAAGACGCCCACCAACTTGTTCACCCTGGGACCCGGAGACGCCATCGACGTTGAGATTCTCGGCGCTGAGGTGTATCGCCAGCCTGTCGTCGTCGGGCCTGACGGCAAGATTTACTTCTATCTGCTCCGTGGACTCGATGTGTGGGGATTGACGCTGGCGGAAACAAAAGCCCTGCTGGAACGCGAGTTGGCCGTGTTTGTCAAGGACAGCGGTCAGATATCCATTTCCCTGCAGAATGTTCAGAGTAAACGCGTGTGGGCCTTGGGACGATTGGCAACGCCAGGGCTGTATAGCATGAGCACCCCCATGACCTTGCTCGAACTGCTCTCTCGCGCCGGCGGCATCGCAGCCATGAGTTCCACCGGATCCGTGGAGAGTCTCGCCGATTTGCGTCACAGTTTCATCATCCGGCAGGGCCGCCTGATGCCGATTGATTTCTATCAACTCATGCACGAGGGCAATATCTCGCAAAATATTTACCTGCAGCCGGACGACTTTGTCTATGTTCCGTCGTCATCGGCGCGCGAGGTCTATGTTCTGGGAGCGGTGACCCGACCCTCACCCGTTCCGTGCTCCGATCTAATGACGCTCGTGGCAGCGATCTCCAGTGTCGGAGGAACAGTTCCCGGTGCTTACCAATCCCATGTCGCCATTGTCCGGGGTTCCTTGAGCAAGCCTCGGATCGCGGTCGTCAATTACCGGGACATCCTGCGAGGTAAGGCGACCGATATCCTGTTGGAACCCCGCGATATTGTCTATGTCCCAGTCTCTCCGTGGAGCTTTCTGGATCGATATGCCACCTACGCGGTTGAAACGTTTGTTCGAACCGTTGCGGCCAACGCGGGCGCGAGAACAGTCGACGCTTCGGCCGCGCCAGTGTCTCCTTCGGTGCCGGTGAATTAGACTTTGTTGGCTTTTCGCCAGCGATATAGTGTCGTCGGGTGGATTCCCAGTTGCGCCGCCACCCAGGTCAAGTCGTTTCCGCTCTCCTCCAAAAGCCGTTTGGCCTGCGCCAGCCTCTGACGACGATTCGGGCTCGCATGCGAAGAAAACGGATCCGGTTCCGAATTCGGCGAATGAAGCCGGCCCGGTGACGCGACAGATTGCAGCCCGCCAAACAATGCGCTCTTTTGTGGAGGATCCCACCACGCCGTTCTTAATACCGGACCGTCATAAAGCACAACCATTCGATCGATAGTGTTCTTGAGCTCGCGCACGTTACCCGGCCAATCGTATTCCTGCAGTTTCTTCACGAGTTCCGGTTCCAGACTCTCGAAGTTCTTGCCGAAACGTTCACTCGAGGATTGAAGGAAAGACATCGCGAATTGTGGAATGTCTTCCACCCGTGTCCTCAACGGGGGAATTCTCAAGGTCACTTCCGATAACCGATAATAAAGATCCGCCCGGAACTTGCCCGCCGCAATCTCTGATTCCAGATTGCTGTTCGTCGCAGAAATCAGTCTGACCTCCACCGGGATTTCGGCATTGCCCCCCACACGCCGTACGAGACGCGTCTCAAGAAACCGCAGCAGTTTGGGCTGCAAACGCACATCCATCTCCCCAATCTCATCCAAGAAAAGTGTCCCTCCGGCCGCATCTTCCACCAATCCAGCCCGGGTCTTTGAGGCTCCCGTATACGCCCCCTTTTCCGCCCCGAAAAGCTCCGCTTCCATGAGTTCCTTCGGAATGGCCGCACAATTGACCGCAACAAAAGATCCTCGTCCAGCCGCCTTGTGCAATGCATTGGCAACCCTCTCCTTGCCCACGCCCGATTCCCCCAGCAACAATACCGTCGCACTCGTCGGTCCCAGACGCTCAATCGCCTGCCGCAGCGATTTCATGGCCGGAGATACTCCAATTAACGCGTCCTGTGAAAGTAAGGGCATTCCCCCATAGAGCTGCAGCCAGAGAGTCTGCGAATCTATCACTTTCCTGATCGACTCACGCCAACGCTCGTTGTCGTCTGACACCAAGAGAACATCGTAAGCTCCGTCACGCGCCGCGTTCATGATCTGCGCCGAGCCCAGACCTTCTCCCACCACTATGTAATGCCTATTGGCCTGCGCCAATCGAACTCGCAACTGAGGCCATTCGGGCGATTCCATCGTGGCAAACGATACCAAATAAATCTGCTCCGCCGAACCATGACTTAACTCACGAATTGAATTTGGAGTGAACCGCTGCGTGTGAAACCCTAACGCACCCAGACGACTCTCGATCACTTGCGTCTGACCATCGTTCAAAACGGATACAACCATAACTCAGTCCTAATTAAGCACAGATGCAACGCGTTTGCAATGCGAAATTTGATTGAGGTCGAACGAGAGGGATGGTCTGAATCACGCTATTCCTTGCGAATAGCCAATGCCGGTTCAAGACGAGACGCACGGAGCGCAGGCACAAAGCCGGCAATTAATCCTACCACGGTCAGCACAGAACCGGCCACAGCCAAAGCGGACCACGACACCGCAAGTGCAATATCGCCCTGACCTGACGTGTCTTGAAAAATCGGGCCTAAAAGCGGCAGTGTCCCAATCACCTTGGTTAACAAAACCGCTAACAGGAATCCAATCACACCACCGGTGAGAGTGACACACAGGCTTTCCATCAAGATCTGTCCCAGAACATGATTTCGGCGGGCACCCAAGGCTTTCAGAACACCGATTTCCCGAGTTCTTTCGGTCACCGAAACCAGCATGATGTTCATCACACCGACAGCCCCGATGCTCAACGTCAAAGTGCCGATGATCGTTAAAAGAATCTTCAAGCCCAGGCTCAGATTGCTGACCAGGCCTAGAAATTCATTCCAGTCAACAATGCTAACGGCTCGTTCGTCTTTCGCATTGAAATAGTGTTTTCGGGCGAGGGCGGCCCGGACATCGGCGACGATGCGATCGCGAAAGCAATTGTTGGCTGGGAGCAAAACAATGTCATTGAGATAGCGAACGTTGATTAGGGAGGAGAAGGTGGTGAAGGGAATAAACGCGGTGACATCATCGGGCATTTCGTAGTTGGTGATCTGAGTTTTCTTCTTGAGTATGCCAATCACCGTAAAGCTGACTCCCTGGATTTTAAGCTCGGTGCCCAAGGCCGGGATGCCGCTGTACATTTCATGCTTCAATTGAGCCCCAATTACAACCACTCGCCGCCGGTGCAGGACATCTTCCTCGGACAGAAAGCGTCCTTCCGACAGCACCATGCTGCGGATACGTTCAAAACAGGCGTGGACCCCGCTGACGCTGTAGTCCCGTGTGCGGTAGCCAAAGTTCAGCGGTAAGAACCGACGGGCCTCGGGCGAGGCAGCCTCCACGGTTGGCACTCCCTCAAGTATGGCGGTGACATCACTCAACTCCAATGGGATATGACGTCCGGAACGTTCGCCTCCAGCCTGCATGCTGGTTTGTCCTGGAAAGACCACAATCAAGTCCTTTCCAATTTGCAGGAAAGCCTGGGTCAAAGCGCGCTCGAACCCCCGCCCGTAGGATAGCAGAAGCATCAAGGACGCTACCCCCCAGACAATGCTCAACATCGTTAACCCAGCCCGGAGCCGGTAATGTCTCAGCGCGCGCAACGCCTCCCAGACCACAAATCCCATTATTCGCATCGCAAGGCCTCAACAGGGTTCATACGCGCGGCGCGATAAGCGGGATAGACCGCTGAGAGGATTCCCACCAATACCAGCGAAACAAAGGCCATCCCCGCCGTCGCGCGCGTGACCGGCAATCCCGCGAACAAGGTCGGCAAAGGAAGTCGGTTGACCAAACTCGTCACCACTCCCGCAAAAATCAGCCCGGATAGACCGCTCAAAATCGTGAGGACAACCGATTCGACAAAAAACTCGGTGAGGATGCGGCGCGATTTGGCACCCACGGCCCGTTTCACTCCGATCTCGCGGGTTCGTTCGGCCACCGAAATCAGCATGATGTTCATCACGCCAATACCTCCAAGCGCCAGCGTAATGACAGCCACAAAAGCCAGGAACATCTGCATGGAATCATAAACCTGGCTGACCGTGCGCGCCGTTTCGACGGTGTCCCAGATCCAAAGGGCGCCCTCATCGTCGGAAGTGAAGCCATGCCGCCGACCTAGGGCCGTTCTGACTTGGCGCACCGCCTTCGCATGCTCGTCCGCCGAACGGGGCATGAAAATGATGTTGTCCAAGTGGCCGCGGCCAATAAAGGGCCGGGGATCGGGGAAATACCTGGCCATGGTCGTGTATGGGAGGATCACTTTGGTGCCATCAAGGCCATTGTAGGAATTGTTTTGGTCCTTCTTCGCCAGAACACCCACCACGGTAAAAGGCACGTTCAGGATATACACTTGCACGCCCACAGCAGGACGGCTCGCAAAGAGCTGTTTCCATACGTCCTCTCCCAGGATGCATACCGCGCGTTCTTCACTGTAATCCCCCACAGTAATCAGCCTTCCCGCAGCCAATTTCATCGATCGTATCTGCTGATACTCCGGCGAGATACCGTGCGAGGAAAAGAGCCCGGCATTAAACGCGCTCCGAATCTGCAGAGACCGGGCCAATTCCGGAGTCGCCTTCTCAACAAGATAGCATTCCTTTTGTATCGCCAGCACATCCTCGTAACTGAGCCTGATGTCGCGTCCGGCCCGCTGATCTCCCGCCTGGCGTGTCGTCCGGCCTCCCCATACGATAACGATGTCCGTTCCCAAGGCGTAAAGCATGTTGCGATAACCGGCCTTGAAACCATCGCCAACCGCCATCATGAAAATGATCGACGCCACCCCCCAGGAAATGCCAAACATCGTCAGCAGGGCACGCAGCTTATGCGCCCAAAGGTTGGCAATTGTATTGAGAAGGATGTCTCTCAGAAAAATCACGGTAATACAACCCGGTCTCCATCGCTAAGACCTTCGATAATCTCGCAACGCTGCCCATTGGCAATTCCAGTCTTAATGGGAATCTTCCGCCACCCTGTCTGGTTGGTGGCATCGTGCCTCTGGACCCACGTTGTCCGATCCGGTTCGTAAATCAAAGCCGACTCAGGAATCAGGAGCACCCGCTTCCGCTCTTCCAGGACAATTTCCGCATTGGCAGTCATGTTCACGCGCAGTTTGCCTTCGGTGTTGCTGATCGATACGCGAACTTCAAAGGTCGTCACATTGTTCTGCTGCCTCCCCATCGGTGACAAACGTTGAATGGTTCCCTGAAAAACCTCGTTCCGAAACGACTCAACCCGGGTTCGAACCGGTAGTCCGACTTGGATTTTTCCAATGTCCGCTTCATCCACGTCGCCCTTGATAAAAACGCTGCTCACGTCCCCTAACGTCATGATCAGGGTCGCGGCACTTCCCAGATTAAGAATCGAAGAGACGGCGTCTCCTACTTCAGTGTTCCGGGTCAGCACAATTCCAGTGATCGGGGCTCGTAGGGTGGCGTACCGCAGGTTTTCCTCAGCCCGGTCCAGCGCCGCTTTCGCCGCCGCCACCCTCGCCCGAGCCTGCTCGATCAACGCCACCGCGCTCGATACCGCCGCCTCTTGCAGTTCTCGGCGATTTCGCGCGATCTCAAAAGCCCGTTCCGCATCATCCAACTGCTGCTGGGAGGCAATCTTCTGGGCAAAGAGCGACATCATTCGCGCGTGATCGCGCCGCGCAAACTCAAGTTCAGGACCGGCGGCCTCAATCCGCGCCTTCACTTCTACCGTCATTGCGGCCTGCAGATTGGCCTCTTCCCCTTTCAGCGTTGCCTCAGCCTCCCGGACCTGCGCCTCCAGGTTCTCCTTGTCCAATTCCGCCAGAACCTGCCCTTCCACAACCGTGTCTCCCTCATCAACCCTCAAAACCTTCAGAATCCCATTCGCCTTGGATTTCACCTCGACTTTCGATAACGGTTCAATCTTGCCAATCGCAACGACCGATCGCGCAATGTCGCCCCGCTCTACCTTGGCCAGCTTCTCCGGCGGAATAGGCTTCGCCCTTCCCGCAAATACAACCCAGCAACCACCACCAATCAGAATTCCAATTGCGATGATTGCGAAAATGATCCATCCAGACCTCATCCGCCTTTTTTTCATGAACTCATGCCAAATACCCGAGTCCATCACTGTTTGTTACATCGATTCCTGTTTGACATCAGCCAATTCATATATACATTACTAACATGATTATAATAGTAATGTAATGAAGATCGTTCTGCTCATTCTGGACAAAAACGGTTTCTGCTTTTGTGTCCGTTTTCCGCAATAACCAAAGGCGCTCCTTGACACAATGCGGTTCAAGCCTTAGCTAAGAATAATAAGCCCCTCACCCAGCGATGCTTTTATGAACATACCAACCGATCGTCTTGATACCCTCGCCCTTCACGCAGGCCAAGAACCTGATCCAACAACTGGATCACGGGCCGTTCCTCTTTACCAGACGACTTCCTATGTGTTTAGAAGCACCGAACATGCGGCGAATCTTTTTGCGCTAAAAGAGTTTGGAAATATTTATACCCGGTTGATGAATCCCACCACCGACGTGTTTGAAAAGCGCATGGCGGCCCTGGAAGGAGGCAGCGGTGCCTTGACGCTGGCTTCAGGCCAATCCGCTATCATGCTGGCCTTGCTAGCCATTACCCGGCTGGGAGATGAAATCGTGGCGGGAAACAACCTTTACGGCGGCACATACCAGTTGCTGCATTACACCTTCCCCAAGCTTGGACGCGAAGTCAGATTTGTGAATTCGCGCGATCCGGAGGCCTTCCGGCGGGCCATCACTCCGAAAACACGCGTTGTCTATACTGAGACCATTGGTAATCCGAAATTGGATGTGCCGGACTTCTCCGCCATCGCTGGAATTGCCCATGAGCACGGCCTCCCATTGGTGGTGGACAACACCGTTGGAGTTGGATTGGTGAAGCCGATCGATTTCGGGGTGGATATCGTTGTCGGATCCGCCACAAAATACGTTGGAGGTCATGGGACCTCTCTTGGAGGATTCATTGTAGATTCCGGCCGGTTCCAGTGGAACAATGGAAAGTTTCCTGAGTTTACCGAGCCGGATCCCAGCTATCATGGCATGGTTTATTGGGATGCCCTGAGTCATGTGCCCGGCATGGGTAACGTGGCTTTCATCATCAAGGTTCGGGTCACCCTGCTTCGGGACATGGGCCCTGCCCTGAGCCCGTTTAACTCCTGGTTGTTCATTCAGGGCTTGGAAACCCTGGGATTGCGCCAGCGCCAACATTCCCAAAATGCATTGGCGATTGCACGCTGGCTGAAACAACATCCCCTAGTGCGATGGGTGACTTACCCCGGTTTGGAGGATGATCCGAGTTATCCCGTCGCCGTGCGATACCTCAAACAGGGATTTGGCGGACTGGTTGGCTTTGGCATTCAAGGTGGCTTGGCCTCCGGCAGAAGGTTCATTGAATCCCTGAAAATGCTGTCGCATCTCGCCAATATTGGCGATGCCAAAAGCCTGGTGATCCATCCGGCGTCAACAACCCATCAACAACTGAGTCGCGCGGAACAGCAAGCCACCGGTGTGACCGAAGATTACATCCGCTTGTCGATCGGCCTGGAAGATGTCGAAGACATCAAGGCGGATATTGACCAGGCCCTTAAAAAATCTGTGGACCGTTGAAGATTTTTATTCTCTCCCTCAACCCTGCCGTCAGCCCTATGAAAGCTCTCCCGCTGGTACCTGGATGGCTCAGTGTCGGTCCAAATTCGACCGTGCGCCGCGTCGCATTTCTGGCCCTTCTGATGTTCGGGATGCTGGCTGGAACGGAAGACCTTCTTGCTCAGAAGGCGGTCACTCTGCTGAATGTTTCTTATGATCCAACACGAGAACTCTACCAGGATTATAACGCGGCCTTCATCAAACACTGGAAGGACAAGACCGGTGCCGACATTGCAGTCAATCAATCCCACGGCGGTTCCGGAAAGCAGGCCCGATCGGTGATCGACGGTTTGGAGGCCGATGTCGTCACCCTGGCCCTGGCTTACGATATCGATGCGATTGCTGACAAATCCGGTCTGGTGCCCAGGGATTGGCAGAAAAAACTGCCGTTCAACAGCGCTCCATACGTTTCCACCGTTGTGTTTTTAGTGCGCCAGGGCAACCCTAAGAATATTAAGGATTGGAATGATTTGGTTCGTCCCGGCATTTCCGTTATCACACCCAATCCCAAAACGTCCGGAGGCGCCCGATGGAACTACCTGGCCGCCTGGGGATATGCGCTAAAAAAGTACAACTCTGATGAGGCCAAAGCCCGCGAGTTTGTCACCCAGTTGTTTCGGAATGTTCCGGTTTTGGACTCGGGAGCCCGCGGTTCCACGAGTACTTTTGCCCAACGCGGCATCGGCGATGTCCTCGTTTCCTGGGAAAATGAGGCCTTCTTGATCACCCGGGAAATCGGAAAAAACCGGTTTGAGATCGTCGTTCCTTCGATCAGCATTTTGGCTGAACCCTCAGTCGCCGTGGTCGAAAAGGTGGCCCAAAGACACGGGACCACCCAGATATCACAAGCCTATCTCGAATACCTCTACTCTCCGCAAGGACAAGAAATAGTTGCCAGACATTACTATCGACCCCGGCTGGAAGAGACGATGAAAAAGTACTCAGATCAATTCACAAAAGTCCATTTGTTTACTGTGGACGATGTGCTCGGCGGATGGGCTGCCGCGCACAAGATCCATTTTTCAGACGGCGGATATTTCGACCGGATATATCGTCCTTGAATCTGATTTCGGTCCACTGCCATTAGCAACCCACCCATGTCAAAGGAAACAGACAGAGTGCCAAACCACAAAAGAAAGGGATGCCATGCCACGAATCTACAATGACATAACCGAGACCATTGGGAATACACCTCTGGTGCGTTTGAATCGGACCGCGAAAAAACACGAGGCCAAAGGCGACATCTTGCTTAAGCTTGAGTTCTTTAATCCTTTATCGAGCGTTAAAGACCGCATTGGCTTGGCCATGATTGACGCAGCCATCCATGCTGGCAGAATCGGCCCCAACACAGTCCTCATCGAACCCACAAGCGGAAACACCGGGATCGCCCTCGCTTTTGTGGCCACAGCGCGTGGAATTCCCTTAATTCTGACCATGCCCGAAACGATGAGCTTGGAGCGCAGAAAACTCCTTAAGGTGCTGGGGGCAAAAGTAGTTCTAACCGAAGGCGCCAAAGGAATGAAGGGAGCCATTGCCAAAGCCGAGGAACTCAATGCCAAAATCCCAGGCAGCATCATCCTTCAGCAGTTCTCTAATCCCGCCAACCCAGAGATACATCGAAAAACGACTGCGGAGGAGATTTGGCGCGATACCGATGGCCAGGTTGACTTCGTCGTAGCTGGCGTCGGCACCGGCGGCACCATCACCGGCATCAGCGAAATCATAAAAACTCGCAAACCTTCCTTCAAAGCCGTGGCAGTCGAGCCTGCGGCCTCGCCCGTCCTTTCAGGGGGCAAACCCGGCCCCCATAAGATCCAAGGCATCGGGGCAGGCTTTGTTCCCAATATCCTGAATCCGAATGTGCTCGATGAAATTGTACCGGTCAAGGAAGACGATGCGGGAACGACTGCTAAGGAAGTTAATCGTCTCGACGGAATTCCAGTTGGAATTTCCAGTGGCGCCAGCATATGGGCGGCCCTGCAAATAGCCCGACGCTCGGAAAGCGCGGGTAAACAAATCGTCGTTATTGTCCCCTCTTGCGCTGAACGCTACCTTTCTTCCTGGCTTTTTGCCGACATTAGCATCGAGAGTGACCGAATCGGAGAGGAAACACTCGGCAGTTGAGCCTCAGAAATCCGTCATCCTCAACCGCCCTTATAAAACAGTGGTGTGGAGCATTTTCTTGAGGCCAGACGAAGGGTTTATTACTTGCGATTGAGCGATTGGGAAATCAGACTTGGCGGCCGCGGTGCCCTGCTTTTGCGTGAATAAACCCAAAAAACGAGAACGGCGCTCAATAGGAAGACAGTTCCCGCAATCATCATTGAAAATCGGGTATCCCTTTTCGCCAATACAGGAAAAGGTGATACAAGGGCGTTTGGGCCCGGAGACATTATCGCCTGGGTGGAGGCTGAAGCAAGGTCGCTTGGCGAAGTTTGAGGTGCGGGAAGAACTGGAACGGTCTCATTCCCTGGCATCGAGGATTGAACTTGGATAGCTACAGTCTCGTGTAGGTCTTTACTCGAAGTAGCATCAGGTTTTATCTCGAATTCGACTGGCGGGGGGGACTGCGCGTCCCTTGAAGTCTCGGAGGATGTTGTTGAACTGAGAAAACGTTGCGGCCCTTTCACCTCATCACTTCGGGCCTCTGGTGGAAAATCAACGGAGGACGAGATCGATTGGGGAGCGGATGGCTGCGCGGCGGATTGGGAAAGAATATTTGCTCCAAGTATTGAATGATCCGGCGTTTTGGACACCTCGGCATCCAAGGTGTTTGCGAGACTATTCTCTTTGGATGTAACGATGGATGCTGGAGGTGTAGCGACCGTTTGGGAGCCGGTCGACGGGGCAGTGAATTGGGGGCCTGGAGCGGAGTCGGATGGAGAAGGGACGGCAGGCAACTTGGCGACGGACTCCTGTTTTGCCACAACGGGTTTGGATGCTGAGGTGTGTTGAGGGGTGGATTGAGTTACGACCGGCAGGGCCAGGTTTGTTTTCAGAGCAGTCGAAGAGAGGACTTCCACTGGCTTCGGAGCGGGTGCAACCTCCGGCGATTCCGATTTGGATGGGTGTGGTTGTCGATCTTCCAGAAATGTGAGATCCGGAAATTGAACGGGATTGCCGGCGAGAGAAAGGCTCCAGGCGACGAACTGACCATTACACGCAACAAAAGTCAGGATGAGAGGGCGACGGGCGCGGCCAATCCTCGGCACGACTTCCAGACAAGCTGCTCTGATCTGTTGGTCAAATGGAGTCCCCTGCAGCCGTTCCTTGCCATCCGAAACCAGAAAGATGGTTAGATCAGGATGCACCGTTAAAGCTTGCTTGATTTCCTGGATGGCTTTGTTGAGGAATGTCTGCTTTTCAAATCGTTGGATTTTCAGGAATTTTATCGAGTCGGCCGCGAGGAGCCGATTAAGTTCCGGCGACCAGATTTTTGGAGAAAAGAGCTGGCTGTGTACTTTTTCATTGAAGGTCCAAATCGAGTAGCTCTGGTTTGGCTGAATCCTGCCTTCAAATCCCGTGGCGATCAGATCGTGAACCCATGCGCACACCTGATCATCCAGCCGGGACATGGAGTACGAGGTGTCCACGACAATTAGATAGTCCAAGGGAGGAGGCGTCGGTATGGATTGCGCCGGCAGCCCAGTCCGGAGGCAAGCCTGTAAAAGCACGATCACCGCAAGGATGCGTTTCATGAGGATGTCCGATGGGTTGAGTCACTCATGATAGTGCTAGGGTTTGTTCGTTGTAATGTTCGTGACTTTATCCTCAAATCGGATGACCGTCTCGCCAGGTTTTGCGTAGCCGAGTTTTTCCCGAATGAGGCGTTCGACAGATTGCGTGTCGTGTTGGAGGACGTCAATGTTGGCCTTGAGTTTTCGCATTTTCTCATCTTCTTGGCGCAGTTCCTGATTCAGGCGCCGCAACTCCTTGCGCATATGTTCATTTTGTTCGATGACCGGGAGGTACCAGCGGGCGATACCCATGATACAGGCCGCCGCGATCAGGAAAAGGATCACACGGGTCAACTTGTCCCAAATACCAGGCTGTGGTTGCGAACTCATAGGGGCGAGGATCTGTTATCGTGCCAGACGCTTCCAATCGGTGAGTTGTCCAGAAGCATCAAAGGTCAGACGCAGGAAGTAGTCTGGCGTGCGGGTTTCCTGGTAGGTCTGAGTCCAGAATCCCGGGAGAGCTTGGACTGTGCCGTAGGAACTGCCGCGTTGTATAAGCCATTCAGCGACCTGACTGCCATCCTGCAGACGGGCGGACTTATCGGGGGGGCCATATTCTCGGACCGCTTGGTCAAAAGTATAGTGACCCACACGACTGTTCCAGTCGGTTTTATGAGCGGTGGCGCATCCCAACCCAAGGACAACCCAAACCAGGAAGGCCATACATCCAGTCCAGCGCCAAAGTCCCATTCCAACTCTCATACGCACAGCTTAGTCATTGCAGCGATAAATGCAATTTGTTTACAGATTCGCGGGACTGGGTTTATAATAACGTGAAATCGGCATGCAGCATAATCTCATTCCTTCTGCCAGCGCTCAACAGACCATCCAAAGGATTCAAGAGGGATTGCGTTCGAGTGAAACTGCGTCCATAGCGCAGGTGATTGAGCTCATCCGCACAGTCACTTCTCAGAGCGATTCGATATCCATTGAAGCGCTGTCGGAAGTGATTGGCCGCGATCTCACGATCATGTTCAAGCTGATTCGCCTGGCGAACACTCTGGCCTTTAATCCGGAAGGAATTCCCGTCACGACCATCAGCCAAGCGATTCAGGCGGTTGGCTTTGATCGGATCTGCAATCTGGCTGTTTCTCTGCTTCTGCTGGAAGACGCTGAAGGCCGGCATTGCAGCGCGGAGAGTCGTGAAGCGGCCGCCATGGCCTTGGTGAGCGGATTATTTGCCCAGACCGTTGCCCGTCATCGTGGACACGCCGATCCCGAGCAGGCTTTTGTCTGCTCCTCGCTCCGAAATTACGGCCAGTTGTTGCTGACAACCTTTTTGCCTGAGGACTACCGCCAGGCGATCGCCTTGACGGAGACCAGCTCCAAAGCGCAGGCATTTCGAACGGTGTTTGGTCTGACTCCCGACGAACTGGGGCAGCGCATATTGGCGGAGGCGCTTCTGCCCGAGGATATTCTCGATGGGCTGAAGGCCGTTTCTTCAGCAGTTCTGGCCTCCCGGTTCCTGACGCCGAAGGATCAAATGCGTCTCATGGCGGAGTTTGGATCTGCGTTGTGCGAGCTGATGAGTGATTCCCGGCTGTCCAAAGACGATCTGGAACTGGCCTTCGCCGAACTCACCCGCCGCTATGCGTGGATTGTGCCGGCGGATCCCAAGGAGCTCATGGAGCTCATCCGAGAGGTTGATCAAAAGTTGGCTGCTTTCGGGACGTCGTATGGTGTCAAGGTCTTTTCTTCACCCTTTATGCGCCGATTGCATCAGCTGGCAACCCCCACGCGTCCGCTTGTCCCGGAGTCCGGGAGCCCCGAACTTCCGGTGTCCCGTCCATCCGCGATCGACCCCGGTATTCGTGAGATTTTCTTGCGGGGAATGGCTGAACTCACCGAATTCTTTGGCCGGCAGCCTCTCAACACAGACCGAATTTGGTCGATTGCCGCCGTCACGATCCGGGCAGGACTGAATCTGCGGGAGTGCTGGGTGTTTCTCCAGGAAGGTAGGGACTCGAATTTGAGGGTGTGCTTGGGGGACGGGCCGCATTTTGAGGCACTGCGTGAGCAATGCCTCAGGCCAACCGGCCATAAAACCGTTTTCGATCTCTGCCGGGATCGGGGAGAAGCCGTGTTGATCCAGAATCCCCAAGATCCTAAGATCGCTTTGTTTCTTCCCGACTGGTTTAAAGCGGTGGTCCAGCGGCATTCTTTTCTTTTGTTGCCGGTGCGCGATTCCGAGGGAACCTTTGCCATCGTTTATGGCAGTTGCGGATCTTCGGATTTGATGGATCGACTCAGTCAGGTGAAACAGGAGTTGCGTCTGTTTTGCCAGCATCTTGGCCTGATTCGCCGTTTGAGAGGCTCATGAATAACACTGAATCCAATGCCTTCATTCCATATGCCAAAGTCTCCCTATAATCTTTCGCCCAACCGAAGCCGTCGGCAATTTCTGCATCAGAGCCTGATCACAGGGGCAGGCCTTTGCCTGTCCAGCTTGCCTGGCTTTGGACAGGACAAAGGAGAACGGCCCGCCTCGTCCGGAGAGATCCGCGTGATCCATCCCCGCGGCAGAATTCCTGTCGGCTTGATTATTGATGATTCCACCTGCCTAGTGAATCTCAATCGATTTGCGATTCCCCAGTTCGCTCAGGCATGGGGCAAAGGCTACACTCAATCCTGGCGCGAGTGGCCTGTGGAAATCCCGGATCGTTTTGTGCGCCAATTTGGCGAGTGGTCCGCCGCTCATGGCGTCAAGGGGAAATACAGCATCGTTCCCTATCCGGCCTGCGTGGGGCGCCTAGATCGGATGCTGCCCGGCTGGACCCAGCGCGAGCTCAAGGACAGCCTGGATCTGGTGCGATCCCTCATGATGCCCAACTGGGATATTCATCCTGAAATGGTGACTCATACCCGAGTCATCGATATCCGCACCGGTCATCCGTATCCTGATTTTTCGCTGAAGTATATGGAAAACTGGGATTGGACGACGGGCCGGTCGATAGATGAGCTTTCCCATTACATGGCGTATGCCCTGAACGTGCTCAAGGAAGTCGGATTGCCCTGCGAAGGCATCACGACTCCTGGAGGTTTCGGCACCCGGGCCCGACCCCAGCTTGCGGAGGCAACCCTCGAGTCGGTTCGCGATGTGTTCAAGGCCGAGATTCCGCATTATTTCCGGGACCTGTACGACGAGGGGAACGAAAGCGTGGCCCCCCGCGTTGAATGTGCCAGCGGACTGCGGAGCGCGGATCCGAAGTGCGTGGTCAGTGTGGTGGGCTGCACCGGCGACTGGACGGGCGGCTGGGATTGCAGCCAGCCGGAAGGCGCCGATCGCTTTATCACCGCTGATCTGAAAAGCGGACGCCTGGTGGATGTCATTGAGCGCGGCGAGCCAGCCCTCATGGTTTGTCACTGGACCGGCATTTATTGGAATGGCGAGGAGCGGGGATTCCGGATTCTGCGGGAAGTGGTCCGCCGCATGCATGAGCGTTTCGATCATCTGCTTTGGATGAAACTGAGTGAGGTGGCCCGTTACTGGGCGGCCCGGGAACTGACGGCGATTGAGCGCGGCGACAGCGCGATCGTTTTTGAGGCTCCCTTTGCGTGTCCGGCGTTCACCGTGCAATTCACCATTTCGGACTTTCGTGAACTTACGCTCCGTGATGGGAAGGGTTTGGCGTCTTTGAGGCCCGTCTCCTCACTTCGAAGCCTGGCCGAGAACACCTGGCATCGTCAGAATGACACCGTCACCGTGTGTTTTTCTCTGCCCAAGGGCCAATCCTGGCTGGCGTGGAGCTCCTGATTCGTATCGAGTTTTCCGAAGTCCTCTCCTCACGGGGTGGCGCTCGACGGACCTCTGCCCAGACGGTAATCGCGGGGAGAACATCCCAGTTTCTGATGGAAAACCGTGGTAAAATACTGGCTGGATTGGAATCCGCAGGCCAGCGCGATATCCGTCACTGATCGTGATTTTTCCTCGATCAGCATTTTGCGGGCAGCCTCCAAACGGCGATGGGTGAGAAAATCAATGGGGGTTTGGTTGGTGATTTGGCGGCAGTAATGGGTGAATTGCGTGCGTCCCAATCCGCACTGGCTGGCCATCGAGGCCAGGTCCCAAGGTTGCTCCAAATGTTGGCCCAGGGAATTGAGAAACAACTCGACGGTTCGGGGCGTCGAGGAAAGACGGGCATCGAGAACCACCTTCTTTCTTTGCAGCAATTCAAGCAACGCCAGGAACAGATGGTTTAGATAAAGGTGCAGCCGGCTTTGAACCCGCGAGGGATGGGGCACAGCCGTCAGAGAAGCCAGCTGCTCAAAACATTCCGAAATGTGGGGGTCCGCCTGCCACACGGGATTCTCATTATGTCGCAGAAGGATGGTCAACCGACGCAGGTCCGCGGGGGAGAGGATAAACCACTTGGGCCATTGCCAGGGTTGATCGGGCCGGCGGACGCCGACATCTAGAATCAGCCAGTGCAGGCGGCTGGCTTTGACGTGGGGATTGCCCACTCGATGCTCCTGCCAGGGTCGGGTCACGGTCAGGCTGCCGCTCTCCAAAAGATAATCATGGCCATCGACCTGGAAATCGAGCTTTCCCCGCGACAGGTAAGTGACTTCGATTCCTTCATTGCGATGAGCGTCCAAGCCCCAGGTCTGGTTAGCCAGCGCGTCCCAGTAACCGACGCTGGACACCTCGGAAACCATGTCGTCCGGCAGAATTCGGCCCGGATAATGCCGGTGGCAAAAAGCGCTCAAACGCACTTCCCCCCGCCGAACCGCCTGCCTCAAGGGCTCACAACTGTCGGCTTCAAACCGCATATTCCGGCTGTGGAACACCGCCTGGCCAGATGCGAGGCGGGTGGGCGGGAGTGTATCCTCTGCGATACTCGACTGCCCGCCCAACGACGCAGATGGCCCGGTGACGCCCCGCCCCTTTGGGCTGGGGCCCTTTGGCTGGCTGGCTTTGTTCCTCATTCCTTACAGACCCCATCGGGTATGCTCGTCATTCGCGCCTCGCCAGCCAGCCAAACTGCCGCCAGCAAAACCCGAAGTTCTTTTTGAACAGACCCTTAGTTGATGCATGGAGCTCATTTCAGCTGGTAGCTGACGAAGGCGATTTTCTTGCTGTCGGGAGCCCAGGATGGGACATTGATCGTGCCTTGGCCGCCAAAAAGCTTTGCTAGCACCTCCGGTTCTCCACCGTTGACAGGCAGCAGACGCAAGGTGACGTCCTGATTTGCGGGATGGCCCTTGACCTCCTTGGCGTAAGACAAAAACACGATCCAGCGGCCATCGGGCGAGGGATGCGGAAACCAGTTGTTGAAATCGTCCGAGGTCACTTGTTCCTGCCGGGTTCCATTGGGGCGCATGCGCCAGATTTGCATGGAACCTGTCCGTTCGGAGTTGAAGTAAACAAACTGCCCATCGGCCGAATATTCCGGACCATCATCCAACCCAGGCGCTGTTGTGAGCCGGATTTCTTTGCCGCCAGCAGCAGGAATGGCGTAAACGTCGAACTCGCCATTGCGTTCGGCACAGTAGACCAACGTCCGGCCGTCCGGCGACCAGCCGTGCCAATAGGAAGGTCCCAGGGGCGTGATCTGCTTGGGCATCCCGCCGGCAATGGGGAGCGTGTAAATCAAGGAGCGTTTTTCCTGGGATTGATCGCTGATAACCAGCTGGGTGCCATCGGGTGACAGGCCGTGGTCGTTGTTGCAGCGGTTGGCAAATCCCGTATCGATCATTCGAGGTTGTCCGCCCGTGACCGGCAGCCGATAGATCCGGCCGTTGCTGTTGAAGAGAAAGGAGGCGCCGTCGGGCGTCCAGTTGGGGGCTTCGATATGATTCGTAGTGACATATATGGCCCGGCGATCCTTCGAGGCGATCGCCACCGTCTCCAAGGTGCTGAACAACCGGGGCGAGCGAGCCTCGGTCTGGCCACGGCCAATCTGAACCTCTGAAAAGACCGCCTTTTCCAGAGCGGCATCATCGTGCGCGCAGACGCCCAACCCGACGTAGAAAGGATCTTGCAGCTTCAGTCGGAAGTTCCCTCCTCCGGGAGACCATTCTATTCCATCCGACGAATAGGATAACGACACGTAATTCCCGACTTTTTCGATTCGCAGGTGCTGGGGCGCCGTAACATTGGCCTGGATTTCATACGTGCGGGCGCCGGCCGCTTCCCGGTATTGCAGAGAGGTCAGCCCGTCGCCGTGCAACGCGGCATCCGCATAGGCGGAATCCGGGCTGAGGCTTTGGCGAACCAACAGACAGGCCTTTCGATGGGCATTACCACCGCTGCCGACGAAGGCCATTTTCGCCGCCAAGGTGATGTCGCCTGACACCCGTTTCCACAGGAAATGAAAGGCGTCATGGGTGAACCACATGTTCGCCCCGCCGCCTGCCACCGTATATTGCCGGAGGGTCGGGTGATAAAAGGCCGAACCGGGGCGCGAGCAGGGGCCGATATCCCCGCTGGCTTCGAACTGGCCCAAAGATCCGGAATCCTCCTGACCAAAAACGTCAAGGGATAGAACTCCAGCACCGAGAATAAGGACACAGAGGGTGGAACCGATAAGGGCTGTCGTATTCATGGTCAAGTCAGTATAGGGCGGCACAGCAATAAGATTATCCTTCCCGCCCTTCTCGACAAGGGCAAGCCTCAAAAGAGAGGGACCAAAGCGCCAGTGTTCCTCCGCTGTCTGCGACGGCTGACAGGATCGGTTCTCAGAAAAATGAAAGGGCCCGTCCTCGAGATCCAGGGGGATTTTGGCTTGCTCCCCACCATCCAGTTGGTAGAAAGGCACAACAGACATGGACTTGTCCCCGAAGCATCGCCGGGAACTGCAATCGGCCGGTGTGAAGGTGATCCTCGCCACGGGGCAGGCGCCTAGCCTGAAGCGTCCCATGAACTCAATTTCCGATGTGCGCGCGAGCGCCTTTCCTTCGCGGGTCCGGAAACCAGAAAAAACAACCTATGACTAAGCGCCCTCTGTGCAGATTGCTTTTGCTCTTCGTGGTGATGTCGGGAATCGAGACCGTTGAAGCGGGCGAAGCGACTCCCGAAGAATCGGTTCGTCTTGGCCATGAGATCGCCGGCCAGGGCTGGATTCTTTATTCGGCCAGGACCGAGGCGGGTGACTACGATCTGTTTCTTTCCCGGCCCGATGGATCCCAGGTTCGAAATATCACGCGCACGCCGCAGTTCAGCGAGTTTGGCGGACGGTTCTCGGCCGATGGCGATCGGATCCTTTACCGCCGGGGCAACCGCAACGAGCCCATCAATCATGATTTGTGGGGCGCCATGGGAAATCCGATGATCGCCAAGGCGGACGGCACTGATCCGCAAGTCCTGGGGGCGGCGGGCGAACTGCCTTGGGCTAGTTGGAGCCCGAACGGACAACAGGTGGCTTGCCTCTACAAGCGCGAGGGCAAAATCCGGATCCTGGATCTTCGCACCCGGAAGATGATCCAGGAACTGCCACGTCAAGGCATTTTCCAGCAGATGTTCTGGTCATCAGACGGCTCCCGCCTTTGTGGCACCGCGAATTTGAGCGGTCAGGACTGGAACATCCTCAGCGTGGACCTGAAGACCGGAAAACCGACCTTGCTCAGCCGCAACTTGAACTGCACGCCTGATTGGTTCCAGGATGATCCAAACCGGGTCATCTATTCCAACCGGACGCCCGGTCTGGCAACCGATTATGGCTGGACCATGCTCATGCAAGCCTCGGCCGACGGCAGGGAACGCGCGTTGATCTATGGCGAACGCGGCAAACACATCTACTACGGTTGCACTTCTCCCGACGATCGATACGTCATTTTTTCATTTCCTGAAAACGATGGCGGCACCGATGCGCGCATGGCCATCGTCCGCTTGGCCGATACCCCCATCATTGTTCCCGAGGATTACCGCGAGTTGAAAACCCTGTATCCCAAGGCCAAGGCCGGACCGGTATTTCGCCTCTCCCAGGCGGGTTTTGAGCCGCACTGGACTTATGCCGACGTCCCGAAAAATCCTTAAGCCCGGCCCATCACCTTTATGGATCCAGAACAAGCGATGCCCGAGCCTTCACCCAAGGTCGATCAGCAACGGGTATTAGGCCGCGGATCCTACAGTTCCGGGCCGGTCGGCTCACTCCCGGACGGTTTGATCGAGCACCCTCCGACGTATCCTCGGGGGCCCTCCGCATGGCGCGGACTCGCGGTCATCCTGGGGGTAGCCGCGGGCATTGGATTCTTGGCCCATCGTGTTGAGACCGGTGAGGATGAGAGGGTGACAAAACTGGGGCGGGTGGAAGTCACGGCGCGGCTGGTGGAACGTCCGGAACAGTTCCCGCAACTCGGCGCTTATCGATACACTTACGTGCTGAAATACGAGGTGGTTACCGTCCATCGCCAGGATCCGGAAAAAAAATACAGGCTGCGTCCGGGCGACCTGGTTTTCGTTGGCCACTACAAGCCGTGGCTGCCGCGATCGCAGATTCGAGATGCCGATTGGGGCAACGATCCGCTGGGGGGAAAATTGGACCAATTCGTGGTGGGTGAAGGGCATCGGATGGCGCTGGATTACGAGCTGCAGGATCTGGCGCCCAGCGGCGCTCTGGACTACTGCTATCCTCCCAATACCAACCGGTTCTTCGCCCTCTGGACGAATCCGACCACCCTGTAACCATGGTTTTTACCACCCATATTTTCGTCTTTTACTTCCTGCCCCTGTTCCTTCTCATTTACTACAACCTCCCGTTCCTGTGGCGCAACCTCTGGATCACGCTGGCCAGCTATGTGTTTTATGGATGGTGGGAACCGTGGTTTGTCTGCCTGATGGGTTTTACCACGGTCATGGATTTCATCTGGGGCCAGGTGATCACCCGGCCGGGAGCGACCCGCTGGCAACAACGCGTTGCTGTGGCAGCCTGCGTCGCGACGAACCTGAGTTTTCTCGGTTTTTTCAAGTATTACATGTTCACCGCCGAAACCCTGAACCAGCTGCTGCTGGCGGTGGGTGCCGAGCCTTTCCGGGTTTTGCGCGTGGTGTTGCCGATCGGCATTTCCTTCTACACGTTTCACTCCCTGACCTACATCATCGATCTCTATCGCGGCCACGCCCGGCCAGCGAAGTCCTTCACCGATTTTTCCGCTTTTGTGGCCTTGTTTCCCGATCTGGTGGCCGGACCGATCATCCGCTACAAAACCCTGGCCGCCCAACTGGCCTTCCGGGAGCATACCGTCCAGCGGTTCGCCTCGGGCATTGCGATTTTCATCCTGGGGTTCGCCAAGAAAATTCTCCTGGCCAATCCATCCGGCCAGGTGGCGGACGCGGTGTTTAACGCCGCCCAGCCCTGCGCGGTCGACGCATGGTTCGGCGTCCTCGGCTATGCCTTCCAGATCTATTTCGATTTCTGCGGTTACTCGGACATGGCGGTTGGACTGGGGCGAATGCTGGGCTTCGAGTATTTCAAGAACTTCGATGCGCCGTATCGCTCGGAAAGCATGACCGAGGTCTGGCGGCGCTGGCACATCTCCCTCTCGAGTGTCTTGCGGGACTATCTTTACTATCCCCTGGGGGGCAACCGGAAGGGATCCACCCGAACTTATGTCAATCTGGCCGTCGTGATGTTGCTGGGGGGTCTTTGGCACGGCGCCAAGTGGAACTTTGTGGTGTGGGGAGCCTACCATGGGTTGCTCCTCGGTTACGAGCGCTGGAGGGGCAAGGAGAGCATTTACCAGCATTTGCCTCGAGCGCTTCGAATTGGCATCACGTTCGTGCTGATGCTTTTTTCCTGGGTCTTGTTCCGGGCCGACAATCTGACCCTGGCCCTGAATTATTTCGCGGCCATGTTCGGTCTGGGATCACCCGACGCGGCTTCAGCCTTGCTGGCGGCGGAACTCTACGCCCCCATGCCGCTCCTGGTGATGGGCATCGGGGCGTTCCTCGTGTTTCAACCGTTGCAGGCCCACGATTGGGCTATGAAACCTCAGACCTGGGGACGCGTGGCAGCCTTGATTCCACTGTTTATCGTATCGCTCATGGTGATGTTCTCGCAGGCATTCAATCCATTCCTTTACTTCCAATTCTGAACCGCCGTGAAACATCCCTGCCTCCAAAGCGAACTGATCCTGGTCCTCCTTTTTCTGGGAGTGATCGGCTCGGTGCCCGTCGTCCAAACCTGCCGGGAATATTCACGGGCAGAACGAATCCAGTTTACCGATGTGTTCCGCCAGAAACCCACCGCCAGAAACTTGCGGCAGTTCGAGGATACCTTAGAAGACAAGAGCTGGTTTCAACAGGTGTTGCGACCCCAAGCGCAACGATGGCTCTTCCTCGGATTGCGCGATACCGGGGCCAAAGCCTTGCTCGGCCGTCAAGACTGGTTGTTCTACCGGCCCGATGTCCGCTATTTGATCGAGCCTGAACGACGCGATCCGATATCCGCCCAATCGCCCTGGATGGACCCCGTGCGCGATCACTCGCGGCGCGATCGCCAGATCAAGGTCATCCTCGACTACCGCGATCAGCTCAAGGCCCGTGGCATCGAACTCCTCGTGGTACCGGTGCCTGGCAAGCCGTCCATTTACCCCGATCAACTGACCCGAAGGGCCCTGGATAATCCGGCAACTCTGGAATCGCCAACTCGGTCATTCCTGAATCGGCTCGCTGCGCATGGGGTCATGACGGTGGACCTTTATACGCCGTTCCAGGTCCATCGCCGACAACAAACGAATCCATCCGCCCCCCCGCTTTATCTCGCTCAGGATACTCACTGGACTCCTGCCGGAGCTGAACTCGCCGCCCAAACCGTCACGGCCCGCTTGCGAGAACTCGGCTGGGCGCCGCCTGCCACCGTGGATTACCGGGTGCAGACCCAACGCGTCCAACGCTGGGGTGACCTGTTGGAAATGATGCAGGTGCCCGGACTCGAGACTGAATTCGAACCCGAGACTGTGGCTTGCACTCAGGTTCTGGATTCCATCAAGGGTCCCCTGGTGCCTTCGGCCTCGGATCGCCCGGGAACCTACAAATCCCCCGGCCTTCCGGCGTCGGTTCTCGTTCTGGGCGACAGCTTCTGCCGAATCTATCAATACGCCGAACCTCAATCCCTGGGCCGGTTTGAAGCTGAGAAATCGGATCAACATATCCCTCCGCCGGCCACCCGAAAGCTCTTGCCGGGATCGGCCGGTTTCATTTCGCAATTGGCCCTGCGTTTGCGCGCGCCGATCGATTCCGTGGTCAGCGACGGCGGCGCGTCCACCGACGTGCGGCGCAGGCTGAGCACAAATCCGGAGATCCTGGAAGGCAAGAAAGTGGTGATTTGGGAATTCGTCGAACGCGATCTCGCCCTCGGGCCGGCCGAATGGGAAAGGGTTCCCTTGCCGGCCCGCTTGGATGGGGCGGATGAAACCGTGGGTGAGGCGCCATGAACCAAACCTTTGATCTGGTTGTATTCAGCCTGTACTTGGCAGGTAACATCGCACTGGGCTTGTGGGTGGCACGCCGCAAAACCGGCAGCACGCGCGACTACTTTCTGGCGGGCGACCGCTTGCCGTGGTACACCATCGGAGGCTCCATCATCGCGGCCAACATCAGCACCGAGCATTTCATCGGCATGATTGGCATTGCCTATGCCGTGGGATTTGTGGTGGCGCAGTGGGAATGGGGCAATTGGTTCACGTTCTCGGCCCTGATCTGGATTTTTCTTCCTTACTACATCCGAGGCGGACTCTACACAATGCCGGAATTCCTCGAGCGCCGCTACAACGCGACCTGCCGATATCTGTTTGCCGTCTGTTCCCTGGTGCTCTGGATCATTGCGCAAATGGCGGTCGTGATGCTGGCGGGAGGGAAAGCCCTGAAAGGCATGTTCGGCTGGGATGAAACCGTGACGATTATCGGCCTGGCCATCCTGGCTGGCAGCTACACCATTTACGGCGGGCTGGTGTCGGTGGCCTGGACCGATTTCGTCCAGTTTCTCGTCATGATGACTGGCGGCCTCATTGTGACGGTGATCGGCTTGGATCGGGTCGGCGGATTGTCCGAACTGATGCACGGCGCCCCCGAGAAATTCAAGATCATCTACCCGATGACCGACAAGGAATTTCCGTGGTTTGGCGTTTGGACCCTCTTTCTGTCCATTGGAATATGGTACAACTGCACCAACCAGTTCATTGTCCAGCGGTGCCTCGGCGCGCGCAGCGAATGGGATGCCCGAATGGGAGTGGTCTTTGCCGGATTCATGAAGATCCTGCTGCCTTTGCTGGTGGTCGTTCCGGGGATTGTGGCCTTTCGCCTGTTTCCGGGATTGCCCGATAAAGACCAGGCCTTTCCCACCCTGGTGCGGGAGTTGGTGCCGGCCGGATTGAGCGGCGTGGTCATCGCCGGATTGGCCAGTGGCATGCTCTCCCATATCAGCTCGGTGCTCAATTCCTGCGCCACTGTTTTCGCCATGGACCTTTACCGTCCACTCCTGGGGCGTGACAAGTCCGAGCAACACCTGGTGCGAGTCGGACGCATCAGCGGCTTCGTCATCCTGGTGATCGCCACACTGCTTGCCCTTTGGTTTACCCGAAGAAAACTCGGGGTTTTCGTATTGCTGCAAGACATTGGGGCTTGGGTGGCCGCCCCCATCGCTGCCGTTTTTCTTCTGGGAGTTCTCTGGCGCCGCGCCACGGCCGCCGCCGCCACCTTTGTTCTGCTGTTTGCCTTTCCTTATACGGCCTTCGTCGAGTATGTCCTCTTTAAAAAGGTCTCCTGGCTCATGCCATTTGACAACTGGCTTAATCGCACGTTCCTGGTTTGGATCACCTCGCTGGTTCTCATGGGAGTGGTTTCCTGGTGCACTCGGGCGCCCGATCCGGATAAGATCCGAGGCATGATTTGGTCCTGGAAATATGCCGCCCTTCCCGAAAGCGAACGGGATCGCAATCGCGGCCTGCGCAATCTTCTGCTCTGGTGGATAATCTTTATCGCGACCATCAGCGCCCTCTATGCTTATGTGATCTGGTTCCAGTTCTGGGGACCCGGGAAAACCGGATAATCACCATAGGCCGCACCATGCCTGAATCCATCCTCCGCTGTTTATGAATCAAAAACTCGACCTCGAAAACCTGCTCGGCTCGCATGGATCCAACCTCGCGGCCACCATGCGAAAGGGCTTGCAGTGGCTGGATGACCGCTCCGAGCCGCAACTCCTCCGTCAAGTGGGACAGCGGGTCAGCGACCTTCCTGATTTCATCCCGGTCACCAAACACGCCCTCCAGAATTCATTTGGCGGAAATCAAACCCAGGCGCCCGATGACCTCCTGGTTGGCCGGGGCCTGTTTTATCTGACCGAACAACGGCGCCTCTGCCTCGACTGCACCTCCGGTCATTACCAAATGCTTTGGGGCTATAACCATCCCGACTTGTGCGCTGCCATTGCCGGTGCCATGCAATCCGGCGTCGTGTGGGACAACCACTCGAACATCCCCCAGGCGCCGGCCAAGCAACTGGCCCATCAGCTGGTTGCCGTGGCCAACTCTCCCGATGAACCTGACCCGTTGGATACGGTGCTGCTCGGAGTTTGCACCGGTTCAGTGGCCTGCGCCGCCGCCCTCAAAATCCAGCTCAAAGTCTACCAGCGCGATCGCTCAAGCCACGGCGCTCCCCTGATCGTCGTGCTCGACGGCAATTACCACGGGACCGATATGGTGCCGCAGTTCATGCGGGGATTATGGCCGGAACTGGTCCGTCATTTCGAAGTCATTGTCCTTCAACCTAACGATTACGAAGGCCTCGAACAGGCCTTTCACCGGCACGGTTCCCGCATCGCGGGCTTCTGGGCCGAGCCGATCATGATGAATCGCGAGGCGATCGCCCTCGAAGCCGATTACTTGCGGCAAGCCCGTCACTGGTGCACCGAGACCGGCGCCCTGCTCTGTATCGATGAGATCCAGACCGGCTTTTGGCTGCCCGAGGTTTTCGAGTTTCGTGCCCTGGGCATTCAACCCGATCTTGTGGTGACAGGCAAAGGAATGACCGCCGGGTTCCATTCGCTGTCAGCCGTCCTGATGAAGAACCGGCATGATCTACTGGAACAATACGACGCGATCAGCACCAACGGACTGGCCGCCTTGCCCAGCCTGGTGGCGCTGGCGTCGATGGAGTTGATCCGGCAAAATGCGTCGTCGATCCGTCAGATCGGTTCCCGCATCGGCCGAAGTTTCGATGCCCTTGTCCAGGAATTTCCCGACCAGTTGGTCTCCGCTCAGGGCCGGAATTATCTTTCCGGACTGAAGTTCCGCTCGATCGATTGCGCCCTCGCATTTCATCGGCAGGCCCTCCAGGCGGGTTTATGGTGCCGGGTCCATGCTTATCATGCCGGGCATAGCACTCTACTCACAAAACTCGGGCTTCTGGCGAACGAAGTCATCGTCGATTACCTCGTCGATCAGTTCCGACAGCTGCTGAAACAAACCGATGCCTCCAAAACATCCCATCTAAAACAGGCAGTTTAATAAGTGCGCGTTTTATGACACCCGACCGCCCCAGAATCGGCTTGTTGGCGCTGAGCCTTGAACTTTACGAAACACTCGCTCCGGGACTGCGTCAATCCCGGGAAACTTGGGTCAGAAAGGCTGTGCTTCCGGCTCTGGCCGATGACCTGGAAGTGTTTTTCGAAGGCGCTGTGTTCCGTGCCGATCAAATCCAACAGACCGTGGATTCTTATCGCGCCCGGCAAGTCGATGGCATCCTCGTGATGTTACTCACCTATGCGCCCAGCCAGCCAGTCCTCCAGCCACTGCGACAAGCCCAATTGCCCCTCCTGATTTGGAATACTCAGGAACTTTGGGCCGTCGATACCACCTTTTCCGTGCAGGCCATGATCGATAATCATGGCGTCCACGGAACTCAGGATCTGGCCAATGTCTTGCTCCGCGCTAAAGTGCCATTCCACTACGTCACCAGCCACCTCAAGGATCCTGAGCCCTCGGCTGAACTCGTCGATTTCTTTCGGGCTGCCCGCGCTGTGCGCCAGCTCCGATCCCTCCGAATCGGGCTCCTTGGCTATCCCTTCCCGGGCATGGGAGATTTTGCGGTCGATACCACCCATCTGGCGGCGACTCTCGGTTGTTCGTGGACTATTTTAACAATCGAGGATTACATACGTCGCGCCGCAAACGCCTGCGCTCGAGATGTAACCCGGCTGGTGAAAACCTACCGACGCGAGTATGCAGTGGATCCAGGCGTCACCCAGGCTGATCTCGAATCGGCCGCGCGCGTCGAGTTGGCACTGCGCGCAATGATCCGCGAACATGGCCTCGGCGCGATGACTTATCAGTTTCTGGCTTTTGGCGATGATGAACGGACCCCCACGGTTCCCTTCGTAGCGGCGAGCCGTTTGATGGCCGAGGGCATCGGCTTTGGGGGCGAAGGAGATCTGGTGGCCGCTGCCGCAACCGCGGCCTGTCATCATCTGCAGCCCCCGGCAAGTTTTGCGGAGATCTTCACTGTGGATTACGCGGAAAATGCCCTGTTCATGAGCCATATGGGAGAGGCCAACGTCGCCATGGCCCGATCCGACCGGCCGGTGTCGCTCCTTGCGCGCCCCACTCCCATCACCCGAACCCGCGATCGACAGCTGGTCTTGGTCATCTCCTTTGCCCCGGGACCCGCAACCCTGGTGGCCCTGACTCAGATCGAAGGCGGCCGATGGCGATTCATCGCCGCCCGTGTTACCATCGAGGACTACGGTCCTTTGACCGGTTTCTTTGTGCCCCACTTCAAAGTCAAAGTCCCAGGAGATGTCCGGCAGTTTCTGACCGCTTACGCCCTGGCCGGCGGCCCGCATCATAACACCCTCTGCTTCGGGGACGCCCGTCGCCGGGTCCGTCTGATGGCCGCGATCCTCGGAGCCGACTATCAGGAGATTGGCGAAAATGGATGCTAACCGATCCCCGACAGAACCGCTCTTCCTCGGCCTGGATCTCGGCACGACCAATATAAAAGCCTTGGTCGTTGACGAGAGGGGGGGCATTCTTGGACGCGGCGCCGAATCCATACGCCTGATCCATGGCCCGCAGAGCGCCGTGGAACAGGATTTCGAAGAGATTTGGGTTGCCACCGTCCAAGCCATCCTCCGGGCCATTCGAGGCATCGAAACCCACCGGGTCCGGGCCCTCGGGATCTCAAGCCAAGGGGCCGCGATGCAACTCTTGGATGACGAGGGCCGAATTCGCGGGCCCGTGGTGAGTTGGTTGGATGGCCGGGGCTTGGCCCATGACACCCGACTGACCCGGCAGCAAGGCGCAGCCTGGTTTGCTCATCGGATTGGTCATTGGGGCAGCAGCATGACCTTGGGGCAACTCGAACGTCTCCGGGAACAATCGCCGGCCGGGTTCGATTCCTCCTTTCGAGTCGGTTTTGTGGGTGATTGCATTGTGCACCGCCTTTGCGGTCGCATGGCCCACGAGCCCACCTCGGCCGGGATCGCCCAACTCTATAATGCCCGACTTTCAGACTACGATCCGGATGTCCTGAGACTCCTGCGTCTTCAATCCTCCCAGCTGCCCCAATTGATCCCGGCGGACCAGCCCGCGGGATTCCTCTTGCCTCAGATCGCCGACAAGCTGGGGCTGCCCTCCAACATTCCCGTATCGGCCGCCCTCCATGATCAGTATGCCGCCGCCCTGGGCATCGGAGCTGTTTCACCGGGCCAGGTGATGTTCGGTGCCGGCACCGCCTGGGTGTTGCTCGCTCTCATGCGGCATTGGAGCGAGCCGGCCAGCCCGGATGCCTTTGTCTGCGCCCATTGCTGCCCGGGATTGTTCGGCCAGATTCTCTCGCTCCGCACCGGTGGAACCGCGCTCCATTTCATGCAGAACCTGACCGGTCAATCGCAGGCCTCCGGGCCGTTGGAAAACGGTCTGGCCAGTATCCCTCCCGGAAGCGACGGACTCCTATGCCTGCCGTTTTTTCAAGGCACTCCCCCTGCCGGTATCAAGTTGGGATGCCGGGGAGCGATTCTCGGCCTGCAGTCCCACCATACACCCGCCCATGTGGTGCGGGCCACTGTTGAGGGCCTGGTCTTTGAACTGAACCGGCACCTGGGCTTCGTCAAGCGCGCCGAAACCGCCCTCAGCCGAATCGTCATGTGCGGCGGAGCGGCCTCCGGAGACGTCGTTCCGCAAATGGTGTCCGATGTCACCGGATTGCCAGTCGCCTGCGCGGGAGAATCCGAAAGCAGCGCCCTCGGGGCGG
The DNA here is from genome assembly GCA_022709905.1 of Verrucomicrobiota bacterium. GTDB lineage: Bacteria > Verrucomicrobiota > Verrucomicrobiia > Limisphaerales > UBA1319 > JAKLHY01. The sequence continues at coordinate 9,292 of JAKLHY010000069.1, read as the reverse complement.
CCATTGTCGCCCGGAAACTCGTCGAACCCCAGTTTGCCTGGCAACAACTGGTGACTTGCATGGTTCCTGCGCCGCGGCTCTTTTTGCCCGGATCTCAGCGCAGCATCTATCAGGAAGGTTTCGAGAGATTTCTTGAATCCCTCCGGCAACTCGGTTTGCTCTCCAGCCCATCATGAAACCCATCCCCCTACACCACGTCTGGCAATACACCGACGTTGACCGTGAATTCTGGGCCCGACGCCTCGAGGACTGGCTGCCTCCAAACATCATCGACGCGCATATGCACGTGAGTGATCCGGCCCTCCGGCTTGCGCCTATGACCGATGAAATGCGCCGCCAATATTGGGTCAATGAGGTCCTCGAGCCAATGGATTTTACGACAGCCGACCATTGTTACGCGGTGCTCTTTCCCGGCCGCCGGCTGACCTGCGTCGGATTTGGCATGCCCGATCTCGATTTCGACCTGGAAGCCGGCAATGCCTATGCGCAGCAAGGCTGCCACAACCGGGGATGGCACAACTTGGCCGTGGTGCGACCGCAGTGGAGCGCCGAATATGTGTCCCGCTTGCTCGACCAGCCCGGAGTCGTGGGCGTCAAACCTTATTATGCCTTGATCAGCCGGAATCGCGAAACCCGGGACGCCCATCTGGAAGCCGGGATTTTTGATTTCCTGCCGCATCACCAACTCGAGGTCCTCAACGAACGACGGGCCTGGGTGACCTTGCACGTCCCAAAAGCCGATCGCCTCGGACATCCCGATAACCTCCGCGATATTCGCGAGCTCCGACGACGATATCCCCGGGTCATCCTCGTGATTGCGCACCTGGGCCGGTGCTACACCGAAATCCACGCCCGGGAAGCGCTCCCCCCCCTGGCCGACGATCCCGGTCTTTTCTTCGATACCTCGGCTGTCCTCAATCCCGCGTCATACCGGATCGCCCTCGAGCATATTGGCCCGTCCCGACTCCTCTTCGGATCCGATAATCCCATCCTGTTCATGCGCGGCCGCCGTCAGTTTCATCAACGTCAATATGTCAATCGCACCAATTATCCCTTTCATTTCAACCGCGACCGCGAACCCCCCGAAATCGAGGCCCTCTATACGCTCTTCCTCTATGAAGACCTGTGGGCCATGCGACAGGCCTGTCAAAGCCTCGGCATGGACGACCCCCGCACTGCGGCCATGATTTTTCATGATAACGCCCAACGATTGCTTCAATTAATGAGCGAGTCCAAACAGAAAGCACCCCCATGAAAACCCTTCGTTTTGGATTGATCGGCTGCGGATTGATGGGCCGCGAATTCGCCAGCGCCACCGCCCGGTGGTGTCACCTCGTGGATGCCGAGTCCCGACCCGAAATTGTCGCCGTCTGCAACCGCAGTCCCGGTCCATTCGCCTGGTTTCGCCAGAATTTTCCCGGCATTCGTCAATACACTTCGGACTATCGGGAGCTCCTCGCCAATTCCGAAGTCGCGGCCGTTTATGTGGCCCTGCCGCATCACCTGCACCGCGAGGTTTATGTTGATGCCATTCGTGCCGGCAAACATCTCATGGGCGAAAAACCTTTTGGCATCGATCTGCCCGCCAACCAGGCCGTCCTGAAAGCGCTTCAGGATCATTCCGGCGTATTCAGCCGGTGCGCTTCCCAATGGATCTTCTTCCCGGCTGCGCAGAAGATCGGTCGCTTGATCGAGCGCAGCGAGTTGGGCCGAATCCTCGAGGTCAACACGGGCTTTTTGCATTCGAGCGACCTCGATCCCCAGAAACCGATCAACTGGAAACGCCAAGTCGAGTTCAACGGCGAATACGGCTGTCTGGGCGACCTGGGCATGCATGCCTGTGTCCTGCCGTTTCGCGCCGGCTGGAAACCTCGTAATGTCCGCGCCCTCTTCTCCAAGATCATTCCCACTCGGCCCGATGCCGCCGGCCAGCGCGTCCCATGCCAAACCTGGGATAACGCCATCCTGCTGTGCGAAACCGAAGATCCTGTTACCGGCGACACGTTCCCCTGGACCCTAAAAACCCAGCGCATTGCCCCCGGACAGAAAAACAGCTGGTACCTCGAAATCCTGGCCACGAAAACTTCCGTTCGCTTCTCCACCCGCGATCCGAAACGGCTTGAGCTTTTATCCTATTCCGGCGGCGATCAAATCTGGGGAGAGGTCCAGACCGGACACGAAACAGCCTATCCCACCATTACCGGCGCCAACTTCGAGTTTGGATCCTCCGATGCCATCCTGCAGATGTGGGCCGCTTTTATGGAAGAACTCCAACAGGGCCGGCCTCGCGCAAGGTTCGCCGGTTGCCCGACTCCCGACGAGGCGGCCCTGAGTCACCGTCTGTTTACCGCGGCACTGGTGTCTCATCGGTCCTCGCAGGTCATCGCCCTCTGAATCCTTGAATGGCTTTGCCCCTGCTTCCCTTCAATCCGCAATCCGCAATCCGCAATCCGCAATCCGCAATCCGCAATTGTGCGCCGGTTCATCACAAGCCTCATGGAAGGATTCGTCTGCGCAATTCCAGCAGTCGCCGGTCCTTGGGCTGGATGGCCTCAGCCTGATCGAGCAATCGGGCAGCCTCAGTTTTTTCACCGAATTTCAGGTGCAGGTCGGCCAACAGGAAGTAGGTGTCAATGCGTTCAGGATTGTGCCGGAGCGATTCCTTGAAAGCAGCCATGGCCTCCCGGGGTTGTTCAGACCGGGCCAGGGCCAATCCGCGGTTGAAGTAGGCAGGTCCGTAATCCGTTTTTAATTGGGTTGCCTGTTCGAAGACCCGGGCCGCTTCGGCAAACCGGTTTTGATTGAGCAAAGCAAGTCCAAGCTGGAAAAAACCCTGCACCGATTGCGGGCTGAGCTCCAGATGATGTCGGAATGACTTTTCGGCTTGGACAGCGTCTTTTTGGAGCAACAGCAACCTGCCATGCAAGAGCCAGGTTTCCGGATGAGCGGGGTGCTGGCGAACCAATTGATCGATCAAATTGGCGGCTGTCTTCAAATGCCCCGCTGCCAACAAAGGATGCGCCTGTTCACTCAGGACCCGAGGGTCGTTGCGTCTCAGATGCACCTCGGCCTCGAAGGGATCTCCAAAACCTTGATCCGTCGGGCTGGCTGTGGACCGTTGGGCGGCCTGGGCGGCGGCCGCCAAATCCCCATGCTGCCGGTAAAGAATCGCCAACAGCGCCCACGCCGAACGCGTGGTTCGCGGATCCTCAACGCACCCGCGAGCCAGTTCAATCGCCTCCGTGAGATTGCTCCGCGCGTGAGCCATCCGTGCCTGGATAAGTTGGGCCGGCGTAAAGTCGGGCTTCAGCCGAAGCAAAGGTTCCAGTTCCCGCTGCACTTCATCCCAATGCCCCAGTTCCGCAAGCACACGAACGAGCCTGAATCGGGGGGCCTCGGGATCGACTCCGCAGAGATGGGCGGCCTCGCGAAACTTTACCGCGGCCTCGGCAGGCTGGGCGATCAGGAGGGCCAGACCATGGTAGTAAGGCCAGCGAGGATTGTCCGGCTCCAAACGGACGGCCTCCGATAGGCACTCGCAGGCTTGGGGACGATAATCATACGTCCACAGCAACGCCCCCAGCCAGCCCCACGCCGATCCGGATCTCGGATTCTGCCGCACGGTGTCTTGATGTTGTTTTAACGTGGCCACAACAACCGGATCCATCGCCGTCCAGTCGATGACCGGCAATGCAACTGTCTGACGTCTGGCATTCCACGCCCACCAGCCAGCCAAAACCAACACGCACGCCATGACCATCCCCACAACTCCCAGTGCCTTCACCTTTTTTCCGGCGCGCGCCCCGGATGACGGGGCAATCGGCGTTTTGACAGTCCGTTTTTCCGTGTGGCGATGACGAGAATGACTCATGGTTTCTCCCCCATCCCTTTCTGCAAAATCAAATGACGATCCGCAGCTCCGCCTGGGAACCGTTCTTCCTTGCCGTCCGGCCAGATCACACTCAAAGAATCGATTTGCTGGATCGGACCCAGCCCAAAATGAGCGCGGGGATCGTTGCTCACCAGGTAGCCCGTGCTCGGTTGAATCAGCCGCCAAAAACATTGCCCTCCGGCCTGGAGACGGATTTCGGATCCGATGGCATCCCGATGGCCCAGGTTCGGATCCAAAGCCCTGACTGTCAGCCAGTGTCCACGACGGGGAGCGATATTGAGAAACAACTGGACCGGTCCCCCCGCGCAGACCGCCAAAAGATCCAAAGCGCCGTCGTTGTTGATATCCCCACAGGCCAATCCCCGCCCAATCCCCGCAAAACCGCAAAACTCAGGATTGGCTGCGGACACATCGATCATCCGGCCCCGGCCATCGTTGAGAAAGAGCTGGTAGCGCTGAGCATACGGTATCCAGAAGGGAATCAGGCCGAGCAAGCCGGGCGCCTGATGCGCGCTTCCCCGTCGGATGGCGCCGTTAATTACCGCCAGATCGCACCAGCCGTCCAGGTCAAAATCGACCTGCGCCGTCCCGAATCCCGTGCCACGCCAGGCAAGATTCGCCAACCCATAACCCGCAATCCGATCTTCGAACATGCCCCGGGGGCCCTGAACCCACAACGCGTGCTGCTCATGGGTCAGATGCGTGATGAACAGGTCAAACAAACCGTCGTTGTTGATGTCTCCCAAACCAATCCCCATGTTCCCCGCCGTCGTGCCCATCGCATTGAAGGCCAGCCCCCGCAGGGCAGCTTCCTCGATAAATGTTCCATTCCTTTGATTGATATAGAGCCGATTGGGAACCCCGTCATCCGAGACAAAGATATCGGGCCACCGGTCGCCATCAAAATCGGCGCAGAGCAGTCCCAGAGCCTTGCCCTGGTGTTTGGCAAATCCCGAACGAACCGTCGTGTCCTCGAAACTGACCTTGCCTCTGCCCAAACCGGCGCTGCGGTTATGATAAAGCCGGCTCACCGTGGTCTGAAAATTCTGCGGGCCACAAAAATCGGGTTTCCCTGCCGGGTCATAACATTGTTGGTTGGGATTGTAGTCCACGTAGTTGCCAATCACCAAGTCCAGCCATCCATCCCGATCGTAATCCACAAACGATGCCGCCGTCGCCCAACGCCCGTTGTCAATGCCCGCCTCGGTCGTGACATCCTCAAACCGCCCGCCGCCGCGATTTAAAAACATCCGCACACGACCGTATTCGGTCACAAAAAGATCGGTCAGCCCATCGTTGTTGACATCGCCGGCGGTTGCCCCCATTCCAACCCCGGCAACATCCAGGCCCGATCCTTGGCTCGTGTTCTGAAAGGAACCATCCGGTTGCTGGTGAAACAGTTGGTTCAGCGAGCTCGACTGGGGCCCCCCGCACTGGATCAGGTAGACATCCAGAAGCCCGTCATTGTCGTAGTCCAACAAGGCCGCCCCGGATCCAATATGTTCGGGCATCACAAATTCCCCGAGCGAACCCGAATCATGGACAAATTTGAGGCCGGTCTTTTCGGCGGCTTCACGAAAAAATACGGGGCCTTTCGGGGTTGCCGCCGGGGCCGCCGGATCGGAATCGCTTCGAGTAGATGACTTGCCGCAGCCTCCCAGAAAAAGGAGCATCGCCGGTATCCCCGCCACCCAAAGGCGCCAGATACCCGCGGTGAAACGAAGAATCTTAGCGGCCCTCATCGTGTGCAATCCCGCTCGTATCGTGTCAATCTGCCTGTAAAATGCACGCCCGCCAACCTCATCAGGATGGGCTGGCGGGCGTTGCACCGTCAAGCAAATGCCGGATCCGGATTCAGGGCCGGAGGCGGCCTATGGGGTCGAGACCTTGTAGAACCGGGCCGCAGGTTGAGGCATCAGCACCTCCACATACGATGTGGTGGCGCCTCCGCTATCGAGGCCCGTCTTCAGCGGAGTCCAGGTCTTCAGATCGGTCGAGACATGGACACTGTACTTGGCTCCCGCCTCGGAAGGCCAGGTCAACGTAAATGTGCCGGTCGCATACGAGTAGGCGCCCGACACCTTGATCTGCCCGCCCGGGACAAACGGCGTGCCGTCGGGCTGGGTCGGGTTGGGCGGAATCTTCGTGTCCACCCAGAGCAGGGTGATCGAACCGTCAGACCAATCGTTCCGATCGGCGTTGACGCCTTCAGGTGAAAGCGCCAAATCGACGATGTCCGTGGGCTTCAAGTTCACGTAGAAACGCCGGGTTTGGCCCTTGCCGTCATTGCCGGCAATTGTGGCCGAATCCACGCGTTTGCCGTTGACAAACAACACACCGGTCACGCCTTCATTGGCCAGGTTCTCCTTCTTCACGGTCCAGATCAGGGCAACCGGAGTGGCTTTGGTCAGCTCCGAAGCGACCCAGCGCCGTGTAACCCAGCTCTCCAAACCAGTGTCGGGAGCGCTGTTCGCCCCGTTCGGATGCACACTCAAAGCGGTTTGATACGTCCATGGGGCTTGCGCGGCGGTCTCCAGGTCCCAACTGCCGTTGTTCCAGGTCTGCGCCACGCCATCCCAGTCTCCCTGGCCTTCGCCTCCCGGAAACGGAATGAAGTCCGCATTGGGATCGTAATCCACCACGGCCGCCACCGGATCGTAATTCCGATAGCCATTGTACCAACCGTCCTTGCCCTGGGTTCCGGAGAATTCCTTCTCCGAGTTGGCAATGACGTAGGTCAGCGGATTCTCAGCCGCATTGTTCGGATCGGTGCCCGCCGCCAGTTCTTCCGGATCACTGAACTGATCGGAATCGCTGTCGACCTTGTTCGGGTTTGTGGCCGGCGTGCCCTGGACTTCCGCCGCGTCACTTAAACCATCCCCATCCGTGTCAGCTTTCTTCGGATTGCTGCCAGTATCATTCGGGCTCACGAAAGTCCCGGTGCCCGTTTCCACTTTGTCGGTCAGACCGTCCCCGTCGGTGTCAGGTTTGGTCGGATCGGAGTCGCGCTGATATTCGCCGGTGTCGTTTAAGCCGTCCTGGTCGTAGTCCCCGCTGGCCGTCAGTTTCGTCAGATCGTTCGGGAAATAGAGCTTTTCCCAAACGTCCGGCAGCGTGTCGCCATCGCTGTCTCCGGCGCCCACCGGAACAAACACCGTCCCATCGGGCTGGATGGGGTTTGCCGGCAGGGTCGGATCGACGAGCAAACGCGAGATGCTGCCGTCACATCCATCGGCAAATCCTCCATCAGTGCCCTGCGGACTCAAAGTAATATCAATCTTGTCCCCAGGAGCCACGTTCGCAAAGAATGTATGCGTCACACCGGTTCCATCGCCCGGCAGGACAACGGCTTTGTCTTTCAGTTGGCCATTGATGTAGAGACCTCCGGTGACACCATTGCCACAACCCAGATTCGTCTTGCGCACATGCCACCGCAAGGCCAACGGCGTTACCTTGGTCAGGTCGCTGGCTACCCAGCGCCGGACGGTCCAATGCACGGGGCTCGGGCCGTTCGGATGAGTGTTTTCTGTGCCCAGCTCGGTCCAGGGCGCGGCAGCGGCGGTGTTGAGATCCCATTGGTTGCCAGACCACTGCTGAGTCTCGCCATCCCAATCCCCCATCCCGTCTTCGCCTTTGAAGGCAATGAAGCCCGTATCGGCATTGTAATCATCACCACCTCCATCCGCGGTGTAATTCCGATACCCATGGTACCAGCCGTTCTGGCCCTGGACACCCGAGAATCCACTCGCGGAATTCGCAATGGCTGTAGCCTCGACGTTATCAGCGGCATCATTCGGATTGTGTCCCGTCGCCACCTCATCCCCATCCAGGTAATTGTCATCGTCGCTGTCCGCATCGAACGGATTGGTCAACGGCGCCACCAGGATCTCATCCCCGTCTTTGCGACCGTCTCCGTCGGTGTCGGCCTTCAATGGATCGGTGCCTGTGTTGCTGGCGCTGACATAGGTGCCTGTGTTGGTCTCAACTCCGTCCTTCAAGCCGTCATTATCTGTGTCGGCGTTGTTGGGATGGGTGCTTTTGGCCAGCTCGGCGGTGTCTGTCATTCCATCGCCATCCGCGTCCCCCGCCGCGCTTAGCTTGGTGAGATCTCCCGGAAAATAAAGATCCTCCCAGGGATCGGGAAGGCCGTCTGAATCCGTGTCGGGCACCGTCTCGATCTTCATCCACGTATACGAACCATCACTACCATCCTCATCGGAACCATTGGACCCCACAGGGCTGAGAATGATATCCAACATGTCGGTTGGCCTGGCGTTCATGTAATACACGTTCGTCACACCCGCACTGTCCCCGAAGGCGATGACCGCGGATTGCACGCGAACGCCATTCAGATGGAGCGCCCCGGTCACCCCATTGCCGCCACCGGTGTTTTGTTTCCGAGCATGCCAAGTCACGGCCACCGTTGTGGCGGCGCTTAACTCGCTCGGGACATAACGACGGATCGCCCAATGCTGCTCGCCGTTGTTCGAACCGTTGGGATGAATCGCCTCCTGCGCCACTTCGGTCCAGGGCGCGCCCCCTCCCCCCATGTCGAAATCCCACTTGGAGCCGTCATACAGGAAACTGTCAAACGGCAGAAAGTCGACGTTGGGATCGTAGTTGATTCCCTTGCCATCCAACGTCACATTGCGATAACCATAAAACCACCCGTTTTCTCCTTGGGTGCCTGAAAAGTCGTCCAGCGAATTCCCGATGACTTCACCCTGGACGACCTGCCCTGACATGAACGTCAGGCATGCGGTGAGCCAGACGAGGCCCGAAAAACGCATCAGTCGTTTGCTCATGAATACTCTCCTGGTTGATGGAACCATCACGGTTGGCCAGTGTCTTTCCGATGAAAGCAGGCCCTATGGAGTTGTGCGAGGCACTATGGGACTTAAAGCGCGTCAACTCAAGATAATATTGTCCTTTTGAATGCCCGAAAAAGCCTCCATCGCACGCCCCGGAACATTCGAGTCCAAGCGCCTAAATCACCGCCGCTTCCAGGAACCGCAGCTCGCGTTGATCGAAATCCAGTCGCGCTCGCACCCCAATCGGCAGCGTGATCTTGCGCCTGACGTGTCCAAACGGCAGATTGCTCACCCACGGCACTCCCCACTCCTTCTCCTGTCCGCCAAGCACTTCATCCAGGGTGAAACTCGGCCGGCCTGCCACGCGGGCTATGCAGTGACTAAACTGACCTGTTAAAAGGCCCGCGATCTTCTTCGGCACACCCGCGTGAATCAGTTGAGTGAACATCCGGTCAATCCGATACGGTTCCTCCGCCACTTCCTCGACAAAAAGCAACGCCTTCCGAAAGCTGGGCTGATAGGGCGTTCCCACTAACGAGGTTAAAAGCGAGAGATTCCCTCCGATGAGCCGGCCCGTGACATGCCCCCC
>JAKLHY010000068.1 GCA_022709905.1 Verrucomicrobiota bacterium | reverse complement strand
AGTTGCCGGGTGGGTTTCGTTTACTCTCCCACTGGAGTTCTGCGCCTTTGTCACGGCGCACTCAAACAGGCTCTTAGATGCGGATTTGGGCCATTCCAGCCCCCACCGACCATGACCTTTGATCTATGCAAATTGTGACTTCGGGGTCTGGGCGGACACGGCTCTTTTGTTCAGACTGCTCACACTTGCTTCGGAATCCCGTTCAGGCGTCGGAGCAGGCTAAATCGCCACCGCATGTGGCTTCACAATGAAAAAGAACTGGAAAGAGCATTTTATGAAAACATGGGTTTTAATGACATCAGCCGTAATCGCCCTGGGGCTTCTGATCTGGGTTGCCGTGCATCGGAACTCCCAGCAAAGCAGTCTAGCAACCGATAGTGCAACATTATCCGAATCGCCCCGGAGCGAGAGCGCCAAAGTTCATCCAGCCGTGAAGACGTCGATCGCCACAGCAAAGCCGGTTCGACAACCCATCAGCGGCAGAAATGAAGAGCCTCAAACACCGGAGGGATCGCCGGTGGCGGCCACGGCGGCGACGCCTCCGGGAGGAACCATGGCTGTCGGCGGCCAGGCGTTGCTCAGGCAGGCAGTGGATTGTCTTGTTTCCTCAAGCTCAGGTTTCGACGCCAGGCAGACTGCCTTGGAACAGCTGCGGCAGGCGGGAAAGCTCGACCAGGCGATCGTTGATCTGGAACAACGAATAACAGACGATCCGCGATCGGCCGAAACCGCGGCGGCCCTCGGCCGGGTCTATCTGCACAAGTGCGGCACCATCCAGGACATGCGGGAACAAGGCATCCTTGCCATGAAAGCCGATCAGGTTTTTGATGCGGCCCTGCAGATCGATTCGTCGAACTGGGATGCGCGTTATACCAAAGCCCTGGCCATGTCGTATTGGCCAACCCAAATGAACCGGGGAACCGAAGTCATGCAGCATCTTGTGACCCTCATCGAGCAGCAGGAATCGCAGGCGCCACAACCGCACTTCGCGATGCCCTACGCGTTATTGGGCGACGAGTATAAAAAGTACGGTCACACCGATAAAGCGCGTGAGATCTGGCAACGCGGCGCCGTCATGTTCCCGAACAACAAGGATCTTGCAGGCAAGCTCACCCAACAGTAACTCACACGCTTGCGGCGTCCGAGAGGGTTCGGATACACTCGCGCTGACTCATCAGGGTTGATATGAGCTCGCCCTCCATGCCCGCTACCGGTCTGGAACTGCCGCTGCCAACGCGTCAGTTCCGGGCGTTTCTTCTATTGTTCCACGGGACGTTCCTCTGTGGACTGGGCATCACGTTCGCCGCCCACTTGCGAAGTCTGAACGGCGCGCCCGGAAGGAATGAAGCCGTTTTGGGCGCGCTGGTATTTGTCCAGATGCTGCTTTATCTGGTGTTCTTTGCGATTCCAAGCGTCACCACCTCGCCGGCCTGGAGGCGGTTTCAAGCCCTCCTGGCGAGCATGGGCGCACCCCCGAATCGCTCGGAGAGCCGATCCCTGCAATGGGGGTGGTGGGGATATATCGGAACCAGTGTTGTCGTGGTTCTCGCGGAATGCCGTTTTCAGCCGCATTTTGCCTGGGGTTTAATTGCCTACCTCGGGCAGATTTCGGCATTCCCGTTGCGGACATCCATTCCTGGAAGCGCCCTGATTTTCATGGCATTTCTCCTCAATCAGCATGGGTGGCGCGGACTTGCCACCTGGGATGCCGGGGACTGGTTTTCCGCCTTGACTCAAGCCGCGCCTTTGGTGGCTTTGATCCTGTTCCTGGGTCGAACGGTGGTCACCAGCGGGGAGCGGGGACGTTTGATCCTGGAATTGGAGGCCGCCAAACGCGAACTCGAAGAGGCCCGGCAACGCGACGCCGAACTCGCCGTCCTTCAGGAACGAGAACGCCTGGCCCGCGACCTCCACGATTGCCTGGGGCATTCACTGTCGACACTCACCGTCCAGCTGGAGGCGGCGCAACGCTTGCTCAGCACCGATCCCGCGCGCGCCGGAACCCTGCTCGTCGAAATGCGGAAACTCAGCCGGACCAGCATGGAGGACTTGAGACGGTCCCTCGCCAATTTGCGCACCACAGGTTTGGGCGATCGCCCGCTGACGGATGCGCTGCGTTCACTCTGCGCCGATTCCAGCCAGCGTTCAGGCACGAACATCGAAATCCACCTGGCGGAAGGCGCGAACGGCCTGCCGCCAATTGTCTCGGAAGTCATCTGGCGCGTCGCCCAGGAGTCCCTGATGAACGCGGAAAAATATGCGCAAGCCCGGCATGTCGGTGTCAACCTGTCCTTGCAGGCCGGCGCCGTGCGGCTGAAGATCAGCGATGACGGCATCGGGCTGCCACCCAACGCCGAGCAGAGACCGGGACATTATGGTTTGCGCGGATTGCGGGAACGCGTCGAAGGCATAGGCGGCACGTTCACAGTGTCCGCCGCGGGCAACCGTGGCACGTTGATCGAAGCTCAAATACCGGTGATTAGCTGATGAATGCCATCCGGATCCTCCTGGCTGAAGACCAGACGCTCATGCGCCAGGGATTGAAAACCCTGCTCGAGACCGAGCCCGGTTTCCATATCGTCGGCGAAGCTGAAGACGGCAAAACCGCCGTCAAACTCGCGCTCCAAACCAAGCCCGACATTATTCTGATGGACATCCAGATGCCGAACCTCAACGGCGTGGAGGCCACGGCCGCCATCTGCCGTTCCTGGCCCCAAGCCCGGGTGATCATCCTCACCACGTTTGACCGTGATGATTACGTGTTCCAAGGCGTCCGCGTCGGCGCAGTCGGCTACCTGCTCAAGGACGTGCCGGCAGATCAACTCATTGAAACCATCCGCCGAGTGCGCGCTGGCGAAGTGTTCATCCAGCCCGAGATCGCGTCCCGCACCCTGCGCGCCGCCCTGCATTCACCCGGGGACTTGATCGAACCGCTCTCCGACCGTGAACGCGAAGTTCTGGTGATGCTGGCCCAGGGCATTCCCAACAAGGAAATCGCCGGCAAACTCCACATCGCCGAAGGCACCGTCAAAAACCACGTCACCAACATCCTCGACAAGCTCCAGGCCCAGAACCGCACCCAGGCGGCCGACATCGCCCGCCGCCGCGGACTCATCTAAGGCTTGCCTTTTCCCCCGCCCAATGCCCAGAGGCGACAACAGTCGCGCGGGCCAGCGCCTTCAAATGGAAAAATGCACAAAGAGCCCGCGATAGGGCCAGCCGTATCCGAAAGCCTTTTTCACGACGACATAATGAATTGCGCAAGCGCAAGCATTCATAGCGCCGCCTATAAAACTGTGACAGCCCAAAACCATTCCGGCAGTCTGGCACGAAACATGCTATTTAATCCATTGGACGATAGGTCATGAATTCGCCACCCGCTGCGGAAGGGCTGTAAAGTCCGGGCCGGAGTCTGGCAAGAGCCAGGCTCGCGGTCTTCCATTTGAAAAGACCGGTTCGACTGGCGTTCCTGAACTTCCGAGTGTGTTATGAAGAGATCGAGTTTGTACAATCCAGACCGAGGGATTGACGAAATGCGAAAAGACGCCGGGGAGCCCGAAGCTCAGCCTCGATAGCGGCGGAGCGGATTTGTATCTGGTCTATCAAGTTAAGACTCAAATCAATACATTAATTTATACATGCAATTACATCGATACCTTCCCTTGACTATTGTGGGATTGGCGCTGGCGGGCTCCGCGGGAATTCATACCTGCGCAATGGCGGATAGCACGAATGTACTGGCCCTGACGACCTTTGATGCGGCTGGCCCTTCGGACTGGGGTTATGGATATTATTACGGAGACGATGGCCTGGGCATTTATGAGGGACCGGATCGGGCTTATTACGATCCTGTCGCAGATCCCGAGATGACCAATGCCCTGTGCCGGTATGCTTTTGACCTCTCTTTGCTGCCGGGCTACAACAACTACGGCACCGGATTTGGCGGTCCTCAATTTCGTCCCGACGCGGATCCCACACTCTTCACCAGCACCAATCGTGAAGATTACCTCTTCAGTTTCGACGCGTACGTGGAAGGATTGGAGGCTCCGGCGACCGAGGCGCGTTTCGAAATGCAGGTGCAATTCAATAACAGCGATGCGACTCCGGCCAAGATTCTGCAAGTGAACCTGCCTTTTTCGGCTCGATCCACCAAGCAGCATTTCGTTTTCACGCTGGACGAAGGCAGCCTGGCCGATAGCTCGGATGCGACTTTTGCCGCCGGTCATGACAATATCACCAGCCTCACCTACAACGTAAATATCCACGTGCCCAGCGATGCGTTTGGCTTTGATGTCGGCAATGCCATTGTGGTGGACAATCTGATGCTCCAGATGGTCAAACGGAGTTCCGTCACAGTGCCTTTGCCCACCGTGGCGAAAACGATTGCCTACTGGAACATGGACGATCAGCCGGCGACCAATGAATATCATTACAACTGGTCGCAAAACAGCACGCTACCGTTGGTGACCGCCTCGATGGAGGCGGCCGGCTATGGGGTGGGCGGCAGCAACGCCTGGATTTTGCAGATGGATAACACCGAGCTTGCCAATGATCCTCCCCAGTGGGCAGGCGGCGGCACCGGCGGCACCGGCCCCGTGGACTATTCCCTTTTCAATACAGGCGACTTGACCGGCTATCGTTTGTCATTTGACGCACGTGCGGCGGGATTGGCGCCGGATCGCCCAAGCACCACCTGCGCACTCCAGCTGTTCATGGATGCTCCCGACGATACCCTCCAGCCTGCCGACGAAAATACCGACGCAGACCTGGTCGCGCGCCTCGACTTCCAATTGACTGAATTGGGAACTGAATGGCGGACCTACACCTTCCTGTTGAATAAAGGCCAGGTTGGATTGGGCAGCAAGACCAATTTTGTCGAGCACTTCAACCAACTCACCGAGTTGCGCACGCAGTGGCAGATTGAGAACATCGCTTCCAGCACGGACTGGGGTTACGATGCCGACAACACCCTGGTCATCGACAATTTCAGGATCGAGCGCCTCTATCCGGCCATCCCGTCTTTGAGTGTGTCCAGGAGTGCGAACAACCTGGTGATCTCCTGGGGGGAATGGAGTGGCCAGGGTCACATCCAACTCCAGAGCGCGCCCACCGTCCAGGGACCCTACACGGACGTGCCCGGCGCCACCGGCAGTCCTGCCAGCGTCCCAATGGATAATACATCCAAATTCTTCCGCACGATTTGGGCGCCTCCCGCGCAGTGACACCATCACGGCAAAAAAACCGATGAACTGATCCTGTTCTCCTTTCGAGAAGGGACAGAGTCCTGCAACGACCTGTCCCTTTTTTTGCGGGTTCTGAATCCATCGGCACCCGCGTCGCCGCCATCCTCTAAAAAAGATATCCTTTTGACCTGCGTAAAGGAATTGGGTATCGATTTCTAACATTTTATTCCAGCTTTATGAAGCAGTCGACAATACGATTTATAGGTTGTCTTGGTTTGGCCGCATGGCAACTGGGCGGGAGCGCTTTGGCCCAGTCGAATCTGGTGTTATTGGTCAGTCCTCCCGGCGATTATATTGGGGCGGGGGCCACCTACATGACAACCAACGCCGCGGACTTTCAGGTTTCGGGAGACGTTTCCACCCTCTCGGTGGATGCCTTTGGATTTCGCATTCAACTGGACGCACCTTCGAACCAACACCTGGCAGCCGGTGAGTATGCCAACGCGGTGCGGTATCCTTTCAACGATCAGCTCCCGGGCCTCACGGTTTATGGGAATGGCCGTGGGTGCAACACGGTGTGCGGGAGTTTCGAGATCCTGGAAATCCACACGGACCCGAGTGGGGGGATTGATCGTCTCTGGGCCACGTTTTCCCACAGCTGCGAGTGTTTTATGGGAGCGATGCAGGGTGATTTGCGGTATCACTCGATGCTGGCGCCGGCGGTGCCCGAGTCTCGGACAGTCCGAGTTCCTGGTGATTACCCAACGATCCAAGAGGCTGTTAACGCGGCTGGTGTTTTTGGGGATGTCGTCCTGGTGGGTCCGGGCACTTATCCTGAGACCATCAGTTTTGGAGGAAAGCGGGTTGCTGTTCGGAGCGAGGCCGGTCCTGAAACCACCATCCTGGCCCCTCCGGCGGACGCTGTTGCGGTAACCTTCACCGGGGGGGAGCCGGTGGAATGCGAGCTGCGGGGTTTTACTCTGGTGGGTGGGGCCGGCGGGATCCGGGTCAACAGCGCCCACCCGACCATTCGGTCGAATATCATTCGAGGATGCGGTTATGGGATGGATTGCCAGTTCGCCTCTCCCGTTGTGGTTGACAACATGATCCTGGACTGCAAGGGCCCAGCGATGCATTTGGGCGGCGCGGCTTCTCCGCTCATTGAAGGCAACCTGATGAAGGGTAATGGGGCGGGTATCACCATGTTTGCGGCCGGATCGCCCATCATTCGCAACAACATGATCCAACAGAATCGTGGAGACGGACTTAACATGGTCAATCAATCGGATGCGGACATCATTCAAAACCTGATCCTGGAAAACGACGGACATGGGATCGCGTGGCTGGTGCCTTGGGGCGCGCGCGGACCTTATGTGATTCACAATACAATTCTTGGCAATGGTCGGATTGCGGGAGCGGGAATCTCGGCGGACGGCTTTGATGTCGGCGCACAGGTACGAAACAATATTGTGGTGGGCGAACCCGCGCTATCCATGGGCGGAATGAACGATGTCAATTCCCCCAATGTGCAGTGCAATAATCTGTATTCGACGAATGGCCAGCCCTGCATGGGGGTGGAAACCAATTTTGTCGGAATGAATGGCAATATTTCGGCCGCGCCGATATTCCTTCAGGCCGATTTGGGGGATTACCGCCTGCAAGCCGTTTCGCCAGGCATCGACGGCGGAACTGGGGAAGGCATTCCCGCGACCGACTACGAGGGGAACCCGCGGACGGTCGAGGGCGACTCGATTCCCCCTGCGCGGCCGGACATGGGCGCTTACGAATATGTTCCGGGACCGCCCCGGCCAGCCACGCTTCTTCAAGCGACCGCGACGCTGACGAATGTTGTGTTAACCTGGACGCCCTTTGACGGCGCCACCAATTATGTCTTGAGCCGCGGCACCAACAGCGGCGGCCCGCATATCCCCATGCACTCCGCCCGCATCACCACTTATGCCGACAGCGATGTCATCCCTGGCCAAGTGTATTATTATGTCGTTGCCGGCCAGAACACCTTCGGCCAAGGAACTCCGTCGGCGGAAGTCTCTGTGAAAGCGGGAAACCATGCCCCGGTCGCTCCCAATCAAACGATTTCTCTCGACGAAGATACGCCGATCACCCTCGATATGCGGTTGGTGGCCACGGATCCTGACGGTGACCATCTTCATTTCGAGCTGGCCACTCCTCCATCGATTGGCGACATCACCCAGTCCAACGTCTTTTTTTTCTTCAGACCGGCGTCCAACTATAACGGAAGCACCGCGTTTACTTACCAAGCGCTCGATGGACGGGGCGGTGCAACAACCGGGGAAATCACTTTCGAAATCCGGCCGGTGAATGATGCGCCAGTCGCAAGCAGCGAAAACCTGACCATGGCCGCCGACACCACAACCACCAACAGGCTGAGGGCTGCCGATTTGGATTCATCGAACTTGAGCTTTGTCTTGACAAGCGTGCCCATGCACGGTCTGGCCGCGATCGAATCCTCGACGGGTACCCTGGTTTACCAGCCTGCGCATGGATTTATCGGCACGGATTTGCTCCGTTACACCGTCCATGACGGTGAAACCAACAGCGCGGAAGCGACCGTGACCTTGCGGGTTCAAGCCTCGGCCGATGTGGATCGTGACGGCATGCCGGATGCCTGGGAAAACTACTGGGACCTTAACAATCCCAAAGCGGATCCCGATGACGATCACTTTACGAACCTCGAGGAATACACCGCCAACACGGGACCTCGAGACGCGGGCTCATGGCTCGCTATTCTCTCTGCGCGACTGGATGCCAACGGCCATCGTGTCGTGGTCTGGCAATCCGTGGGCGGCACGCGCTATCGGATCTACTCGGTCGATCATCTTAGGGGATCGGGCATACAGGATTTCCAGCCGGTCATCCGCCCGCTGATCGATGAGATTGATCCGGCTCCTGTGGGATCGCCTTCGATCCAGACCTACATCGATTCGCGGCCTTTACCGGCTTCAGGGCAACGCTATTATCGAATCGCGATTGTCCAGTGAGCAGGCCTTCGGGATTTCAGGGTCTTTATGGCAACAAACAAGCCACGGCGCAAGGGCCGTGGCTTGTTTCACATCAACCCCGTGTGAGCAACGAAATCGAGAATGAATCGACTGGTTTAAAAGTCGGTGAATCCACCGGTCGCGGATTTGGTCTCTCTTGCCGGCGGCAAAGCGGGCATCCCCAAAGATTCCTCGTTCCCTTTATGTTTTGTGGCGTGTCCGTTTCCATTGCCATTGCCGCTGGCAGGATCTTTGGTCTGAGTGCGGGACGTAATCAGGACGGATTTTGTTGCCTTGGTCGGGGAAGGCTTGGCGGGGATTTTAGCGGATGCCGATGCGGAGTCCTTCTTGGCTTGGCCTTCGACCAGGCTCATGAGATCGCGGACGGCTTCAGACATGGCTTCGGCCTGGGCGTTCAATTCCTCGGCGGCGCTTGCGCTTTCTTCGGCGGTAGCCGCGGTGGATTGGGTGACTTTATCCATCTGGCTGACGGCCACGTTGATCTGGCCCACGCCTCGCTGTTGTTCCTCGGAGGCAGCGGCCACTTCGGCCACCATCGAATCAACCTGGCGGACTTTATCGACGATATCGCGCAGGTTCTGTTCCACGTCTCGGGCGTTCCCGACGATGCTTTGCAGGTTCTGAGTGACCTGGAGGCTGACCCGCACGCCGTTTTCGCTCTTGGAAATGGCAGTCTCAATCTTGCCGGCGGTCTCTTTGGCCGCCTGAGCGCTGCGTTGGGCGAGGTTTCGAACCTCATCGGCGACGACGGCAAATCCCATTCCGGCATCACCGGCGCGGGCCGCTTCCACAGCGGCGTTCAGGGCGAGAATGTTGGTCTGGAAGGCGATTTCGTCAATGGTCTTGATGATTTTGGCAATATCATCGCTGGATTGTTTGATGGCTTCCATGGCCTGGCGCATATCCTGGCTGGATTGATTCACTTGGTCCATGGCCTGAGTCATGTGTTGAGTATTGGACATGCCGGTTTCGGCGGCCTGTCGGGCTTCCTGAGCCAGGTGTTTGGCGTTGCCGGCGCTCTCGGCATTCCGCTTGGTCATGCTGGCCAATTCTTCCAGAGAGGAACTTGTTTCTTCGAGAGAAGCCGCTTGTTCGCTGGCGCCTTCGGCCAAGGATTGGCTGGCGGCTGCCACTTGGCCGGCAGCGGAACTGGTCTGGGCCGAACCTGAAGCCAATCCTTCGGCCACCGCGTGGACCGGGCGCGCAATGCCACGGGCAATCAGGAACACCAACAGGAAACCCGCCACAGCGGCGATGCATCCCAGAATCGTGCTAATCCCGGCCAGCTGCCGGGCGGCGGCATCGGCCTCCTGAAGAGGCACTGTGGCCACCACGCCCCACTTCAGGGCTTGGCTCTTCGCAAACACACCCGCCTTTCCCATACCCTCATAGGTATAGTGAAACGCTCCCTGATCTTGCTGCTGAATCGGGCCGCTCCAGCTGAAATCCGCCAGTTTGGTCTTCAGGATCAGGTCTTTCTGAGGATGGGCGATAAACACACCCTTCTCGTCATGAACAAAAATGTAACCGGTTCGGAGCACTTTGATGTTCGCAATGAAACGGCTGCTGAACCAGTTCAGATCCAGCACGCCAATCAGCGTGCCTGTCGTGCGCTGATCCACTTGGATCGGCAGGGCCAGAACGACAATGGGATTGCCCGTCGTGCGACTGGCTAAAACCTCCGACACCGAATATTTCCCGGTCATCGCGTCCTTGAAATACTGCCGCTCAGAAACATCCAGCTTGTCAATCGAATCAGGATTCGAGGAAGCGCGGGCCAAACCCTTGTTGTCAATCAGGTGAATATCCTCATAATAGCCGCAGAGCGATTTCATCCGGGCGAAATCACTACTGCATTCTTTCTTGGCCTTGTCACCGTCCGCGCCCGCCGCCAGGGATTTCACCGTGTTCTGCTGGCCGGCGAGAACCGATAAGTTGTCCCGCTGTCCATCAATCCAGGTCTCGATCTGGCGGAGGCTGGCGGCACAGGTCCCAGCCATGCTCTCCTCCACCGACGTCTCCAGGGCATTGCGGGCCATGAAATAGGATGTTGCGCTGAGCGCGAGGGTAACCAAAATGATGAGTCCAAGGGTTGGCACCAATATTCGATTTCGCAGGTTCATTTTCATAAGCTTTTGCCAGATATTGTCACACCGGTTTTTTCAGTTTCGGGCCGGTCAAACGGGCCGGCCACGCCGGCTGCTCTGTTCTCGCCTTACCGACGCGGTGTTTTGGAATAGCGAACCCCCGGCAGACCACGACTTATGTCGTCCCCGCCCAGGTGACCTTCATCGCCACCCCAAGGATGGCTTTCGGGACTATCCGCAGTTGGTATCGGCAAAACCGGGTGACTCTTAAGGAGTAATTTTCAATAGGGAATTTCCCGAGCAAGCCTCACCCGACAGGCTGGAGCGCGGGATTGATCCCGCAACCCCGGTTGTCGCAGGATCTGAGGCAGTCCATCGGTTTTCCAAACCCTTCAGGGCCTTCACATTTTGCCCGCCCATATTGACGTTTATTCGCGTCGATTCGGTTCGATTTTTCCTCCGCGTTTCGGGGGGCAACTGTGGAGCTTGACCTATAAACTACCTTGGTAGTATTACTAGGGTCGTTAAAGCTGAAATCGATCATGAACTTCAAAGGAATTCATCGCTTGGGGGATTTGCAGTTGCAGATTCTGAAGGTGCTTTGGGCGCGGAAGGAGGCGGCTGTGACCGATGTTCACGCCGTGATTCATGTCCAGCCTGCGCTGGCGTATACGACGATTGCCACCATGCTCCGGAAGATGGAGCAGCGAGGATTAGTCACGCATCGTCTGGAAGGCCGCACCTTCATTTATCGGGCTGCGGTGACGGAAGACCAGGTGGAACGGGGGATGGCGGAGCATGTGTTGGATCGGGTTTTTAATGGCAGGTTGGCCGATCTGGTCAGCGATTTGTTAAGAGAACGTGAAGTGGACGCGGAGGAGCTGGAGCGATTATCGCGGGTGATTTCAGATCGGAGGAAGAGGCCATGAATGCTGGGATGACGATGGAAATGTGGCTGGGGGTTTTGGGCCTGTTATTTGCCGAAATCTCCCTGGGGCTCCTGTTGGCGGGCGCGGCGCAGAGGTGGATTCACATGGCGGGTTGTCTGTTGGCATTGGCGCGCCAAGTCCAGGAACAGCGATCGATCCATCGATTGGGCATGGCCGGATTTCGCTCCGGCCTGGGACGTCGTATTGAACGGTTGCTGCGGCTCGATTCCAGCCAAGTTCGGACCTGTCAAATCCGAAACAATACGTGGAGATGTCTAGGCGCGAGTGTTGTGTTTGTGGTCCTTGTCCTGGTTGGTGTGGCTTGGATCCTGCCCCAGGGGGTGCATGGGCAACCGAGCCTGCTGTCCACCTTTTGTGAGGCGATGAGGCCGGCGGTCGAAGCCGATATACCGTTCGAGCCCGCGGGGGACAATACGACAGCGGAGACACAGGACGATTTGCGGGTCAACCCCGTTGTTGAGTCGCCTGCTGAAGGGCCACCTCGGATTTCCACCCAGTCAGGAACAGGCATAAAAACGAATCCGCCTGCCCTCAGCCGGCCTGAGACTCACTTGCCACTTCTCGGGAATCTGATGGATGATGGCATTTCGAGAAACCAAGATTCGCCCCCCGGAACCAACCGGCTGGTTACACGGATATACAAGGTGGATCGCGGACTGATGCAGGTGAAGCTCGAGTCCGCAGCAGGACCAGTGACAGCGGGGACATTTGTCACCAACCTGCTTCAAAATCTCAGGACGGCCGGTGTGGATTTTTCCCCGGGCCAAGCCAATGGTCGTGCTCTTTATTTCAGCGCCGGCGCCGGCGCGCTCTTTGTACGGGCAACCTTGGAGGACTTGGACATGATCGAAAAAGCCATCCAGTTTCTCAGCGCACAGCCGCCTCAGATCATGATTGAGGCGCGCTTTGTTGAGATTTCATCCGATTCGAACCCGGCGCCTGATTTCTATGTGTCGGCGGGTTTTGGACAGATGGAATTTACTGATGCGGCCGGATCGACTCATCAGGAGACGAACACAATCGATGCGGTGTCGGTTACTGGCTCGCAAGAACTTCGAGGGGACGAACTGGACTGGGCGGGGCGTTCGGCGACCAACGCCCATAACCTGCGGGTGAACACCCTGTTGGGCATGGTCAGTAAGGGGCATTTAACAGAGACCCAAATGCGGAATGTCCTGCGAGCTCTGGAACAACGAAACGGCGTGGACATCATGACAGCGCCGCGCGTGACCACCTTGAGCGGCCGTCAAGCGCAGATCCAGGTCTGCGAGCTGAAAAGCGTGGTGACCGGCATTAATCCCAAGGCGGTTGTTCAGCCAGGGCAACCGCGCGTCATGGGCGAGCCGTCCTTGCTGACCTCGGCAATTCCCACAGGACCCACCCTCGATATCGTTCCGCAAGCCGATGAGGATGGTTTTACCATTCACATAACAGCAATTCCCAGCTTGGTTGAGTTTATGGGCTATGACGAGCCGCCCTGGGGTGAGAAGATCAGTGTTTGGCAGGACGGCCGAAAAAAGTCGATTGCACCGCCTTTGCCAAGGTTCAGAGTTCGTTCGATGCAAGCCCAGGCTGTTTTACGGAGCGGAGAGACCATCGTGATGGAGTCCTTTCCGGTGACCGAAACCGTCAAAGTCAGAGGAAAGTCGAACACCAACACCAAGCGCCTGCTGGTTTTCATTACCGCAACCCTCGTCGATCCGGCCGGCAATCCCAAAATCAATGCTGCGCCATCCCCCGGCGGATAACAATCGTGTTCACAAAGGAATACACACTCCTCAACGAGTCGGTTGAGGCGCCGCTTTATTGAATATGGTAAATTTCCTGTCGGATTTTTCCTGTGGGCGGCACTTTAAGATAAAGAAATGACGACGGACCGGGCATTGCTTCAGGAATACGCCACGCGTGGATCAGAACTGGCGTTTCGAGAACTGGTCGCGCGGTATATCGATCTGGTCTATTCGACGGCTGCGCGGCTGGTGAACGGGGATGCGCACCTGGCGGAGGACATTGTGCAGACCGTCTTCACGGATCTGGCGCGGCTGGCTCGGACGCTTTCTCCGGAGGTGATGCTGGGAGGCTGGCTGCATCGGCGCGCATGTCATGTCGCCTGGACGCTCCTGCGAGGGGAACGCCGGCGTTATCATCGCGAAAGGCAGGCTGCGGAAATGAATGCCAGTGAGGGTGGCTCAGACACCGGTTTTGAAGAGATCGCTCCCGTGTTAGACGAGGCCATCAACCAACTCAATACCCAGGATCGCGCCGCCATTATGCTGCGGTTTTTTGAAGGCCGCGACCTGCGATCGGTGGGCGAGGCCATAGGCAGCAGTGAGGATGCGGCGCAAAAGCGTGTGACACGCGCCTTGACGAGGCTCCGGGATTTGCTGGAACGCCGCGGAGTGAGGGCTTCGGCGGGAGTATTGGCCGGTTTGTTGGGCGCGCATGCCGTCACGGCCGCACCCTCCGGCCTTGCGGGCACGGTTGCGGTTGCGGCCATTGCCAAGGCCGCCGCCGGCAGTGGTTTGACTCTGACTTTCCTAAAACTTATGGCCATGACAAAACTGAAAATTGCCGCTGGAATTGCCGTCGCGGCCGGTGTCGGGACGGCGCTGGTTCTCGAGCACCAAGCCTTGAACCGGTTGCGTGAAGAAAACGAGGCACTGCAACTGAGCGCCGCCCAGCTCGCACGCGAGGCGGAATCACAGCCGCGTCCATCCGAGAATCGGGAGCCCACGCAGCATCCAAACGCGTTACGGGATAAACAACTCCGGGATCTGAGCCGGCTTCGGACCGAGGTCGGCGCCCTCCGGCAGCAGTCGAACAACCTGACAGGCTTGCGGAAGGAAAACCGCGAGTTACGCGATGTCACCGGTGAACCCGACGATCCCGCCGAGGCTGAGTTCGAGGAACAAACCAAGATGCGAGTCGAGCATTTGAAGCAATGGGGATTGTCGTTCCATCTTTACGCGCAAGATCATGGCGGCCGCTTCCCCGAGACCTTCGAACAAGCCGCCGGGATTCAGAACTCAGAGGCTTTGCTGGGCTTTGACACCAATCACTTCGAGATCGTCTATCGCGGCACTTTGGAGAGTGTGAAGGATCCTGGCAAAACGGTTATTTTCCTCGAAAAAGAAGCCCGGTGCGCGCCCAGCGGTCAATGGAGCAAGGTTTACGGCTTGGCCGATGGCAGCGTCCATGTCCACACCGAGCCGAGCCAGGCCAGTCTCGAGACCTGGGAAAAGCAACAGACGATAGTGCCCTGAATCGAGCTATGAACAAGGTTCAAACCGCCTTAAGTTTGCTGGTGGCGTTGGGTATCGCGGGAGTCTTGGTGATGGAACATCAGGCCCTACAGCGGGAACGCGGGCGGCAGGAGGAGCTGAGGCGGGAAATCCAACGTTTGTCGGGGAACCAGGCGCAGAATCGTTTCCCCGCTCCCATGGTTTTGCATTCGAACCTGGCATCATCCCTGCCGGGGGATCAGTGGCGTGAGTTGCTCCGGCTGCGAGGGGAAGTGGGTGTGTTAAGGCAGGAAAGAGCGGAAGCCCTCCATCTCGAAGCGGACAATGCGCGGCTGCAATCGAACTGGGTTGAACAATTGGCGGGGGGCAAGAAACTCAGCCTCCGGCAGGTGGCTCCCTTTCTCGAAACGAAGCAACGCAACGCCGAAAGCCTCGTAGCCGCCTCTCAAGTTACCGGAGACTTGAGTCTCCTGCGGGAAGCCTTGGAGAAGCATCCTCAGGATCCGCGCGTGAACTTCACCGCATGTTTTGCCTTCAAAGATAAGGCTCTGCCTGAAGAACGCCGCCAACGATTGGACGCATGGAAACAATCAGCGCCCGACAACGCCCTTGCCAACTATCTCTCCGCCCAGGATTACTTCAAGTCGGGTCAGACCGATCTGGCGGTCCAGGAACTTGTGGCGGCCTCGGGCAAGCCGGGATTCCAGGATTACTACCCGGATTATGTTCGGAACCTTGAGGATGCTTACCGCGCCGCTGGACTTTCAACGCTTGAAGCCGCGATGTTGGCATCCGGACAACCGCTGCCGCACCTCGCTGAACTCAAAAGCCTCGCGGGCAGCTTGACCCAACTATCCGATCTCTATCGGCAGGCGGGAGACGAGGCCTCCTCAAAGGCCGCTCTGCAGATGGGCGTCACCCTGGGACGTCAACTCGGTCAATCCTCAGGCTCACGCTCCATCATCGAGGAATTTGTGGGGATCGCCATCGAACGCCAAATCCTGGAAACCTTGGATCCGGCCAGTGCCTATGACACATCCGGGCGGTCAGTCAAGGACCGGCTTAAGGAATTGCTTCAACAGCGTGAAGACCGGAAAAAACTGATCCAGCAGGGGCAGGACAAGCTTGCGACATTATCCGGCTCCGACTTGCTGGCCTACTACGAGCGGTTGAAGACCGTCGGCGAACCCGAGGCCTTGCGCTGGGTGATGAACCGGCAATAGGATCGTGCGCAGTTTCCAGCCGGGCAATCGTCTACTACCTGAAACATCACCTAAGGGTTATCCATAATAGTAAAAAAAGGTGCTAAAATGCATATTTGCTTTGCCTTTAATAGACTAAGCATATTGGTTGGATCGTTTTTCCTGAAACAAAACCCGCTTGGTGTGATCCATTGTTCTTCGCTTTTCTTTTGGTTCAGTTTATTGCCAGCAATCGCCCAGCAGGTCCTACAACCAAATCCTTGGGTTTCCGCGTCGTCCTGGCCCCAGGTCTTTAACGGCCAGCAATGGAGTCCAGTCTCGTTTGTAGAGTGAGCTCACTGGAATCCAGTTGGCGCCTTCCCGGTAACCCCCCATGAGAATTCCCTCCATGCAACGATGGGCGAAGCAGATGCGATAGTCATCCACGCCGCGGTTATTGCCCGGTTCAAAGACGCTGAGGTCGAGAACAGCCCCACCGCCGGAGAATTGGACTGAGCGTGACTGGGATTTACCGGAGATAAACGGTCTTTGTTCCCTCGGATTTGGCGAGTCTAATTTCAATTGTTTTCGGGCCAGCCTGGATGTGGTGGCAGCCGAAAAAGGCGCGGACTTCGCATCGGCCTCGAGCATCGGTTCGGCCGCGCCAGCGGGTCCACCATTCGCGGAACACCAAATCGCGATAGGCCAGTGCGGCGGGCAAGGGAGTCCAATCCCGTTTGTAAAGCGAGCTCACGGGAATCCAGTTGGCGCCTTCCCAGAATCCCCACATGAGGATGCCCTCGACCGAAGGATGCGCGAAGCAGATGCGGTAGTAATCCACCAGCGCCTGGGCCTTGGCCTTTTCCTCGGCTTCGGTCAATTGCGCATCGCGTTTCTGGTAGTAGCGGGAACGTTGGCCGGGCATGTTGAATTCGGTGATCCGAATTGGGAGCTTGAATTGGGAAAGTTTCTCGAGGGCATTGCTCAGAGCCTGGGGATCGAACGCGTCTCCGTGCAGGTGCCCCTGAACCCCGATGCCACCCACAGGCACGCCTTGATCAAGCAAGGTTCGGATATGCCGGATATAATCATCCAAACGCACCCCCGTAAGAATGTCGTAGTCGTTCAGATAGAGGACCGCTTTGGGATCGCCTTGCCGAACCCATTGGGCCATCCGCAGGGTGATGTCCTTGCCGAGGCGTTGTTCATAATAATTGCCATGGATCATTTCATTGTTCAGGTCATACTCGGCAAACCGTCCCGCAAAACGCCTCCCCACATCCAGGCCGCGGTTCTTCAGGACTTCTTGCAGCTCTTCGTCAGACAAGTCCTTGAGCCAGCTTTGCACAAAATTGGGCACGCCCCAGTAGATGTTGTGGCCGCGCAAGGGAATCTGATGCCGGTCGGTCCAGTCCAGCATGGCATTGACCACTGAGTAATCCACGCTGCCTCGGCGAGGTTCCATGGTATGCCATTTCAGGGCGTTCTCAGTTACGGCCGAGTTAAAGTTTGAGAGAAAAACCGCGCGGTACCTCTCCCTTTCTTCCGCCGGCATCCGGCCATTGAACGCCTGGTTGGCCAAAGCGGCGCCAAACCAGAATTCATGACGCAGTTGTTCCACAACGACCTCCGCACCCGGCGCGGCTTCGATGAGGAGAGTGCCTTGCCGCTGTTTCGCGATGGCGGTGTCATATTCTCGAGCCTGCTCGGAGGACAAACCAGCCCCCCCGGCGCCCGGAGGCACGACTGTCATCCACACCAGCAGGGGGAGAAAAACTCGCGAAAACATCCGCGGCGGGATCCTCAGCCGAGTCTGCGGCCACAAATCGGTCATCCCGGGGACGCGAGACGATGCCCCTGCCAGTAATGAGAATTCTCCGGTCCGTGTCCAATTCTTATGTTCGATGGAGTTTACCAGGTTCATAGGCGTAAAAAGCCTCGCCACTTTTGTCTCAGACAGCAACCTCAATTCGACTTTCCCAAGGAGAGCCGAGGACTGTGCTGAGATGACAAGATCGAAAAATGGCTACTGGACCTGAAGCATCACCCTCAGAAAAGCCTCTTTTTCGGTGGGGGTCAAAGGCATCCCCTGATCCTGGCCATTGCCTTTGAAAGGCTCGCCGGTGTTCTTCCAGAGGATTGGCGGGCCGCTCAAGTCCAGCGCCTTCTGGAATTGATAGACCACTCCCGTCACGGTCGGCAGGGAGACCTGCCAGCCGGCTTGGGTCCGCGTCAGACGCAACCGCAAGTCGGGAACACTCTTGGGATTGTTGGGATCACTCTTGTAGAGCCGTTCCAGCTCGTTGGAGTAACCATCATGGTCCCAATCGTCACCCGGCGGCTTGGGAGTGGAAGTGCGATCCAAAGGATCCGAGCCTTCCTTGAGTTCGACGGCATCGTTGTAACCGTCGCCGTCGGTGTCCGCGCGGAAGGCATCGGTTCCGTGCGTGAAGATTTCGGCCTCGTCGGAGAGCCCATCATTGTCGTCGTCTGGATCCAGCGGATCCGAGGTTCCATCGCGGTCATTATCGCCGGTGACACGATAGATGATGGTATCGTCGGTGACCGGTGATTCATTGCCGGATGGGCTTCGGAACTGGACGTAGACGACGGCGGTTTGCCCATTCCGCATGCCGGAGAGGATGAAGGGCGTTTCCGAGACCATCGGCTTATAGGAATCCAATCGAGTGAACGGTTTCTGGCTGAGTCGATACTCGGTGGCGCCAGGGCCGGGGATGATCTTCACATGGATCCGGGCACCGGCGGTCGTTGCGGCGCCGTGATTCAACAAGATCCGGCCGGTTGGCCGCAGGGGATCGGCCTTGGCGATGGCGGTGAGAACGCGGCTGTAAGGTGTTTTTGCCCCATTCCGCCCAATGGCCTGAAGCTGGTAGTAATACCGAACTCCATCCGACAAACCCTCATCCAGGTAGTAGGTGACGATCTTTCCACTAAGATCGATCACGCGGACCAAGTTGGCGGGATCCACGATTGTGTTCGGATCCTTCGAACGGTAAATGTGGAGTTCGCGATAGGAGGCGTGATCCGGAAACTGAAGCATGATCGACAAGGGCACCACTTGGGTCGGGTCATCATCGCCGAGGGTGGGCGATGGAATGGACACTTCAGAGAGCGGCGGAATCTCGTCGTCCAGAGGATTCAGGGGGCAGTGTCCGATCTTGACCTCGGAACCGTCGGATTCACCTCCTCCGTCTGTGTCGGGATCAAAGGGATGAGTGCCGAACAGAAACTCCTCGGTGTTCGTGAGGTCATCGTGATCGGGATCGGCCTTTTCATCGGGCTTTAGGGGATCGGTCCCATAATAGGCTTCCCAAGTATCGGGAAGTCCGTCCCGGTCCGAATCGTAGAGTTCCTGGCGACGGAACACCTTGAAGTCGCGCTCGATCACGCGGTGGAATTCGGCGCCGTCGTTGGCCTTGCCGGTCACCGTTAGAATCACGTGGTAATTGCCGGTTTCCTTGGGATTGGCGGGCAATTTCGGGCGCTCGTTATTGTCAGTGGCCTTGTAGCCGGCGTAGGGGGTCCGCGAGTACCGCAATCCGTAGATGCCATCCTGGTAGGCGTTGTCGACATGCTGGCCGTCATCGAAAAGGCGCAGGGATTTGCAGGCGGTCTCGCCCGTGGGGAGGACAACTTGGAGTTCGACCTCGGCGTCCCGCACCGGCCCTTTGTTATCCAGAACGCGAGCGACCATATCCACGGGCAATCCTTGTTCGAATTGCTCGAAGACCCCTTCAGGGCGTCCATTGATGCCGCCGCGCCTGTGGGGCGAGAGCGTGAAGAGGACGCGAAGGTTGTTGTCGGGAATCCCGGAAATCCCGGCGAAACACTCCTGGATCTCGCCTGTCTTGTTGAGCAGTTCAACGCCATACGTTCCGCGCTTCAGGGATTTGAAGTGGAGAATGTAATGCGTTTTATCCTGATAACGGGCGGTCGCGTAATTCGCGCAATTCTGACCGTCGGGATCGGTGACCACGACATCGAGCGGTCCAGCTTCGGACCAGCCGACGAATAGAACGGCCTGTCGGACATTCTGATCCGGCAGATTGAGTTTCATCGTCTCGGTGCCGCCATCCGGGACGTTCACAGAGGCAAAGGCCAGGCGCTGGAGTTGTTTGGCTTTTTCAAGCCCGCCCAGGAAACTCAGGGTGAGTTTGTTTTGCATGGCTGTCGTCGCGGCGGGCGAACTGGGGCCGAATCCAGCCGCCGTGATACCGGGATCCACCGCCACATAGGAGTAATCTCCCTCGGTGGTGCTGCCGATCTGCTGCATCAGGCTCAGGTCGGCGTCCGCGCCAAACGCAATCGCGTTGACCAGGGTATCGGCCCCGATAATCCGGTCGGAAACGGTTCCCGTCCCAATGCAGTTGGTGCGAGACCAGTATCGCGCCTCGTTCTCAAGTCCATCGGAGAGCAGGAGAATATTGTCAAAGTGCAGATAGCTGACTTTGCCGGCCTCGGTATCCAGGGCGTCCTGCGAAGTCCACAGGCCGTCGCCAATGGAGGTCATGTTGACGCTGTCCAAGCCGTCCACGGCGAGTTTCAGAAGGCCTCGCGATAACCCGCTTGCCGCGAGCAGCTGCCCAGCGCCGCTCAGATTGGTGGCATCCTCGTTGCACTCGGTGTTGTTGCCGCTGAAGGTGACCACCGTCAGTTTGTCGGCGTCGTTGACCGCGTCGATGTAGAACTTGGCCGCTTGTTTGGCGGCGTCGAGTTTGGCCGAGGTCGGATACTCCATGCTGCCCGAGATATCGAGGCAGACCACGTGATGAAAACGCAGG
This sequence comes from Verrucomicrobiota bacterium, assembly GCA_022709905.1. Lineage (GTDB taxonomy): Bacteria > Verrucomicrobiota > Verrucomicrobiia > Limisphaerales > UBA1319 > JAKLHY01. The sequence goes on along the minus strand of JAKLHY010000068.1, from coordinate 19,536 downwards.
TCCCCGTAGTAAACGCTCATGCGCGAGGTGGCGCGAAGGCCCTCGTTTGGCCCGCCGCACAGGCTGACCTGAAGATCATAGCTCCCGTCCGCCCCTGGATCGGGCGCCTCAAGCAAAAGTTGGTATTCCCCGCCCACATAACTGGCGTCCAAGACCGGCGCCTCGATTCCACCAATCGTCGCGGTGAAGTCTTCCCGCCGCAGCCCCATCACGGATTGACTCCCCGGATCATCCGGGGTTAACGCCCCGGGACCGCTCACCATCATGCGCACCACCACATTTCCGGCATTGGTGTGAGAACCCGGATAGGCCGGATGAGAGAATGTCGGCCGGATAATGCTGACCTTCGCTCCGCCTTCATCCATCGCACAATCGAATTGAGTGGCATCGCTCAAACCAACCGCAATTCCGCACAAGCGCCGAATGGGGCGGCTGGACGAATTAAAGAAACTGCCGGCGAAATCTTTGCCGATGCCCGTCCGGATGCTGATGACCTTGCCCGCCTGGTCCACCGCCGCAACCGCAAATCCCATCACATCCCCGGCGTCATCGGCCTTGAATCCGATCACATTGCAGTTGCCCAAGCCCGCGGTGACGTATTCAAAATACCTGGCGGCATAACTGTTGATGGGCTCATCATTCCGTGTGAACGGAACCGCGGCCACCGCCGTTCTCGGGACCTCGTCCAGAATCGGCTGATTTTTTTCGTCCACATACTGGTATCGCCGGGCTTCATGAAGTCCTGTCACGTCGAATTCCCGGGCGTAATTACACACGGCGAAATCGACGAACAGACTCTCGAGGCTGCGTGGCGTGCGGGCGGCAATCGTCTGCCGCAGAGCTGTCAGGCAAGCGGCGGATCCCGAGTCCCCATTCGCCGCCACTTGGTTCCAGAAGGCCCGCATGAAATCAATCCCGTAATGCGGCTCAACCCGCTCGGTCCCGAGTTGTTCCATCAGATAATTCCACCAGATCGAGGCGTTGTATTCATGGTCGAAAATCGTCATGGCCGGGTTCTGCAAATAGATGCGAGCGGAGGCCTCGTAGAAAGGAGATCCGGTGCTGTCATCGATGTCGAGATAGCCCTTGTCCATCACGGCATCGGCGGTCCCTTCGGCCACCCACTTGCCAAAGGTGGAGCCGATGTAGCCGGAGTCGCAATCGGCCACATCGCACTTGTAGTGGCGTTGCACCGTATGAAATCGTTCGTGCAGAAAAATGCAGCGCGTGCTGGCCTCGGGATCGGCTCGGACCCCGGGGGCGTGCATCACGACACAGCCAGGTTCGGCGTAATACCAATCGTCCTTCACCACGAAGGCGAAATCCGGCAACGTGTTCAGGTAAGGCGTCCGGAAGTTCATGACGTTGACCAACCGGTCATAGCTCGTGATCGCCATGTTCTCCATGTCCAGGGCGTTGGCATGCGAGATGCGATGGGTAGTTCCGGCGTTTGTGGTGTAATGGATGGTGTAATCCACACCGATGTCCGTAAACGCCCGTTCTTCATCGAGACCCGGTTGGTTGCAGTTGCCACCGAACCCCGTCCAGTTCACCGCCATGATTAGGCAGAGCGTCCACAAGAAGAAATCCTTTTGCATGGTTATAATTGCTCGTTAATGGTTGGCATCCCGCGGTTGTCACCCCTTCCTGCCATTGCTTTCCTAAAGAAGCAGTGCGTGCCCCCGCATGATCTGGATGATCGATGAAAACTCAAAATGCTCCAAAAAGCGAGCCATATTTGCGTTTTCCCGCATGGAACTTACTCCCGTGGGATCGCCGGCGCCCTTTGGGGCCGGTGACTCGGCCGGTGACTGGGGTGATCAAGGCACGAACTCGGTTCTCTCGCTGTCCGTCGTTGCCGCCGGGATGCCTGTTCAAGCGCAAGTCCGCATCTGGGATTCCTCTGTAATGGCCAACTTTGACCAGGCCCTTATCAGTCGTTGAACTGCCCCAAGCCCGGGCCGGGCAGGAATGCGCCCTGGTAGTCCAGGTTTGGCAGACCCGTTTTGGATTATTCTTTACTACACTCCCAGCGTGGGCCGGTTCGGATCTACGACAGCCAGGAACCAGGGAGGAGGACGGACGACTTTTCCGTGGGGATCGACAAAGGCATGAATCGTATAGCCGCGTGCGACAGGAACATTGGTTTCAACCTGGTTGATGATCACTTCCGATCGCAGCTTTGCCCGCCCCAGCATCTCGGCTGATGTGGTCATCTCAAGCCAGTCATCATAGCGAGCTCGCCCCAGGTATTCGACGTGGGCCTCGACTACAGGCAGGAACACGCCTCGGGCTTCCATGACGGAATAGGGCAGCCCCAGATGCCGCATCAACTCGGTGCGTCCACACTCGAACCATTCGAGAGCCCGGGAATTGTAAAAGGTTCCCATCTGGTCGGTCTCGCTGTAGCGCACCCTGAACCGGGTGCTATGCTGAGCCCGCCAGGGATTGGCGGGTGGTGTCTCTTCGGATGGAACCATGGCAATCTCAGGTCTTGGCACCGCCGGGAGATGCTTCTTTTGCCTGGCCTTGAGATAAATAATTTTCCACAAACAGCAAATTGTTGGGCCCCGCGCGTTGCACCATTCGCAGTAGAGTTTCCATGCTGGAGACCTCCTCTAGCTGCTCCGTCGTAAACCAGGATAGGAAATTCTGGGTAATATAATCCGACTCCTTGATTGCCAAAGCCACAAGATCGTTGACCTGGCGGGTGACGGTGTGCTCCCAGTTCAAGGATAACTGCACAGCTTCTTCGACGCTCTTGAACCCGGCTTTGGGCGCCGAAATCGCCGGGATCTCAACCTGCCCGCCCGCGTCCAGAATGTATCGAACAAACTTCATGGCGTGCATGCGTTCTTCGTCCGCTTGTTGAAAGAACCGCCCGGCCAGCATAGGAAGGCCTTCGGTTTCAAAATAAGAGGCGATGGCCACATATTGAAGCGAGGCGCCAAATTCATTGCCAACTTGCTGGTTAATCGCCGCGTTCATCTTCTTGCTGATCAGCATACTTTTCCTTTCCCATTGCTTTTTCACGTTTCTCGTTCCACATCATTCCTTTAAGATCTCGATCAGGATCGAGACGACCCTAGGTCACACAAAGATGCGTCAGATCGCGGATTTGTAAAGCCCACCCCAGTGGACATGGCCAATGCCTCAAACCTCCACAACCGCTGAATCGCCGATCTCCCAGTTTATCGTCCACTCGTTCGCTTCGGCTGGGCTTGCGTCCATTCGGCCTCACTCACTTCACGAACCTGGTGCAGAAAGACAAAACAGCCTTTCTTATTGCCGACGATCACGTCGGGCCATTGATCGCCATTGAGATCCGTGGCAATAACCTGTGTTCCAACCCCGGAGTCATTATCGATAACGTAGGGAACAAAATCGACATCACCCCCGGGCAGACGGTGGGTCCGAAACCAATAAAGCATCGCCGGCGCATCGGATTCGGGATCCGTCGGGGGTTTATGAGCCCACCACCTTTTGCCAGTCACGAAGTCCATCACCCCATCGCGATCCATATCAACTAGATCAAAGGCGTGGATCTGAGTCATTTTGATGCCATAAGGGCTTTCTTCATTGGTTTTCCCCATCAGAACGTGTTTCTGAAACGTTCGTTGTTCTCCTTGCTTCTGTTGCTGGAACCATGCCAAACCGTACTGATGAGGATGCAGGCAGGTCACAATGTCGGCAAGTCCATCCCCGCTAAAGTCATAAACCAGAATCTGGGCGCCACCCTCCCCAAGATTGACGGGCTGGTAAGCCCAGAGCGGATCACCGGAATTCGAACCGGGTTGTTTCCACCACCCAGTATACTCCAGCAAGTCAGAACGCCCATCGCCATCGACATCACCAAAGCCCAATCCATGAGTATAAAGCTGCCACTTCTTATCCTTGGAAGTCACGGGATGAAACTTCCAGGGCTGAGTCGGATTGGCCCAGTCCGGCGCCGCGTATCCTGCTTGGCCGCTTGTATTAAAAATGAGCTCGGGTTTTCCGTCGCCTGTGATGTCCCCAAAAGTCGGGGATTCATTTTCAACGACCTCATGGATAAGGTATTTTGTCCAATGTCCCTCCTTGCCTTGGGGATTCTGATACCAGCATGCCGGTTTGCCGGGGATATCGACGACTAGGATATCGATCCAGCCGTCCTGATTAAAATCGTAGGTGAAGGTCAAAAAATTGTCGGAATAATTGCCTGGATCGTAGGTTTTGGCGGATCGGAACTCGAAGCGCTCCTTGAAATCGGGTCCAACGAAGACAAAGGGTCCTATGACGACATCCATTTTACCGTCACGATTAAAGTCACCGGCGTGGGCGCCTTCGCAGTAGAACTGATCTGACAACTTTAATTTCTGGAAGGAATGGAGCCGAAACGGGCCGGCGGCGGACAGGGCGCAGGCGGAAGCCGTGAGCACGAGGATAGCGGAGAATAGTTTCATCGGACAAATACATCGCAGGTTCCGTGATTCCGGTCAAGGTATGGGAGTGGAGTTTTCGGAGAGGTTATGAAGGGCATCAGGAAAGTTCTTTACAGCAGAACTGTATAAAATTAGACTGTTCGGACGATTTTGAAGAGTTGAATTAAAGGGAAATATGGAAGCTAGTGTTAAACGCAAGCAGATTGAATCGTTCCGTATTCATGACCGTGATACCGGCTCTGCCGACGTGCAGGTCGCTATTTTGACCCAGCGAATTAACGAGTTGACCGAGCATTTGCAGAAAAACAAGAAGGATCACAGCTCTCGCCGAGGACTCATCATGATGGTGGGCAAAAGGCGTCGCCTGCTGGATTATCTGCATCGCACCGATGTCAATCGCTACCTCACGGTCACCAAGAAGTTGAAATTACGCAAGTAATCACTTCAACCTTGGCACCGGAGTCTCCGATCCGAATCAAACCGGCGGCGAGACTTCGTTCTCCTTTCAGGATCGTAGGAATCTGGCCGAAAGGTCGGGTTCTTATTTGGAAATCAGAACAATAATAATGAAGACCCGCTTGGACTCGGGGAAATTTCGTTGAGCGCTCAAAAAAACCGAACGCTCAAGGAAGTTCCTCCGAGTTGGCGGGCTGAGAAAGAAGCAGAATATGATAGAAAAAGCTACAGCCCAAGTCGGCTCGAACTCCATCGTTATCGAAACAGGAAAAATCGCCAAACAAGCAGACGGTGCCGTTACCGTTCAGTTGGGTGACACCGTTGTCCTTGTTGCAGCGGTGGCAGCATCGAAGGCGAAACCGGGCCAGGAATTCTTTCCGTTGACCGTTGATTACCGCGAAAAAGCGGCCGCGGCCGGGCGTTTTCCGGGAGGATATTTCAAGAGAGAAGGTCGGCCCACTGAAAAAGAGATCTTAACCAGCCGACTCATTGATCGTCCCATTCGCCCCTTGTTTCCCTATGGCTGGTATAACGAAGTGCAGGTGCAGTCAATCGTCTTAAGCGCTGATGGAGAGAATGATCCGGACGTGTTGGCCATCGTGGGGGCCTCGACAGCGCTTTTGATCAGTGACATCCCGTGGGACGGGCCGCTGGGAGCCGTTCGTGTCGGACGGGTGGATGGTCAGTTCGTCGCCAACCCCAACCACAGCCAGATGAAAAACAGCGATGTGGATCTGGTTTATGTCGGGAGTGCGGAAAAGTTGGTGATGTTTGAAGGTTCCGCCAAAGAATTGAGTGAGGCCGATTTCTGCGCCGCGCTCCAGTTTGCACATGAGGCATGTCAGCCCGTGATCGCCGCCCAAAAGGAACTGGCGGCAAAAGTAGGCCGCCCCAAGAGGGCCATTACCCTTCAGACAGTTCCGGAAGATCTCTTGAAAGAGGCGCAAGAATTAGCCGGGGATCGATTGCTGCCGGCGCTTTTGACCCATGAAAAACTGGCGCGCGAAGAAGCCTGCAACACCCTGGCGGCCGAGATCAAAGAGAAGCTTGTTGCCAAGCACGGCGAAGAAAAGGCCAGTGACTTTATCCTGAAACAGGCCTTCTCTACCATCCAGGAGACTGCCGTCCGCCGCCTCATGCTGGATGGCAAACGCCTGGACGGCCGTGGATTCGACCAGATTCGCCCGTTGTCCATGGAGGTCGCCGGTTTCCCGCGCGCCCATGGATCATCGGTCTTCACACGGGGCGAAACCCAGACGATTGCCCTCGCCACGCTGGGGACGACAGAAGACGCTCAGGAGTTCGATGCCTATACCGGCGGTGCAAACCAGAAACAGTTCATTTTGCATTACAATTTCCCGAATTTCTCCGTTGGCGAAACGGGACGAATTGGAGGACCGGGGCGCCGGGAGATCGGCCATGGCGCCCTCGCGGAACGATCCATCGAATCCATGCTGCCTCTCAAGGATTTTCCGTATGCCGTCCGTCTCTCCTGCGAAGTCACCGAGTCCAATGGTTCATCTTCCATGGCAACAGTATGCGCGGGCACCTTGGCGTTGATGGATGCTGGTGTGCCGATGATACGTCCCGTGGCCGGAATCAGCATCGGTCTGTGCACCGAAGAAGATTCACAGGGCAATGCCACACGCCATCAGTTGTTCACGGACATCATCGGCTGGGAAGACGCCTTTGGCGACATGGACTGCAAAATTGCGGGCACCGAAAAGGGTATTACCGGATTCCAGCTGGACCTCAAACTGCGGGGCATCCCGCTGGCCATCATGACGGAAGCCCTGGAGAAGGCCCGTGTGGGACGCGCCTTCATCCTGGCTGAAATGGCCAAGGTCCTGGCCGCGCCACGTCCGGAACTGAGCAAGTACGCGCCGCGTATTCTCACCTTGAAGATCAATCCTGAGAAAATCGGCGCCCTCATCGGCCCCGGTGGAAAAACTATCAAGGGGATTGTCGATCGCTCGGGTTGCGAGATCAACATCGAAGACGACGGCACTGTTCGCATCTACTCCGTCGACGAATCCGGCATGAAGATTGCCCGGGAAGCCATCGAAGGCATGACGGCGGAAATCGAGGTCGGCAGGATTTATCGGGGCCGGGTCGTGACTATCAAGGAGTTCGGTTGTTTCGTGGAAGTATTCCCGGGCAAAGATGGCTTGGTCCACATCAGCGAACTGGCCAATTTCCGGGTGAAACAGGCGGAAGACATCGTCAAATTGGGCGACGAGATCTGGGTGAAATGCCTCGGGGTCGATGAAAAAGGACGCGTTCGCCTCTCTCGCAAAGCCGCCATGGCCGAACGCGACAAGGAAGCGGCCAACCGCCAATAGTCGATTCCTCGGTTGTTTTTCTTTTGCCGCGGGCTGACTGAAATCAGCCCGCTTTTTGTTATCCCGCCCTGGGGACTCGCTCCTCGACTACCGCACAAAGCTATCGAGCCATGACTTGGCCGCAAAAAAACATGGCACGGCCCCCGGATAATGATCCGCAGTCGGCAAGGGATCAACCAGCCGAACATCGGTCGATCCCAGACTGTGAAACCGCTCAACCATCCGCTGAGAAATGATATAAGGAACAGTCTGATCCCCGGCACAATGGAAAAAACGCAAGGCCCCTCGAAGCGGCCATGGGTTCACATCATTCCTCCTTAAGAGGGATCGCAACTCATGGTTCGGATCACTCTCGTATGCCGCCAGGAACTCAGGCCGCAAGGCTTGAGCGGGCACCGCAGGCATGGCTGAGTTGACCTCCGAATCGGTATGCGCCCCGTCCAATAACGGAGGCAAAACCTCGTGGTAAGGTGACTTCCACAGCTCTTCGGGCGAACAAAAGAATGAATAAGCCTCGTTTAGGCCAAAAAGCAGGTAGGCCATGTAGCCGGGAGACGCGTAAGGTTCCTGGCCAAGAAGCAGGGGCGCCATCGTGCCCGAGAGATCATAGGGGCCCGCCATCGGAGCGGAGGCGCTCACCGACATTTCCTCGGGGTGATTCAACTCGATTTCCCGATGGGCTGCCAGGGTCGCATGTCCCCCCTGCGAGTATCCCCACAACAAAAGCTGCCCGCTCAGCGGAATACCCAGGCTTTCACAACAAGACCGCCCCGCCCGAATGAGATCAACTACCGACGTTGCCTCCGATTGCGCGTGCAGGAACGGATGCAGGCCCGGTGAGTCTCCCAATCCAACGTAATCCGCCATGAAAACAACATACCCGCACGCCGCCATCCCCACGCCCAGTAAAAATTCCTGCCCTTCGCCCCTCGAAGGAACGTCATCACGCAAAAACACGGTGGAATGTTGAAAACTGAGGACTGGCGCCGGTTTCGATCGGCCGGCGGGAACGAGAATCGCCCCGGAAGCGATGGTTTTTTGACCGCGGCCATCGACGGTTTCATACAAAACCCGGTGGAATTCGACCGCGTATTCGGCGCTTCCGGGAAAACTGGCCACAAATAAAAGGATCTTCAGCTCGGTCAAGGAATACGTATTCGACAGTTTCTGATCGAGGAGCAAGCCACGATTGGCCGGCGGGAAAGGAATCGCAACCACGCGATAAAACCTCGCCGCAACGGCAGGCGGGTTTGGATCAAGCCAGAAAAGGTTCGTCGTAGCCCACTGGTTCAAGGGAACGCACGACTGCCAGGAGTTCGCATCCCATCGCTCCGTGTATTCCACCCGGTAACCGGCCGCCTGTTGCTGGGGCGACCAACGCAGCAGAACTCCCCCGTCGACGACTTGCGGAGCCTGCAGGCGCAGTTCCTGATCACAGGCCCCCCGCAATGGGCTGCTTCCCAAGCACGCCAGGACCGCTGCCACAAAAACCCCCCATCTCATCAAAGATCGCCACCCGATCGATCCAAGTTCCCACCGATTTCTATCTGCATGCGTGCTCATCTTGGAGTGGAATTTTGCCTCGCTTCCCCCTGGCTTGGCCACTCAAAAATCCCGATTCTCGACAGGCTGGCTTCGGTTTGTTAGGAACAGGGCAGACATGCGTCATGAGATTCTAAAAAACGTCAACCGCATTGTGGTCAAGCTGGGAACCGGCGTCATCACCGATAGCAGCAAACAACCCGATCCGGCGCAATTGGAGCAGTTGGTTGCCCAAATCGCCGCGCGACAGCAAGCGGGTCAGGAAATCGTCCTGGTGACCTCGGGGGCGGTCGGCGCCGGCATGGGCGCCCTTGGCCTGAACAAGCGCCCCGCGGAATTGGCCGACCTTCAGGCTTGCGCCGCGGTGGGCCAGTCCCGATTGATGGCCATTTACGAAAATCTTTTCGCCCGGTTTCACCTGATTTCCGCCCAGGTCTTGCTGACCCATGAGGATCTCGAAGACCACGATCGCCACCTCAACGCGCGCAATGCCCTGGTCACACTGCTCCGGAAACGCGTGGTTCCCATCATCAACGAAAACGATGCCGTCTCCTGCACCGAACTTAAGTTTGGCGATAACGACCGGCTTTCCGCCCTGGTGGCCTCGCTTCTCCCCGCCGACCTGCTCGTCATCCTTACCACGGTCGATGGAATGATCCGGAACTTCGGTTGTTCCAATCCTGAAATCATTCCCCTGGTTGAACACGTGGACGCGACTCTCGAAGCCATGGCGGGAGGCACAAAAAGCTCGACGGCCGTTGGGGGCATGGCCACCAAAATCCAGGCCGCAAAAATCGCCATTCGCTCGGGTATCCCTCTCGTCATCGCCTCCGGCCGGAAAAAGAACGTCCTCGCCCGCATCGTCAAAGGCGAGGTCGAAGGCACCTTGTTCCTCCCCAATCCCAATCGGCTCCGGGGACGGAAACGCTGGATCGCCTTTTTTCATCATCCGGCTGGAGCCCTGTTTGTCGATGACGGCGCAAAAAGGGCCTTGCGTGAAAAGGGCAAGAGCCTCCTGCCTCCCGGCATCGCCCGTTGTGAAGGCAGTTTCCAGGGGGGCGATGTTGTCCGCCTCTGCGACTTGGACGGCATGGAATTTGCCCGGGGCATCTGCGACTTCAGCTCCCAACAGATCGCCTCGCGACAACTGCCCCGGATCGAAGTTGTTCACCGCGATAATCTGGTCGTTCTCTGAGCCATGAAAGCCTCCTCATCCTCTGCCGTTCCAGAACTGCTGCGGATCATGGCGCGCCTGCGCTCGCCCACCGGGTGCCCGTGGGACCGCCAACAAAACCATCGATCCCTCCGATTCCACGCCGTCGAAGAAGTCTACGAACTGATCGATGCCATCGAGGCAAACGACGACCAGGAACTGGCCGAGGAACTCGGCGATCTCCTGCTGCAAGTGGTCTTTCACTGCCAACTCGCCCAGGAACGTCACGCCTTTGACTTCGATGCCGTCGTCCGCCGCCTGTGCGCCAAACTCATCGGCCGCCATCCGCATGTGTTCGGCCAGGCGCGTGTCCGCGGCGTCGATGCCGTTTGGGCGCAATGGGATCGAATCAAAACCTCCGAAAAGGCCGGCACACGACACGCCCGGCACTCCGCCCTCGATGGCATCCCCCGGCATCTCCCCGCCCTTCTCCGGGCCGAAAAACTGGTCAAAAAAGCAAAAAAATCAGGACTGCTCCCGCTTGCCAGTCCCCGTTCCCGGGCGAATCATCCGCCCAGAAGCCCGTCCCAAAAACGTCGGATTGCGCGCCGGTTGTTTCTGCTCGCCGCCACCGCTCATCACCAGGGCTGGTCCGCCGAGGCTTTGCTGCGCGAGGAGATCCATCGAACCGAACAGATGCTGCGTCGCAAGGAAAAGCTCCGGATCCGTAAGGACCGGTAAAATGCGTTGCCCCTGCTTTGGACCACCTTACACCGGCGTTGAGTTTATGTTGCCATGGAGTATACTGCCTCCTAGTACGGACCTTAGGAACAGAACTTTCTCCAGGCCCGATCTCAACCAGGAAAGGATAAGCTCATGAAAAAGTTGTTGGTCAAATTGGCCATCGCCCTGCTGGTCGTCTTGGTCGTTGCAGGAGTTATTCTCTCTTTAACCATGAATTCCATTCTTAAAAAAGGTATCGAACTGGCCGGACCGGAAATCGCCAAAGTCAATGTCAAAGTCGACCATGTCAACGTCTCTCTCTTCTCCGGCAAGGGGGAAGTCCGCGGCCTTGTCGTGGGCAATCCCGAGGGATATAAGTCCGAATCGGCCATCAAATTGGGACAGGCCAGCGTTCAGGTCAAAGCCAGTTCGGTTTTCGCCGACAAACTGATCGTCAAGTCACTCAACCTCGAGGCGCCTGAAATCACCTTTGAGGGCGGCCTCAACAAGAACAATCTCACAGCGATCATGGCCAACGTCGAAGCCAGCACCGGCGGTCAACCCACCCCGGCCGAAGGCAAAGAACCCGCGGCCGAAAAGAAACTTCAGGTCGATGAACTGATCATTCGAAATGGCAAAATCCACGTCAGTCTCCCCGGCCAAGACGGCAAAACAACGCCCGTCAACCTGCCCAATATCGAACTCCGCGATCTTGGAACCGGCCCGGAGGGCATCACGGGAGGTGAACTGACAAAACGACTCCTGCAGACCATCCTCGCCGACGCGACAAAAGCCATCGGCACCGCGCTGCCCGATATGGCGAAAGAGACCGCGAGCGCCGCCATCAAAACGGCCGAAGACCAAGCCCAGCAAGCCCTCAAGGGCGCCGGCAAGGAAGCCACGGAAGCCGCTGACAAGGCCAAAAAAGGCCTGAAAAACCTCTTCTCCAAATAGCCAATCCCAATCCCCGCAGTCAGACAACTTCAATCCGGCCCTCGAACACAAACTCAGCCGGTCCTGTCAGTCTGACATCGGAAAATCCGCCTTGCGCCTCCTGGAAATCCACCTGGAGCCAATCCCCGTTCTGAACCCGGACCCGTACCGGAGGCTTCAGCCGGTGAACCCGGGCCGATATCAACGCCGACGCCGTGACTCCTGTCCCGCATGCCAGCGTCTCCCCCTCGACTCCCCGTTCATACGTCCGCACCCGAATCCCCTGACCCGGCAGCACCTCGACAAAATTTGCGTTCGTTCCCTTGGGCGAAAAATGCGGATGATGACGAATCTCCGATCCCCAGGTCTGAATCATCGCCCGATCCGCGTCCTCCACAAAGAGCACCGCGTGGGGAACTCCCGTGTTTAATGAATGAACGGTCCTCGGAACTCCCGCCACGGTAATTTGCTGATCGAGCTGCAAATCACGAGGAGAGGTCAAACTCACGGTCACTTGGCCGTCTGAAAGCACCGCCGTGATGATCCCGGCTCCGGTTTCAAAGGTAATCCGGCCCTGGGCACCCGTCAGCCGCTGAATGAACCGCGCGAAACACCGGGACGCGTTCCCGCACATCTCGGCCACGCTGCCATCACTGTTGTAGAAATCCCAGGCCCAATCCGCCCGCCCGCTGGCACTCGGGATGAGCAAAACCAGGCCGTCAGCACCAATGCCTCGCTGGCGGTGACACAACCGAGCCACCTGCTCCGCATTCAACCGCACCCGCAAATCCCGGTTGTCGATCAGGATAAAATCGTTGCCCGCTCCGTTCATTTTGGCAAAATCCAGCCACATGGCGAAACACTAGCAGAGCAGTTGAAAATTACAATTCCCGCGCAGGCAACTTTTCAATCCGAAGCTTTACAGCCGATGGAACATCGCCCAATGTTATCGTTTTATGTCAAGTGAAACGCCTTCAGACCCCAGGCGGCCCGGTGCGATAGTGATCCCCTTGGGCGGCCCCAAGGCGAACCTGGACTTGGATGACGCCATTCGGCGCGCCCAAAACCATCTCCTCAGCCTCCAAAAACCCGAAGGCTACTGGATCGGCGAACTCATGGTGGACGCCACCTTGAATGCCGACATGATCACTTTCTTTCACTGGTACGGCCAGGTCGATCCCGTCTGGCAACGGAAGGCGGTCAACCACATCTTCTCCCTGCAACTCGAGGACGGCGGCTGGAATATCTACCACGGCGGCCCTGCTGAGGTGAATGCAACCATCAAATGCTACCTCGCCCTCAAACTCGCCGGCATCCCGCTGACGGATCGACGGATGCTCCGCGCCCGGGAAATGGCCCTGAATCTGGGGGGGGTTCCTCGGATGAACACTTTCTCCAAGCTTTATCTGGCCTTGTTGGGCTTATTCCCGTGGGATTATGTACCCACCATCCCCTGCGAGGTCATTCTTATCGGCAAGTGGTTCTACGTCAACTTTAACGAAATGAGCAACTGGAGCCGCTCCATGCTCGTTCCCCTGGCGATCATCAATCACTTTAAACCCACCCGTCCCCTGGATCATCATGTTCATATCCATGAACTCTATCCCGAGGGGTTCCATGAACGCGACCTTGCCCTGCCCAGGGATCCTGAGTGGTTCACCTGGCGCAATGTTTTCCTCTCCCTCGACAAACTCCATAAGTTCGCCGAGTGGTTTGCTCGAAACGGCATCCATCCGTTCCGTCGACACGCCCTGAAGCGCGCCGAAGACTGGATGCTCGAACGCTTCGAAGGCAGCGACGGCCTTGCCGCAATCTACCCCGCGATGCTCAACGCCCTGATTGCCCTCATCGCCCTCGGCTATCCCGACGATCACCCCCAGGTCGTCCGCGCCCGTCGCGAACTCAAAAAACTCGAACACGAAGACACCGACCGCGTCTGGATCGAGCCCTGCCTCTCTCCGGTCTGGGATACCGCCATCACCACCATGGTCCTCGCCGAATCCGGTCTGGATCCCAACCACGCCGCCCTCAACAAGGCCGCCCAATGGCTGATATCCAAAGAAATCCGCTTTCGCGGCGACTGGCAATACAAGAATCCCGCACAGGTCGAACCCAGCGGATGGGTTTTCGAGTTTGAAAACAAATGGAATCCCGATGTCGACGACACCGCCATGGTCCTTCTCGCCCTGCGACTGATCCGCACCCGTGATCCGGCAGCCCGAGATGCTTGCTTCCGACGCGGCATGAACTGGATGCTCACCTTTCAGTGCAAAGATGGCGGCTGGGCCGCCTTCGACAAGGATTGCACCAAGAACGTGCTCGAGAAAGTCCCCTTCGCCGATCACAACGCCATGCTCGATCCCGAATGCGCCGATATCACCGCCCGCATCCTCGAATTGCTCGGCTACGAAGGCTTCTCCCTCGACAATCCCCAGGTCGTCAAAGCCCTGCAATTTATCCGGGATACCCAGGAGGCCGATGGCTCCTGGTACGGTCGTTGGGGCGTCAATTACATTTACGGCACCTGGCAGGTCCTGCGGGGCATGAAGGCCCTCGGACTGGATATGAATCAATCGTGGCTCCTTAAAGCCCGCGACTGGCTCGAAAGTGTTCAACATCAAGACGGGGGATGGGGCGAACGCTGCAATACTTACGAAGATCCCGTCTTCAAGGGTCAAGGTCCCAGCACAGCCTCGCAAACCGCTTGGGCCGTCATGGGCCTCTGCACCTTCGGCGATCCCAATCACCCCAGCCTCGTCCGCGGCATCGAATACTTGCTCTCCACCCAAAATCCCGACGGCAGCTGGACCGAAGAGGAAACCACTGGAACCGGTTTTCCCAAGGTGTTCTATCTCAAATACGACATGTACCGGAACACATGGCCTCTCCTCGCCCTGGCCACCTACCGTAAACTCGCGCCACAAGTCCCGGCCAATTCAAACAGCCTTCTCAAAGACAGCGGCGTATTCCGCTGAAACATTCCATGCCATCGCCCCTGGGTGCTGATCCCCTGATTTTTTTTGCCCTGGAATCCGAAGCCCGGCCGTTCCGCCGGCTTCTCCCTTCCCCTCCTCCATGCCGCGTCGTCGTCACCGGCATGGGCCCCCAAAATACACGGCGCGCGCTCCTCACCCTCCAGCCTCTCCATCAAATCCCCTATGTGCTCACGTGCGGATTTGCGGGAGCCCTCAATCCATCCTTCCCCTTGGGAGCTATCGTGGTCGAAGCCGATGAAAACGACGCCCTGCGACAACCGCTCCTCGACACTGGTGCCACAGCCGGAAGTTTTCTGCTCGTCGATCGCATCGTGGCCCGAGCCGAACACAAACAACAGCTGAGAACTTCCACCGGCGCCGATGCGGTCGAAATGGAATCCGGCATTATCCGCGAAGCCTGCCGTCAACAAGGGTTGCCGTGCGCGATCGTCCGCGTCATCTCTGATATCGCCGCGGAAACCCTGCCGCTGGATTTCAATCAGTTCCTGAACCGGAACGGCGGCATACAGTTCGTCCGGTTCGCCGGCGCGTTGATTCGGCATCCCGCAAAAGTCCGCGACCTGCTCAAGTTTCAATCCCAGTTGAGACAATGCGCCCGGAACCTGGCCGATTTCCTGTCCCGTCTCCTCGTTAATCCTTCACTCGATCGGTAACCGCGCATCCCCCTCTCAGCGCAAGCCGCCAAACAAGGAAACGTCCCAGAAAAGCGCAGGCAAAAAAGCTCGCCACCAGCCACATCAGAAAAACACTCCACGAAAACCAGGCCGCCACAACCGTGCCGATCAGTTTGAATGCGGCCACGATTAACATCGTCTTGGCGATGTTTAAACTGTCGTGCTGACATTGCAGGAGCAGATAATGAAACTGATTCATCGGCACCACGGCCATCGCCAAGCCTGCCGAAAAAAGCAGCGGCATCGCCTCCAAATATTGGGAATCAATCAACCAGGGAACCAGATAAGGCCCCATCGCCCACAACACGCCCAAACCCGCCACCGATATCCCCATGAATGCAAAGGCGATTCTATCACAACGCCGGGCTAACACTCGCCAATCATCCCCGTTGCGGGCCTGATCCGCCTGCCGAAAAAACCTCGGAAATATCCACTGCAAAAGAACGCTCCCGGCCATGGCCGGCACAAATGACGCCATGTTGACCGCCAACGAGTAAAGCCCTGCCTGATGGCCGGAAAAAAAGAAATCCACTATCCATCGATCCGCATACTGAACCAGCCAGCCTCCAATGCCAATCCAGATAAACGGACGCCCGAATTCCTGCAACTCTTTCCTCCAAACCTGTCTCTTCTCCACCGCCGGCGCCTGCTTGAATCCCAAGCCCGCATACAGAACACCCGTGATGGCCAAGGCCAACAACGCATATAGCGTGAATCCCCCGCACAAGGCCATTAGGGTTGCCCCTCCCACCCACACCATGCCCACCGGAAGCAGGGATCGGCCGGCATTACACAGGGAACCCAATAAACAAAACCACCAATTCCGTTCCTGCGCATTCAAGGCTGTCCCGGCCATCATCCAGGCGGTGTATCCAAGATTGCCAAGCCATAACAGGGGAAACACCCAGAGCCACTGCGCAAGACCGTCCCACGAGAATCGCAAGACGCAGATCCCCAGCAGCAAGCCAGCCAGCGGAAGGGACAACCACCAGCCTTGATGCCAGATAAACCCGGCATACGCCCTTCGCTGGCCTGCCTCACGCTGCCAATACCGGATCAGATGATTCGTTAAACCCGAGTGAGTTAATAACGAACCCACCGTCGTCAGCGTCAGAAATAGCGTATACTGGATATACAACTGGGGAGGCACCCAGCTGGAAACCAGCTTGATTCCCAGGATGCCAATTCCCAGAGAAAATGCGTGATGACAAATAAGAGGAAGAACCTGACGCATCAGAGCGCACCTAAATCCTGGTGGGCGGGCGCAAACACCAGGTTGTCGTATTCATATCGCTCCAACGCTTCGTGCCGGCGAAACCGTCCCTCACGCCACTCCCATGGCACATAGGAACGCTCCGAAAACCAACGCACCAATCCGCGGCTCGAAGGGGGGCCTTGCGGCGGGTCTCCCACCTCGAGCGATACCACTGGCCGATCGCCCGCTAAAAGGGCCTCGGCGCCCTTCAAAATTTCCAGTTCCGCGGATTCCGCGTCAATCTTCACCAGAGAAATCGGTTGATCCATAGAACGACGCACCAAGTCCAGTGTCGTCGTCTGAACGCGGTATTCCGTCGGAACAACCTTCACATCCGTCAGTCGCGATTGAGCTAGGCTGTTAAAGGCCATCCACCGCCAACCATAGTCCCGAAACGTCAGCTCCTGAGCCGACGACCACAGGGCCTGCGGGTGAACCGTCACCTGCGGAAACTGAGCCACATTGTTGGCCGCCAACTCCCGCGTCGAAGGTGTTGGTTCAAACGCGTGCACCTCCCCCTCCGTCCCCGTCAGCTTCGCAAACAGGGTCGTAAAATACCCCAGATGCATGCCCACATCCAAAACGCGCTGCCCCGGACGCACCAGTTGCAGAAATCCTCGCGTCAAAGCCGGCTCATAAATCCCATAACAGGCAATCTGTTCACTCACACATTCCCCGCTGACCACCGTGAATCGGTCCAAATGAAATGCCCGGACCCGCGAAAGCACTCCGGGCGGAGGCGGCCGCACCCGGGTCCGATATTGATTACGAATCAGACGCGCGGGATTCAAAAACAACTTCAACCAGGACGGAGCCTCGTAATAGGCCAAACAACGGCGGAAGCGTCTTAACAGCTCCTCATCAGCCATATTCATCCCTCCCGCGATATCCGCCGCAGCCAGATATCCACCTGCCACAATCGCAGATCCGGCCATGGACTGTAAGCCTCGGTAATGTCATCCACCGCAAAACCGGCGTGCGCGACCAAGGGCAAAATGTCACCGATCAACTTTTGACTCTGATACAACGTATGCAGGGAAACTTCAATCACAGCCCGCTGCGTCTGACGCATGGTCTTCTCGCCGCCCGCTAATACCTGAGCCTCGAATCCCTGCACATCGATTTTAATCAGATCCGGTCCCGGCAGCATCTCTTTCTCCGCCAGTTCATCCAGCATCATGACCCGCACCGGCTGCGTCCCCTCGCTCGCCGTAGGCAGATCAATGGTGCTTTGAGTCTCAATCGGACGTAACAACGAGGATGCCGCCTGATTTCGGGTCCGATAAAGATCGACGTCCGCGGAACGATCTCCCAAGGCATACGGCATCAAACGCCAGTTCGCGGCGCTATTCGGCTGCCGCCGCAGTGCGATCTTGTGAAATTGAGCTTGCGGCTCGAACAAAACCACCTGGCGCGGATGAAAAAGATCCTGCACCATCGCCGACCACAATCCCACATGTGCCCCAATGTCATAAACTACCAACGGCCCAAAACCCTCGTCACGCCAACGCAACAACCGGAGGTAATGCACCGATTCCCATCCCCGCCACCACGCGCGCATCACCCGCGGATCGTCCGCCCACTGCGTGCTTGCCACCCCCGCCCAACGAATCCAGGCACGGAGCCACCGCGTCAGCCGCCACGAAAATCCGCGGTTGCTGAGATCATTGGCTTTGGACCAAAACGTGGAGTTCATCACCAGTGAAAAAATGTCCCTACGCAATCTGCCGAATCAAGCTCCTGACGTAAACACTTTTTCGCGCTTATTGTCTCTTTCCAAAAGACGCAGCCCGATGCCTTCGGCTCCGTTATTCTCTCCGTGCCTGGCCCTTGATCTTTCCCTCAACATATCCCTGAGCGCGAAACCACTCGATCGCATCGCAAAAGGCCTCCCGGGGATCGGTCTGAGGCATACCCAGCTCCCGAATTGCCTTGGCTGGATTGAAAAACATTTTGTATTTCGCCATGCGCACCCCCCCCAAAGGCGCCTTCGGGGGATGACCGGTGATCCTGGCCAGCATTTCGTTGAAGCAGGCCGCTGTCCACGCCACCCCATACGGAATCCGCCATCGGGGAGCCGGGATGCCCGTGATCTCCTCCAAAATCCGTAACGTCGCTTCCATCGTCCAATTTCCATCCCGATGCCCCAGGATGTATCGCTCTCCCACCCGGCCTTTCTCGGCCGCCAGAATATGTCCTCGAGCCACATCCCGCACATGCACCCAATTCAGACCGGTGTCCAGAAAGGCCGGAAGCTTTCGCCGGAGAAAATCCAGAACCACTTGGCCGGTCGGAGTCGGTTTCACATCGCGCGGTCCAATCGGCGCGCTGGGATTAACGATGACCACCGGAAGTCCCCCGGCGGCCAGGCCTCGCGCCACTTGTTCGGCTTCCCACTTCGAACGTTTGTATTCATTCGATAACTGCCTCGGATCCACTTCGGCTGTTTCATCCGTTGGCGCCGCATTGCCACTCGATTTCGAAGGCAAACCAATACAACCAACCGTACTGGTGTAAACAATCCGCAAACAACCCGCCTCCCCTGCCGCCTCCAATACCGTCCGCGTCCCCTCCACATTGGCCTGATACATCGGGCGATAGTCCTTGAGCCAAAGCGCATAGCTGGCCGCGACGTGAAAACACCAGTCACACCCACGCATCCCCCCCCTCAAGACATCCCTGTCCGTCACCTCCCCCATCACCCGTTCATACTCCACAACCGCCAATCCCCGAAGATCACTCGATGAACGCACCAACGCCTTCACCCCATGTCCCAGCCTCACCAATTCATGGACCAGATTCGCCCCCACAAATCCCGATGCGCCTGTCACAAAGCATTTCATCATCAACACGGATTGTGCCGTTTCACAATTCTCCCATAAAGCTCATTTCCTGATCCGAACAAATCCCGCCTCAAATTTTACGCATCACGCATCACCCTTCACGTTTCACGTCACCGCCTTTACCCTGAGATCCCTCAGCGCCATCAAGCCGCCCAACCTTACCCCCCGTATCGGCCGCGCCCCGTCCCGTCTCCGGGA
>JAKLHY010000067.1 GCA_022709905.1 Verrucomicrobiota bacterium | reverse complement strand
CACTCCTTCCCTCGTGCCTTGCCCCAGGCCAATTTGAGTGCAACGAATGTATAGCTTATTTCTTGACGGACCCTTACTTGCTGAGAAGTAAGAGAACCACTGTGACTGTCGTTGCTGCCAAAGCAGCAGCACAAGTCCAACCGAAAACCATAAGCCATGCGGCAAGTTTTTGGCCCTGCCGCAGGTCGACTGGCAAAGATTCAACGATGAGAGTTACTTCGCGGGTTGTGCGAGTGCGGATTCCAGACGGCGCAGTTTTTCGCGCAGGAAAGCGACGCAGCCGGGCACTTGGGCTTCGCTGAGGCCGTGGAGGAGGAGGGGGCCTCTGAATCCGTGGGTGTGGAGTAATTTGAGGTAATGATCATAATCGAGCCGGCCTTGGCCGGCCGCTTTGTGGCCGGCGTCGCCATCGTGGTCGAGGTCCTTGGCGTGGGCCATGACGATGTCTTTGCCCAAAAGGTCAAAAGCCTCATCGAGGATTTCCCTCATGCGCGGTAATTCGCCGGTGTGAAAGATATTGGCCGGATCGATTGTGACTTTCAAGTGTGTGGAGGCAATCTCATCGAGCAGACGCCGTGCTTTTTGGGCGGAGTCGACCACATTATTGACCTCAGGCTCAAAAGCGAGAAGGGTTCCGCTTTGACGCGCGATCTCCGCCGCCTCCCTCATGCAAGCGGCCATGTCTAGCCAGGCGGCGGGAGAATTGTTGTCCGGATGGCGCCGCCACATGCTTTC
The DNA here is from genome assembly GCA_022709905.1 of Verrucomicrobiota bacterium. GTDB lineage: Bacteria > Verrucomicrobiota > Verrucomicrobiia > Limisphaerales > UBA1319 > JAKLHY01. The sequence goes on along the minus strand of JAKLHY010000067.1, from coordinate 40,791 downwards.
CCGGCTACGGGTGCCACTGCAAATATGAATCATTGATGCACCCATCCGCGGGCAGGCCTCGGCGATAACGCGGAGACGGCGCAACCCGGTTTGCCGGTGGTCCGCATCCGGATGAGCCATGTTAAAAGTGCCCTGGACGGCGGCGATCGTGATCCCGGACGAGGCCGCATCGCTGCGAATCCGGTCAACCAGATCCGACGAGATCTGGTCGGGCATCTCGGAGAGTCCGGCGCAATCCATGCTCACTTGCACGCACTCCAACCCGCGGGATTTTGCGGTGTCCAGCCTCTCGCGCAAGGTTGGGCGGACGAAGGTGCCCAGGAGAATGCCGATTTGGAGGAACGCGGCCTCTTTGGCGCCGGATGGTTTGGATCTGGAGGCAGGAGAATTGCCGATCGGGCTTGTGGACATCGCATTCGCCAGCAAGCTCGGGGCCAGAGCTCCCCCGGCCGCCAGGACGCCCGCCCTGCGCAAAAAATGACGCCGGCTCCCGGGGACATGATGATGAGAAATGGGATTGAACATACGTTTTGCGTTGAATATCAGGTTATAGAAAAGGTTACAGGAACAGCGGCCAGGCGCAAGCCAACGCTGCCAGCAACTCTGCCCATGAACCGCTCGTTTCGGAGGGCCGAATTCCACGAGGCCCGAATGCCGAAATAGGGGGACTCGCAGGCGCAATGCGCGGTAAGAATGCCGGGGAACTCTCCTTTTGGAGCGCGGGTTTACGAACCTCGAGCGGACTTGGCCAGGCCAATCGTGACGCGGCTGTTGAGAATCTGTGACTCCAAGCTCCGACACATCCGTTCCATAACCTCCTGCACCTCGCCGACTTTTCGGTCCGGGGCGAATTCCAAGAGGATCTCGATAAAGACACGGCTGCCCGAGCGGCGGGACCGGATGTCGTGCAAGTTTTCGTATTCGTGGAAATACCGGGTGAGTTCTCGGAGAATCACGAGCTGATGTTCTTCCTCGAGCGTTCTGTCCAGCAAGTCACGGCAGGAAAGCGTGAAGATGCCTGTTGCCGCCAGCAGGATTGAGCCGGCAATCACCAGAGAAGCGAGGGGATCAATATAATGCGCCCAGGAAAACCGGCCTAGGCTGAGGCTGAGGACGAGGGAGAGAAGAATAAACACATTGGCGATCGTCTTGCTCAAGAACAACCGGGCCTGGGAAGCCATGACGGGAGAACCCTCCGCCGCCGCGGTGCGCCGGCTTTTGAAACAGAGGCCGCCATTGATTCCGGCATAGACCACCTGGGCCACGAGGCTGATCCATATGCCGATGCCGCTGATGTGCGAAGGATGGATTAGATTGTAGATTGCGTTGAAAATCACGATGCCCAGGCAGATCAGCATCAGGAGGGAAACGAAAAGGCTTGAGAGGTTTTCCAGTTTCCCAATCCCATAATCGTAAGCATGGGCCTGTCCCCGCCGAATCCGCCGCAACACCATCCAGGACAAAAGCACCGCCACAAATTCAATCAGCGTTTTGAAAAAATCGGCCATCACGACCGCCGAGTGCGAAGCCACCAGAGCTCCGAGTGTGATCAGGGTGTCGACACCACCGGCAAGGACGGCGGATCTTGATGCCGCTTCCTTGTTGTTTTCACCGGGAGGCGAATGTTGAGATTGTGACATGCTTTTTTTGCCTAACGAGGCGTGGGATATACCAGTATTAACCCTGCTCGCCAATGCAATTCTAACCCGTCCGCGCCATGCCCACTGACGCGGGGGGAATGCCACGGGCCGGAGCGCGGAATTGATTCTGTCACGGCAGTCGCCGCAGGCTGTCTCTGCGGAATGAATTCCGAATGCCCGCTCGGCCGTGAGGTGTTCGGTTGCGGCAGTCCCCCGGCACTTTGAGCCCTTCACCGAGTTATCTGCCCCCGCTAGAAATACTTCTTACGGATCCAGTCGGGTTGCCATTGATCCGGCTCGCGTTTGCGGCCGGTCAGGTCGATTTTTTGGGGCGCTCGGTTTTCGTCGGGCAACTCAAGAGTATCTCCGACCTTGATCTGCCATTGTTTCATCAGGCTCTGAAGGCGCCGAACCTGTCCGATGTACTCGGCCTGGGCGATGAGATTGGTTCTCTCGTCGGGATCGTTGTGGAGGTCGAACAATTGAAGGTGCCCGATCTTCGGATAAGCGATCAATTTCCAGCGGTCGTCCCGGACTGCGCGTTGGAGTTGGATGAAGGGGAGGAAAACGGAGGTGCGGACGTGATCTTTTTTTCCTTCCCAGAGGGGACGCAGGCTCTCGCCTTCCAGCCCTGGAGGCGGCGGGAGACCGAGCATGTCGCAGAGCGTGGGGAAGAGATCGAGCAAGTAGGTAAACGCCTGGGTGGATTGACCGCGCGGAATGCCGGGTCCGACGACGATTAACGGAACGCGCATGCTATGTTCGAAAACGCTTTGCTTGCCGAGCAATCCGTGACTGCCGAGAGCCAGACCATTGTCCGCGGCATATAGGACGAGGGTGTTCCGGGCATGACCCGTTTGGTTCAGGGCCTCGAGGATACGACCGATTTGTTCATCCATATGGGTGATCAAACCGTAGTATTCGGCCAGTTGATCGCGAATCATGGCCTCGGTGCGAGGCCATGCCCCGAGGTTTTCATCGCGGCCGCCTTGCATCATGCCATTGTCGAAGGGAAGCTGGGGCAGGAAATTGCGCGGCAAGGGAGGTGGTTTTTGGTAATACATTTCCCGATAAGGCAGCGGAGGCATGCGGGGATCGTGGGGGGCGGTGAATGCGACATAGGCGAAAAACGGTTTTTTGCCGTCGTGATGCCGGAGAAATTCGATCACGGAATCGGCAAAGAGTTCGCTGGAGAACTTCTCGCCGATGCGTTCGGCCGTCAGCTTGCCATCGGGACCGAGGTCGCGCACGGGCACCCGGGTATGATCCGACATGCCGCCGAACATGACAGTCCTGCCCTGTTGAAAGGCCCGCAGCCAGGAGGATTGTCCATTATGCCATTTCCCGGTCCCAAAGGTCACGTATCCGTTTTCCCCGAGAAGTTCGGGCAAGAGTGTGGTGTCCTTGAGCGAAGTCGTATCGACATGGAACCATGTCTTGCCGCTCATGAGCATGGCGCGACTGGGCACGCAGACCGCTCCGCTGTTGCCTCCGAAGACGTAGTTGTTCCGGAAGCTGAACCCCGCGGCGGCGAGTCGATCCAGGTGGGGGGTTTTGATGTGGGGATTTCCGTGGGCGGCAATGGTGTCCGCCCGCTGGTCATCGGCAAAGAGAAACAAGATGTTGGGATGTGCGGCTGAGGAAGTGTTCGGGCAGAAAAGCGATAGGAGTATGACAAGAAGGAACCGGCAATGCATGGCAAACTTCGGAGGGCATCCGGCTCTACCTGTGGTCCATGACCCGAAGGCGCGTTGATTGAAATCGCCTTTCGGCGATTCGGCACGATGGCTCAAGAACAAGAATGATTTAGGGCGGCCCGGGGAGTGGACGACCTCGATCGAGTGTTGGCGGGTATCCTCCAGGTCGAATCGCCACAAGGAATCGATCCCCTGATCCAATGACAAATCGGTCGTGGCGGAGGCCTCTCGAGGCGCGAACTGATGGAAATGAATCATGTTATGAGGAGGTTATATAAATGATGTGTCACTTGGTTTCCAGAACATACCGTTGTCCTTCCCCCGGCGGGCTTCTTCCCTCAGAACGTCCTTTCCGCGAATCTCAGGATTCTTTCCTGTATGGACTTGTTTTAGAGGAATTGGGCCGGTAACGTCGTCCTCGATCTTAGCGATGTGGAGCAAGTCATGGCCATTTCGAATTTCAACACCTCAAATCAGACGTTTCGGAAGTTGATGGGCAATGGACTCGCATATCGAGTGCCCATGTTTCAGAGGGACTATTCCTGGACAGAACAGGAATGGGATGATCTATGGCAGGACATCCTGGCCATGATGGAGCCCGGCGCTGAGCAGGGGCATTACTTGGGCTACCTTGTGCTGCAATCCAGTGATGACCGCAACTTTCACATTATCGACGGGCAGCAGCGCATGACCACGTTAAGTCTTCTTGTTCTGGCTGTTCTGAGCGGTCTTCGGCGCCTGGTTGATGATGGCATTGAAACAGATGACAATCGACGCCGGCTGGAAGAGCTTCGGAAGACATACATCGGTTTTCTGGATCCTGTAACGCTGGTTGCGGTATCCAAGCTAACGCTGAATCGCCACAATGATCAGTATTATCAGACCTATCTCGTGCCATTGGAGAGGCCGCCCAAGCGGAATCTGAAAACCTCGGAACACTTGTTGCGGAAGAGTTACGAGTGGTTCGAAGAGCGGATTCACCACCGATTCAGCGAATCCCGCAGCGGGGCCGATTTGGCGCGTTTCGTCGATACGATATCGGATCGGCTGTTTTTCACGGTCATTTCAGTGACCGATGAGCTGAATGCATTTAAGGTGTTTGAGACGCTAAATGCACGAGGAGTTCGGCTTTCCTCGACTGACCTGCTCAAGAACTACCTGTTTTCCGTGGCGCACAGGGCTGGCGGTCATGAACATGAGATGCGCACGCTTGAGGAAAAGTGGGAGACCATCGTTGGCAAGCTTGGAAGCGAGAGCGTGCCTGATTTCCTCCGTGTTTTTTGGAACAGCCGAAACCCTTTGACTCGGCATTCTGACCTGTTCAAAGCAATCCGAGGGAGAGTCAACGACAAGGCGGGAGTATTTAGTTTGCTCCGCGAAATGGATCGGGACGCCGATGTTTACGCGGCTCTCGGTGATGCGGATGATGCGATGTGGACTGTCGATCAGAGGGATCATGTGGCAGAACTTGCCATGTATAACGTGCGTCAACCTTACCCGTTGTTATTGTCGGCCCGACGGCTTCTGGCCGATGCCGAATTTGCGAGAGTATTGCGAGCCTGCGCGATGGTGTCATTTCGCTATAACGTGATTGGAAACCTGGCGACCAATGAGCAGGAGCGGATCTATAATGCCGTGGCGGAGAGGATTTCCAAAAAAGAACTGACAGGGGCTTTGGAAATCATTCGGGCCTTGCGACCCGTCTACCCCACAGATGAGCAGTTTCACACCGCCTTTTCAGAAAAGCAGATACGAACCACCACGGCTCGCAATCGTCAAGTAGTGCGTTATATCCTTTGTGAAATCGAACGGCATGTATCCAATTACGCGTTCGATTACGGCAGTGATAAATACAGCATCGAACACATTCTCCCTGAACATCCGGGCGACGATTGGACGGAGTTTACAGACGAACAAATCGACCGTTGCGTTTTTCGCATCGGGAATATGACTCCGCTCGATGCGAGCGTAAACCGCAACCTGGGTAATGTTCCATACTCCGGAAAAAGAACGGTTTACGAGGCATGCGAGTTTGCGATCACCCGGCGCATTGCGAGTGAGAATCATGATTGGTCTCCCGAGCGAATCGCCACCCGCCAACGTTGGCTTGCCACACAGGCAACGGCAATCTGGCGAATTGCGGAAATGGGGCCGGGCTGAGATGGAGCCGCTGTAAAGGCAGCGCGCTTAGAGCCTGTTTGAAAATTCCAAGGGGCGCTGCTTTCGCAGAAATGGCCGCATGGCGAGGCGCGACGAAGGAAAATATCCCTGGCGGATCTTTGACTGAGGAGCAACGAAGCCAGGGGGCCATTTCTGCGAAAACCCTTCGGGCGGCGGCTCTTTTGCCCGGGGCCAGCGTTGGCTTGGACCTTACAGCCCCCATCGGGGATGCTCGGCCCAAGCCGCCTTGGCCCCAGCCAAAATCCCTCGCCGCAGCACCCCTTGTAATTTTCAAACAGGCTCTTAGAGTCCGTGCAAAAATCGGAAGTTATTGTTGAACAGACCCTCACTCCACCCGAAACGGACGCGAGTCCCGGAACATTTCTTTTCCGCCCTTCGAGGAGGCCAGGTCAAGCCGCAACTCCCCCGGCGTTGACGCCGTGAAGGTCATCTCGAGTGCGGTGTGGCCTCCGAGGGGAATCTCCAGAATCCGGCTTTCGCCGGCGATCTTCTGCCCGTTGAGGTTTGCCGTCCATCGGACTTCGACCTGTTCGTTGGAAAAGGCGTCGTTATAAACAAGGAGCGTTCGTTTCACCGGTTCACCCGCCTTAAGTATGGGGGGCTTGGGAAAAGGCCCGAGAGCATCGTAATCTTTATCGAACACGGCGATGGGGGCGAAGGACTTGACGATGATCTCATAAGCTTCGCGATGCTCTGCCTTGACACCTTCCGGTCGGAGAAAACCTGTGTAGGACGGATTGTAGGGGCGGATATCGAACCAGTCCGCCAGACGATAACCCCGGGATTGCAGGCCCATGCTGTAAAGCACCTCCCGCTCGCGATCCCGGAGTCCCGGCTCATAGGGGAAGAGGAACTCGCCGCAGCCGAGCGGGACATCCTGACGATAGTCGGTCGCCCAATAGATGTCGTTCCGCAGATCCCGCGAATAGCCTGAGGACCGGCCTCCGCGCTCTTGGAGATCCTCGATGGTGCGCACATAATGTTTGACGCTCGCCGGAGAAACTCCATACGCGGTGCCGTCGCCGTCAAAAATCACCGGCCGGCTGCCGTCGGCGGCGTCGATGACGCGCTTGAACTCGGCCAGCATGGCCGGTGTGAGGGCGTTGACATTCAATCCTTCGTTATCTCCCGACCAGAGGATGACGGCGGGATGGTTGCGATCGCGCCGCACCCAGCGGGTGAGGTGTTCGCGACAGTGAGCCATCCATTCGGGATGTTCCGGCATGAGCATCTGCCAGCTGGCGTAAATGGCGCTCTCATCGATGACCAACATGCCCAATTCATCGCAGACATCGAGGACATGAGGCGGGGCGGGCATGGCATGGAATCGGAGCACGTTGCAGTGGGCCGCCAGGTAACGTTGGATCATGCCGGTGGCGGTCTCGCGCGTGGCAAACAGATCCGTTTTTTCACCGTAAGCCGGGCTTTCGCCACGGAGATTGCATCGAATGCCATTCAAGTAGAAGTGAATGCCCTCAAACCAGATTTCCCGAAAACCGAAACGGGTCTGAATCTGATGAAGCGGCCTCCCTTTTGCGTCGGCCAGCGTGGTTAGCAGCGGGTAAAGCGTGGGATGATCGGGCTGCCACAATTGCACATCGGCGAAGGGTGCCCGGAGGGGCACCGTCGTGGTCACGAATCCCGGCAGCTCGATGTCAACGGGCGGAAGTGAAAAGGCCGGGGTCCCGTTTGTGCCCAGGACCGAGGCGGTCAGGTGGGCGGACACGGTTTCTTTCCGGCCATTAAAGATTTCATAGTCCACCTTCAATTCGCGATTCCGAACGGACGTGGTGATGCGCGCGTTGGCCACATGCACGGGGGGCAGGGCGCAGAGGGTCACATGCTGATAAATGCCTTTGCGATTATTGGCGCCCATGCCGCGGGGGATCCAGTGCTTTCGTCCGCGCCCCCTGCCGCCCTCCCGGGCGACACTAAAATGGGAATCGTCGCGGACCAGGACTTCGAGCTTGTTGGTGGTCGAGGGGGCGGTGACCACGCCGGTGATGTCCACCGTGAAGGGCAGGCCTGCGCCCACATGGCCGCCGACGTGCTGCCCGTTCACCGATACGTCCGCCGCGTCGCCCACGGCGTCGAATTTCAAATACACACGCTGTCCTTTGAACGAGGCGGGGACGGTGAATTCGCGGCGGTAAGTGGCTTGATGCACATTTCCGAGTCCAGGCAGACGTTCCCAGAAACCCGGCACAGTGATTTCCCGTTCAGTGCCGCCACGCGGCACAAACCGCCAAAGGCCGTCGAGGGACAGGGCTTGTTCGATGTCGGTTCTCAAGGCGCTGGTGATCTCCGCGAGTAACTTGAAAAAGCTGAGTTTCCTGGGGGATTGAATCGACCAATCCACCGGGACGCTTTGATAGCCGGCCTGGAACGGCTCATTGGTTTGCCGGAAATCGAAGTACCCCCAACTGGCATATTCGCCGATGGCCGCGAGGAAATTATTGGCTGGCTTGTCGAAATCGAAGTGATCATCTTCGTTGAAGAGGATCGGCTTCCTCGTGTATCCCGGCACGTCGCGAGTCCGCCGGACCATCTCGGCGATTCGGGCGGGGTCTCCAACGCCGTTGCCATGAATCAGGAGGAAATCGGCGGCCTTCACCACATTTTCGCGGGGAATGGTTCCGCCGCCGTAAGAGGTGCTGACCAACAAACGGCGTCCATTCCGGGATGTTTCCTTGACCCGCTGAATCAACTCATGAACGCGGTCCGGTCGGAGCAACTCGTGGTCATAGCGGACATTGCACTCGTTGTTGATCTCGATCATGACGTTTTGCCAGCCATTCTCGAGGACCCAGCGGGTGGCGAGATTCACGGCGCGGATCACGGCAGCCTCGTTAGCGATCTGTTCGTCCTGGCCAAAATAAAAATAGCCAAGGATCACCACCATGCCGTGTTGATCGGCCGCGTCGATGATGCGGGATAATCGGGCCAAATACTCGGGCCGAAGGGATCCGTCCGGTGCGATGGCGGAGTTGATCCATGGCTGCGATCGGGAGTAACCTTCAGGGGAGCCGCCCTGCAGATTGATCGTGAAGGCGAGGAGCCCGTGAGCGCGCCAGCTGGGAATCGCCGCCACAAACTCATCGGTGTTGCGCTCGGGATCCCAACGCCCGGTATCCGGATACGCCCATTTGCCGACCGTATCGGGATTCAAATCGTCGAAGACACCCTGAACCATGCGGGCGTTCATCAACAGTCCTTCGATCGATTTCCCCTTGTAGACGCGGCCTTCGTAGGTCGGTTTGCCGTTGATCAGGAATTGGTCTCCCGAGATACTCACGACCGTCCGCGGCTGCCGGCTTGTGTCCGGGAGCGGAGTGTCTGGTGTGGCCGGTTCGCTGGCATCGAGGTTCGCCGCCAGGCTGAGAAGCAGGATGGGCAGGATCGGAGTCAGTCTCTTCATAGCATGGTGTGTTATACAGAGAGTATTAACGAAGGTGTGGCCGCAATTCAATTCGAGATCCGCAGGCTATTCAGAGTCAGTTCACCCCCCTGTCGGCGCCATACCACCGAGGTTGGAGCAAAAGCCGCGGAGTTTTCAAAGGAACGATTTTGCTGCCGCCAGTCTTCAGACTGTCAAGGATTCCTGGAATAGCGTCACCAGTTCTGGGGACTTTTAGTGGCCGAGGGATCTGGTAATGTATAACCAGTTCTCATCTTTAGGGCCGGGCTGAGTCGCCCGGCCCGCCGTGTTTTCAGGGCCAAACAAGGGACTGGCCATTCGTGGATTTCGCCGAGCCGCGGATTAGCAGCGTCGTAAGATCGTTTAATGTCCGCCTAACGCGAAGTTTTCAATCAGGATTACGGCGATACCCATAAGCGCGCCCCCCGCGATGACTCCCGCGCAGATCGGTTCCTGGTTTTGAACGAGGATCCGGTTGCCCGCCGATTCCTTATGGGACCAGATCCGCTCGGCGACCCAGAAGAATGCGGAGCCCAGAAACATGGCAAAACAGGTGTTAAACGGGATGACGGTGGCAAGGCCAATGCCGACGCCGGAGAGCCAGAACCGGCCCTTTGTGGCCAGCCGCACGCCCTCAAGCGCCAGCCCGATCAGGGCTCCGATGAGCACCGCCCAGCGCGCCGATATCGGCAGGTTTCCGAGCCCCTGCATCAGGAGTTCGGCGACCGCCCGCCAGATGGTGGCAGCCGGCATCGGGTATTGGTCGGACACAAGTTGCGCCGGGCCGTTCGGCAGGAAAACGTAGTAGAACACCGGCGCGGCGACCACCGCGCCCGCCAGGATACCCAGCACATGGCCGATGGCCTGGAGCCGCGGCTTGGCGCCCAGCATGTAACCGGGCTTGATGTTCATCAGCAGGTTCGACGCGTTGCTGGCCACCTCGGCCGTGATCCCCGCCGTCATCAGGTTGGTCTTGATGTTGCCTGGCGCGAGGATTCCATACGTCAGTTGGGTGAGCTTCCCCAGGGCGCCGGTGGGGGTGATCGAGGTCAGCGCGGTCGAGTTAACGCCGATGACGGTGAACACAAAGATGAGCGGAATGGCGATGGTCCCCATCCAGATTGTGACTCCAAAGAACAGGTGAGCGAGCCAGACGGTCACCGCCCCGAGCAGCGGGATGCAGACGACGAACACGCTCATGGGCAGTTCGATGTCCCGCATCGGATCCTGGTTGCCGGCTGAGCCGCGCTTTTTTCCGAGACCACGGAAGGCGCTGAACAGAATCTGAGGCTTCGCAAAGAAGGCGAACAGCGACGCGGTCGTCATCATGGCGACTCCGCCCCACAACGCCCATTTCGTGATCTCACGGAATCCGAATACAATCCCGCCGTCCACCTCGCGACCGGGAATGTCACCCGCCGCGATCATCCAGGGGACGAGGATCAGATAGTTGATGACGGCGCCGATCATGAGGGAGACCCCGGTGCGAATGCCCATCAGCCCGCCGGCGGCCATCATGACGAAATCGGTGTCGGGTCGCACGGTCAATTGACGCAAATCCGTCCCGAAGATTTGGAGGGTCCCAATGCGATAGATCCAGCCATCGAGATACTCGGGGACGGCGAGGAAACCGAGGCGAAGTTTTTCCATGATGGCGCCGCTTTGCATGACCTTCAGCCAGGCGGCCGTCCCGCCCGTGATCACCAGCAGCTTGGCCTTCAGCAATCCGGCCGCCGCATCCCCCGTGTGCAGGGCGTCCATGACAATCCCGGCGGCGCGACCCTCCGGGAAAGGATGTTGCTCATCGTTGATGAAACGGCGTTTGAGCGGAAAGGCAAACAGGACCCCCAGCAGTGAGATGACCATGATCCAGATTAGCGTATGCATCATGGGAACGACTTCATTCGTGACCATCATGTAGGCGGCCAGGCTCGAGATCATGGGCGCTGTCATGTATCCGGCCGCTGTGGCGATCGATTGCATCGCGTTGTTCTCGAGGACGGTGAAGTCTTTGCCAAGTCCGAGGGCTGACAGCAGCTTGAACGCCGCAAAGGCCAGGATGACCGAGGTAATGCCGACCCCCAGGGTCCAGCCGGTCTTGGCGCCGACATAAAGGTTGGTTAAAGAGAGCACTCCCCCCAGCACCATGCCGGTCAGGGCGGAGCGCAGGGTGAGTTGTGGCATGTCTCCTTTCCAGACATTGTCCAGCCACCACCGGTCCTTTTGTTCGAGGGTCCAGGTTCGGACCTGCTCGTCATTGAGTTGTTTGAGCGCCATAGCGTATCGGGATTTTGCCCAGACAGTGCCAACACTCGGCGCTCCGGCTCAAGCAGATTTTCCTCAACCGCCGCCCCGCAGAACTTTTTTGCGCATTTTAGGGAGGCCAGGTATAAGCACATACATGACACTGCCCTTCAAAGCATTTTCGCCAGGAAACGACAATAGGCTGAATTGGATTGCGGCAGGATCATACCTATGGGTTGCGCTGGCGTCGCCGCTTCACTTGGCGTCAATGGCAGCGGGAGACACCGGAACCGACCCGGCACGGGAGGAGCCGCTCCCGGCGGGTTTAAGCATCATTCGCGGTCCTGTCAATGGCGCCTACATCGACCGCGGCGGCGCGTGTCTTGCCGTGTATGGAGATCCTTCCTCCGATCCTCGCCCGGCGGAAATGGTGCTTCTGGCTGGAGCGCGCCGTGACGCGGTCTGGCAGGCGAGAGGATTGATCCATAATGGCGCCCAGGCAATCGTTCCCGAGCGGGAGGCCGAAGGGCTGATCCATCCCGAGAAATTCTGGGCTGAGTTGCGCGAGAAGCGGTTTCACGATTATGCCCAGCAAACCACCAAAGTCCCGGTGGAGCCGATACCGGTGAGCCGGACGGTCAAGGACGGCGATCTTGTCGCGTGGAAGGATCTCGCGATCCGAGTGCTGGATACTCCCGGCTACACCCGAGGCGCGGTCAGTTACCGGGTTGAATTGGGGGGGCAGAAGATCGTCTTTACCGGCGACCTGATCCGTGACGACGGCAAGCTTCAGGACTTGTTCAGTCTGCAGGACGCCATTCCGTCGGCGAAGATTGGCGGGTATCACGGCTGGGCTGGGCGTCTGGGCGAGTTGATGGCCAGCCTGGACCGGGTCGCAGCGGAAAAGCCGGACCTGTTGGTGCCTCTCCGCGGACCGGTGATCCGAGATCCGCGGGCGGCCATCGCCCGTCTGCAACATCGCATCCGGGCCGTTTACGCCAACTACCTCTCGATCGATGCCCTCCGATGGTATTTCAAAGACGAACACATTCTTACCAAGGCCCGGCGAGTGATCGGCGCCGAGTCGCGGATTGATTGGATGCCCATGGCCGAAACCTTGCCGTTGCCCGACGCGATCATTCCTTTGTCAAATTCCCGGCTGATCCTGTCCGACGACCGCTCGGGATTTCTCATCGATTGCGGGGGCACTGACATCCTCGAGCAGTTGCGCAAGTTGCGTGCCTCCGGAAAACTCACCTCGGTCGAGCATGTATTTGTGACGCATTACCACGACGATCACACCGACGCTCTGCCGGTTTTCGTGAGGGAATTCGGTGCCAAGGTGCATGCTTGCGGCAGCCTGGTGGATGCGATCGAGCATCCGGGCGATTATCGACTCCCGTGTCTCACCAAAAATCCAACGACAGTGACCGCGAAACACCAGGATCGCGAAACATGGAAATGGAAGGAATATCGGCTGACGATATTCGATCATCCCGGCCAGACGATTCATCACAACGCCCTCTTGGTCGAACGCCAGGGAGAATGGTCCGCCTTTTTCGCGGGTGATTCCTTCACGCCATCCGGCATCGACGATTACTGCCTGCAGAATCGAAATATCCTCCGGGAAGGCCAGGGTTACTTTCGATGCCTGGATCAGCTGGAAGAGTTGCCGGGCCAATGTCTGATCCTGAACCAGCATGTGGAGCCCGCGTTTCGGTTTTCGCCGACGCAAATTCAGCGGATGCGCGAAACCCTCCGGCAACGGCTCCCGATGCTTGCCGAATTGCTTCCGTTTGATGACCCGAACTATGGCCTGGATGAAAGCTGGGCGGTGTTTCATCCGTATGGGTCAACTGCGCGTCGGGGCGAGGCTGTCCAGGTGGCGTTGCGAATTACAAATTACTCGCCGCAGCCTCAAACATATCGGCCGGCTGTCCGGGGACCCAAAGGGATTCGGGTTAGCGGTGTGGAACCGATTCGTATCGGCGCTCATGGCGAGGGCATTCTCAAGGTCAACGTTCAAATTGCAGGCGATTGCCCTGCCGGTCAGCACGTCATTGTTGCAGACCTCGCATGGGATCAAACCACGCTCCGCGAGTGGACAGAAGCCATTGTCGATGTGGTTCCTTGAGTCGCGAGTGGTCATTGGATTGCCTGGGAGCGCAAGAGGACAGAGGGATTGACCGAAGGAGGGGCATTGCCAGGCAAGCCGGGAAGGATTAACCTCACTCAAAGATCACAGCGTATGAAACCTCAAGAGGCTCTCGCACGACAAATCGCTCGCTATCGCGAGATGACTTGTGGCGAGCGGATCGCCGTAGCGTTGCGTTTACATGAGTTGGCTAGTGAAATGGCTCGAGTCGGCATTCGAGCTCAGTACCCAACCGCCGATCCAGGCACGGTGGAACATCACTTGCGCCAACGCCGCCGTCTAATCTACGTTTCATGACTGAGCAGGAATTGCTATTGGATTGCCTTCGCCGTTTGAACCAGCTGGGAATTGCCTACATGCTCACCGGTTCGATGGCCAGTAACGCCTGGGGTATTCCCCGCACGACTCATGACCTCGATTTCGTGGTTCAGCTGCCCCCATCCCAAACGGGGGCTTTGGCAAAAGCCTTTGGCGTCGATTATTTCGTCGATGAACCGGCTATTCATGCTGCCTACAGCTCCCCATATCAGTTCAACATTCTTCACATCCCGTCCGCTCTGAAGATTGATTTTTGGATGCTTCGGCCTCTACCCTTTGAACAGGAAATGTTCCGACGACGCCAACGGATTAATGTTCTCGGTGAATTCGCATGGCTGGCGACGCCCGAAGACGTGATTTTACACAAACTCCACTGGCACCGACTTACGCCTTCGGAAAGGCAGTTGGGAGACGTCGCGGGCATCGTTGCCGTCCAACAAGGCCGTTTGGATGAAGGCTATTTACATCAGTGGGCTCGCGAGATTGATGTTTCGGACTTGGTGACCGACGCCCTTGCCGGCAAGCTGCCGCTTAAGTCTACGTAGATTAATCCGTACCGCCCGAGTTGTGCGGGATTGAAAATACAACCAACCTTGGCGCCTAAGCCAGCGCGCTGGGAGTTGCCTGTTTCCATGCGCCCCGGGTGAAATCGGGAATCGACATGGGGGCGCTCTCTCGCGAGACGGACGCGATGCTGAGAGGCACAATGCTGCTCCAGGCGGCGGCGTCATAGACGGTCATGTCCAGAGGCAAACCCTCCCGCAGGCATTGGATCAACCGCCAGTTCATGATGTAGTCCATACCCCCGTGACCTCCGGATTTTTGGGCTTGTGTATTCAGTTTCTTCCAGAGGGGGTGGCCGTATTGTTCGTGGTACGATTGAAGGTCAGTGGTCCAGCCTTCCGGTTGGCCGTCCAGATGCAGGCGGGGTGGGTAATCGCAGAACGTGCCGGTCGTCCCGGCGATCAGGTTAATACGGCTGTAGGGGCGGGATTGGACCATGGAAAACTGGACCAGGAGGGTACGGCCGAGGGCGGTCTGGATGAGAGAGCTGTTGATGTCGCCGCAGGCGAATCGATCTTGGCGTCGGGGATGGTTGGGAGGAAGGGTTTTGCATCGGCGGCTTAAGGCCTGTTCTCGTGAGCTCATGGAGACGAGGTGATTGAACTTGTCTCCGGCGTGTATGCCCATGTAGAGGGCTACGGGACCCAGTCCGTGGGTGGGGTAAAGGTTTCCGTTCAAGGTGGCGATGAAACGCCGGCGCCAGGCCGCCGCACTCGAGTCCTGAAGGAGATAATCACGGGCTTCATGAAGGTAACCCGCCTCGCCGTGGACCAATTCGCCCAAAAGGCCCGCCCGCACCATGCGCAGCACCAGAAGTTCGATCTCGCCATAGCAACAGTTTTCCAGCATCAGGCAGTGTCGCTGGGTGAGTTCGGCGGTGTTGACCAATTGCCAGCATTCATCAATCGTCATTGCGGCCGGGACTTCGATTGCCGCGTGCTTGCCTTGGGTCATGGCGCTGACCGCCATGCGGACATGCCAGTCCCACGGAGTCGCGATGTAAACCAGGTCCAGATCATCACGCTGACACACTTTTTCAAAGGCGGTCTCACTTTTCGAGTAGCCGGCCGGCTCCGCCTGGCCTTTGGCGACGACTCGTTGCTGGGCGTTTTTCACCCGGTCCGGATCGAGATCGCAGACCGCCTTGATCGCGACTCCTTCGATGTCGAGCAAGTTGCCCAGCAGGCTCGATCCGCGGTTGCCCACGCCAATAAACCCGATCCGGACGGTGTCCATCGGGGGATGTCTCAGGCCGAACAGCCGCTGCTGTCCCGGCTTGGATCGGGGAATCGCGGGCTTGGCGCTGGCGGACAGGGCGCTCCCAGGGGCCAGTCCAATGCCGGCAGTGGTTGCGCCTGCAGCAGCCAGAAATTCACGACGGGAAAAGAAATCGCGGGTCTGTTTCATAAGCGTCCTCGACTCATAACGGTTTTCGGCGCTCATTTCAGCAACAAAACTTTTTGTGGCTATGCACCTGTCTTCGATCCTGCGGACCCCTCTGTAACCGCGAATGGACGCCAATCCATGCGAATCATGGCCGGCCAAAACGAAGGTCCTGAAGTGTTGCGGATATCGGTGGAAGGTTTGGGATTGAACCGATCGGATGCCTCCGCTTTCATGGGTGAAGAGAAGGCGATTGTCGCCAGGATGAGACCATGAACGGAATCGAGCCCGCCACAGTGTGTGAATGGATGAAGACGGGGGATCAGGTCTATGGGGCCATGCTGGCTGCCATTCAGGCCGCCCGGCGTTCTGTTCGGCTGGAGACTTACACCTTTGCCGCTTCCGCCGTCGGAGAGCGATTTCGGGCGAGTCTTCTTGAGGCTCGCGGAAGAGGGGTGCGAGTTCAGGTCATGATTGACGCCCTCGGGTCATGGAATCTGGGAGATGCGTTTTGGCAGGCGCTGATCCATGCGGGCGGAGAATTGCGCTGGTTCAATCCGCTTTCATCCGTCCGGCTTGGCATTCGGAACCATCGCAAACTGTTGGTCTGCGATGACGAAGTGGCTTTTGTGGGGGGATTCAACATCGCTCCCGAATACGAGGGCGATGGGATTCAGCGCGGTTGGAAGGACGTCGGGCTGAAGGTTGTTGGGGCGCTGGCGGCTGAGCTGGGGTTGACATTTGACCGGCTTTTCCTCCGGGCCGGGGTTCGGCAACGTCCAATCGTGCGGCTTCGTCGGGCGGTTTTTCAATCCTCGCTTCAGACCCCCGACGCGGTGATTCTGCAGAGCGGTCCGGGATTGACCCGCAACTCGATTCGCCAGGTGCTGGTTCGGGATCTGCGCCGGGCGCGGAGTGTGCAGATTATGGCGGCGTATTTTCTGCCTTCGTGGAGGTTCCGCCGGCTTCTGCAGCGGCTGGCGCGTCAGGGAGTTCGGGTGCAGCTACTGCTTCCGGGCAAGAGCGATGTTCGTCTCTCCCAGTTGGCCAGTCATCGTGTTTACGAGGCCCTGCTTCGAGCCGGGGTCGAGGTTTATGAGTATCAACCGCAAATCCTGCATGCGAAGCTGCTGATCCTGGACGACCTGGTGTTTGTCGGGTCCGCCAATCTGGACGTGCGCAGCCTGCGGATCAACTACGAACTGTTGCTTAGGCTCAAGGACGAAAAACTGGCGGGGCAGGCCCGAAGCCTCTTTATGGAAGCGTTGCAGAACAGCCGGAAGATCGATCCGCCAAGCTGGAGGACCTCGCGGTCTTTATGGACGCGGTTTCAGGAACGATGGGCCTATTTTTTGCTGGTGCGCGTGGATCCTTACTTTGCCCGGCGCCACTGGCGCCGGTTGTGGTGACCCGCCAACCCGGGACTGGACACAGCCATGATCAGCCCCTAAGCTCCCTATCCACTTAAATGGTGCATCATGATTTCCGCGGAAAAATTGCTGGCTGAACTGATTGTGTTGCCCACAGTCAATCCAGCCTTCCTGGCGCCGGGTCATCCCTGGGCAGGCGAAAAGCGGGCGGCCGAATACTTGGCCGCCGTGGCCGCGCGGGGAGGTCTGGAGGTGGAGCTTGAACCTGCCGTGTCCGAACGCCCCATCTTGCTGGCGACCTGCCGTCCGTCAGGAAAGGTCCGGCAGCGGATCCTGCTGGCTCCGCATCTCGACACCGTGGGGGGCGACGAGAATACCGAGGAACTTTTTCAGCCACGGAAAGCGGGCGGACGACTTTTTGGTCGCGGCGCCTGTGACACAAAAGGCAGCGCTGCGGCCATGATGTCGGCGTTGCTCGATCTGGCGGGAAATCCAGGTCGTCCGGCCCACACCGAGGTGGTGTTTGCGGGTTTAATCGACGAGGAAAACCAGCAATGGGGATCGCGTCATTTGGTGGCACGCCGGTTCAAGGCGGATCTGGGCATCGTGGGGGAACCCACGAGTCTGCGGGTCGTGACGGCACACAAGGGCGATCTCTGGCTGCAACTGGAATGCAGGGGGCGATCGGCACACGGCGCGCAGCCTGCTCGGGGACAGAACGCTATCCACGCGATGGCCCGTGTGGTTGCCAGCCTCGAGACCGGTTACGCAGATTTCCTGAAACGACGGCCTCATCCTCTGCTGGGCCCCGCCACGATCAATGTCGGAGTCATCGAGGGCGGGCAACAGCCCAACATCGTCCCCTCACGGTGCCTGATTCAGGTCGATCGCCGGACGTTGCCGGGCGAAACCGAGTCGTCGGTGCGCCGCGAGATCGCCGGGTGGTTGCGACGACAGGGCCTGGTGTGCTCCTGCAAGAATGCAAAACCTGTGGAATGCCTTCCTCTGGCGACAGATCCCCATTTGCCCTTGGTGCGGCAGTTTTGTGAACAGGCCGGCCAGCACGAACCCCGGGGGGTGGAGTATTTTTGTGACGCATCGGTGCTGGCCCACGGGGGAATTCCCAGTGTGGTTTTTGGCCCGGGCAACATTGCGCAGGCGCATACCGCGCGCGAGTGGATCTCTCTGCGGGAACTGGAGTTCGCGCGGCGGTTGATCCTGCGTTTTCTGCGCTCGCTGCCTTGATGCAATGGCCACATCTTCCTCACGACCGCTGCAATTGGCGTTCCTGACGCATGAGCCGTTTTATCCCCCCTCCGGCGGGGGATCGGCCGAAGCGGTTTACCTGGTCAAAGAACTCGTGCGGCGCGGCCATCAGGTCCATCTCTTTGCGCCCGCTTCCGATCCCGAGGCCGAGATCGAAGAGCGGTTTGCGATTCATTGCCATCCCTTTCGGCTGTGGACCATGGGGCGATACGCGGATTGGCGCAACTTCAAGTATCTCTTGTATCCCTTTTTCCTCCAGCGTTTGGTGGAACGCGCGGCCCGGACAATTCGTTTGGATCTGATTCTCTCCCAGCACTCGATTTCGGCGGTGGCCGCAGGCCGGTTGAAACGATCTCTCGGCAGGCCCGTGGTAATGAACTTCCTGGATTACCTGACCGCGTTCATGGAGACGTGGCCTCGTTATCTGGCTCCGCCCCGTCTCTTGGCTGTCCTTAAACGGTTTGAACTCTCGATGCCGAATCGATATCAGGCCGATGGGGTGATGACCGTTTCGGAGGTCCTGGCCGGTCTTTTCGCCAATACCGGCTATCCGCGCGACCGGATGCTGCCGATCCATTTCGGATATGACGACGCGGTTTTTGTTCGGGACAACGGCCCGGCGCCGTCCGGCTACGAACCGGTGGTGGTGATGCACGGATCGTTGGATCGCCATCATCTCGGTCCCATTGCCCGGGAGGCTGTGGCCTTTGTGGTTCGGCAAAGGCCCGAGGTCGTGTTTCGGTTTGTCGGCCAGGAGACGGCCGCTTTGAGACAGTTTCGGGCCGCGCTGCGTCACAGCGTGCCTCAAGCCCGGATTGACTGCACCGGTTTTGTGCCGTATTCCGAGGTCGCCCGTTATTTATCTGCCGCATCGGTGGGGTGGATTCCTTACGAGGAATCCATGGGTGTGCATTGCGCGTTCGTGGCCAAGGCGGTCGAATACCTCGGCATGGGATTGCCCGTGGCGAGCACCGCCTTGCGCGCTTTGATGCAATATTTTCGGGATGACCCGATGATACGTTTTGTCGGTTTTGACGGCAGGTCGTTGGGGGAGACGATCATGAGTTGGCTCAAGGAACCGATCGAGCTCCGACAACGCCTGGCTGTGTCCGCGAGCGCGCGAGTCAAACGGGAGTTAACCTGGGACGCTGTCTGCCGACGGGCCGTGGATTTTGTCGAGCACACATCGAGACATCCCCTGTCATGAGCCCGAATCTCGCAACGACCACAGAAACGAGCCATCGGTGGCACTTCTTTCGCCAGAGCGCCTGGATGATGGCGGCCACGGTGGCTAATGGGGTGTTTATGGCGGCCGTGCATCCGCTTGCTTCAAAGGTGATTCCTGAGGTGGAGTACGGTGTAATGGGCACCTATTTGCAGTTAATCACCTGGCTGACAATTCCGGCCGTCGGTTTGCGCATGGTCTTTGCCCACCAGGCATCCGCCGGTTGGACCGAGGCGGCTCGAAAGGAGTTGACTGCGACAACGCACGCCGTTCTCGCCGGAACCTTTTGTGTGTGGCTGCTGATGGCCGTGGTGATTGCCGTGGGGCGAGATTATTTCAGACAGGTCCTGCAACTCACCAATCCCGCCGGGCTTTGGGTCACGCTTTGGGTGGCTTTGCCCATGCTCTGGTTGCCGATTTTCCAAGGGATCATGCAGGGGAATCAGAATTTCCTGTGGCTGGGCACATCGGATTTTTTAAATGGTTTCGGCAGGTTTTGCTCGGCGCTGGTGATTGTGCTGGTCGTGGGCGGTTTTGCGACGGGCGTCATGGTGGGCGCCTTGATCGGCATGGTCATGGCCCTCGCAGTGGGAGTCTGGCAAACCCGGTCCGTTTGGTTGTCATGGGGCAGTCGATTCCGCTGGCGTCCCTGGCTGGCCCAGGTGATTCCCCTGACTCTCGGTTTTGGCAGCGCGCAATACATGCTGAGCGCGGACATGATTTTCGTGCAGAGCCATTTTCCCAGCGACCAAACGCCCCCTTATGTTGCCGCAGGCACCTTGGGACGGGCGTTGGTGGCGTTCACCGGGCCGCTGGCGGCTGTGATGTTTCCTAAACTGGTGCGCAGCCATAAGCGGGCGGAGACAACCGATGTGCTCTGGCTGACCTTGCTCAGCACGGCGTTATTGGGGGCCTTTGGCGCCGTCATGCTGACCTTTCTGGCTCCGATCGTTGTTCGGCTGGGATTCCGACCGGATTTCGTGACCATCGCCCCGTTGGTTCCCTGGTTCGCCTGGTGCATGTTGCCGCTGGCCATGGCCAACGTCCTGGTGAATAACTTGATGGCCAAGTCCCACTTTGCCGCCGTGCCGGCGATGGTCGCCGTCGCTGTCGCCTACACCTGGTTCCTTCAGAAGTTCGGAATGAAGTCCTTTTTCAGTGTGGTTCAAACCCTTGGGGCCTTCAATCTCCTGTTGCTGATCGTGACGGCCATTTATAGTCGGAAGCCGGCTGTTGAAAAAAAACCGTCTTGAGGCACTGTAAGGAGGCGGTTTTATCGCGCCTTAAAATGAAGACTGCACTCTGCTTAATGACGTGGGTTCTGGTGAACGGATTTATGAATCTCGATGCTCAAACTTCCAGCGGCCGAAACACAGGGGGCACTCAAATGGCCACGTTGGGTGGCGGATGTTTCTGGTGCCTGGAGGCCCTGTTCAAAACCTTGGATGGTGTGATCCGGGTCACCTCCGGCTACGCTGGCGGGAACACGGTTCGCCCGACCTACAAACAGGTTTGCTCGGGTCAGACCGGGCATGCCGAGGTGATTCAGATCGAATTTGATCCCGAAATCATCACCTACGCCGAGTTGCTGGAGGCCTTCTGGCAGGCTCACGACCCCACCACCCTCAACCGACAGGGACCCGATGTCGGAACCCAATACCGATCCATTATCCTTTGCCACGACGAAGCCCAAATGAAAATCGCCGAACAGTCCAGAAAGAAGACTGCCCAGCGCCTCAAGGTGCCTGTCGTGACTCAAATTGTTCCCTTGAGGCAGTTCTATCCGGCCGAGGATTATCACCAGGATTATTTCCAACTCAATCCCAACGTCCCTTACTGCGCCGCCGTCATCCGTCCCAAACTGGAAAAGTTCAAGAAACGCAGTCCGTTGCCGTGACCCAGTTGACACCATGAATCGGCCCCTGATGGTCCAGTGTCCAACGTGCAGGAAAAAAGGGGCATGTTCAATAACCGCCGGAGGCGGCCCGAGGGACGAAAGGTTTGGGTGTGCTCCCCGGCGTCCAGGCTTGCTTTAACGAGATCACTTATCGGCAGGGGACTGCCGCAGACCCAGGCACAGAAGGCTTCCGATGAACCTCCACGCTTCGCTTGATTTGAGATTTCAAATTGCAGATGACATTGTCCAGCAGGAGGTTCTTGGTCCCAAAGCCTGGTTGCATGGCCATTGAGACTTCCCCTGGACGTCCATTCCGGCTAGGATTTTGTCCATGGCCTCGAAGCGTCTGAATCCCAAAGGCGAGTCCGTCAAGACCGTTCGTATTTGGGTGAAGCGCTTTTTGGCGATCGTTCTGGTTCCCCTCGTTGTTGTGGTGGGGCTGGAGCTTGTTCTGAGGCTTGTCGGTTTTGGCTATCCCACATCCTTCTTCCTGGCTGATCGCGATGCTGGCGTCTACTTTCCCAACAATCGTTACGGATGGTTTTTCCAGAAAGCCGGTGTCACGCGACCGCACCCCTGCCGGATCGGAATGCCGAAGCCTGCGGGCACGGTCAGGGTATTCGTGCTCGGCGAATCTGCCGCCATGGGATTTCCTGATGCTTCGTTTGGCTTCGCCCGTGTTCTGGAGGTGATGTTGCGGAACCAATGGCCCGACTGCAGAATCGAAATGGTCAATGCCGCCCTGCGGGGCATCAACTCCCATGTGGTCCGTCGGATTGCCCGAGAATGCGCCGCTTTGGAGCCCGATCTATTTGTGATTTACCTGGGGAACAACGAGGTCGTGGGATTATATGGGCCGGGTCGGCATGCGGGTTATTTGACACCATTCCTATCCGGGTTGCGCCTCCATCTCGAACTGCGTTTGACTCGAGTCGGCCAACTGTTTTGGCGAGCCCTGCGAGGTTCGTCCGATGCGCCCCACACGCCGCAACAAAAACAGGACATGGAGTTCTTCCGGCAGAACCGGGTGGCTCTCGACGACTGGCGTCGACAGGCAGTCTACCGCAATTTCAAGGCCAATCTCGATGATATCCTCCGGACAACCGTGAAAAGCGGCGCGCCTGTGGTTCTTGTGACGGTCGGGGCCAATCTAAAGGATTTTCCCCCCCTCGGATCCTTGCACAAACCCGGGTTGACTGCCGCTCAGCTCGAGATCTGGAACACCTGGTTCAAAACGGGAATCCAGCACGAAAACGCCGGGGACCCCGAGGAGGCCCTGCGGCAATACGATCAAGCCATGGCATTGGATGATCACTACGCCGAGTTGATGTTCCGATCGGCCCGATGCCACCTGGCTTTAGGTCGGACCAACCAGGCCGCAAGTCTCTTCGCTCGCGCCAGAGACCTTGATGCCATGCAGTTTCGATCCGATACCGCGGTCAACGAGGTCATTCGACAACTGGCATCGCATCTTTTAACAGAACGATTGGCCCTCTGCGATGTCGAGAAGGCGCTGGGGGAGGGGGATTCGAATCGGTCCTCCGTGATTCCCGGCCTGGATTACTTTCAAGATCATGTGCATTATCGATTTGACGGCGATTACGCTGTGGCCAAAAAGCTCTTTCCTCTGGTCACTCATCAATTAAGCCAACGATTGCCTCAATTGACGGATCGTGTCACTCCTCCGCTCACCCGGGAGGAATGCGCCCGTCGCCTCGGCCTGACCTTGTGGGATGAAATTCAGCTGCTGGCGCCCGCTGTGGAACTGACCAGAAAACCGCCTTTTCTGGATCAGGTTGACCATGATCGATGCCAGGCCGCCGCCGAACAGTGGCTGCGACAGGAACAAAAACGCATCGAGAAAGTACCCGCCAGCCAATACCTCCAGACTTACGACTATGCCATTAGACTGGCGCCGGACGATTGGATGTTGAGGCATAACTATGCCGTCCTGCTGAATGCCATGGAACAGAAACGGGCGGCGGCAAAACAGATGGAATGGGTGGTCCGAGCCCTTCCGCAGGTGGACTCGTTTCGTGTGGCCTATGGTTACTTGCTGGCGGAAACTGGCCGCCTAAAGGAGGCTGAGGAAGAGTTTAACACGGCCCTCAAAATACGGCCCGAGTCCAACCCAGCTCGAACCGCCATCGAATGGCTTGCCCAGAAACGCCTTTCATCGCCTGCTAGTTCAGATCCCGCCCGATCGACATCCATCGGCCAGTAATGTACTAAGGGACAGGTCTCTTGTTTGTCAACCGCATGTATACTAAGGGACATTTATACTAAGTATACTAAGGGACAGGTCCTTTGTATGTACCCTGACTCATAGTTCTGTCCATCCCAACCACGGTAACAGTTGCTTTTGGCACAACGTATCATTTTCCCTGCTCTCACCCCCCCCTCCGGGTAACAAAACTTTTGGCCCAATTCGCGGTGCATTTTGCGTTGCAGAAATGACTTGCATTCGGTGCTCAAAAAACGATCATCGAGCAAATCCAAGAGGTCTCAAAGACCCTCTTGCATCGTTTTCATTGGGAACAGGAAGTTAAAGGTGCTGAACCCAATGCAGCCTACTCAGAGGGCGCCTTGGCAATGGGCGATGCGTAGTGGGATATCCTCTTGATTGTCAGGATCTTGTGAAAACAAGAGTCATTTCGGAAACATGCCTGTCCTGACTTGGGGTGTTTCCATACGACAGTGCTGCTTCAGGTGAGGTGAACGAGTCTGGACTCGCCCTGCCCGAAGAGCGGTTCCCTATTAAATCTATGAACAGAAAAAAGTTGCTGTCAGTATTGTCCACAGGCGCCCTATCCGCGCTGGTGGTTTCGGAGGCTCTGGCTGGTTCATTCAACTCGGATTTCAGTAATCCGAACCAGGCCGGATTCACCCTCAATGGAGGGGTGCTTGCGGATGGGATGACCCCCTATCCGGCAATTGAGAGCGGCCATCTGGCCCTTCTTTATGGTGAGGCCAACCTGCAGGGATCCATTGTGTTGGACGACCTTGACGCGGGATCGGCCATTGAGGGATTCACCGCGACCTTCAAGCTGCAGATTGGGCCTGGTTCGGGCAATGCGGCCGACGGTTTGGCATTCTGCTTTGGTCCGGAGATCTATTCGGATTCCAATTTCAGCGAAGATGGAACAGGGAACGGCTTGGTCATCTCGTTTGACATTTATGACAATGGGGCGGCGGAGGCTCCGGCGATTGATGTGAAGTATGCGGGGCAGGTCCTTGCCACCACGAAGTTCGCGAAGGCGGACATGGTGACGAGCGCCTTTGAGGATGTATCGATTCAGGTGACGCGCAGCGGCACCCTCAACATGAGTTACAAGGGGCAGAAGCTGTATGAAAACCTGTTGCTTCCGGGTTACGCGCCGACGCCGGGGCAATTCGCGATTGGCGGCCGGTGCGGTGGGGAGTATTCCGTCCATTGGATCGACGATTTGAAGATCACGACCACGGTGGCCGGCGATCCGGTAAAGCCCTCTGTGGTGACGCAACCACAGACCCAGACGGTGAATGAGGGAGCGTCCGTGACTTTTTCATTCACATTTGACGGCAGCGCTCCGATGACATTCCAGTGGTTGAGCAACAACGTGGCGATTGCCGATGCCACATCTCCCTCTTATACGATCGCCCGGGTTCCCGGATCAGCGAACGGTGCTCGGTATAAATGCACCGTGAGCAACGATGCGGGCTCTGCGACCTCGAGCGAGGCGGTGCTGACGGTTAATACGGACACCACCGCGCCGACATTGGTTTCGGCGCGCGGTTCGCTCTCGTTTGACGCCGTCACTGTCACCTTCTCCGAGCCGGTCAGCGCGGCATCGGCGCAGACCACCGCGAACTACCAATTTGCCGGTGGTTTGACGGTTTCGGCGGCCACTGTGCAAGCGGTGCCGAATGACAACGTGGTCGTGCTAACGACCAGCAAGCAAGCCGAAGGCGCCTCGTATACCTTGACCGTGAACAACATCAAGGACCTGCCCGGTAATACGATCGCCGCGAACAGCCAGACGGAGTTCCGGTCCTATGTGTTCATGGCAGGGGCCATCCTCCACAAGAAATACGACACCTTTGATGACAACAGCGGCGGCAATCCAGAGAACCTGTTTAACGATCCCCGGTTCCCGAACGCGCCCGACCGGGTGGATCTGGCGTACTTCTGGGAATACCCGCCTGACGGCGCGGGCCGCGTCGCCGCGGATCCAGTGCGCAACTATTTCGATACCCTTGAAGGTTATTTCATTCCGCCGACAACCGGCAATTATGTTTTTTACACGGCGGGAGCCGACCGTTGGTGGTTGTATCTGAGCACGGACGATGATCCGGCGAACAAGGTCATGATTGCGGCAGAGCCGGGTGGCTGGAGCAATCCACGGGGCTGGCAGCAAATCTACTCCGGCAGTCTCGAGAACCGTCGTTCCGATCTATCGACTCTGAATGTATGGCCCACGGCTCCAACGATCACCTTGACCGGGGGCAAGCGTTATTACATGCTGGAAGTGCATCATGATCCGAGCTGGTGCGGCGCTGATGACTTCTCCGCCACCTACAAGCTGGAGTCCGAAGAGGATCCTGCGGACGGCACGGCGCCACGGTTGACTGGCAGCGTGGTGGGCACCTATTTGGATCCGACTGGATCGGAGATCAACTTTACCGAGCAGCCGGCAGACGTGACGACTCAGGTTGGCCGCAAGGCGGTCTTCACGGTGGCGGCAACAGGCACCTCCAGTTATGGCGGCGCTGTGAGTTTTCAATGGCAGAAACAACCGGCAGGTAGCACGACTTGGACCGACGTAGCCGGGGCGCAGATGGCCTCCTACGAGACTCCCGATCTGACCATCGCCGACAATGGGGCAAAATACCGCGTTGTCTGCAAAGTGCCGGGGCTGACCGAGAACAGCGAGGTGGCCACGCTGACGGTTACAACGGATAATGTCCCGCCGGTCATTACGGGTGCCGGCGCGCTGGCCAGCCAGACGGGTAGCACCTACGATGTGGGCGTGAGTTTTGACGAACCTCTGGATGAGGCTTCGGCGAGCACCGCCGCCAACTACACGCTCTCGGGCGGCACCCTCTCGGGCATCAAGTTCTTCAAAGGATCGCCGGGTGTTGTGCTGACCGTCAGCGGCCTGACTATGGGTAATACCTACACTGTCACCGTGAAAAACGTGGCGGACAAACTCGGGAACAAAATCGTCTCAGCGGAGAAGGCGTTCAAGGTTTCCGGCATGAAATGGGGCGTGGTTGGCGGAAACGAGCTGGCCCTGGGCAACGGTGTCCTGGCTGTTGGCGACAACAGCTTTGACGTCTACAGTGATGGCATCGGCGAATGGGGGACCTACGACGAGGCCACATTTGTGTATGAAGAAGTGACGGGCAACTTCGACAAGGTGTTGCGCGTCGAGTACCAGGAGCCATCGAGCCAATGGGCGCGCGCGGGTCTTGTGGTTCGCGACGTGACGAACTTCGGAGTGGACCGCGCCACCCAGGAAGGCGGGGCCGCCGGCCGTTACCAGAAAGTCCACGTCAATCCGGTGCAGACGGCCATGGGCACCGCGGGCAACAACGCTTGGGAAGGCAACCGGCGTCTGGCAACCGGCGACGCGACGACGTCTGCCGGCGGCGGCGGCGTGCCGCAGTATCCGAATGCCTGGTGCCGTTTGCAGCGCACCAACGATCTGTTCATTATCTATCGCAGCGATGATGGGCAGAACTGGACCCAGCTGGGGACTACAACCTTTACAGAGCCCATGCCAGCCAAGCTTTACGTGGGACCAGAGTTTTCGCCCGAAAATGGAAACATCGGCGAAGAATCGGGTCTGCGGGGCGTGTTTGTGGCGAAGATCCGTGATTACGGCAATTATCCCGCCGTGTCGCCGGTGACACCTGAGGTTGCCATTGGTCTCAGTGGAACGACTGTGACCATTACCTATAAGGGAATCCTGCAGTCGGCTGACAGTGTGACCGGACCCTACACCGATGTGGCGGGAGCGACCAGCCCATACACGGTGAACAATCCGACAGGCGCGAAGTTCTATCGCGCCAAAAAGTAGCGGCATAGATCCGCAATCTTGATTCAACGAAGGCCGGGGACATCTCCCCGGCCTTTTCATTTCGGTCGAGTTGTTGCTTGACACATTCCATCGCGACCATGAAGCCGCCAAGGACAAAGGTTGTCAAATCCCCCTTCCGATCTCATCCAGTCTCATTCTTCATGCCCATGTTGAGTTTGCCCTCGACAAGACGCCCTCGGCATGAACACTATCCGGGCATCCCATGTGTTCCACGACTTTGTCGGCGGGCTGTTGCGGCCTACGGCGGGTTCCGAGCGGATTGTTCATGGTTCGGAGCTTGGTCTGGATTTTTTGGATTGGTTATGGGCTGATTGGATTTGGGCAGGGGGAGTTGGCGATCTTTCCTGATTTCAGGCCTGAGACGGCGCGCGAGTATTTGCGGACGGTTGCGGAACGCCTTCAAGGGCAGACAAATTTGGATGCCGAGGCGTACCATATCCTGGCGCGTTTACGGAGTCAGTTGGGAGAGAAGAGCGAGGCGGAGCAACTGGCGCGCCTCGGCTTGGAACGAGATCCCAAGCGGGTGGAGATCCACACTTTTTTAGCGGGGATGCTGATCCAACAGGACCGCATGGAGGAGGCGGCTCAGTGTCTTCGTCAGGCACTAAGACTCAAGCCTGAGGCGGCGCGAGAGCATCGGCAATTGGGCATGGTCTTGGATCGTTTGGGGGATCGCGCCGGGGCTCGGGAGGCTTTTGAGACTGCCCTGGTTTTGAACCCTGGAGACGCCACAGGGCGGCTTCTGCTCGGACGTTTGCTCCTGGACCAAGGTCAGGGCAAGGAGGCGGCGTTGCATCTCGAGAAAGCGACCGAACTGGATCCGAAACTGGCTGGAGCTCACTATGCCTTATCTCAGGCTCGAAAACAGCTCGGAGATGCGGAAGGCTCCCTTCGTGCGTTAAAGACCTATAAGGAATTAAGAGAACAGGAGAAGGAGGCGTTGGACGCCCAGAATGCCGCGCTGGATAACGAGAAAGGGATGCGAGTTCTGGCGTCGGGTTTTCACACGGAACTGGCGGGTTACTGGCTCCAGCACTACCAGGCGGCTGTGGCTGAGAAGCATCTTCTCCAAGCCATGCGCATTGCTCCCGGTGAACCGCGCGCTTATGAAATCCTGTCTGCGGTCAGGATTCAGTCGGGCCGCTTAACCGAGGCGCGAGCGGTATGCGAGGACATGGTGCGACTTTGGCCCGAGCGGGTGACCTATCGGGTCAATCTGGGCGCCCTGCTTTTACAGCTCCGGGAGCCCGAGAGGGGAGTGGAGCAATTCAAACAGGCACTGGTTTTGGATCCCAATCAACCGATGGCCCTGGCCAACCTGGCGAGATACTATCTGAACACCCGTCAGAACCTCCCTGAAGCGCTTGTCCTTTGTCGTCGTCTTGTCGAAGTGGATCCTGGGGCGGCCCATTATGATCTGCTGGGATGGGCTTGCTTTGCCAACGGTCAGGTCGACGCCGCTCGGGAGGCGGCCGCGCAGGCCGTCGAACGCGATCCGACCAATGCCGTTTATCGCGAGCGCCATCAGAAATTGATGCGCGCTCCCTGATGGATGCACGGATGACCCGTCTGCTTCGCATCATTCCTCAGTGGGCTCGATCTGGGCGGATCCGGGCGGTCTCAGATCGCTCGTTGGACGCCCGCGTTAAAGCATCCGGCGGCACGGTCAAACCCGTTCTGGCCGCAACAGGGCTTTTCTATTTGGCGATATCGACGATGTTCGGCGCTCCGGCAATTCGTTTTCGAGATGCGACCGAGCCCAGTGGGGTTCGGTTTGTGCACACCGACGGTAGCTCGGGGAAACGTTACATCGTGGAAACCGTTGCTTCCGGTCTTGGACTGATTGATTACGACAACGACGGCTTTCCCGATCTGCTGTTCCTGAATGGAAATCCGTTGCCAGGAAGCCCCAAACCGTCACGCCTGTCCACCAACGAGCTTTATCATAACAACCGCGATGGGACGTTCACGGACGTGACCGCGCGGAGCGGGCTGGGAGTCCCCGGATATGCCATGGGATGCGCCGTGGCCGATTACGACAACGACGGCCTTGAGGACATCTTCATTACCAACTTTGGAGCCCATCGGTTGTTCCGCAACCAGGGCAATGGCATCTTCGCGGATGTGACCGCAAAGGCCGGTCTTTCAAAAGCCTCCTTTGGCGAGACCTGCATCGGGGCCGGATGCGCCTTTCTGGACTATGATCGAGATGGACACGTGGATCTCTTTGTCGGGAATTACCTCGAGTTCGATATCGCCAAGGCGGAGCCCTGTTGGCAGGCGGGTGTCCCGGTTTATTGCAGCCCACGGTCGTATCCGAAAGTACCCAATCGCCTTTTCCGTAATCATGGCGACGGCACCTTTCGGGATGTGAGCGACTCCTCCGGGATAGGCCGTCATCATGGGTATGCGATGGGATTGGTGTGCTCGGATTTCGACGGAGATGGCTGGACGGATATTTATGTCGGGAATGACGTGGTGGAAAATTTTCTATTTCGGAATCTGCGCAATGGGACTTTTGATGAGATCGCCTTGCAGGCGGGAGTGAGTTGCGACCAGTATGGCGAGCCCCAGGGAACCATGGGATCGAATGCCGGGGACTACGATGGAGATGGACGAGTTGATATTGTGGTCACGGATTACCAGAACCAAGTCAACACGCTCTATCGTAATCTGGGGAACATCCAGGGAAATCCTCAGTTTCAGGATGTGACGGTTGAAACGGGGGTGGGGGCAGGATCGAGGCCCTTGGTGACGTGGGGAGTTGGCTTGGTGGACTTTGACAACGATGGGGTGCGCGAGCTCTACACGGCGGCGGGGCATTTGCAGGATAGCGTGGAGCAGTATGACGGCAGTTCGACCTATAAACAGAGGAGTCTGTTGCTCCAGCAGCGCGGCGGCCGGTTTGTTGAAATCGGTTCGGAGGTGGGCGGCCCGCTGACCGAGTCCCGAGTCAGCCGTGGAGCGGTGTTCGGTGACCTGAACAATGATGGTCGGATTGACATCGTGCAGCTCAACGCACGGGGTCGTGCCACAGTGATGATGAACGAAACCGCGCCTCAGAACCACTGGATTCTCCTGAAGCTGACCGGGGTGAAGAGCAATCGGTCCGCGGTGGGGGCGGTCGTCCGGATCACTGCGGGCGGCAGAACCCAGGTGGATGAAGTTCGCGCCGGCCGAGGTTATCAGAGCGCCGAGGACTTAAGGCTTCACTTTGGCCTGGGGACCAACTCGATCGTCGACAGGCTCGAGATCAAATGGCCGAGTGGCTTGAACGAGATCCGCGCTCGAGTGCCTGTGGATCAGGTGGTGCGATTCACAGAGGGAGAGACGGCTTCCATGGAAGCCGGGGCGAAGTGAGGCGACTGAACGGCCGCGCGGACATAAGAAAGGTCGTCGAGGAATTTCTCGCGGATTTTTCCGATCGCGTTTTCGGGAAGGTCCACAAATTCCGGAATGTTGGCCACCCGCTTTGGCTCGACCATATGCGCCAGCCACACGGGCGGACTGGCCTCACCCTGGTCATCGATCCGGCTATGGGATGTTGGATTTCCAAACCAGGGTGTCCACCCGTTTCTGATGGAGTCGGCCAGAGGCCGAGATCCACTCCTCCGGATAACCAGAACAGGATTCCAACAACCAAAAGAGCCAGGATACCCCAGAACCACTTAGAGGACCTTCCGGTTCCAGTCGGCGAGCGGTGACAGTCTGCGGCAAATTTCACTTCGGAGGTCCGATGTTGTTTTTGTAACTGCTCAGCCGTGCGTTGATTCTGCGGATGGCCTCTTCCTTGCCACTGGCACGAGCCAGTTTCAGCGCGCGCTCCGCGGAACGGATCGCGTCGTCCCGACGCCCGATCTTGGCGTAATTTTCAGCCAGAAGTTCATGCAATACGACAGAGGAATCGATCCCGGGTCGCAAGGCCAATGCCTTTTCATAATGCAACACCGTTTCGTCCAGATTTCCCTGACAGATCAAGGCCAACGCAAGCAAGTAATGGGTTTCGGAATTCGTGGGATTCAAACGAATCGATTCCCTAAGCTGGGCTTCGGCCTCGGCAAAAAGCCCTTTCTGCATGAAGACCTTTCCCAGGTGATAGCGAATGGTTTGCGGTTTGTAATTCTCCTCGGTAGTCAGTCTCAAGGACTCCAGAGCCGCCTGCAAATGCGCCATGGCCTGATCCAATTGGTTGTGATTCATGAGGGCCATGCCCATATCGCTGTGGGCGAAACTGTTCTTCGGATCAAGACGCAGGGCCTCCGCAGTGTGGTTCAATCCCTCCTGGTACTGCTGTTTGACATTGTAAAGGAGAAATCCCAGCCGTTGATGCGCTGTCACATTGTTCGGATTCAGCTCGAGGGTTTGGCGGTATTTCTCGATCGCCCGATCCGGTTCGCCCCCCCGATAAAACTCGAATGCGGCCCTCTCGAAGGAGTAATCGTTCAAAAACTGTTCCTGGATTTTGACCATTCCATCAGGGGGGAGGTTGACGAACTCAGGGATATTGGCGGCGCGGTTTGTGGCGGTGAACAGCTCCAGCCAAACGGGCGGAGTGCTGTTGCCTTCCGCATCCATGTGGGTAAGAAAAAGTTGGGTGTAGTCCGAGAATCCCTTCGAGGAAAAGACCAGCCACTTGCCATTGGGGGACCAGCTGTGCCAGGAATTCATCCGGGGCAGGTTGCAGCGAAGACGCCGGGCCGTTCCTCCTTCGGCGGGGATAATGTAAAGCTCGCTGTCAGGTTGCAATAGCATATAATTGTTCGCTTTACAAAAGACGATCCAGCGGCCGTCCGGCGAATACTTGGGGAAGAAATTGCTGCGACCATCTTCCGAGGCGCCGGCCAGGGGTTGAGCCTCGCCTCCTTTGCCGTCATTAAATGGGATGCGGTAGATGTCGAATTTAAATGGCTTTCCTTCGGCGGCGAACTCGCGGCATTCCGCTGGCGTGAGAAGCACTTTCCCGCGCCCGGCGGTGTTCTTGAGGTCGTAGGCTTTTGCCCGGGCAAAGGCGATAAACCGGCCATCTGGGCTCCAGGAAGCATTGCTCTGGACGTATTCCGGATCATCGGCGCCAGGCAGAGAGGCAAACTTGCCGGTCTGCCGTTCGTAGGTGGCCAGAATGCCCTTGATTGGAAAGAAGAGCTGGGAAAAAGCCAGATCGGGTCGCGGGACAAAGACGGATTTATCCTTGACGGTGCTGACGACGACCTTCCCATTGGGAGAAACTTGTGAAAGGAGTCCAAAAGTCAACTCTCCATCCTCGCGCCGATAACTGTCCCAGGTAATGACGTCTTTGGCGTCCAGTTGCATGGTCGGGCCCGTCCGAGTTATGACGTAAGATCCTTTGCTGTTCGCATAGTCGATGTCCATGCCAAGAATCTCGCCGGATCTTGAGAAGGAATGGCAATTGCCGCAGACCGGCAGTTTTTCCAGGACAACAGGAGGCGGTTTGGAGGCGGATACCGTGCCGAAGCGCCATCGAATATCCGACGGATCTTTTACGGCATCCACGAACGGCAGATTGACATCCCGGTAGAAAATGGGCGCCCCCACTTCATCGGATGAGGTCGATATCGAAATGCTGGCTTCCGCGGCAATTGTGTTTTGAGCGCCGGCGTCCAGAAGCCGCACCGTGAAGCGGGCCGGTTTTTCCCGGGAACGCGCCTTGATGGTTTCCCACGTTTGCGCATCCGGTCTCCAATAAGTCCCACGAATGCCGAACTCCAACAAAGCCTGGCCATCACGAAAATTTATATCAATCCCGTAAGATCGGTTTGGCCCGCTGGAATCGACCCAACGAAACGTGGGGGACGAAATCTCGGGTGGAAAAACCGAGCCATCGAGAGGATACTCGATGGTCAAGACTTGGCTGGAGGATCGAGTCCTTGCCGTTGCTGTGGCGTCAGAAGTTGAGATGTTCGATCCAGGTTCCCCCGCGGACAGAGTGCCACTCAGTCCGATGAGAATCAGGACACCACACAGCCCCTGGAAAAAGAGTCTCACGATTAACACCCGGTTTGATGGCTTCTTGACCGACTAAGAATCTGATGATTCCACCAGTGGGTTTTCTCTATGCCAGAGAAACCCATGGTCGGCGTCAAGATAATTCGCCCCAAGGTTTTCGGTTGCAAGTCTCATCTTAGTCTGATCCAATAACACTACGTTCCCAGAATGAATTCCATGAACCGGCCTTTTGCCCGCAAAGGCGGGTGCTGTACCCATCTTATCATCGGGTAAGGATGGGCGGAACCACGGGTCGGTCAGGAATTCCAAACAAGGCTAGGTAAAATGCATAGACCAATCCGAACGACATTCATGATGGCAATCGCGGGAATGGCCGCATACTCCGCGCAGGCAGCGGTTCCAACGCTGACCGGCACGGATGTCGGTTATCCCTCGATGCCAGGGTCATTTACAACTTCCACCGACGCCACGGGAGGGACCGTATACACCGTGGTGGGGGGAGGGGGCGATATTTGGGGCACAGCCGATAATTTTTATTACGCCTACTTCAAGGTCACCGGGGATTTTGACTATGTGGTGAATGTGAAGAGCCACGTGGGCAACTCGGGGGACGGGGGATGGTCGAAGGCCGAATTGATGGCCCGGGTGGATGATGGTTCAGGATTTCCGCAGGGGGGGGATATGTTTTTGGCGAACATGGCGACACGTCCGTCGTCGGACACGGCCAATGGGGCTCCGGCCGGCGTGAATTACCGTGGGCCGCAATGGCGGGCGCAGCGGGATCAAAACTGCTCGTGGACAACGCCCAATCCGGCGTATCCGCCCAATGCGACGGGCAACTGGTTGCGATTGGAGCGGGTGGGGAACGTGCTCTACATGTATACGAGCAACGACGGGAAAGCGTGGTCGATGTATAATCCGTATGATCCGCAGGGATGGGACACATCGGGCAGTTGGCCCCCGGGGACGGACAATCCGGACGTGGCCTTCTTCAACAGCGCCTGGCCGAGCGAGATCATGCTGGGATTGGCGGTGACGGCGCACAACGACGGGGATGTATCGACGGTGGAATTCAGCAATTTTGGGCCGTATACGCCGACGCCGGTGGCGATCACGACCCAGCCTCCCGCGAACCTGTCAATACCGCAGAACAATGCCCTGGAATTGAAGGTCGTGGCGACTGGGGATCCCGTGCATTACCAGTGGCGGAAGAACGGGACGCCGATCGCGCGGGCGGTGGGTCCGACCTACAAGGTGGATCTGGCGCAAATCAGTGATGCGGGCGAGTACACGGTGCGAGTCTTCGGTGGCGGCGTAGAAGTGATCAGCAGCCCGTGTGTTGTGGCCGTGACAGTGGACACGCAGGCCCCAACCGTCAAGAAGATCACGCCTGAGGTTTCCTTCACCAGCGTCAGAGTGGAATTCTCCGAGCCGGTGACGGACACGGCGTTGACCGCTGGCAACTACAAGATTGACCAGGGGATCACGGTCAGTTCTGTGGCGCGGATTACCCCGACGACCGTTGCATTGACCACGAGCAAGATGGGCGAGGGCGTTTCGTATGAGTTGACGATCAACGGAGTGAAAGACACGGCCAATCCGGCGAATACGATTGCGACCGATACCAAGGCGCCTTTCATATCGTTGAAGTTCGACACTGGCATGGCGACCTACGAACGCTGGGATAACGCCAACGGCGATCCGGGCGCCCTTGCCGACTTTATCACTGCCCTTAACGAAGGAACGATTCGTCCCCCGGACCTCATTGCGTCGGTGGCCCAATTTGGTGGGCCTTGGGGTGCGACCGACAACTACTCCTCCCGAGTCAGTGGTTATTTTGTTCCTCCGAGCAACGGCGACTACGTATTCTTCCTTGCCGCTGATGACGCCGCCAATCTGTATCTGAGCACCGACGACAAGCCAGCCAACAAGAAGTTGATTGCCCAGGAGAGCGGCTGGAGCAACCAGTATCAATGGCAGACGATTGGGGGTGGCAGTACTGTGGAAGACAAACGTTCCGATACGTTCTTCAGCAGCGAATGGCCAACCCCGAACCAAATCACTCTCCGCGCGGGTCAGAGGTATTACATCGAGATCCTGCACGATGAAGGCACTGGCGGCGACGGTTCCGACGCGACCTTCGTCAAGTCCGGCGAAACCGATCCGACCCAGGATGCTGCGGGCATGTTCCTGAAAGGCAGCGTGATCGGCACCTACCTCGATCCGAATGGCGCCGGTATCACGATCAATGAACAACCCAAGTCCGTGACGATTGCCCAGAATACCACCACCATCCTGAGTGTCAGCGCCGCAGGTACATCGGTCTATGGCACCAACGTGACGTATCAATGGCAGAGGGCTGCCAAGGGCAGTTCGACCTTTGCGGACATCTCCGGAGCCACCTCGAGAACCTACACGACCCCGGTAATGGCGCTTGCCGACGATGGGGCCCAATTCCGAGTCGTCTGCAAGGTCCCGACCGTCGTGGTGACCAGTGAGGCTGCCGTCATATCCATTAACACGGATGTGACACTGCCGACTGTGGTTTCCGCTGGTGTGCTCAAGGGCACCCAACGGGTTGGCGTGGCTTTCAACGAGTTGATGGACGAGGCCAGCGCCGAAACAACAGGCAATTACACTGTCAGCGGCGCGACCGTCAGTTCGGCGGTGCTCCACTATGGCAAGTATGTTGAGTTGAACCTCTCCACGGCCATCAGCGCCGCGCCCACCGTCACCGTGAAGAGCGTGAAAGACCTGGCTGGAAACGTCATGGCCGATGCCACCGTTACTGGCGAGTTGGTGGATATGATCTCGTCTGATATCGGTGATCCGGGTGTTGATCCCTTGCAGGAAGGCTATGGATTCGCCATGGGCAAAGGCGCGTTCTTCGTTGCGGGCGGCGGTCATGACATCTGGGATGCCGCCGATGGATTCCATTTCGTGTACAAGGAATTCACCGGAGCGTTTGACGCGCGGGTTCGAGTCGAGGCAATGAATCCGAGCGGTCTTAGTACTTGGGCGAAGGCCGAACTCATGGTTCGCGAGTCCACTGCGGCGGGCAGCCGGCACAATTCAGTCTGCACCACACGCCCGGCACCCGCGGGTGAGAATGCCATCGAAGCCCAGTGGCGTGATGCGACGGACGGCGCCAGCGGTAATTTCCGCGTGCTGACACCGGTTCCCTATCCGAATGCCTGGGTGCGTCTGGTGCGCGAAGATGTCACCAACAATGAAGTCAAGCTCTACACCAGCACCGACGGTGTGAATTGGACCCTGGGCAACACCCACACGACGGCCGGCGATCTGCTGCCCGCCAAACTCCTGATTGGCATGGCGGTGACTTCGCACGACAACAGCGGCAACGATGTGCTCGCCGAAGGTCTGTTCCAGTCCTTCTCGGTCGCGCCTTATCAGGCGGTTGTGGATCCTCAGCTGAAAGTCGGCGTGGAAGCCGGCCAGGTCGTCATCACCTGGGCCGCCGGGACCCTGGTCTCGTCGCCCACCGTGACCGGACCTTACACACCGGTTGCCGGCGCCACCAGCCCGTATAAGGTGACGCCGACTCCTGGCGCGATGTTCTACCAAGTTCAGCAATAGGCTGATTCATCTCCTATGCGAAAGGACCGGGTGAAAATCCGGTCCTTTTTTTTGATCCGAAAAGACAGATGATCCCAAATCCGCTCGCAAGGTGCCCGCAAAAGAATCTAGACCGGTTGCCATAATAAATTTCCGAATGGCAATTGGTCTAACCGCGAATAAACGCCAATCGACGCGAATAAAGGAAGAGGGATCTTGTTGGCTCACATCGCTCTGCGGAGTGAATTCCGCGCGCCGATCGTTGCCGGCTCCGGAGCGAGAGTGACTCGGCAGTCTTGAGCGCGGGATTTATCCCGCAGCGCCGGTTCCTTCAGGCACTTCCTGTTTGCCTGCCAAGAGATCTCCCTGGACAATTCGGGGATATCACACCCAAAATGGAGCGCGTGATAAGTTCACGATGCCGGATCACAGGACCCGGCTTGCAGAGGCTTGTTAGCCGCGGATCCTTCCGTGGTGACGCAAAGGAAAACGGATGTGGAGAAGAACTCTGAAGACCGGCTTGGTTTTGCTTGGAATGGCGGGTGCCGTTTTCTCGGAAACGGTTGTTGTGCCGGAGTTTGAAGCCAAAGCTGCCCGGGACTACCTGCTGGCGGTGGCCAAAGAATTTCGAGACCAGACCGGCCCGATGGCCGAGACCCTCCTGATGGAAGCGCGGCTTCAGAGTGAATTGGGCCGGCATGATGAAGCCGAACGATTGGCGCGTTTGGCATTCGAACGCGACCCGAAGCGGGCGGATATTCCGTCTTTTTTGGCCGATCTCCATATTCGACAGGATCGCTTGGAGGAAGCCTCGAAATGTTTGCGGCTGGCCCTTGAGTTGGATCCGAAACTTGCGGGGGGCTATCGCCGCTTGGGGATGGTGCTGGATCGCCTGGGGGATCGCCCAGGAGCACAGAACCTTTTTCTCAAAGGAATTCAGCAGGATTCGACCGACTCGGTTCTTTATCTTCTGTTGGGGCGTTTGTTGCTGGATCAAGGCCGGTTCCAGGAGTCCGCTGACTATCTGACCCAAGCCTGCCAGCTGGATCCGGAACTGGCGAGCGCTTTTTATGCCCTGTCACAGGCCAAGAGTCGGTTGGGCGATCAACCCGCCGCCCGAGCGGCTTTGGAGAAGTTCCAGAAACTCAAAGAGAGGGAGAAGGCGGTTCTGGACGCACAGAACTCGGCCTACAACAGCCAGAAGGCCCTGCAGATATTGGCTTCGAATTTTCACGAAGAAGCAGCGGCGTTTTTTGTCCAGCAACACCGCGAGGATTTGGCTGAAACCAACCTTTTGCGGGCGATAAAAGTGTCCTCCCAAGAGGCCAATCCTTATGAAGCCCTGGCTTCGATCTACATGAAGAAGGGCAGGTGGGAATCTGCCCGGGATGTGTGCCAGGAGTTGGTTCGGCGATGGCCTGCACAGGCTGCATACCGGGCTAACCTGGGCACGGTGCTTCTTCGGCTCAAGGATTATCCTGCCGCGATAACTGAGCTCAAACGCGCTGTCGAACTCGATCCGAACCAAGTGGAGGCGCTAAATAACCTGGTTCGGTTTCACTTGGGCGCCCGGCTCAATCCGGCCGAGGCCCTGGAATGGTGCCGCAGGTTGGTTGCGATTCAGCCCACAGCCGCCAATTATGACTTGCTGGCCTGGGCGCTCTACGCCAATGGCCGGATCCAGGAAGCCCGGGAAGCTACCGCGGAAGCCGTCAGGAAAGATCCACAGAATCCGGTGTATCAGGAACGACAGCGTCGCCTGGAATCGTTGAAATGAAGCACACCTTTGCCTTTTTCAGTATCGTTTTGGCTTCGGGACTCTCCGCCATTGGGGCGACTTCCATTCGTTTGCGGGATGTGACAGACAGCGCCGGAATCCGCTTTATCCACAGCGACGGGAGTTCAGGCAGGCAATACATCGTCGAAACCGTCGCCTCGGGGCTTGGCTTGATTGATTTTGATGGGGACGGATGGCTGGATATCCTATTTCTATCCGGTTCGCCGTTGCCTGGGACTCCGCCAACGCCCAAAGCGCCGGTCCATGCTCTCTATCGCAACAACGGGAATGGTTCGTTCACGGATGTGACGGCGCGGAGCGGGCTGGATTTGCCCGGCTATGCCATGGGGTGTGCCGTCGGGGATTATAACAACGACGGGCATGAGGACGTCTTCATTACGCATTATGGACAGCATCGTCTTCTTCGCAACAACGGCAACGGGACATTCTCGGACGTAACCCGGCAAGCGGGATTGGAGAAATCCTCATTCGGGGTCCGTTGCCTGGGAGCGGGTTGCATTTTCACGGATTTCAACCGGGACGGTCATCTGGATCTCTACGTGGGCAACTATCTGGAATTCAATGTGGCGGTATTCAAACCCTGCTCGCGCGTGAACGTGCCGGTCTACTGTAATCCACGATCCTACCCCGCCGTTCCCAGTCATCTTTTTCAAAACAACGGCGACGGCACCTTTCGAGACGTCAGCGATAGCTCGGGCGTGGGCCTGCACAAAGGCTATGCCATGGGGGTGGTCTGTTCGGATTTCGACGACGACGGCTGGCCGGATCTCTTTATTGGGAACGATGTGTTTGAGAACTTTCTATTTCACAACAAGCGCGATGGGACCTTTGAGGAGATTGGCCTGCAATCCGGAGTCTCCTATGACCGATACGGCGATCCTCAGGGAACCATGGGCGCCAACGCGGGAGATTACGACGGGGATGGACGCTTTGACATTATCGTGACGGATTACCAGGACCAGGTGAACACCTTGTATCGCAACCTGGGTGCTCTGCACGGCCAATTGCAGTTTCAGGATATGACCGTCGAGACCGGCGCGGGCATCGGATCGCGTCCGTTGGTGACCTGGGGATGCGGCTTTGTGGATTTCGATAATGATGGGATTCGGGAGTTATTTATCGCCGCCGGTCATTTGCAGGACACGGTCGAGCAATACGATAAAAGCACAACCTACAAACAGCGGAACCTTCTGCTTCAGCAGCGGTCCGGTCGATTTGTCGATATCACCGAGGAAGTCGGAGGGGGGATGAACGTGGTCGAGAGCAGCCGGGGCGCCGTGTTTGGAGATCTGAATAACGACGGCCGAACGGATGTGGTCGTCCTGAATTCGAGAACCAAACCCACCATCATGTTGAATGAGTCGGCAAGTTCGAATCACTGGATTCTGTTAAAACTGGTGGGAACCCGCAGCAACCGCAGTGCGATCGGCGCGGTGGCAAAGGTCACTGCGGGTGGAAGAACTCAAGTGGATGAAGTGCGAGCGGGCCGGGGATATCAGAGCGCGGAGGATTTGCGGTTGCACTTTGGATTGGGGGCCCATCGCGTGATGGATCGGCTCGAAGTCCGATGGCCCAGCGGAGAGGTTCAGGTCCAGACCAACGTGGTCGCCGACCGGATCTTGCGGGTTCGTGAAGAGGAGAAATCCGCCTCGAACCGCGAATGAACACCCACCAAGAATGAACGCCAATGGACGCGAAAAAAACCGGAGATTTCCTGTTGGCAGGATCGCTCTGCGGAATGAATTCCGCGCGCCGATTGTTCCCGGCCCGGAAGCGAGAGTGACTCGGCAGGGTGGACCGCGGGATTTATCCCGCCGTGCCGGTTGACGCAGGATCCCAGACATTTTGTCGATATTCCCAACACTTCGGAACCTTCGGGTTTGGCCTGCCATGATTCGCGCTTATTGAGGTCCATTCGCGGTTAAGTCGTTTGACTCAGCGGCTATGCATGAAAGTGCCCTGAAGCAGGAACAACAGGGCTAACGCAGATTTGTCGGGACATTTGCCGGTGA
>JAKLHY010000066.1 GCA_022709905.1 Verrucomicrobiota bacterium | reverse complement strand
AATAGAGGTTCAACTCAGAGCAGAAGAGTTAGGCTATGTATGACTTTTCATCGCCAAATTTATCGCCAAAATGTCAGTAAGAAAGCGCTGGTTATTGGCGATGAACGGCAGGCCGCGCGCGCGCTGCTCGGCCGACCAGCCAATCCACCGATCGCGGGGCGCACACTGCCAGGCCGCCGCTCCAAAAAGCAGGCAGGCCAAATCGACGCCCGCGCGACTGCGGATTAAGTAGCCGATGTTCTCGCCGATGGGCCCGCGATAGCTCAGGTAGTGATGTCGGGCCAGATAGCGCTCAAACACCCCATAGTCCGGCTTCTTGGGGCCAACGACCTGGATCTGCAGCGGGCGCAGGCAGGACAGGCTGCTCTCAACCGGTTCCGGCGGGAGTAAGTCCCAGAGCTCCGGAGTTGTTCCCACCCGCCGTTGGGTCGGGACTCGCCGCCGTTCCGGTAGAACGATAAGCCCTCGCTCATGAAGTTTGAGCATGAGCGTCCGAGCCGCCATGTCTTTGAGTTGACCCGAAGGGGCATACCATTGCCATCGCTGGGCTAAAGCCACCGACAACCGCCGACGATGCCACAGGGGATTTTCTGCGATCAGCTCACGGATTTCTGCCAGTTCCAGGCTGCCAATTCGACGTCCCTGGATGTTTTCGCTTTCGAGCATGCCGCCAGATTACCAGGCGGAAAGTTGGGAGTCCCGTACAAAATGAAAATATTTTCCGGCCCCTCATCCGCTCATACGGCCGCCGTTTTGACCTGAGTAGTTACGTCTTTGTACCATTGATAACTGAGACTCTCTCCGGAAGCCACAACATCAAAACTAATTGTATCTCCCTCCCGCACAACGCAATTCTCAGGCTGACTGGTAATAACCGGCGGTTCAGGCGTATAAGTGGCTTTTAAAGTGTAGGAAGAAATCTTCTCGGTGCTTTTCGAGGAGAAGGCACCCACGAAGTAATCACCCGCGGCAGGATTCTCAATCCATAATGGACCCCCACCCGCGGCACTCAAAACACCCGGATCAGGATCAAGATACAAGCCTTCATACTTGCCACTAGGCGCCGAGCCTTTTCGTCCTAAAATGGTGTAGTTGCCAAGGAGTGCAGGATCGCCGCTAAGATCGCGGTATTCGGGATTGCTGACGGTAATGAATAGAAAATGTTTGCCTTCGGGTACCGTAATGAATCCACCACTAACTGAAGCTGACCTATCGATGTGCGTCGGAACACCGTTAGTTAACCTGATATAATTCTCCGTCCATTCGGTTCCCTTTGAATT
Source organism: Verrucomicrobiota bacterium (assembly GCA_022709905.1). Lineage (GTDB taxonomy): Bacteria > Verrucomicrobiota > Verrucomicrobiia > Limisphaerales > UBA1319 > JAKLHY01. Next base: position 40,536 of record JAKLHY010000066.1, on the reverse strand, counting down.
AATTTGAGGCAAAAGGACGCTTATTAGGCAAAAAAGACGAAGCCAAGCGCCGCGGAACTGGAATGCATATTTACTTTTGAGACGTCGAACTGCTAATCCGCCCCTTGTCTGGTTTAGAACCGCCTGGGTAACCATTGGTCTCTGTATTTTTTGTTTCATAGGTTCTGAATGAGCAAACCGGTCAGTTTTCAACGGCTTGAGATGCCATGTCCAAAGGACACTGTTTCGAAGTCAATGCCCTCCCGACGGCGGAAAATCAGTTGATAGCATGGATTCTCCTACTACTTAGGCGGAAGCACGGATTCAGATCTTTCATTTGGATGAAAGAAAGTTCGACGAGGCGCCGCTTTTTAGGTTACAGACCGGGTTTATGGAGATGAACGCCGACAGGTTGCCGACGCGTGCCACTTTGCTGGAACGGGTGAAGGCTTCTGGCGACGAAGCGAGCTGGCGGGAGTTCCATGATCTTTATCGTCCGCTTGTTCTCGCTGTGGCCCGCAGCCAGGGTCTGGAGGAGAACGATGCCCAGGACGTGGCACAGGAGACTTTTCGTGCTCTGGCTCAAGCTCTGCCCTCCTATGCCTACGATCCTCAACGAGCCTCTTTCAAGGCTTGGCTGCGCGTCATCATTAGCCACCAGGTGGCCAATTTTTATCGCCGGCGAGACGGGCGCACTCAGGCTCGCGCGCGCATTATGGTTCGTGAAAGCCCAGGCACTGCCGTGATGGAGAAGGTGGCCTCACCGTCGTTGCCCGTGGAAGATGCCTTCGAAGGGGAATGGCGTCGCATATTGGTTTTGCACGCGTTGGCGGAACTCAAACAAATTGTCTCCACAAGAACATATCAGGTGGTTTACCTGCTGGTCCATGGCAAGAGTCCTGCCGAAGTTGCCATGGCGCTGGGTGTCAGCCGTGGATGCGTCTACCTGGCCAGGCATCGAGCGGAACCGAGACTTCGCCAATTGATAAGGAAGTTAAAGGCTGAATACGGTTGAGTCAGAGTTGGTTTGCATCCAAGGCGCATCGGAGTTATCGTCTTGGCATAGCCATGGATTCCGGTGATTCCGCAAACAGCGGCGCATCGCCTCACGGATCAGAACCGGTTATTCCCGAACACATTCTGCGGAAAAAGATTGCCCAGGGAAGCTACGGCGAGGTCTGGCTGGCCGAAACCGTGCTTGGACAGTGGCGGGCGGTCAAGGTTGTCCGGCGCAACCGTTTCCCCCAGGAGGCTCCCTTCCGCCGCGAGATGGAGGGCATCCGACTCTATGAGCCGCACTCGCGCAATCACGAGGGGCTGGTGGACGTGCTGCAGGTGGGGCAATCTCCCGATGCCGATTTTTTTTACTATGTGATGGAACTAGCCGATCCGTTGCCCAATCCCGACATCGCTTCAGATTCGCCCCTGTGGACGGGTCACAATGCCCCTTCGGAAACGGCCGGTTTTCCCTCTTCTTTCATCCGAGATTACGCCCCTCACACGCTGGAATCGGATCTGGCCACCGGGGCCCGGCTTCCTGTCGCCGAGTGTGTGAAGCTTGGGCTGGCCTTGGCGGACGCATTGCACTACCTGCATGGCGCCGGATTGGTGCATCGCGACGTCAAACCGGCCAACGTGATTTTCGTCGCGGGTAAACCCAAGCTGGCTGATCCGGGCTCGATCACGGACGCGTCGCTCCTGAAGACCCAGATTGGCACTGAAGGATTCATCCCGCCCGAAGGTCGCGGTTCGGCTCAAGGCGACGTCTTCAGTCTAGGCAAGCTTCTCTATGCTGCCTCAACCGGGAAACCCGCCACCGAGTTTCCCAATCCGCCCCTGGATCTCGAGGCCTGGCCCGATCACCAGCAATGGCTCGAATTGAATGAACTGCTGGCTTCGGCCTGCGAGGGCGATCGACAACGGCGATACGCTTCCATGGCGGACTTGCGGGCCGAACTGGCCCTCATTGCCAGCGGCCACTCGATCCGAGCCCACCGTTCTCTCAGGGCGAAACTCGCCCAAGCCCGGCGAATTGCGGCAACTCTGGGCTTGATTGTGCTGCTGGTATCGGCGGGTGGCCTCTGGCAGCGCAACCAGGCCCGCCATCTTGCCCGGGTGGCGGCTCAAAACCACCTCGCCCAAGCTTTTCATCGGGTCGAGAACGGTGATTTGCTTCGGTGCTTGCCACATCTCGTCAAAGCACTGGAGTTGACTCCAGGAAACTGGAAGCATGAGGAAATCCAAAGATTTCGCCTCTCCCGAATGCTAGAGTATTGCCCCAAATTGGCGGCTATGGGCGCGCATAGCGATGGTTTGTATCTCGCTGACTTTAGCCCGGACGGTCTTCAGGTCCTGACGGCATCGGCCGATCAGAGCGCCCGAGTCTGGAGCGCTGAAACCGGCCTTCCTATCACCCCGCCGGTCAGGCACGATAATGAAGTGCGCCATGCCGCTTTTGACACAACGGGCCGACGCTTCGCAACGGCCAGTGCCGATGCCACAGCGCAAATTTGGGACGCTCGAACCGGCCTGCCTTTAACGCCTTCTTTGCGGCATCCAGCCGCTGTAAGCTGGGTCGTTTTCCGGCCGGATGACCGGAGCCTCGCCACCGCCTGTTACGATGGCGTTGTTCGTGTCTGGAATGCGGAAACAGGCGCGCTGCTCCAGGAACTCCGAGGGCACGATGGCGAGGTCCACCAAGTTGAGTTCAACAGCGCCGGAGACCGAATCGCCACGGTTGCGGACGACAAGAATGGCCGGCTGTGGGATCCCATAGCGGGCAGGCAGTGTGCGGCTCTTGCACACTCGAATCAAGTCTCTTGCCTGGCCTTTTCACCCAATGACCGTCTGGTCGCCACAGGATCGAGAGACGGTACCGTTCGTTTGTGGGACGGGCGCGACGGTGATGGCCCACGGCGAGAGTTCCGACTGGTCTTGCCTGTCTATCACGTGTCCTTCAGTCAGGATGGACGTTGGATCATGGCCGCTGGGGGCGATCGCGTTACCCGGGGTGAAGCCCGAGTCTGGGATATCACCACTGGGCAGGCAGTGTCCCCGGTTTTGGTCCACTCGCTTCAAATCCGCCACGCCGCCTTGAGTCCTGACGCTCGGTGGCTCGCCACCCGAAGCACCGATGAATTCGTTCAGGTCTGGGAGGTGGCAACTGGAAGGCAGGCCTCCCCCCCGCTGCCGCATTCCATGGTCGTGCGCCGAATTCAGTTCAGTCCGGACGGCGGACGATTGTTGACAGCCTGCCGTGATGGGCTTTGGCGAATCTGGAATCTGCGCGCCAGGGAGTCGGCCGAACGATGTTTGTTGCCCGTCAATGGCAAGTGGAGATTTGCGACATTCTGTCCGGTCGGAGATTCATTGGCGGCGGGTGGTGAAGCGCTTGGCGCGCGTATTTTCCGCCAGTCAGACGGCACCCTCCTGAGGCAACCGCCCTCAACCACTCCTGCGGGCAGCGCCCAGTATAGTCCTGATGGAAGGCGCTTGGCGGTGCAGCTGCCAGACCGCGTCGAGGTCGTTGACCTTGGAGAAAACCATCCGGATCTTCAACTTCCAGGCGTCCAGAGAGATCCTTGGGCTCCGTCTCCGGCCTTTTCCCCGGATGGATCGAGACTCGCAACAACCGTGTCGCCCGGCTGTGTGCGTCTCTGGAATCTCATAACCGGAGAGCCGACCTCGCCCGTCCTGGAGCACCCCTACGAATTGCAGAGTCTGGACTTCTCTCGCGACAGCAGGCTGCTGGTCGTGGGATGCGGCCAGCGCGGTGATTTTAGCGCCGGCCAGCGCGGGTTGGGAGAAGCGCGCGTTTGGGAGACAGCCAGTGGACGCCTGCTCAAGGTTTTGCCTCATTCCGCATCCGTTGCCATCGCGCATTTCAGTCCTGACGGACAACTTATGCTGACCGGCTGCAGCGGAGGCTGGCCGCGGCAAGACGCATTCCTTTGGACCACACGCAGCTTCGAATTGTGCTTGGCGCCCTTGTCTCACGACGATGGAGTCGATGCCGCGGCATTCAGTCCGGATTCCTCGCGCCTGGCTACGGGGACTTCAAGCGGAACGCTTCACCTTTGGAGCGTCAGCACAGGAAAACCCATGGGGCTTCCCATGAAACATAGCCGCGGGATACAATGGATCGCGTTCAGTCCTGATGGACGGTTGCTGGCTTCCGGGGCCACCGACTTCACCGCGCGCCTTTGGGATGGCGTCACCGGTGAAGCCCTGTCTCCCTATCTTCAGCATCCCAATTTTGTTAACCATGTCGAATTCAGCCCGGATGGACACCTCCTCAGCACGGTGTCTTTCGGATACGAGAATGAACCGAGTAGCGTTCGCCTTTATTCATTGGAGGTTGACCGCCGTCCAATACCCGAGCTGCGAACACTGGCGGAAGCCCTGGCCGGATTCCGCCTTGATGATCAAGGCGCGGAACGCCTTTTGGATCCAGAGGAGTTGGGCACCCGTGTTGTTCAGGCAGGACGTTTGATTCATCGGTAGTCTTTGTGGACATGTTTATCAGCCACACCAGTTATACTCGCATTCAATCACTTGGGCTGGAGCGACTGGATCGAGGCCAGGATTGCATGCAAACGAACAAATACGATTGCACGTATTCCAAGTGTCATTCTCGAGCGGAATGAACGCGACAAAGCGCGTCCAGGTCAATGATCGGATCAGCGTTCATTCACGCATTTTATCCAGCCAGGCATCGTCGATGGCGATGGTTTCTCTCCGTCCTTGACGTTCGAGAATGATCTCCCCGGTGATGGCTTTCAGTCCGTGGCCTTTCCGGTCGCGGATTTTCAGGATCGGACGGTCGCGATCATCCTTCACCGTGACGTTCTTGAAATGGAGATTGCCCGCCGAACGGCTATCCGCCTCGAAGCCTTGCACGTAAAGTGGCGGAAAAAAGGAGTCCTCGCGGGCGCAGTCGCGAAAGATGGCGTCCTCCAGTTCAATGCGCACCGCATCGTGGGGATTGAACTGCACGGAGAGACCGGCCATGCCGTCGTTTTCCGCGAGGAATCGTGTGATGCGCAACCGTCCGACCGGGGGATCCTTCGGGGCGCTGCACAGGTGGATGGCATGCTGCCGGTTGCCGCGGGAAACACACTGATCGAGATGGATCGAGATGGGCCTTGAGTTGCTGTTCAAGTATTGTGGACAGATCTGGTAGCCAGTTCCCGTGTTGAATTCGGCGGTGCACCGGCGCAGTACGCAGTTGACCAGGGAATCGGAGGGATGGTTCGGCTCGAAATCAATGCCCGCCTTCGGGTCTGTGCCGTCGGTGTGGCGCAGCCGGCAGTCTTCGATCAACAGATCTTCCGCGCTGATGACGCTGATGCCCTGCCGGTGGTTGGCGTTGCAGTCCACCCGCTGGATCGTCACCTGCCGGTTGGGCATCCGCTTCGGGGTGGTGCCCAGGTAGATGCCGTCGCCGCCCGTTTGTTCGATCGCGAGGTCCTGGACCCGCACGTTCCGACATCCAGAGAAGACCAATCCGTGCCGCCATTCCGACTTTTCATAAGGGGCCGATTGGTAATCCTCCTTGCGCATGCGGATGCGGGCCGGCTTGCCGTTATCGGACCGGTCGCCCCGAACAATGACGTTCTCGCATTCGTGGAACGAGAGGAGGCAGTCGCTCCTGGCGCGGAAGGCGCCTTTCAACGCCACCAGTTCGGTTCCCGCCTCGAACACGATTTCCTGGTCGCTCACGCCGGTCAATGGCCGCGTGATCCAAGCCGACGATTGCCGGTCGAGAATCAACCGCTTGACTTTCGAGTGAATAGCATCCTGCAGGTGCGCCGTGGAATCCACAGGATCGAATCCCCACCACGACACGCGGGCTTCGTGCCTCTGGCCATTCAACACCTCCCGAACCAAGTCCGGTTGCGCATAACGCTTCGCTCCGGGTGATTCCGTTAGCGTCTTCACCAGAAACGCGTCGAACGCCTTGCGGTCTTTCCAGCCGAGCTGGCAACGCACCTCCTTGCCGTCCGGAGTGATGAGCGTGTGACCCTGGTCGTTGACGCTGAGTTTCCGGGTCTCGATCAGACCGTATTCCTCGGAAGAGGCGAGATAGACCGCCGCCGTGTCGTAAAGGACACTGCTGGCATCTCGAGGGTGGCCATGCCGATGATCCCAAAGATTGTAGTTCTCGATGACAATTCGAGCCAACGGATGATCCGAAGCCGCCACGGTCGCGTAAGACTCGCCGCGGAGCACGAGTTCCTCGGAGGCGTCCAAAGGCGAGGTGGTGATCGTCCAAGGCGCGGCGACCATCGCTTGCCAGGAAGCGGCATCGGCCCGGACATTCCAGTCGGCCGCGGGTTTCCCTCCGTTCTCGAAGCCTTTGTAAATCCGGCCGCCAGTGCAGACGATGCGGGCCTTGGACGCAATGCCAGGGTCTCGGCGGAGGGCCTCCTTGAGGTTGGGAACGGGACCGATGGTGATGAGAGTGATGATGCCCGGCTGCGCGCGGAGGGTGTCAATCAGCGTCGCGACACCGTCGGCATGAATCTTGCCCGGATACGTGCCCAAATCGAAATCGCCCACCCAACGCTTTTGTGTCAGGGGATCGTTACCGGTCTTGATCCCTGTGCCAATGGGAATGTCTGTGCGGCCGGCGCGCTGCAGGATTTTCGCCACGAGCCGGGTTCGCTCCGGGGTGTTGCCGTAGTCGGTGACGACCAGTTTGAGATCCAGTTCGGGCATGCCCAGCAGCATCGCCAGAGCCCAAGTGTCATCGATGTCGTCGCCAATATCCGTGTCCAGAATGACGGGGATAGGCGCCGCATGTGTCGCGGCAACGAAAAGGCAGATGCCCAAAATGGCAACCAGGGCTTTCACCGGCGCCTGTGTGCCATTGAAAACCCAGTCTCCGCCGACCTTGCTCGACATTCTTTCGACCGCTTGACATTGATTCCAATCGCCCATGGACCAAAGCTAGATCCTCAGAAAACCGTCTGCAAGCCGGAGGTGAAATGGGTGTGGATGGACATGGGCTCAGTTCAAGGATCACTTCGGATTCAACTTCCGGATCCAATAGGCCGTCCGATCGCGAGTGTTAACTCCATTCCACGGCCGGATGCGGCTATCGATATTGGTTAATCTTGTTGTTGACTGACTTGCTTGAGCAACTCCCGGCGGAGGATGCGGAACGTGTTCAGGTCGGTGTTATACCGGTCGAAATCCACGATCAGTTTGGCCGCCAAGTCCTGGGAAGCGGCAGGATTCTTCTGGGCCAGGGCTTGGAGCAGGGCGTAATCGGCAATGCCGTCGCGCATCGCTTCGAAACGGATAGAGTCCAGGGGACCCTTCATGCCAGGGTAGACTATCCAGGGATCGCCCGCCGGCAGGTAAGGCGGCCCCCCGTGCGGGCGCGTAGTGTGGGTGAAGGGGCTGTCGGCCGTCCACTGGTTATAGCCCCAGTGGAGGTAGCCGGTAATGCCGTAGCGGGCATTAATCCAATGCAGCAGGCGAGTCTTAATCAGGGGCTGTTCGAGGAAACGATTGGCATACTCGCCCTGGGGGAACACACAGGTGTAAAACCAAACCTCCTCGCCCGCTTTCTGTCTTGCCTGGTAATGGGGCCAGTCGTCATGCAGGTAGTTGAGCTGCGGCACCCAAATGTCAATCGAACCGGTCAAATCCTTGGTGTGACAGGCCTCGATAATCCGCAACTCCGGCGCGTATCGGCGAGCCAGCGCCGCCATCGCCCGATAACTGGCGATATTCTGAGCGATCGGTTCATCGGCCAAGTGCTGCATGTAGCGCTCCAACCAGTGCTTCGATCTCAAGTGGGTTACCAACGCTGGAAAAAACCGAGAGTAAAACGCCTCGGCTTCCGGGCTGGCGGGATCGACCTGGCGAGTGATGACATTGCGGTCCTGGACCTGATGCACGGTCACGGCGAACTCGGATTCCCATCCTTCCTTGCGACCGCCAATATGGCCGCCCTCAATGCGGCCGATGACCCCCTCCTGCTGAAAAATCTCCACCCAGCGATCAAAGCGCGAGAAGTCGATCAACAACTCGCCTTCGGCGCCAACACTGAATTTCGCCAGGTCCAAAGGGGAGATCAGCGCCACGTTGTGGCGGTGCTCGGCCATATTCCGCGCGTAGCGTCGCAGGAGGGCATAGGACTCATCGGATTCAGGCTGCGGCGCAATCCGCATATGGCGCCATTGCAGCCCGAACCACTCGGTTACCCAGAGGTTGGCGGGCCCAGCCACAGCCCGGTATACAACGACCTCAAGCTTCTGCTCGGCCTGGACCGGTTGGCTGGCGAGGGTTCCCTGGAGCCTCAATGTGCCTCGATAAGTGCCGGGGGCCGCATGGGTCGGGATTGCGACAGTGACCCAGATGGGCTGAGCTTGGCCTGGACCCACATCGATGGAAGCAGCCTCCAGGAGCGGGTCCGGATAATCGGCCGGCGGCGCCCGGAGTTGATCCTTGGACGGTGTTTGGGTCGGCCGATCCACGGGCACATACCCGACAAATCGTGGTTCTTTCGGTTGCAGCGTTCCGCGACCCCAGGAACGTTTTAATGGCGAGATCTGGGCGCTCAGGCCGCTTATGGGCTGGTCGGCACGCACGACGATCTGCAGGGTGGCAGATTCGCCGCGAGCGACTTCAGCCACCGCCGTGCCGCCGTTCTCAGGCACGGCGTCACGGAACACCTTCACCAGGGGATCGACGGGCCAAATCCGAAACGGAGGTGGGCTACCGGCGCAAACAGGCCTCGCACTCAACATCAAGAACGTGGCGCTCACAAGGACTATGGCTGCCCTCGGAAAAGTGGGATATGTTTTCACAGCCCGATTATCACGCAGACGGCGACCGGTGGGAATCTGAAAATCCAATCGGGCAAAAGTGGTCAATTCTGAGCCTGGTCGTTGCCGTGGTATTCGTCACCGCTGGCCAGAAGGGCATTCTGTGTTCTGCCCGGCAAAGACATCGCCGGCATTATTGGAGATGGCGGCCATTTACTCCGGCAGGCGCAAAAATTGCATAGCGGCTTCAGTGCAATTGTGCCACGATTTCCTCCATGAAACTGTTCATCTCCAGTCGGCATGGCAGCCGGTGGTTGCACCCGGCAGGAACGCCCTTCTAGCCGATCCCATCCATCATGGCGCTCAAGAAATCCGAGCTCTACTCCTCCCTCTGGCAATCGTGCGACGAACTGCGCGGCGGCATCCCGAACCGCGACATTGACGCGCTGGAACGCTACTGGCGGGTCATCCCCGGCGTGCGGGCGGTCTTGTTCAAACCCCTCCGTTCCGGCTATTCCGCACTCCGCATTCCGCAATCCGAAATCAAATCCGCCATCTTCGGCCACGCCGAGTTCAGTGCTTTCAAGGACACTGTCACGAAGTTGTTTGCGAAATGGCGCAGGGCCAACACGCCGCACCTGACTGGGATGAAGGAGGGCGGCAAGCCCAAGGCGCTCATCGACACGCTGTCCGAGAACCTGCTCGACACCTTCGACAGCGCGCCATTGCTGGATGCCTACGACGTGTACCAGCGCCTGATGGATTACTGGGCCGAGACGATGCAGGACGACGCCTACCTGATCGTGAGCGATAGCTGGCGCAAAGCCTCCAAGCCCCGGCTCATCGTTGATGACAAAGGTATGAAGTCAAAGGAGAAACCCGACTTCACGCTCGGCAAGATGAAATACAAGGCCGAGTTGATCCCGCCCGCGCTGGTGATTGCCCGCTACTTTGCCGCTGAACAGGCGGCCATCGAGAAACTCGAAGCCGAGGTGGCGGCCATCACGCAGGAGATGGAGGAAATGGCCGAGGAACACTGCGGCGAAGGCGGCCTGTTGGAAGACGCCAAGAGCGACAAGGACAAGCTGACCAAAGCTTCGGTGGCGGCGCGGCTGAAGGCCATCAAGGGCGATGCCGACGCGGCGGACGAGCGCAAGGCGCTGGATGAGTTTGTGGCCCTCGCCGAGAAGGAAGCTGTTGCCAGCGCGAAGCTGGGTGAAGCACAAGACGCGCTCACGGCCAAGGTGGCGGCGCTGTATGGCAAGCTGACCGCGGACGAGATCAAGACGCTGGTGGTTGACGACAAGTGGCTGGCGACGCTGGCGGCGGTGGTGCAAGGCGAACTCGACCGCGTTTCGCAGACGCTCACCGGGCGCATCCGCCAACTGGCTGAACGCTACGCCACGCCGCTGCCGGAATTGGCCTCGGAGGTTGATACCCTGGCGGTGAAAGTCGCGGGGCATCTCCAGAATATGGGATTCAAACCATGAGCAAAGAAAAGCGTCTCCAAATCCGCAACAGCACCGCCGAGTTTCTCGTTTTCACCCGGCAGGCGGGAGAAGATGGCATCGAGGTCCGCGTGCAGGACGAAACCGTCTGGCTCACGCAGAAGCTCATGGCCGCGTTGTTTGACGTGGATGTGCGCACGATCAACGAACATCTGGGCAACATCTACCAGTCCGGTGAACTGCGACGGGAGGCAACTATCCGGAATTTCCGGATAGTTCGTCGGGAGGGTGAGCGCGAGGTCTCCCGCGACGTGGAGCACTACAACCTCGACGCCATCATCGCCGTCGGCTTCCGCGTCAACTCCGCCCGCGCGACCCAGTTCCGCCAGTGGGCCATCGCCGTCCTGCGCGACTTCGCCATCCGGGGCTACGTGCTGGACAAGGAACGCCTCAAGAACGGCGGCTCGATTCTCGGGAAGAAATACTTCAACCAAGGCATGAACCGGTTTTCAATCCCAACGGGATTGCATCATCCAGCCCAGGGTTGCCGAGTCCGCGAGGCTACCCTGGGTCAAGCGTTCGGAATGATTCCAACCCTGAAGGGGTTGCAGCCCTGCGCTCGCCATTTGCTGCAACCCCTTCAGGGTTGTGACGTTTTGCTCGGATTACCCAGGGTAGGTGTCCCTCGCCTGTCCGGCTCGGACCACCAACCCTGGGCTGATGGATGCAACCCCGTTGGGGTTGCCCGGGCGCGCTGTCGCGCCGAAGCGATCCCAGCGCGAAGGCGGATGGACGGACACCTCAAAGAGATGGGAGCGGTATGGAAGTGAAGCCCGGCTACAAGCGGACCGAGGTGGGAGTTATCCCAAAGGGGTGGGATGCTGGCGGACTTGGTAAGTTTTGGACGGTGACTGACTGTAAACACGTAACTGCTGAGTTCGTGGCGGATGGCATTCCAGTCGCCAGTATCAAGGAAGTTCAAAGCCGGTATGTCGAGCTTGCCAATGCCAAACAGACGACTGAGCACTTTTACAGCTTGCTGATCGAGGGTGGACGCAAACCTCAGCCGGGTGATTTGATTCTCAGCCGCAACGCAACAGTTGGCGAAGTCGCTCAGGTGGCAGATTGGCATCCGCGATTTGCGATGGGGCAGGACGTGTGCTTGCTGAGAAAGAAATCGCCTGACCACTCCACGGATTTCCTCCAAGCGGTGTTCCAGTCTCCGGTCATCACCAACCAGCTTTCAAACCTGATGGTTGGCTCGACGTTCAAACGTGTAAATGTTGAGCAGATTCGCAGTTTTTCTGTGCCGATGCCACCCCTCCCCGAACAACGCGCCATTGCTGCGGCGTTGAGTGATGTGGATGCGCTGCTGGGTGCGATGGATCGGCTCATCGCCAAGAAGCGCGACCTCAAACAGGCCGCCATGCAGCAACTCCTCACCGGCCAAACCCGCCTCCCCGGCTTCCACGTCGAGTGGGAGGTCAAGACGCTCGGCGATTTGTTTACATTCAGTGGCGGCTACTCGGCATCACGCGATCAGCTTTCCAATGAAGGCCACTGCTATCTGCACTACGGCGACATCCACACGTCCTCCAAGACGTTTATTGATGCCAGAGCAGATTATCAGGACATTCCGAAGCTGGACATCCCGCTCAACCGGGTTGCTGCAAAATCCCTGCTCGACGACGGAGACGTTGTGTTTGTTGATGCGTCCGAGGACGACGCCGGTGCGAGCAAGCATTTGGTCGCTGTAAACAAAGACAGGATTCCCTTCATCGCCGGGCTTCACACCATTGTCGCCAAGAGCAAGACCGACGAATTGGCGCACGCGTACCGGCGTTACTGTTTCCAGACCTTCGCGATCCAGCAGCAGTTCCATTTTTACGCTGTCGGCACGAAGGTCACCGGCATCAGCAAGACGAACATCGCCAAGCTGAAATTGCCCGTGCCCAGCGTCGCCGAACAATCCGCCATTGCTGAGGTGCTGACGGACATGGACGCAGAGTTGGCGGCGTTGGAGCAGCGGCGGGAGAAGACCCGCGCCCTCAAGCAGGGCATGATGCAGGAACTGCTGACCGGGAGGACCAGACTGGTATGAAACGTCGTCGTTCCAATCCGTGTCTGGTTGCGACCCCTGCCGGGGTCGTGCGCGTTCGCGCCGGTGACCGGGTGTGTCGCTGCGCTCAACCCCCGGCTAATCGCTCGCATCCCTCCGGGATGGGGGCAGGTCACGCGGGAACGTTGATTTCGGCGGTTCTGTTCCCGGCTAATGGCTGGCATCCCTCCGGGATAATCCGCCCCGAACCCGAAGCGAATCGCCGGCATCCCTCCGGGATGACAACCCGTGAACCCGGAGGGTTCAAAGCCATTAGCCGGTGGTCGAGGCGCACCGCGCCGACACCACCGGGATCAAACGAAAAGCGGAATCGCATCCCGGAGGGATGCCAGCCTTGGGAGGAAGGACCGGAACGGAGGTTGAGAGTTGATGGTTGATAGCCATAATGGAACGCGATGAGTTTGCGTATTTTCATCAGCAGCGTGCAGAAGGAACTGGAACTGGAGCGGGCCGCCGTCGCCGCGTTGATCGCCACTGATCCGTTTCTGCTCCAGCATTGCGTGCCGGTGTTGTTCGAGCGCGAACCACCGTCGCCCCGCCCGGCCAAGCAGCCTTATCTGGAGGCGTTGAAGGCTTGCCAGGTCTATGTGCTCATGATCGCGAACGAGTATGGCCAGCCGGACGGTGAGATTTCCGCCACGCACCACGAATACCGGCGGGCGCAGCAGTTGAAGCTGCCGACCGTGGTGTTTCTCAAAGGCGCCAAGGATGACAGCCGTTCGCCGGAAGTCCGGGCGCTGATCGCGGAGACGAAAAAGGATGGCTACACCTACAAGCGTTTTCACGACCGGGAGGATTTGCGGCCGCTGATGTTGTCGGCGTTGCAGCGGATGCTGGCCGATGAGTTCAGCATCCGGGCGACCGCCGCCGAGGTGAACGAGGGCGAGCAACTGATCGAAGCGGCCTCGACCTTTGAATCCACCGTGCTCGCCGACGTGTCGGCGGAAGGGCTCGAAGCAGAACTGGTCAACGACTTCAGCCGTCGCATCTCAGGGAATACTGCCGAACGGATTTCTCGTTCGGCGGGACAGGCGTTGCACGCCCGGGGTCTGGCGGTGCGTGGCCCCAAGCCCGATGAGTTTCAGACCACGGCGGCGGCCTACCTGTTGTTCGGGCCACAACCCGCCAACCGGTTTCCGCAGTGTGAACTGCTGGCCGACGCCTACGACGACGTGCGGCTTACGGGCCAGCCCAAGGGGCAGGCCGGGATCAATGCGCCGCTACCCCGGGCCTTGGAGCAGGCGCTCAAGTTTGTGGACGACCATACTTTCCACCCGCGCCGGGTGGTGGGATTGAACAATGTGCGGCTCGACGAATACCCGACCGCCGCCCTGCGTGAGGCATTGGTGAATGCCGTGGCGCATCGCAGTTACGATGATCGGTCGCGCAAGATTTTTGTGCGCATCTTCCGCGACCGGATCGAGGTGGCGAGCCCCGGTTACGCGCCGAAGCCGCTCACCCTGGCCAAGCTCCGCCGGGGCGGCTACCGCCCGTGCTCCCGGAATCCCCTGATCGCTCAGACACTCGCCACGTTGGCGGTGATGGAGCAGCGGGGCTCCGGATTCGCCCGGATGCGCGACGCGATGCTGAATCACGGGCTGGAGGAACCGAAGATTGACCAGCAGGACGGCTTTTTCGTCGTCACGCTGCCAGGGCCGGACGGGAAGTATGACCGCATCCGCACGCCTGCTTGTGTGAGTGGCCCGGTAACCCCGGCCATCGAAGCGCAATTGAATGATCGGCAGAAGAAGATCATGATTGAGGCACAAAAGAACGGGAGCGTTACCAGTGGATGGTGTCGGAAGGTCTTTGGTGTGGCGCTTCTCACCGTTCAGAGAGATTTGGCCGGGCTGATAGATGCTGGGCTGCTTGAGCCCAAAGGTAAAGGGCGCAACGCGCGCTACGTCATCAGAACCACCCAATGACGAATCTGCTACTAATCTACTACCAGCACGCCGGAATCTACTACCGGTTGGCTTGGTGCCACCGAGACGGGCCAAGCGGGAAGCGCACGGACTCATGAGTTATCGTCAGGCAATCGTCCAATTGAGAAGGCCACCCAAGCCATGACCAACATCGGCCAAATTGAACGGAAGACCCAGCAGCGCGTCCTGCGACTGTTTACCGATAAGACGTACCCGTTCTATCTCGGCTACACGTATCTCGGCAACTGGGAGGAGCGCGAAGGCAACCGCAACATCGAGCCGGAACTGCTGCGGGGGTGGTTGAAGAAGCGCGGCCACAGCGAGGCCCTGATCGGCAAGGTGCTCTACGAGTTCGAGAAGGCCGCCGCCGACACCAGCAAGCCGCTCTATGACCGCAACAAGGATGTTTACAGCCTGCTGCGCTACGGCGTTCCCGTCCGGCTGGAAGTGGGGCAGAACAAGAAGACCGTTCAACTGATTGACTGGGAGCATCCAGAGCAGAACGATTTCGGCGTGGCTGAGGAAGTGGCCGTGGCGGCTGCCAACGCCAAGGCCCACGGCAAGCGCCCGGATGTGGTGTTGTATGTGAACGGCATCGCCCTCGGCGTGCTGGAACTGAAGCGTTCCACGGTGTCCGTGGCCGAGGGCATCCGGCAGAATCTCGACAACCAGAAAAAGGAGTTCATCCAGCCGTTTTTCTCGACCATTCAGTTGGTCATGGCGGGCAACGATACGGAAGGGCTGCGCTACGGCACCACCGAAACCAAGGAAAAGTATTACCTGAAGTGGAAGGAGGAGCATCCAGACTGGAAGCCCGGTGTGGACACTGATTCCAAGTACCTGACCGAGTCCGATTATCCCGGCGTGAACAGCCCGCTGGACGTGGCGTTGATCCAGATGTGCAACAAGGCTCGGCTGCTGGATTTCATCCACAACTTCGTCGTGTTCGATGGCGGGACGAAGAAGCTGTGCCGTCATAACCAGTATTTTGGCGTCCGGGCCGCGCAAGCCTACGTGAAGCGCCGCGGCGGTGGCATCATCTGGCAGACGCAAGGCAGCGGCAAAAGCATGGTGATGGTCTGGCTGACCAAGTGGATTCGGGAGAAAGTAAACGACGCCGGTGTGCTGATCGTCACCGACCGGGAGGAACTGGACGAGCAAATCCATGAGCGGGTGTTCAAGCCTGCCGGGGAGGAAATCTACCGCACTCATAGCGGCGCGGACTTGATTGCCAAGTTGAACGCGACCAAGCCGTGGCTGATTTGCTCGCTGATCCACAAATTTGGAGCCAAGAACAGCAGCGACGGCGATGCGGACGCGGAGGATTTCATCAAGCAGATGAAGCAGGCATTGCCCACCGACTTCAAAGCCAAGGGCAACCTGTTCGTGATGGTGGACGAGTGCCATCGCACCCAGTCCGGCAAGCTGCATGAGGCGATGAAGGAAATCCTGCCGGAGGCGATTTTCATCGGCTTTACCAGCACGCCGCTGCTGAAGACGGACAAGCAGACCACGCTGGAGGTTTTCGGCGGCTACATCCACACGTAAAAGTTCGACGAGGCGGTGGCGGACGGCGTGGTGCTGGATTTGCGCTATGAGGCGCGGGAGGTGGATCAGCGCATCACGTCGCAGAAGAAAATCGACGAGTGGTTTGAACTGAAGACCAAGGGGCTGACCGATCTGGCCAAGGCGCAACTGAAGCAGCGCTGGGGCACAATGCAAAAAGTGCTGTCCAGCAGGTCGCGGCTGGAAAATATCGCCGCCGACGTTCTGATGGACATGGAGAAGTGCGACCGGCTCAAGAGCGGGCACGGCAACGCCATCCTCGTGGCGGGCAGCATTTATGAAGCGTGCAAGTATTTCGACCTGTTCGACAAGACCGACCTGCACGGCAAATGTGCCATCGTCACTTCGTATACACCCACCGTGGCGGCCATCAAAGGCGAGGAATCCGGCGAGGGCCAGACGGAGAAGCTGGAACAGTATGCGATTTACCAAAAGTTGCTGGCCGACTGGTTCGACGTGCCGCCTGAACACGCCGTGAATCGGATCGAGGAGTTCGAGAAGGTGGTGAAGAAGAAGTTCATCAACGAACCCGGCCAGATGAAGCTGCTGATCGTTGTAGACAAACTCCTCACCGGCTTTGACGCGCCACCAGCCACCCAACTTTACATCGACAAGAAGATGCAGGATCACGGTTTGTTCCAAGCCATCTGCCG
This sequence comes from Verrucomicrobiota bacterium, assembly GCA_022709905.1. Taxonomy (GTDB): domain Bacteria; phylum Verrucomicrobiota; class Verrucomicrobiia; order Limisphaerales; family UBA1319; genus JAKLHY01. The sequence continues at coordinate 24,066 of JAKLHY010000066.1, read as the reverse complement.
GGTGAACCGGCTGGACGGCGAGGACAAGGAGTTCGGTTACATCGTGGATTACAAAGACCTGTTTCAGAGTCTGGAAGGCGCGGTAAACGATTACACGTCCGGGGCATTCGACGGCTACGACAAGGAGGACGTGGCGGGCCTGCTCGAAAACCGCCTGGGAAAGGCCAGGGAGCGGCTGGACGAGGCGCTGGAGGAGATTCGCGCCCTGTGCGAGCCGGTGGAAGCGCCCAAGGATCAGGCGGCCTACCTGCGCTATTTTTCGTCCAGGGATTCCGGCAACGCCGAGCAGTTGAAAGCCAGCGAGCCGCGGCGGCTGTCCCTCTCAAGCTGACGGCGGCGTTGATCCGGGCCTACGCCAACGTGGCGGGCGAGCTGGCCGGGGCGGGCTACACCGCGCCGGAGGTGGACGCGATCAAGAAGGATGTGGCGTTCTACGAGAACCTGCGCAACGAAGTGAAGCTGCACAGCGGCGATGCCATTGACCTGAAGCAGTACGAACCCGCGATGCGGCATTTGATTGATGCCTACATCCGGGCTGAACCCAGCGAGGTGGTGTCCGAGTTCGATGATTTTTCGCTGATCCAACTGATCGTGGAGCGCGGAGCGGATGCGGTGAAGGCGCTGCCCAAGGGCATCCAGAAAAACAAGGAAGCCGTCGCCGAGACGATTGAAAACAACGTCCGCAAGCTCATCATAAGCACCTGCCCGACTGGGAAGCCCGGCGGACGCTGTTGAACGCACAGCCCCTCGCCCACGACACTTGGGCTTACTGATTCGGCTGAGACTGGCGGAGGGTGTTAAGGGGAGCGACAACATCACCGGATGCTGTAGAAAGGAATCGCGCATCCCGGAGGGATGCCAGCGGGTATGGAATTACCAGGGCGGCGACATTTCGTGGACCAGGCTGCGATCCCTCCGGGACGGCGGCCGGACGTGCTCAAACCTGAGGCATCCCGTATCCAATGGTGTTGAGCGCGGCGCGGAAGGATTTCTCTTTATCCACGGGAAGAACCAGGCAGCGTTCGCCTGCGCGTTGGCAGAGCTTTCCTGTTTCGGAATTATGGGTGATCATCTCGGCGATCTGCGGCGAGATGCACTCGATCAAAAGAGCGGTACCTTTACAGACGCAGGCGGCTCCCCGCTTTTCCACGGCCGTAATAAATCCTTCAACGGCCTCAGGCAGCGGCTGAGGATCGCCGGCGGTCAGGAAGGCGCGAAGTTCCGAGACGCGGGCGCCTTTCTCAATGGACCTAATGGCCCTTGCCTCATCGAGCACCCACAGGCCCGAGCATTGAGGTTCGGCAAAATTCTCGAGGAGCAACTTCTGGTCCGGTGACAGATCGCCGTTTTCGATGCGGATCTGGCGATTGGGCAGCACGATCAGGGAAACGGCGGATTTTTCTTCGCGCGATTCGTAGTGATCGGCCCGGCCCAGAATAAATTGGCCGAGAGGGGTTAATCGCAAGTATCGCAGGCCATCGTACCGACTGAGGAAGATGAGGTCATCCGTGCCCCATTGACCCTTAAAATCGTTGCGCGCGCCGGCCGGATGTTCGTAGGCGATATCGATCATGCCGAGAGGCGCGGCGTATTCGAACAGCAAACAAAGCAGATAGCGCTCTTGAAGGATGTTCCATCCGCCGTATCCTTCGTAACCGAGGCTGCCGTATTGCGCGTCGCAAATATACAGGCTCCAGGGGTTGCGAGTCACCTCAAACTGAAAACCGGCGGCCCGCATGTAGCGGGAGAACTCCCCGATTTCAACCCACTGGCCGACCGGGCATTCCGCCAGCGCACCTTTGATGGCAAGACGGCGGTGTCCGGGCGGCGTGAAGCTCTGGCGTCCTTTTCCCTTTTGCCCTTTGATTGTGTCGATACGGCTGAATTCGTCGATGATACCTCTCGCGATCCAGGCATTCCAAAGTTCGCGAAGGCTTTGCGGCAGCGGCGTTTCCAGGGCGGCGCGACCGGTTTTTGTCAGCAGGAGTTTTTCGTTTCGAAGGGCCGCAAATTTCGCCGCCTGCACGAGGAGCACCCAGGAAAACGCCTTCACCGGCCCGATCTCCGGGTCCCAGGAGTTGACCTTCTCGGTTCGTTCGAAAAAATCGCGCTCTCGCAGAAGATCATTGAGCAGCGCCATGGTGGCTTTCGAGGGAAGCAAGGTCTTCGAACTGACCGAGATTTTTTCCTGGTCAATGAGGCGCAATACGGTGCGCAGGTCCTGAAGGGCGGCTTGCTCGGTCAACCGCACAATTAAGGGCAGTTCGTGGTCCTCATAAACAATGCCGCGCTTTTCGGCATCGAAGCGGCGCGAAGTCCATTTCCGAGGCGGCCGCTCGGGAATCTGTTCGAAGGCGCTCAATTTCGGGGCCGCCGGTTTGGGCACAAACGTCCGCAACTGCTCGCGTAAATCATCAGGAACCGAACGCCCCCCCGTTACCTTTGGGTGAATAAACAGGCCGAGCAGCGTGGGGTTTTTTTGCCAGCAATTCTCCTCCTCGATTTGGAATGCGGGCAGCGCCCCGTACTTGGCGTGAAAGGCGCCCGGATCAAAAGCTCCATCAACCGAGTGAACCGCTTCGGCGACGGCGGATTGCTCCAGCGCCTTCAGTTGGGTCCAGAGCCGAACCACTCCGTCACTCCGGAGAAAGCGCTCCAACGTTTCGATGAGTTCGGCCTTTCGCGGAGCTTTCATGGTCACTCCCGGGAGCAGGGCGACAAGTTTCTTAAGCTCGTCCACAGTGCAGCGGTCGAGGGTAGTCCGGAGTGACGAATCGGAATCCAGGCAAACGTATCGGCTCATTTGCAGGCACTGAAACAGAATCCAGCTCGGAACTCAATCCTCTGCGGCGCGTTTTTCCCGGAGGATTTCGTTTTGAAGGGCCTCGGCTGCATCGGTCTTGTTTTGCCGTCGCAGACATTCGGCCAAAGCGGTCAGGCTGCGAAGCTTCCCGGTTGGATGGTTCAGAAGACGATAATTTTCCACCGCCAAGCGAAGATCGCGTTCCGCATCCTCGAGGTGAATTCCCAGTTGAAGGGCGGTTTCGCCCCGCCCGAGCAGGCAATAGGCAATCCGCGGCGCGTCGCCCAGATTCTGGTAGCGGCGAAGGGACTCGGACCAAAGCGGCAAGGCCTTGGCCGCTTGACCCTGGGCACTGAACAGCTGGGCGCGGTTGCATTTCGCCGCAGCCAATCCGACCGGGGATTGCGCGCGACTGAAGGCCTTTTCCGCGTTGCGAAAACTGACATCGGCTTCAGCCGGCCGATTCTGCCGTTGTCGCATCAAGCCGGTTTCGTTGTGCAGGGTTCCCAATAAGAAGGGATCCGAAAGGGAGGAGGCGCGGGTCGCCAGGGAATCCAACCGTTGTCCAGCCTCGGCCTGTCGTCCCATCGAGGTCTCGAGTTGCGCCAATTCAATCTGCACGGTCCACCATTCGCGAGGCGCCCAGGCTTCGGGATAAAGGCCCGCGGTTTGGCTGAGGACGCGATGCGCCTGATCCAGATCGCCTTGTTCGCTATAGATCCGGGAGATCCGGTGCTGGGCCGCAGCCTGGTTGGTGCGATCATGAAGCAAGGCATAACGATCGGCGGCCTCCTGCCAGGCGCGGATGGCGGGATCCCAGTTTTTGGCGCGAGTGAGACGTTCAGCCTGGTCGCGGACTTGTCCCGCGAGGAGGGCGGCGGCGGATGGGGGTGCGGCGGATTGCGGACCAGCGCACCCGGCCAGGGAGATCAGGACCAAGGCACTCAAAACGAAAACGGCACCCCATTTCCCGCGACACGGAAAACCGACTGGGTGCCGATCGAGCGGTTTGTTCCTCACGGTTGTCCTCCCACGGAAGGCTGGGGCTGCATGTTTTCCGGTTCGGTTGCCGTCTTCCGAAACGCCCCTCGCAGCAGCCAATGCCTCTGCAATCCCCGAATCAATTCATCGGTATTCAGGACGAGGCTGGAGATCTCTGAAAGGATCAGGCTGTTTGCCTGGACCTGGTGATTCAGGTTGCCGGTAATCTGCGCCAGGTTTTCCAGGCTGCGATTCAGATTGGAGGCCACCAGACTGAGGTTCGTCTCCGCGGTGTTCAAGGTGGAATTGGCCGATCCTAGCGCCCTCTGGATTTGCTGATCGATGGCCGGGGGTAAAAGCCAGCGGCCCAGCGAGCCATTCGGATCCCGGAGCTGCTCGGAAATCGCGCCCAGATTGGTCAGCAGCGGTTTGGACAGGTGGACAGCGTTATCCAGGCCCGCCACCAGCTGGGTGGTCTGATTCAGCGTGGCCGCGATCGGGTTGGTCAATCCGAGGAGGTTGGGGAGGGCGGTTTCGACCTGCTGGATCAAGCGGGTGACTTGTTCGTTGATGGGCGGGCTTTCGTACGCCAGGAGAAAGTAGCCTTTGAACGGCCCTGGTTTTCGTTTTAGCATATCCACACGCTCAAACACATGGCCGGCCACCTGGTTTTCAGGATCGGGATCGATGTACATCACCAGGTGACGATCGGCGTCCCATTTATAGGTGGCGCTGAGGTTCGTGCGGCCGCTCAGCCCGCCTTTCATCACCTCGAGGTAACGGTTCCCCAACAAGTTGCCCGATCCCACGCGGATTTCGGAGTCGGTCCAGACATACCCGAAAAAGGGTTCCTTGACCTGGAAGGCGACATAAACGCCGAAATGGCTATCGGGAGGCATCGGCTCGACCTGGGTGATTTCGCCGATGTCGAAGCCCATGAGTTTAACCGGATCCCCGACATTGAGGCCCTCGGCCTGGTACATCAAAGTGTAGTAAGGCACCTTGGTCACCAGCCATCCTTTGCGTTTGGCGGCATGGTAGATATAATAGAGAAAACCGGCGATCAGCAACAAAGCAGCCAAGCCGACAAACAAACCCACCAACCGTTCCACGCGTCCCAGACGCGTGCGCAATTGGGGTGTCAAGTCATGCAATGCCATATCGAGCCCACAGGCTAAAACCGATCTTGCTCCAGAAATTCACTGAGATTCGAGTTGTGCGCGGGAGCAAGTGTCTCGCGATCCCCCAGCAAAACCCAGCGGCCATCCTTCAGCAAGGCAAATTGGCGTCCGCGCGACAGCCAGGGACGCAAGTCCTCCGACGTGACCACCAAAGTCATTGGAGGGAGTCCCAGCCCGTCATGACCCCGAGCCAGCTGATCCAAGAGATCCAGCCACCATCGAACTTGGGCGGGAGACAATCCGACCAGGGGATTATCGAGCATCAACACAAGCGGCCTCAGGACCAGCGCCCGGGCGAGGTTGGCTCGCTGTCGCGCGCCGCGGTTGACTTGTCCCGGTGTGGAGTTGGCCAACGGCCCCAACTCGAGGCCCTCCAGCAAGGGATTCACCCTGGGCGCCGCCTGCTCCGGCGAGAGATTCTGGTGATAACGCAATGGCAAAGCGATGTTTTCTGCCAGGGTCAGGTGCTGCAATAATCGGGCGCCCCCCTCGGGAACAAACCCGATGCATCGTCGCGCCTCTGTTAACGCATGCCCCGTTAAAGTGCTTGAGTCGTTTCCAAACAACCGATGGCAACCGACCAGAGGTCTGAGCAATCCGGCCGCGGTTGCCAGCAGAGCGGATTTCCCCGCGTCCGCATGGCCCACAACGACCCAGTAATCGCCCGCATGAACCTGCCATTGCACCTGCTCCACACCAGCCTCCTCTGTCGATCCTCCCCGACACAGAGTGGCTCCCAATAGCTCAATGACCGGCGTCGGGCGTTGCGGGCCACCCAGGTGATTATTCCCAGTAAGCATAGGCCGCCAGAAATGCGAGATCCAGGAAAACCCACAAAACCACGCAGTCCACCACGGCGCGGGTGGTGGCTGCAGCCACTTGCTCGAGGCGGAGGGGGCGCGCCAGGCCTTCATAACAGGTGACCAGGGCCGCAATTGCCCCCAGCAGGATGGTCTTGGCTGCCAGCAACACGAAATCCTGCCAGTTCAAGGCGGCCGCCAGCTGATCGAGATAAGCCCCAGGCGTCAAAGGGACGTTCTGAAGGAAGGCCACCAGATAACCACTGGCCAAGGCCCCCAGGATCAGGTAGATCGTCAGGCAAAAAATTGAAACCCCCAGCCCCACCACTCGAGGCACCACCAGGTAATGAATCGGATCAATCCCCATCGCCTCCAAAGCGTCAATCTCATGCAGGGCGCGAGCTGTGCCTAACTCGATCACATCTGCGGTTCCAATCCGCGCCAATACAATCAGCGCGGTCAGCATGGGGCCGAGTTCTCTCACCACCACGCTGATCATGACCACGCCAATGTAATCCTCGGCGCCCACCCGGGTCATCAGATCAACGGTCTGACCGATGACCACCCATCCCAGTCCGCAAGCCAGAAAGGTGATCATCGGGAGCAAGTTCAACCCCGCCCGCCGAATCTGGTAGAAAATCAAGGGATGAACCACGCGGGAAGCGGTATTAAACTTGGTGAACACCACGCCCAGGGTGATCAGACCAAAAGCCATCAACCCGTGCATTTTCTCGAGCATCAACAGGCATCGGCGCCCGGTGTAACCCGGGTCCGTCGGAGAAAAGCATTCACTTCTCATCACGGTCTGAGCTGTGGCGGACGTTTGACGGACCGTCGGATTGTCCACGGGCCGGGGGGGCGTCAGGCTTTCATCGGTTTTAGCCAGATGAGCTGCTTGTCGATGTTATCGGAGAGTTTATACGCACGCTTATGGTCGGTCAGAGGAGGGCCGAGGATCTCGATCTTGGTCAGATCGGTCTCTCCCAGGCCGGCCTGGCCGCAAAAGTTCAGGTAACCGATCGTGGCGAAATCAATTCCCATCAGTTCGGTGGCCACACGATCGGCCGCCAGCCAGTCCAAGCTTACGACCGCCACGCGATGGTTGACCGGCGTTCCGCCCACCGGTCCATTGCCCTCCATGCCTTCGTAACCATCCAGAACGGCCAAGTGGGGATGGAGACGGAAGGCAAGACTGAAGAGGTTGTAATTGATCGCGCGAAACCCGCTGCCGTGGGTGAGGGGCTTGTCGTTGCGAGCCCCGGGTCGGTTGTCTCTGCCCCAGCGGAATCCAGGATCCTTGACGGGCGCGCCGACCACGATGTTCTTCAAGGAGAGCGTGGCAACCACCCGATCATGGGTTTTAAACCGCGTCGCCGAAATCACAAAGCTGTCCTTGTCCAGCAACGTCCGCGCCATGCGAATTCCCCGGGGCCGAAAATCGGTCTCATCGCACGCATAGAGCATTTCGACCTGATCGGTGTCCAAATCCAGGAGCTGCGCCCCGTATTTCCCCGCCAAAGCGGTATATCCGTAATTGGAGAATCCCTCGAGGGTAGGACCACTGGCCGCGGATTCGGCGATCACCACGTTGTTTTTCCCGATGGACTTCAGAAACTCGAGGATGCCCTCGATGCAGGCCGAGTCTGTTGCGCAGAGGGGGCGGTCGATCGCGACATTGTTGGGCTTGATGACAACACGTTTATGGCCGATCGCCGATGCGATCTCCTTGCGAAAGCGCTCCAAGCCCTGAAACACATTGCCGGCACGATCATCGCCTGTTGTCAATGCCACCCGGCTCCCGACAAGCCCTGGGGAGGGGGCCGCAGCCGAAGCCCCAAAACCTGAAGTCAAAGGAGACCAGGTCATGGCGGCCAGCCCGCCCCAAAAGGACTTCTGAATAAATCCACGCCGTGTGCAGCCGGAACGATGCATAATTGGGCCTTTGTTGAATGTCACAGTCCGTATCGGCGTTCATTCTGATCGAACTCCGCAACAAAGTCCAGTCCGGCTCAGGCGCCCAAATCCGCACGTAAGACACCCGCGAAAAAGCCTAACCAGGAATGAATCGCAATGGACACGAATAAAGGCGGAGGTGTCCGATGGGCTGAATCTCAGACATTCCATCGATGTTCCCAACACTTCAGGTCCTTCGGTTTTGGCCCGCCATGATTCGCGTTGATTGGCGTCTATTCGCGGTTAAGTCGTTTGATTTGTGGTTCAGGAACTCAAGAATCCAGTTGACGACGGACCGCGCTGGCCAGGGCATCGGGCGGATAAGGTTTGGGCAGGAAATTAACACCTTCGCGCAGGGAACCGGCAAAACGATCCAAATCCACGCTGTAACCCGTCGAGTAAATGACCTTCAAAGAAGGTTTGTCCGCCAGCAACTGCTCCGCCATCTCCCGTCCCGAAAGGCCTCTAGGCATTACTAGATCCGTGACGACCAGGTCGAAATTGCCCTGGTGCTCCCGCCACAATTGCAGGGCTTCGACTCCATCCTGGGCCACGATAACGCGATAGCCCAAACGATGCAAAACCCCGCGCGCCAAGGTCCGGACGCCAGGATCGTCTTCGACAATCAGGATTCTCTCCTGCCCCCCCCTCGAGGTTGTCTGCCCGTTGGACGCGACCCCGGATGCGGGATCGATTTCGCTCAGCGGCAGAAAAACTTGGAAGACCGATCCCTGATGGATCTTGCTGTCCACCTCGATCCAGCCTTGGTGTTGTTTGACAATCCCATAAACGGTCGCGAGACCAAGGCCGGTGCCTTTGCCGACTTCCTTGGTGGTGAAAAAAGGTTCAAAAATGTGGGAAACGGTCTCCTCATCCATCCCGACACCTGTGTCGGCCACGCTCAGACAGGCGAACTGGCCCTCGCGGGCATCCTGGCACTTCTGGATACGGCTGGCATCCACCGTCACCCGTTCGATGGCAACTCGCAGAGTGCCGCCCCGGGGCATGGCGTCACGGGCATTGACGGCCAGATTCATGAGCAATTGCTCCATCATTCCGCGATCCACAAACACCGGAATGGGATCGGCAGCGGGCGCCAATGTCAGTTGGATCGGTTCCCCCAGCAGGCGATGCAGCATTTTGCTGGTCTGCGCAAGCACCTGGTTCAGATCCAGCGGCTCAGGACGCATGATTTGACGCCGGCTGAAGGCGAGCAACTGACGGGTGAGATCGGCGGCGCGTTGGGTCGCCTCCGATATGTCCTTGAGCGAATCGGCGGATTCCTGTGTCAGTTGTGGATTATCCAGCAGGAGTCCGGTGTGCCCCTGGATGACTGTGAGGATGTTGTTAAAATCGTGGGCGACTCCGGCCGCCAATTGACCGACCGCCTCAAGTTTTTGCACGTGACGCAAATGGGTTTCGACGGCCAACCGCTCGTCGATCTCCCGCTGGAGTTCCTCCGTGCGGGCCTGGACCAACTCCTCGAGGCGCTGCTGACGCAAGGAAAGACTCCGGATCCGCCAGCGATATAAACCCCAAATTCCCACGCAGAGACCTCCACCGGTTGCGGCATAAAAAAAAGGGGTCTGATAAAAATGAGGCTCCACAACAAACGCAAACTCCGCCAGGGCGTTCTGATCGGACACTAATCCTCGATCCGCCTTGACCTGAAATCGGTACCGGCCCGGCCCCAGATTCGCATAGGCCGCCTTGCGACGTGAATCACTCCGGATCCAGTCGGGATCAATGCCCACAAGCCGATAGTGGCAGGTCACGTGGGCCGGATCCCGGTAGTTCAATGCGGCAAAGTGGAATTCAAATCGTCGGGCGCCCGCGGCCAATTTCTGGGGACGAGTGGAATCCAACCGCCGGTCATCCACCAATATCCGTTCAATGTGAATGGGCATTTCGACTGGAGCCTTGAGGCTCGAGATCGCGATGCCCGCCAAACCTTTCTTCGTGGCAATCCATATCCGGCCTTCCCGATCCTTCCAGCCAGCCGGTTGTCCCACCCCTTTGCATTCCCGCGAGCGCAGTCCATCGGCCGAGGTGAATATCCGCACGGGCAGCGCGGGAATGAGAGCGCGATCGTAGTCGGCAAAAGCCGACACCGGAATTCGAAACAAACCTGTCGACGAGGCGAGCCATAAATGACCGTCATCGTCGTCGGTCATCCACAAGACCTCATTCGAGACCAGACCATCCTGTTTCCGATAGGCCTGCCAGCCGTTGGTCGTCCAGCGCGCCAGACCGGATCCAGTCCCGACCCACAATCCGCCATGACGATCTTCGTGAATGGCCCGGATTTCATCGGAGGGCAATCCCTGGGCAGTGGTATAGGCTTTCCATTGTCCTTGATCCCGGCAAACCAAGCCGCGGCTGGTGCCGAACCAGAGGCGGCCATCGAGTCCAACTTGAATGACCCGCACCGAAGTCGGCCGTTCGAAAAAAGGCACGAGAACAGCTTCCAACCGTCCCTGGCTCCACCGGTGCAGCCCTTGCGCGGTTCCGATCCATACGCTGTTTTCGCGGTCTTCCGCGAGCGCGGACACCTGCGCCCTGCCAAGACTTCTGGTTGGAATCAAGGAAGTGATGCGTCCCTCCTTCAATAGATCCACACTCCCTTGACGTGTTCCAATCCAAAGGTTTTGGCTGCGGTCTTCCATGAGCGCCGTGACAATGTTGTACGAAAGCCCATCCTTGACGGTGTACCGTTTGAGCTGACCATCGCTCGCACAGTAAAGCCCTCCCAAAAAGGTCCCCATCCAAATCCGCCGTGACTGATCCTCAAGCACCGTCAGCACTTCGGGATACTCCACGCCTTCAGGCACGCCCCAGTACGTAAACCGGCTCTCCAAAAGTTGCATTAAACCATCGTCGGTCGCAATCCACATGGCCCCTTCGCGATCCAGAAAAAAGCCATGGACTAAGGCCTGTGTTGCCGGAAATGAATCCTCAAGGAAACGTCCCTCATGCCAACGATAGAATCCTTGGTATGTTCCTACCCATATCGTGCCGTCGGGGTCACAGAATAGCGATCGGATGCGGCTGTTGCGAAACCCCTGTTCCGGCTCGAAGCGCTGGATGATGCCGTTGGTCTGACGGCGGAACAATCCCCGATCCGTGCCCATCCAAAGCGCTCCTTCCCGATCCAAGACTAGGCTGAAGATGTACTCCTTGAAAACATCCTCGCCCGATCGTATCCATTCGGTCTGGCCGTTTTCCCATTTCAGCAGGCCATTCTTCGTGCCGATCCACAGTCGCAGCTGATCGTCTTCCGCCAGGGCCTGAATCGAGTTTGTATTGAGTTCTCGTGCCAATCCGAATGGCACCCAACGATTCGCCGAATCGAGCGTGTAAAGACCATAACTGGTTCCGAGCAACACCCCATCTCGGCGCGTGGTGAGAATGGAACGGATCGCATGCTGTCGCATGGGAAAGTCGGAGTCAAACTGGACAAAGCGACCTTCTCGCCGGCACAGGCAACTGCTTTTCTCGGTGCCAATCCAGAGGCCATGCCGAGGATCCGGGTGCAAAACATTTACGCTTCCAACCTCCAGGGCGGGCTCCCTGTTGGTATCGAATAATTCGAATTCATGCCCGTTGAAGCGCAACAAGCCTTTGGATGTTCCCACCCAAATGTAACCATCAGCGGTCTGAGCCACGCTGTATACAGTGTTCCGTGGCAAGCCTTGTTCGATTTCCCAAGTTCGGATGACATATTGCGAGCTTGGTGGCGGCGGGTTCCCTCCCAAGAGCTGATTCTCAAGACCGGACAAAAACCCCACCCACAGGACCCACAGCGCAATCCATGCCTGGCTTGGCCTGAAAAAAATCCAAATCATGGGGAAGCCCCCAAAGGGCTGCTTCCCTTTCCTGGAGAGCGCAAAAGGCCATTTTCCTAAATGCAATCTGCAAAAAAATGTCACCGCAATCATGTCGATAATCACTTTTCTCTATCGGCCTTGGATTCATGAACCTAAGCCCGCTTGCCTGATTTCAATTGTCGAGGTTGAAAGGACGGAGCGCAAGGCGGGAAGATGACGCCCGTTACCTCAGATCCAGGCAATTCCGGACGGTCTGTGCCAGCTTCGATGGTCCAAAAGGCTTGGGCAGGAAATTGATACCTTCCTTCAGAGCCAAAGGATGGGCGGTCAGGTCCAGACTGTATCCTGTCGTGTAAACAACCTTGAGTGACGGTTTCATGGCCAGAAGTTGCTGGGCGAGATCCCGTCCCGTCATCCCTCCCGGCATCACCATGTCGGTTACAAGTAGATCAATCCCTTGTGGCTCAGCCGTCCACGCAGCCAAAGCCTCAGTCCCGTTGCCCGCTTCGATGACACGATAGCCTAGCTGCTCCAACACAGTTCGCTCGAGTTCGCGCAACGAAGGTTCGTCTTCGACCACCAAAACAGTCTCGGATCCGCGAGGAAGCGTCGAACCCACACAAGCTTGCGCAGCAGGCGTTTCCTTGGGACGTTCAGCGGCAGGCAGGAATATTCGGAATGCCGTGCCCTTTCCGGGCTGGCTGACGACATCAATCCAACCTTGGTGTTGCTGAATAATGCCGTAGACCATGGCCAACCCCATACCGGATCCTTTTCCAGCCTCTTTGGTCGTATAAAACGGTTCAAAGATCCGCTGGCGCACCCGATCATCCATGCCGCATCCTGTATCCTGGACTATCCAACAAACAAACCGTCCGAGACGAACCTGGGGATTCACCGATGGATGTCCCTTTGCAAAGCGAACGGATCGCGTCTTGATCATCAGTTTGCCTCCATCCGGCATCGCGTCCCGCGCATTGACCGCAAGGTTCAGCAGCACCTGTTCCATCATCCCGGGATCGACCAGCACCGTCGGCAAGTCTGGCGCATACTGATATGACAAGGTGATGTGTTCTCCCAGCACGCGCCGCAACATGTGGGTCATGTTGGCGCTAAGCTCGTTCAAATCCAGCACGCGCCGTTGCAGCGCCTGGCGTCGACTGAAGGTCAGAAGCTGGCGGGTCAATTGAGAGGCTTTCTGGGCCGAAACCTGGGCTTCAACCAGGCGTCGTTTTGTCTGGGAATCCAGCGCGGTTTTGGCCAGTAAAAGCTCGATCTGCCCCATGACAACGGTCAATACGTTATTGAAATCGTGGGCAATGCCTCCCGCCAGCTGGCCAATCGCCTCCATCTTCTGGGCCTGCCGCAGCTGTTGCTCCAAAGTTCTTCGCTCCGAAACGTCCTGAACGGTCCCTGCAATTGACACCGGCTGGTTGCTCTTATCGCGGGCCACCTGGGCTTGGACATTGATGGTGCGTTCCTGTTGTCCGGACACCTGCAGCCTCAAATCCATGTTGATGACCGATCCATCCGCTACGGCTCGGGCGATTCCGGCGCGTAACAGATCCCTGTCCTGAGGATGAATCGCGGCATAAAGGGTCTCCATCGAGGGTTGACTGACCGAGGAAGGACAGCTCAAGATGCGATACATTTCGGTCGACCAGAAAAGCTGGCTGGTGACGAGGTCCAGCTCCCAGCTGCCGACCTTGCCGATGTGCTGGGATCGCTGCAGGGCGGCTTCGTTTTGCCGAAGCGCAGTCTCCATCTTCACACGGTCTGTGATGTCCCGGGCGACGATCAACGCGCAGTCCTTGAATGCCCCCAAATTCACCGGTTCAATCCTCGAACTAAACCACCGCTCCTGCCCTTGCGTAATCACGGCCCGTTCAATGCTGACTCCCGTGTTGGACTCCATCACTTTGAGGATATCGACCATCTGCCGATCGGCCACCGACCGCGAAAAGATCTCCCACATGGTGCGCCCCAGGTAATCCCCGGGAGCGCCTCCAAAAAACCGGGCCCCAGCCTGATTCATCATCAAGAAGCGACCGTCCCGATCCACCAACGCCATGGCCTCGGTCGCATTCTCAACCACCAACCGGTATTTCTCCTCGCTCTCGCGCAGTTTCTGCTCGGCCAGCTTGCGATCGGAGATGTCCCGGGCAAGCCCTCCAATCTCCCGAATCTCCCCATCCCGATACTGCGACAACGGGTTCACCTCCATCGTATGCCACCGACCGTTCTTCGCCCGTACCCGCATTTCAAAAGGCTCAGGACGCTCTCCCGTCCCCAACCTCTTGACAGCCTCCTCGAACAACCCCCTCTGCTTCGGGTCAATCAGATTGGCCAGGTGCATGTGCATCATCTCATCCCGCGAATAACCCATGAGCTTCTCGGCCGCCCGGTTGATGGAGGTGATCTTGCCCTCCAGATCATGACTGTAAATGATGTCGTTGGCGTTCTCGACCAACTCACGGTGTCGCTCCTCCAACGCCATTTCCCGCTGCAACTGACTCCGAATGCGCCGTGTCTGCTGACGCAGCCGCCATCGCAGCGTCATGGCCCAGAAAAAAATCGCCGCCAGGATCCCGCTCGCTGTGACCAGGAAGGCCGTGATTTGTTGAGGTTTGACAATCACTCCCTTTGAAAGAACCATCACATCCTGGTTCGATCGCAGGAGAAGCCTGGGATATTGCGTCGCAAGATCACCGCCGTTATCCGACCAGCATATCCCCGTCACCTGCACTCGGCTCCCCAGATCAAAGTCATCGAATCCTTCCTCCCCGACATCGAGATCCAAACTGGCTTCCATGAGGAAATCCTCGTCCTTCAGGATCAAGGTCTGACGCCTGGGGCCCTTCTTGAACTCCCACAAATCTCCTTGGGTTACAATCAACTCTGCCTCGTTCTCCAGGTTCGTGGCCTGCGACAAATCCACCCTCTTCGCCTGCGGTTCGTCAGCCTTGCCCTCATGCCGAAAGCGCGCTTCCCGCATCAGTGCCCGCCCCCGGCGCAGTTCCACAAAACCGGATGCTGTGATCCGGCTGCCACGCCTGAATGAAACCGCCATAGCACTCCTGGCCTCGATGCTGCCGGTCGAATCCCGTAAAAACAAGTGCTCCCGATATTGATGCGTCAATACTCCCTGAACCACATGCCTGCCCGCAGGAGTTCTCTCCAGCACAAGCCGGTTCAGATTGCTCATCGTGATCGGCGCAAGCGCAAAAAAATCCTCCTCGGCCGACCGCTGGATGAGAGCCGCATTTGTCAAAGCTTTGGGCTCACTGGCTTGAAGCCTCCCCGAGGATGCAACCGGCCATGTCATCGCCAGGATCAATCCAACAAGACTCCTCCAGGCCCCCGACTGCGATCCATTGATCCCGCCCTCGCCAGTCTCGCCCGTCTCAGTTCGCCATGGCTTCAAAAGGCCACGAAGCATATAAAATGATATGGATGCCCATAGTAAGCAAAGTCCCAAACCGGAAGCAATCACCCTCTGCATTCCCTCGGTCTCGGATTTTCCTGAGGGCCGTCAAGACAATATTTTTTAACGGTGGGCAGGGGTGGGTTGGGATCTTTCATGGTTTGGCAACCCGAGAGCCGGCCTCCTCCTCCCTTTGAGGCGAAGTCCGGGCTGGGGATCTTCGTTCCGCGCCGCTTCGTTAGTTATGAAGGATCGACGACTCCTCCATGGCCACAGTGAACCAGAAGGTCGACCCGACGCCGGCCTCGCTTGAAACGCCGATTTCACCGTGCATGAGCGAGACCAGATGCCGGCATACGAACAGGCTCAGGCCCAACCCCCCGGTCTTGGGATTGTCGGGCAATCCGCAGGGCACAAAGAGACCGGCCTGTTCCTCGGGAGAAATGCCCGTTCCGGTATCGCGGACCTCGAACCTCAGCAATACGTTCGAGGACACACCGGGCAGTCGCGAAGCGGAAACGATGACTTGTCCCTGGTCAGTGAACCGGATGGCGTTATCGAGCAGATGGGAAAGGACCTGTTCCAGGCGGACGGCATCGCCACGAAGCGACCGGGGCACTTCGCGCGACACCTGAAAGCTGAGCTCGATGTGTTTCTTCTGAGCCTGATTCAGGTGGAATCGCACCGCGTTCTTGAGGATTTCATGGAGATCGAAATCAAGAGTTTTAACGGTGGTTTCGCCCGTGTTGGCCCGCGCGAAATCCTGGATGACATCGGCTCGTTGGAGCAGGAGGTTGGCGTGATCGCGGATGTTTTCGGCGAAGCGCCGTTGTTCGCCGGTCAAACTGGATAACAGGAGAAGATGGGTCACACCCAGAAGCTCGCCCACGGGACGATGCAGATCCCGGCTGATGCGCAGCAGCAGTTCGAATTGTTGTTGACGACTGGCCTGGCCGCTCTCCCTGAGGTTGGCCAGATCAAACAAGGCCCGCTCCAGATCGGCGCGATGCTGATCCAATTGACGCTGGGTATCGCGCAAGCGGGCGGTCCATTGGACCTTGAGAAGGGCCAAAGCCGCCTTTGCGGCGAGGGTATCCAGGAAATCGAGCTCTTCTTTTCGCAATATACGCGGACGGTTCTCGAGGACGAACAGCAAACCGATGACCGTCTCCTCATTCTGGATGGGAATGCCCGCGTAAGCTTGAATATCCTGGCCGGGAAAAACGCGACCCATGCCAAAGGGATCGGCAGCGGTGTCCGAAATAACCAACGATTCTCCATGATCCAAAATCCAATCGGTGGCCGGGCCGGGGGTGAATTCCGGCATTAAGCCTTCTGCGGCGGGGAGGATCGAACTGGAGGTTTCGAGTCGGAGCGAGTTGGCCGCAGCATCCCGAATCACGATATGAGCCCCGAGCGTGGCGGGCAGGAACTGGCTGGCAGCCCGGGCAATGGGCGTCAGAAGCGAGCTCAGATCCTCCTCGCTTTTCAGCCGTCGTTCGATATCCGTGAGCGCAGCCTGGCGCTGCTGGAAAGACTCCAGTTGGCGACGGCCTTCCTCCATCTCCGACTCCAGGCGTTTTCTGTCCGAAACATCCCGAATAACCGCCAGCATGAAGTCGCGCCCCTGGAATCCCAGGGCTCGGCTCGACAGTTGGGCCTGGAAAATGCCCCCGTTGCGACGAAGACAGGACACCTCCAATGGATGAAAGTTGCCCAGCAACAGGCTTTCCCGGGACAACGCGCGACTTTCCCGGGTCAGAAGATGGGTGATATTCAGTCCCTTGAACTCCTGTGCGCTATACCCAAACATCGCGATCGCAGCCGAATTGGCCTCCCGGATGATCCCCCTCTCGTGCACCACAATCCCCTCGAAGACGGATCCTGAAAGCAGCGCGGCCTGAAGCAGATTCCGCGGGGATTCCTCGACCACGGCTTCGCCGTCCGGTGAAACTCGACCCGGAACGCCAAAGTGCTGAAAGGCCAGTGAAAGGACAAGCGCTCCAGCGAAGATTAGGTAAGCCGGCAATTCCTGAAGTCCCGTTTGCCACGCCAAACCCAGAAACACCAAAGTGATTCCCGAAGTCATTCCCACCCACCAAGCCCAGGTTTGGACGAGCCCTCCTGCGGCAACTGCCAGCAGGGCGAACACAGCGACCGCGTACGGTCCCGGGTGATGGTAAAAGGACAATCCACAATTCAGAAGGATCAAACCCAAAACTAAAGCCAGCGCCGGATCGTTCCAGCGCGGGTTCCAGGCCCACCGAAATAATAAACCGCGAAGTCCTAAAAAGACCGCCAACGTGAATAAACAGAAGTAGGATAAAGCCAGCGGAGTCTCAGGGGAATCGAACAGGGTCAAATCACCGAGATATCCCAGCATTCCCAGAGCCGACACCACCAACAACCAGGGAATTCGCTGTGAGGCCGATCTGGGAGCGCATGATGCGGCCGGAGCCGGGATCTCTGCGATCGCTGGCCTGGCTTCCAGGGGGGACACCCCGGGAATCTTGATTTTTTGGCTTCTGCGACTGGACATCGACCGGGTCCAAATCAATCCTGTTTTTTGGCGACGGCGGCCCGTGTCACGTAAACGATCACCTTGACGGCCAGTTCCATAAGCATCACCGGCTTGGCGATCAGATCGTTGCCTCCACTAATCACGGAGAGTGCACGGCTATCGAAATCCGCAAGGGCAGTGACAAAAATGACCGGGGTGTTTTTGTGGTTGGACAGGCTTCGGAGTTTGCTGCAAAGCTCAAACCCATTCATGCCGGGCATGTCGACATCCGAAACCACCATATCAAAGGGAGTGCATTCGAGCAGCTTGAGCGCCACCAGGGGATCCTCCACACCCACGGATCGCAGGTTGGCCCGATCCACCGCGCAGGTGATGGCGCGCAGAGACAGCGGGTCGTCGTCCACCGCCAGGATGTAGGCCTCGATCGGTTCGGGGACATCGGCGGCGGGGCCCTTCTGTAAGAGCAATCCCAGGTAATCAATCGTCTTGGCGGTGGTCTGAATCGTCGACGCGTTGAGCTCCTGCGGATTGGAGCAGAGCTCCTGCAGAAACGCCTCAAAGACCGATCCCACGTGTGGAATGGTATGAAGGTTGGCCAGGTTGGCATTGGCGGCCAGCGAATGAACTCGGGAAAACAGCTCTCGAATGTTTTGCAGGCGGCTTTCCGGCGATTCGCTCTTGATCAGGTGCTGCACCAGGCGCCGCATCGTTCCCATCGCGATGGGAGCGGACTTCATGAACGCACTGAGAATTTCGTTGTCCCCGTAAACATCCGGCATATCGAAAGACGCGGGGGAGGCCGGCAGGGAAGCCGCGCTGGCGGAGATCAGGGGCGCAACGGCAGGACTCGGGGGAGGAGGCGGTGACCAAGCGGGAGCTGGAGGAGGCGCCGGATCATAGCTGGGTTCGGCGATCGGCATCGAGGCCAAGGGCAAGGCCGGTTCCGGAATCCCTGGAGCCATCTTGACTCCAGGGGGCAGCCGCAATTGGCTGGTGGGATCCACCGTCCCGCCATCCGCAGCCGTTGACATCGGCAGGTATAGGATGCGATTGATCGCATTAATGATCTCCTGGGCGGAGGTGGTGGCCTTGTAAAAAACGTGACTCGCTCCTGCCCGGGACGCTTCCATGGCCATCTGGCTTAAATACGCATTCGTAAGGACAATCACAGGCAGCCGGTCAAAATTCCGTTGGGCGCGTATCTTCTTCAAGATGTCCAAGCCATTGATCTGCGGCAGCATGAGATCCAGCAGAACCGCGTGAAACGTCGTCTCGTGAAGACGATAGAATCCCGCCTGACCATCGGCAGCCACCTCAACTTCGTAACCCTCCTTTTCAAATTTGCTCCGGTATATATGGGCAATGATGGGATCGTCCTCGATGATCAACAGCTTCCTGGATGTAAATTGCATGGGCAATAAATTCAGTGCGACAGGTATTTCCGCAGGCATTCCTGAATGCTGTGCAGTTCGGCCACAGCTTGGTCAAAGAATGGCTCGATGCCCTCGGACAGGCCCGAGGCCGCGCGTTTTTCGATTTCCTGCAAGGGTCCAACAATGGTGTCCATGCCGCATGCGCCGCTGGATCCGGCACAACTATGCGCGAGACGACGCACATCGTCCAATCGATTTTCACGCAGGGCCTTCCGAAGCAATTCAAACTGATCCTTGGTCCGGGTGAGGTAAAGATTGGCCAGTTTCTGGATGCTTTCGGGCTCGTTGTCTGTCATTTCGACAAAGCGCTTTAGATTGACAACGGCTTCCCGGCGGACATGCCGTTGAACGGCCGGGTCCGAGCCCAATCCGGGCTCGCGGGAACTCGCCCTCGCAGATGCACCCTGGGTCCCCAGAAGGTGATTCCCCCATCGGGCCACGGCATCCCTCAGGATTTGAGGAGTGAAGGGTTTGGCGATATAGTCATTCATCCCGGCGGCCATGAACAACTCGCGATCGCCAGCCATTGCATTGGCAGTCACCGCGATGATGACATGCGGGCGTGTCCTGCCAGGCTCTTGAAACAGCCCTTGTCGTTCGCGCTGTCGAATACACCGCGTGGTCTGAATGCCGTCCATTTCAGGCATCTGGACATCCATGAATATGACATCGTAATCCTGTTGTTCCAAGGCTGCAAGGACTTCCCGGCCGTTGCCAGCCATTCGAACCTGGTATCCCATTTGTTGAAACAAAAACCGGGACACCTGACGATTGATCTCGTTGTCGTCCGCCACAAGAATCCTCATCGGGTACAGGCCCGCCAGAGCGGCTTGAGGCGCGGGTCCAACGCGGGGGCTTACGGCCGCAACGATCGCTGACGGCGGCTCGTTCAATGCCGCCAAGAGCTGCTCTCGCAGGTATCCGAGTTTGACCGGCTTTGTCACAATGGCGGCAAAACCCGAAGCGATATCCGTCGGCAGGCTGGTCCGGTCTTTGACCGTCGATAACAGCAGTAAGGGAAGTTTCTCACGGCTGGGCAACATCTTGATGTGGCCCGCCAAAAAAATCCCGTCTGTTTCCCGCAGGTTCCGATCGATAATCACGGCATCCAAGGCTTCCGAGGTCTGAAGGCGATCCAATGCCTCCCGTCCATTCGAACAGGAAACCACCTGCATGCCCCAAGACTGGGCCGCGCGCGTGATCATTTTTAAGCTCATCACTCCGTCCTCGACCACCATGAGTCGCAAACCGCGCAGGGCGCTCCGCGATTCCGACGTCTCCGACGGCGCCTTGCCCAATTCGTCAACAGGCGATAAAACCGGCGCGGTCGGCAGAGTGAAGGAGAAAGTCGAACCTTGGCCCGGCGTGCTCTCGATCCACATCTTACCCCCCATGAGTTCGACCAGGCTCTTGCTGATCGCCAATCCCAATCCCGTTCCTCCATAGGTGCGTTCCGTGGCCGCATCAGCTTGGCTGAAGGAACGGAACAACCGGGGCAGCCTGTCTTTCGGAATTCCAATGCCCGTGTCGGTCACCGAGAACTGCAAAAGACACCCCGGTTTGAGCGAATCCCCACGGTTAGTCGCCAACTTGAGACCGCTCTCCGGCGTGGAGACGAACAACGGATTGAGTTGGACCCGGACCATGACCTCGCCGCTCGGAGTAAACTTAATGGCGTTTCCCACCAGATTCACCAACACCTGCCGCAACCGATTTTCGTCGCCTCGAATCCTCCGGGGCACGTCATCCTCGATCCAGTGTACCAGATCGAGCGGCTTCTCGGATGCCTTCGGAGCCAGAAGATCCAGCACCCCTTCCAGACATCGAACCAGTTCGAACTCGTGGTATTCCAGCTCGATTTTGCCGGCTTCGATCTTCGAAAAATCCAGGATGTTGTTGATGATGCTCAGCAGGGAATCGCCACTCTGCTGAATAATCTCCACCAACCGCCGTTGCTCCGGATTCAGAGCGGTTTGCATCAGCAATTCTGTCGTCGCTATCACCCCGCTCATGGGAGTCCGAATCTCGTGACTCATGTTGGCTAAGAACGCGGACTTGGCTCGCGTGGCCGCCTCCGCAGTCAGCGCCCGCAAGGTCGCCCTCACCCGAGCCTGGAGTTCGGCGATCTTGAACGGTTTCGTCAAATAATCGGTCGCACCGCACTCGAAGGCCCGTACTTTGTCCTCCAGATTGTCCCAGCCGGTAAGGACCAGAACTGGCATTTGACGCAAGGACTCATCCTCTCGAATAATCTTGAGCAGATCAATCCCACTAATACCGGGCAACCCTAAATCGAGGATCACCAGATCAAACATTTGTTGTCTGAGAAGATCCAGCGCCGTTGCCCCATCCCGGGCTTCAGTAAACTCCAAGGCCTCCGACTGCAAAGCGTCCTTGATCAACCGGGTAACTTCCCGTTGATCATCCACCAATAGTAGTCGATGCCGGGTTCGAGTAGATCTTGAATCCACAATGGATCCAACCCTCTCTCCGCCCGGGATTTCCGGCAGGGATCTCTCCCCGCCAATCCTATCCCTTCCGCTGATTGTTTCGGTGTTCATCGGCCGCCTTTCCTGTCTGTGAATGATACAGAAACCAACGGCTTTCACAAGCAAATCACTTGTTAAGTCGCTGATTAACAGCAGGTTTTTAAAATCTCAATCTCATTCAACTGACGCCTTCATTCTCAAAACTGCAAAAATGAGCGCCTGTGACACTACACGCATAGCTTGTGCCGTTTCACAAGCGCGCCTTATGTCGATTAACAGGCGATCCGCTGGCCGTCCGATGCCGCACATCAGTCGACCCTTAGTCTTATCGACATAATTCCCGGATGCTTAACCTGTATTGAAAAACAAGATGCCGGGGAAGTTAACGGACAGGGCGATGTTGCCGCCTCATCCGGACGGAGACAAAACGCGCTTCAGGAATGATAAACTTTTTAATTTCAACACAGACCAGGCTTGGCTTGAATTCAGTCAGCACATGATCTGCGATCTCGGAGGCCAGGGTTTCAAGAAGTTTCCAGCTTCGGCCTTCACTCAGCTTTAAAATCCATTGGCATACCGCTTGGTAATCGATAGTCATGGCCAGGGAATCGTGACGCGCAGCCTGCGAAAAATCAGTCTCCATTTCCACGGAGATCAGCAGGCGCTGGGGTTGAGCACGTTCCTGTTCGGAGACTCCTACGGAAAAACGAACTTCCAGATCATGAATCAGGATAATGTCATTATCCATAGATGCTTTCCCTCCTGTGCTGACCCAAGCTCATCATTTCCGATCCAATTTCAACCGTTAAGTCGCTTTTGCCTCACCTGATCGATCAGGAGTTGGGTGGGTCGATTGAGGTCCATGGTTTGGATCTGATCCCAGCCGACCCATTGGTAGTTGTAGGCTTCGTGGTTGAGGCGCACTTCAGGCACGCCGGGGCACTGGGCCGTGTAGTTTAAAAGCAGAAAATGTTCCCGACGATAGAATTCCGGGCAATCCACGCAGTCCTGAACCACCACAAACCGGATATCACTCACCACAAGGCCAGTCTCTTCAAGGACTTCACGCTTCAATGCTTCCAGGGCTGATTCACCATATTTGATTTTGCCGCCGGGAATGCCCCATAAGTTCGACCACTTGGCGGTCTGCACCAGGAGCATTTGTCCGAGTTCATTGAAAATCAACGCTCCTACTGTGGCAATGGGGTGTCCGCAACCTCTCGATTCCGTGGACGGCCACTCCAAGTGGTTGGCCTGTAAAAGGACTTGCAGTTCTCCCAAGTGAGCCACAATCAGGTGCGGCTCGCTTAACCTGAGTTGCCTCAAGAGATTGTATCCAGTCAAGACCGCACAGGACCAGGTCCCTCCGTGTTTGGCGGTGTCCACATCATGCTGCATGTCGCCAATGAAACAGGTCTCGGAGGGCCGCAATTGATGTTCACCCAGGATTTCATGAATCCGTTCACGTTTATCGAGAATCCCGAGGTAACAGTGGTCGAACACTCCTGATAGGCCAAAGCGTTCGGCTTGTCTGGCAAAATGATCGGCCTTGATCGTGCTGAACACATAAGTCCTCAGACCCTTGCCCCGGCAATATTGCAGAAACTCATAGGCAAAGGGTTGAAGTTGAATCAGGTGTTCCCACTGGGGAAATTCCGCATGAAACCATTTCTCGAGATCGCTCCTGGGCACATGAGGGGTGTGGCGTTCGTAGAACAGGTTGAAAGGCAAGCAAAACTCGGCCCGGAAAGTGTCCAGAGCCATCTCCGGCTTCCCAGCCATCCGCAGGACATGATTCGTGGTGCGCCAAACAGCCCCCAAATCGTCAACCAGAGTCCCCGACCAGTCAAAAATCACGTTTTTCAGCATGCATCGGCTCCTGGCCCATTCCATATCACAATTCGACACGGTGGCGCGACACGAAAAACGTTTGCATTATTCACGATCCCAGTTAGATTTTCTCACCTGCCTAGGTTATATGGAAGTTTGCCCCGTTACGCCTGCCACGCGTTACGCTCGTCATTCCTCATCGCGCAGCGACCGGTTTTTTCCGTACAAAAAGGCTGAAATCAGCTCCCAGGATCAAGAGGAAACCGTTTCTCAAGCCGATCCAAAGAAAACGGACGATACCGCTGAAACAGCGGAAATCCAGCGACTCGCCGAGAAAGACCGTGCAGTGCGCAGCCATGAAGCCGCCCACATGGCTGCCGGGGGACAATGGGTTCGTGGCGGTCCCAAATTCACTTACCAGCGAGGCCCCGACGGCAAACAATACGCCGTCGGCGGTGAGGTGCGATTGGACACCTCGGTGGGCCGCACCCCGGAAGAGACCGCCGCCAAGGCCCGGCAGATTCGCGCCGCGGCGTTGGCGCCAAGTGATCCATCTTCCAGAGATATGGCGGTGGCCGCCCAGGCTGCTGCGATGGAAATTGCCGCTCTGCAGGCAATAAGAACCTCACCGGCCGTCAGGAGCAGCTCGCCTGCCCCACGAATTCCCGAAGGCATCATGGCCTACACGCGCTCGGTGCAGAGTTCCCCACCCGCCCTCTGGGAACTGGCGTAGTGATCCGCAAATCCCTAGCCTGGATTTCCACGGAAAACCTTTTGGCTAAGCGAAACTTAAGCTCAGTGCGCATTGTGCTGTAGATTTTCAG
>JAKLHY010000065.1 GCA_022709905.1 Verrucomicrobiota bacterium | reverse complement strand
GTAATGGCGCATCAGCTACGGCGCCGTGAATACGTTCCCAGGCCTTGTACACACCGCCCGTCACATCATGAAAGCCGGCTGTACCCGAAGTCACCGCGTTAACCGCAAGGAAGCAGGTGCCGAAGGTATGGATGGTGATTGGGATGAAGTCGTAACAAGGTAGCCGTAGGGGAACCTGCGGCTGGATCACCTCCTTTCTAAGGAGAAGCATGGAGGCGGGGTAAAAACCGCGCTCCTAGGTCGGTCAACTCTGCGGAGTTGATAAGGCTCGGCTTATCGCACAGTTCAGTTTTCCAATGAGCAGATGCTCTTTGGCAAGTGGTTAGAGAATCGAACTCTATCAGGCGCTGAACCTGAAGCTGTAAAGCATTGCCGCGACGGCCTTCAGCCTTCAGCCTTTCGGAAGTGGGGCTGTAGCTCAGTTGGTAGAGCGGTAGCTTTGCAAGCTATAGGTCAGGAGTTCGAATCTCCTCAGCTCCACCAATTTTCATGGGCGTGTAGCTCAGTTGGTTAGAGCATGCGCTTGATAAGCGCAGGGTCACTGGTTCAACTCCAGTCACGCCCACCACTCCGTCGCGCCGTGGCGCGCGGAAAACCACTTGCATAACGGTTTGCCGGCCCGGACCGGCCGGAGCTGCATCTCCGGCCGCAAGTCAGTCGGCGGTGTTCTTTGACAACTGCACATAGGTAGATAACTAGGGCAAATTACAGTTCGCTGAGTTCTTGTTGCTCCCTGTCGAGGGGGGCAGCGAGGTAACTTTGTGATCAAGCTACTAAGGGCTTATGGTGGATGCCTTGGTGCCAAGAGGCGATGAAGGACGTAGTAAGTTGCGATAAGCCACGGGGAGCCGCAAGCAGGCTTTGATCCGTGGATCTCCGAATGGGAAAACCCACTCCAGGTAACACTGGAGTATCGCCGGATGAATTCATAGTCCGGCGAGGCAAGACGGGGTGAAGTGAAACATCTCAGTAACCCCAGGAAAAGAAAACGAAGCGATTCCGTCAGTAGTGGCGAGCGAAAGCGGAACAGCCTAAACCGGGAGGACTAGTCTTCCCGGGGTTGAGGGACCTTAATGTGGGAGGTGGCGAGCGAGCTTAACCATCTGGAAAGTTGGGCCAGAGACCGTGACAGCCGGGTGAGCGAAGTTCAAAGCCCCCTAGAGGTATCCCAAGTAATGCGGTGCACGTGAAACTCTGCATGAATCCGTCCGGACCACCGGATAAGGCTAAATACTCCTTGGCAACCGATAGTGAACTAGTACCGCGAGGGAAAGGTGAAAAGAACCGCTGCTAGCGGAGTGAAATAGTACCTGAAACCATATGCCTACAATGTGTAGGAGCCGGCTCCATTCCGGAGCCCGTTCCGGCCGCAAGGCTGGGGCCTGACTTCGGAATGGAGCCGGTGACTGCCTGCCTTTTGCATAATGAGTCTGCGAGTTATTGTCCGTGGCCAGCTTAAGCCGTTCTGCGGCGGAGGCGAAGGGAAACCGAGTGCCAATAGCGCGACCAAGTCGCGGGCAATAGACCCGAAGCGGAGGTGATCTACTCTTGAGCAGGTTGAAGCCTGGGTAATACCAGGTGAAGGACCGAACTCGTGGATGTTGAAAAATCCTGAGATGACTTGAGAGTAGGAGCGAAAGACTAATCAAACCCCGTGATAGCTGGTTCTCTCCGAAATCGCTTGAGGGCGAGTGTTGTGGAAGTACTCCATGGAGGTAGAGCACTGAATGGCTTAGGGACCCCACCAGGTTACCAAAACCAATCAAACTCCGAATGCCATGGATCTCAGTATCACAGCAGTTAGGCAGTGGGCGATAAGGTTCATTGCCGAGAGGAAAACAGTCCAGACCATCAGCTAAGGTGCCCCAATGTGATTAAGTGGAAAGGATGTGACGTTGCTTAGACAGTGAGGATGTTGGCTTAGAGGCAGCCATCATTTAAACAGTGCGTAACAGCTGACTCATCGAGCGATGTCGCGCCGAAAATGATTGGCGATTAAATCACATACCGAAGCTATGGATTCGCGAGATTTTCGAATCTCGCGAGTGGTAGGAGAGCGTAATCAGTGCTGCGAAGCCGGACGGAAATGGACGGTGGAGCGCTGATTAGTGAGAATGCAGACACGAGTAGCGATAAACCAGGTGAGAATCCTGGTCGCCGTAAACCCAAGGTTTCCTGGGCCAGGTTCGTCCTCCCAGGGTTAGCCGGGAGCTAACGCGAGGCCGTAAGGCGTAGCGGATGCACAGCAGGTTAAATATTCCTGCGCCGGGTAAGAATTAGCTATGCGATGACGCAACGGAACACATCGGCTAGGCAATCGAATGCTGAGCTTAGGCTTCGGCCGAAGCGCACCGGTGGAGAAGTTGCCGAGAAAAGTTGCATAGTATGTCTTATTCGCCCGTACCGCAAACCGACACAGGTGGGTGAGTGTAAGCGCACTCAGGCGCGCGAGAGAAACCTCTCTAAGGAACTCGGCACATTAGCCCCGTAACTTCGGGAGAAGGGGTGCCCAAAAAGGTTGCAGCAATGTAGCCTTGGCGGGCCTCAGTAAATTGCGTTTGGCGACTGTTTAACAAAAGCACAGCACTCTGCCAAGTCGTGAAGACGACGTATAGGGTGTGACACGTGACCAATGCTGAAAGATTAAGAGATCTTGTTAGCCGCAAGGCGAAGCTCGGTCTTTAAGTCCCAGTGAATGTCGGCCGTAACTATAACGGTCCTAAGGTAGCGAAATTCCTTGTCGGGTAAGTTCCGACCTGCACGAATCGTGTAACGACCGAACGACTGTCTCGGAGAGGATCTCGGCGAAACTGTAACGGCGGTGAAGATGCCGCCTGCCCGCAGTAGGACGGGAAGACCCTATGCACCTTTACTGTAAGCTCGTATTGTGTCTTGATTATTCATGCGTAGCGTAGGTGGGAGACTTCGAAGCGGGGGCCTCGGTTCCCGTGGAGTCGCAATGTGAAACACCACTCTTGGCTAATTAGGATTCTAACCTCACTCTGTCATCCAGATGAGGGACCGTGCGTGCGGGTCAGTTTGACTGGGGCGGTTTCCTCCGAAAGAGTAACGGAGGAGCGCTAAGCTTGGCTCAGCATGGTTGGCAACCATGCGTCGAGCGTATGGGTAGAAGCCAGGTTAACTGTGAGACCAACAAGTCGAGCAGGTGCGAAAGCAGGCCCAAATGATCCGACGGTTTAATGTGGAATTGCCGTCGCTCAACGGACAAAAGGTACGCTAGGGATAACAGGCTGATCGAGTCCAAGAGTTCATATCGACGACTCGGTTTGGCACCTCGATGTCGACTCGTCGCATCCTGGGGCTGAAGAAGGTCCCAAGGGTCCGGCTGTTCGCCGGTTAAAGCGGCACGCGAGTTGGGTTCAGAACGTCGTGAGACAGTTCGGTCCTTATCCACTGTGGGCGCAGGAAACTTGAGGGGTTCAAATCTTAGTACGAGAGGACCAGATTTGACGCACTTCTGGTGTGGCAATTGTCGCGTCAGCGGCAGCGTTGCGTAGCCATGTGCGGAAGAGATAAGCGCTGAATGCATCTAAGTGCCAAGCTCATCCCAAGATAATGTTTCCCGAACCGCAAGGTTCCTAAAGACCCCCGGCAGACTACCGGGTTGATAGGTTAGGCGTGTAAGCGGAGTGATCCGTTCAGCGGACTAATACTAATCGGTCGTGCGGCTTGATCGCTTCTTTCCCTTCCTCGAAGGGCAAGAGCGATTTTAACTCGCGAATTGTAATCCGGTTGTTCGCCTGTGTGCAGTTTTCAGAGAAACCGCCAGGGTTGGCGATGTTCCTTGAGATTTCTTGGTGGCCTTGAAGCTGTGGTCCGACCCGTTCCCATTCCGAACACGGCCGTCAAACGCAGTCTTGCCGATGGTAGTGGTTTTATAGATTCCGCGAGAGTAGGTCGCCGCCAGGTCTTTTATGAAAGCCGAACTCCGAAAAAGAGGGTTCGGCTTTTTTCTTAGAGATTGTTTCAATGCGCGCCCGCCACGTCCGTTCCAATTCTGCCGAAGCACGAGCCTGTCTCCAGTTAGTTTTGGGCGCGGCCAGCCGAGTCTGGCAGCTTTGCTCCGCGTGGGGCGCCTGATACCTGGAACTCGGAATTGGTATTGCCTTTGACGGCTAACGAGACTTAATTAAACGCGTATGAAGCGAAAACTCATTCTTTTCCTGAGCCAGTGCTGCCTGGTCGTCTCCCTAGGGATGCCGTCGTTGTTGCGCGGCGAAACTAAAATCCCTGACGCCTGCAAGACCGGCGGATTTGCCATTGGCTGTCAGGCCTATACCTTCAATCGGTTTACGGTCTTTGAAGCTATCGAAAAGACGGCTCAGGGCGGCGGCAAGGTTATCGAGTTCTACCCCGGCCAACGGCTTAGCCCGGAGGAACCCGGCGTCAAGTGGGACCACCACGCTTCTCCCGAAACGATTCAAAAGGTCAAAGACAAGCTCGCCGCAGCCAGAGTCACAGCAGTCAACTACGGCGTGGTCAGCATTCCCCGCGACGAAGCGGAGGCCCGCAAGATTTTTACGTTCGCCAAAGCGCTGGGGCTGTATGCCATCACCACCGAATCTGTTGAGGCGATTGATACCATCGAGAAGCTGGTTCGGGAATATGATCTCAAGGTGGGTTTTCATAACCATCCGAAGCGCGCCAATGATCCAGGATATCGCATGTGGGATCCGAACTACGTTTTATCGGTCGTCAAAGACCGGGATGCCCGTATTGGAGCCTGTGCCGACAGCGGCCATTGGGTTCGCTCCCACCTCAAACCGGTGGAGTGCCTGCGCATCCTCAAGGGACGGATTGTCAGCAGCCACCTCAAAGATTTGAATGAGATGGGTCCCGGTGCGCATGATGTGCCGTTTGGCACTGGGGTTTCCGATATTCCGGCACTTTTGCATGAGTTGAAGGTGCAAGGTTTTGCCGGCAACGTCGCTATCGAATACGAATACCACTGGGAAAATTCGACTCCGGAAGTGGGCCAGTGCATCGGCTTCGTCCGTGGCTATGGCACGGCGCAAAAGTGGTGAACCGTATTCGTGAGGCCCTCCCCGTTTCTCAGAATTGAGATTGGCACAAGTACTGCGGCATAGGAGTTGCGTTCTTTACCAGGCCCAGCGCAGAATTTACCCTGCCCTGTTCGTGATCAGCGACTTAGAACTCGAACTGTAAGTTGAACGATTAAACGGACGCGTAGCCGAGGTGTGGCCGGCATGCCTTCAATGGACGTCGAAAACAGCCCGCTTGTCCCACTGTTGCAATTAGGTTCCGCAGGAAGGTCGCACACGGCAACGGCGGGGTTTTTTTAAAGCTGCGGACTTGACGTTCTGCCCGTGGAAATCTACGCTCGGGCGGGTTGGTGGCCGTAGCTCAGCCTGGTTAGAGCCCCAGATTGTGGATCTGGCTGTCGCGGGTTCAAATCCCGTCGGCCACCCCACCTTTCCGCTCCCAATAGTCACGAAACTGCTGTCCCAACCTCGTACAGAGTCGCTTCGTCCAAGTGGAGAGTCTCGGCTTCCGGCGCCACTTTTATCCGGTTACCGGGCCCGGATTTGAAATAGGCCCCGATAACTCAGGAAACCGCGCCCGAATTTGCTGACGCTGCCGCTGATTCCGATTGCTGACCCGTTGCAGCCCGTTCCGGGAACTCTGTTGACGCTTCCTGCCGGGGGTTCCGGGCGCGTTTGTTGCGAGGAAGAGGACTAATCACAGCGTTGAGATCGCGGTCTCCGAGCATCTTCGGCGGCGAATCCGCCTGCCCCCACGGGGCGACTTCCTTGACGAAGCGGTTCACGACCTCAAACCCAAATTCCGTGTGCGCTTTCTGACGACCACGAAAGCGCAGTTTGATCCGCACCTTCATGTCCTCGCATAGAAAATCCACAGCCCTGTTCAGCTTGGTTTCGAAATCATGCGGATCAATCGTCGGCGAGAGCTGAATCTCCTTCATTTTGCTCGCCGCTTGCCGCCCGGCGGAGTCTTTGTTTCGCTTGGCCTCCTCGTACATGAACCTGCCATAATCCACGATTCGGCACACGGAAGGCGTGGCATTGGGCGCAATCTCCACCAAGTCGAGTCCCTTGCTCATCGCAATGCGCAAGGCTTCATTGAGGGTCATCACTCCAAGCTGCTGCCGGTTTTCGTCCAACACGCGCACCTCACGCGCGCGGATCTTGCCATTACGGCGGTGGAGGGGTTCTCGGGAGTAACGCGAGCGAAAGGGATAGGGGCGACTCAATTAGCCCTCCCCGACTGAAGTTCATTCATGCGGTGATAATCTGCCAAACTAGCTGCTACTGATTAATGGTTAATGACTGCACAGTTATTTTCACATAGCACTGCCTGAAGGCAAGCATAATGTGGCACAAACCTGCAGGCCGAGTTGACCCACAAGACAGGTTTTGCGCCACCCGCACTTACCATCGTAAAGATAGCAATGCCCATTGCGAGCAGAAGAATTGAACAACGGGCCTGAAACGTGAGTTTCAGGCCCGTAAATTGGTTGCGGGGGCTGGATTTGAACCAGCGACCTTCAGGTTATGAGGTGGGAGGGCTAACAATGAAGTGCTTAGAAATATAGGAAATAATCACTTTGGTGCTTGTTGTGTGGTATGAAGTGTGGTATTTGTTTGGTGTTGATGCTCGTGGTAGTTCTCGATGCTCAGAGTGTTTCATCGAGCCACGGGCAGGCAGAACAGAAGCTGCATTATGCCACTCGAACTCAGAACACAACGGGACGGCCGACTCCGCAAGACCTGGTATGGCCGGTATGAAATCAACGGGAAACTCATTCGCCCAAACCTCGGGGTGAAGATCGCTGGGACTCCGCCGGCGTCACTGTCACTGCGCGACAAAGGCGATGCGATTTTCGAGCGGTCGCGAGGCACCGCCCAGGCCAAGCTCGACCGGATTGTGGAGGAGGCGCGCACGGTCCGGTCTGCGGGGCGGCTCGCCGAAATGGTGTATGAGGCTACGACCGGGGAGGCGATCAAGTCGGTGAAGCTGGATGAGCTGGCGGCCGAGTGGGGCCGCCTGCCGCGCAAGCATGAGCCGGATGAGCGTTACGCGTCGCAGTGCAAGAAGACGCTGGAGCGGTTCGTCGAGTTCGTGCGCACGCACAACGGGAAGGCGGCGGAACTGGCCCAGGTGACGCGCAATACCGCCCGGGCCTTCATGCAGGCAGAGACCGAGCGGAACGTGTCCGGGAAGACGTGGAACGACACCATGAAGTTGTTGCGGGCCGCTTTCCATCACCTGCTGCCTCCGGGCGCTCTGAACCCGTTCGCGGACATGCCAACCAAGGACACGGAGACGGTGTTCCGGAAGCCGTTCAAGCCGGAGGAGCTCAAGGCGATCCTGCAGGCCGGCAAGGACGATGATTTTATCCGGCCAATCATCGTGACGGGGATGTGCACGGCAATGCGCCGGGGCGATTGCTGCATGCTGGCGTGGAAGGACGTGGACCTGGAGCGCGGGTTTATCACGGTGAAGACCGCCAAGACCGGGCAGACTGTCAGCATTCCCATTTTCGGGCTGCTGCGGGATGAGCTGGTCAAGCAGGCCGCGGCCAGCGAGCGGAAGGGCGACACGGGCGAGCTGGTGTTCCCTGACCAGGCGGCGATGTACACGGAGAATCCCGACGGGATTACGTGGCGGGTCAAAAAGGTGCTGGCGGTGGCCCTGGGGGCGGTGAAGCCGTCAGCGGAGGCTCTGCCGGAAGTTTCGGAGGCTGAGGCCAAGCGGCGGGGGCACGAATTCATTGCCAGGTTGCCGGACTCGGAGAAGAAGCAGCGCATGCTGGCGGTGTTCGACGCCTACATGGACGGGAAGAAGACCTGCGAGGTCAAGGCGGCGGCCGGCGTGAGCAAGGGGTCGGTGTCGGGATATCTCAACGAGATTGAGAGAGCCGTGAAGTGCCAGATTGTGCGCGGCCGGCCACAGGGCGGGAGCGTTACGGCGGCGCTCAAGACCGATATGAGCTTGCTGCGCACGAAACGCAACGACAGCGAGCGGGCGGCGAGCGTGCGGGATTTTCACAGTCTGCGGGTGAGCTGGGTGACCATTGCGCTGACCGGTGGCGTGCCACTGGAGCTGGTGCAGAAGGTGACCGGGCACAAGACAACGGACGTTGTGCTGAAGCACTACTTCCAGCCGGGCCGTGAGGACTTTCGGATGGCGTTGCAGTCGGCGATGCCGAATTTGCTGACCAACGGGCACCAGACGCCGAAGGAGGAAATGCGCGAGATGCTCGCGACGGTGAGGCCGGTGGCGCTGCGAGAGCGGTTGCTCAAGGTCTGGGCGAGGCTGTAATCGGGACTGGACTGCGATGGGTCGATCGCACCACTCTTCCAGGCGCGAAGGGACTTTGTATGGAAACCGATTCAAACTACTACGTTTACGCTTACTTCGACCCCCGCAATTACGAGATGCTGTACGTGGGCAAGGGAAAGGGTAGCCGCAAGAACGCTCATCTCCCGAACAAGGCCGGTTCAGCAAAGGAGCGGCAGCTTCACGAGATTGAGCGGGCCGGCTTGGAGCCGCTCATTAGGGTTGTGGCGGCTAGTCTGACCGAGGATCAGGCCCTGCTCGTGGAGAAGGCATTATTATGGCGCGTCGGGGGATCGCTAACCAACGTGAGCGGCGGGCATTTTGCTGATAAGTTCAGGCCGCCGAACACCCTCCACCTCTCGCTTCCGGGCTTCGATTCCGCCCGCGGAATTTACTTTGTAAACGTAGGGGATTGGGCCCATAGGCTGTGGGAGGATTGTAGCAAGTTTGGCTTCTTGGCAGCCGGTTACGGCCGGAAGTACAGTTCGCAGCTTGACCGTCTTGAAGTGGGGTCCATAGCAGCCGCGTACTTGAGTGGTTCTGGGTATGTTGGCATCGCGCGGGTTACCGAGAAGGCGGTTCCTGCGCGGGATTTCCGGTTCCATGGCCGCCCGCTCCGGCCGCGTATGCTGAGTGGACCCGACTTGCTCCACGATAGCGAGGATGACGACGAGTGCGAGTATCTGGTCGCGGTTAAATGGATCAAGCGGGTGCCGCGGGACGACGCGCGATTTCGGAGGCGGGTGGGATTGTTCACGCCCCGTCGGATAGTTGCCTCGCTCTCGGAGGAGGTGAAGACGCTGCAATACCTGGAGCAGCAGTTTAAGGTTAGTTTCAGAAGGCTTCTGGCCGCCGAGTAGCCAGTCAGGCCGCCGAGCGGGCTGGACTCAGATTGGGGAACGATCAAAGACGAGGCGCTGCACGTGGTTCTCGACGTTCTTTTCAACTTTTCCAAAGAGTTTGAGGAGTTGCTCCCACTCGGTCTCGGAGAAAGATTCGAAGAGGTACTCGAACCTGCTGGCGCTGATCTTTTTAAGATCCTCAAGGGTTTTGGTCCCCTTCCCGCTGAGGGCAAGGGCTTTGCCGCGTGCCTTGGCGCCGCTGTCGATAAGGCCGGCGTCTGAGAGTTTCTTGGTAAGCTCGGCGACCGAGCTGAACGAGAGGCCAAAGATCTTGCAAAGAGCCTTCTCTGTGATCGGCTTTAGGTTTTCAATTACTTCGAGAGTGAGCAACTCGCGCTCGGAGAACTCCTGGTCTTGGATGCGGCTGGCCTTCTGCCACTCGCGGAGGATGCGGGCCTTCAGAGAGATGGAGAAAAGCTTTTCGAGAGTGTCTTGCTTAATTGGCATATAAAGTGCTTTGCTACGATTCTACTTCGGTAAATACTTCGGCTTGCTGTATTGACGTCCGAAGCTTATTTACTACACTGTGCACTATGGTAAGCAAAACGCAAGCCAGTAAAATCGCCGAACTAGGAGCGGCGGGGAGAGGACAAGGAAACCTATGAAGAAGTCAAAATGCGGTGTCGGTCTGCTCCACATCGGAGCGGGATTATTCTTAAGCAGCTTTCTGAGCTCTACGGCGCTGGGTGATCCAGCCTTGATTTGGAGCAAGGCGTCTGGCCCCTGGGCGGCTGATATGGATGGTAATTTTGGGGCGATTGCTGTTCATCCGGCGAGCCCAAACACCATCTTCGTTGCATCGATCGTGATGGGGCCCGGCATATTCAAGAGTACAGATGGAGGCGCTACCTGGACTGCGAAGAACACAGGTTTCGATTCAAATCCTTTGACGGGGAAATACTTCCCTGTATCGAAAATTGTGATTTCACCGAGTAATCCAAACGTAATTTACCTGGGCACAGCAGTGGACAACGATCTGATAGGACCGCTCGGCCATATTTACAGGAGTGTTAATGGAGGTGAGTCGTGGCAAAGGATCGATGGCCAGATGAACATTTTCGGCATCTACCAAATACAAGGTGCGGTCTTTGATTTGGATGTGCATCCCCAGAACTCCGATACTGTTTATGCTGGTGTAGCTGGACAAGGAGTCATGAAGACGACCAATGGCGGTGCCGATTGGAGCACGGTTTACGCCGCGGGACTGAACAACGGAAAGAGGGACTATTTCAATGTGGTACGGGTCCTTCCGACACAACCTAACACGGTCTTCTTCTCCGGGTTTACCTACTACACGGCGGATGTGTTGCCTGGGCCGCCGGTTAAGTTCGATACGACGGGCACCGAAGGTGGTGGGTATATGCCTTTCCCGTTGCGCAAAAGCACGGACGGTGGAGGGACATGGAACACGGTTGCGACTCCTTCTTCCGTGGCGCTGTATACCGATCTGCAGTTTGAACAAGCCAGTGGGGATTTGTACCTGTCCACCATCGCCTATCGAACCCCTGTATTTATCTATTTTGGGAACCGGGGGATCTTCAAATCGGTGGACTCAGGTGCGAATTGGCAGTCAGTTAACAGCGCGGGTTTTGGGAGCTTGGATCAGATTCCCTTCGTGGCCATGTCCGCGAATAACAGCAGTGCTACGAAGGGGGTGTTTGCATCCACAGGCCTTGGTAATCTGGTCATCGCTACAACTGACCGAGCCAGCCATTGGTTAAGACTGGACCCATGTCTTCTGAATGCATTTATTGGGAGGAGTGCAGTCGCTGGTAGCAGGCTCTTCATTCTGACATCTGTTGGTATTTATTCAGCAGACGTCTCGTCACTTGCGACTCCTGAGATTTCATCGGTTTCCCCGACCACTCTCAGTGCGCTGGCCTTGCCGCAGACGCAACTCCTCAGGGTACTCGGCTCTGGCTTTACAGCCGCCTCGACCCTGACATTCAACGATGGGGTGAATGCGCCTTACACGGGCAGGGTGCCGATATTCGTTAGCTCCGGTGAGCTCGATTACAATATCACCGTGGGACCAAATGAAGCCAACTGGACGGTGCAGGTGATTAATGGGGAACAGCAGTCCAACCTCGGCACGTTTAGCGTTGTGTCCACGGGCATGTCGTTGAGCTACGGCGGAACCGCTATTATAAGAGGGGACCAATCGCCCAGCGTGGCCAAGGGAACGGATTTTGGCACCATCGTGTATGGGTTTCAGTCGGCAACCAGGACCTTTACCATCAGCAATACTTTCAACCGGGCGTTGAACCTCACCGGAGTCCCAAGGAGAGTTCAAATAAGTGGCGACAATGCAGCAGACTTTTTATTGTTTGCGCCACTACCAGCAACTCCCGTGGGTGCCAACGGCGGTAGTTCGACTATCCAATTGGCATTCGAGCCGGGGGGGTTAGGAGTGCGAACTGCTACGATTTCCATTCCGAATGACGATCCTAATAAGAACCCCTACACATTTACGGTTCAAGGAACCGGAATGACTCAAATACGTGTTGATCCATCGCTTGAGTTCAATGGGGTGGAGAGTCTCAACGGTGATCAAAACCCAACGGTTGGCAAGGGGACGGATTTTGGCAGTGCGGATATGGGGGCGCAATCAGCAACTCACTCGTTTCGCTTCTATAATTACGGAACCATTAGCATGTTGCTGACGGGAAGCGTTGTTCAAGTCTCCGGGGCAAACAGCGAAGATTTTGCCATTGTATCGGTGCCCACTTCGCCCATTGCTTCCGGAGCGTATGCGACAGTTGCTGTAAGGTTTCAGCCAACCGGGGCAGGCGCGCGGAACGCAAGTCTCCAGATTTACTATGATGCTACGTACGGCCTCGGCGCCACAAGTCCCTACACGGTTGGGCTGCGCGGGACGGGAACACTTCCGGTTACGCGGGTCGTTTCGCTAAGCGGCAACATGGCATTTGGCAATGTTCCGGTGGGAGCCTCTGAGCAGCATGACTTAGTAATTTCGAACAATGGCAACTCGACTTTGACCGTCACCGGCATCACTTATCCGAGTGGTTTCAGCGGCAGTTGGAACGGGGCGATTGCGCAGGGCAGTGCGCAGACCGTCAGGGTGACCTTTACGCCGTTGTCAGTGGGCAGTTATGGGGGCGGCAGCGTGGTCGTTGGCTCGGATGCGACGGGCGGCTCCGGCAGCATGGCCATATCCGGCAGCGGTGTAAACCCACCAAGGCTCACCGTAAATCGGCAGGGTGGAGATGTCCTGCTCACCTGGCCTGCCGATATTCCTGGCTTCACGGTGGAATCTGCGACGAATCTGCCGCCGGTTTGGAGGTCGAATGCGGTTCTGCCAGCAATTGTCGGCGGGAGTTATACGATTACCAATCCGATTGCCGAGAAGAGCGCGTTCTTTCGGCTGCGAAGGTGAGCGCGATCGGCGGCGGTCGGCGGAGCAGCCCGCCTTGGGGCCGGCGGCGCCGGCGGCTTGATTGCGCTGGGAGCGGACGTTTAGATCGCAGGGTGGTCGGGGGCCTCAGTGGCCGTCAGGTCAGAAGGTGTCGGTGGCCGTGCGCGGGCGGAATTCGATCTTGAGCTTCTGGGCGAGGTAGTCCTTCAGGACATAAACCTCGATTTTGTGGGCTTTGCGTGGATGATCGAGGAAGTACCGAGTCCGGTCGCCTTGGTTAGCGGGGGCAACGACCGAGAGTTGACGCTCTTCCTTGTTGATGTCCTTCACGATGTCGCCGTGCTTGAGCTCGGTGTTCCAGCAGATGATGCTGTGCAGGTTTTCGAAAGAGTGGTTGAAGGTTTTCGCAAGGAGATTCTTGAACTCGACGTAGTACAGGCGGGAGGTGTGGACCGGGACGGTGTTGTGGTCTTTAACAATGATGTCGATGCCTTCAAGAGTGTCGTAGTCAACGACCGTGAACGGGAAGAGGTCCGGTTCAAGCGTCATGAGCTGGACGACCAGGCTGTGGACGCCGCTCTCCCGCTGCGGTTCAACGAGGACCGTGTTCTTATACTGGGCGATGTTCGCCCGGTTGGCTTTGGTGACCCGCAGCTCAAAGTTCTTCTTCTCCTTTTCAATTGTGTTGTAGCTTTCGGATTCCTCTTCGAGGTAGGAGAGCTGGAGCCACTCGTCGCCTTCGACGATTTCCTGGTAAATTTTCCGGGCGACCGCCTCGATGTCCTGCAAGATCTCGGCGGGTGTATTCTCAATGGAGCCGCGGTTGGCGGTGAGGCGCAGGTCCTGGCAGTTCAGGAAAGCGTGGAATTTGGTGAACTCGGTGCCTCGTACGGTGATCCAGTCGTTCCGCCGCTGGATTGGGATGAAATCTTTGCACAGCCAGAGGCCATAACGGTCCTGGACGGTGTAGGCGCCTTCCGGGGCGTTGTAGCCTGGCCGGCGGAGCATGGGGTTGTTGTCATACTTGACGCGGTTGCCCTCGATTGAGAACACGGCATGATATTTGATTTCCGGGTGGTTTGGCAGGTGCCCGGTCTTTACCAGCCGTTTGCAGTAGTATTTTGGCGCTTGAATGGTATGGGCGGTGAAGAGGGCGTTGATGTTGCCGCTTTCAGCCGGGAAGGTATGGCCAAAGGAAAGGGTTTCGAACTCGTCTGCGTCGAGGCCCTTCAGGAGGAGTTTCACGTCGGCCAGTTTATCAACGCCAAAAAGTCTCTCGACGCTGCCGAACTTCGTGAACCACATGATGTGGTCCCGCAGGCGGTCATGGGTGAAGCGCTCTCGCCTGTTGGAATTGTAGCCGTAGATCTTGATGGTCGTGCCGGACGCGGCCGTCTCGCTGGCGGATTCTTTGACCGTGACTGGGGGAATCTGGCGCTTGTGGAGTTTGGAGAAGGGCTCGTCCAGGGTGGCGACGAACCGATTGCCGTCCCGCTGGGTGTCAACGATGAGCCGCTTGCAATTGAAATAGACCTTCGTGCCGTGGCCTTTCTCGCCGATGGTCGTCTTGTCGTTGCGGCGGGTCGAGCTGCCCAAGTCAAAGAAGGACTGGAGCCCGGCGGCGTTCATGCCGTCCCCGTTGTCGGTCAGCGTGATGACGAACACCGTCTCGCCGTTCATAGTTTCGGCCTCGAAGGCGAGGCGAATTTCTTTGGCGCGGGCATCGAAGGCATTGCTGATGGCTTCGCGGACCAGGTCAAGGGGGTTTGCGAAGTCGTTAGCGATTTCGATGAACTCCTGAGTGGCGTCAACCGTTGGCGTTAGTGTGAATTCCTTCATATTAATTGTTCCCGGTGGTGGTATCTAATCAGACGATGTGCTTGATGTCGAGGTTGCCCCAGTGGCGCTGGAGGTATTCGACGACCAGGCGACGGTGGCACTGATGGGGCTTATCCTCGCTGCACAGCAGGCAGCCGCTGGCCAGGATGGCCGGGTCTATCTTGTCTTCGATGTGGCGCTCCTCCATCAGCTTGTTGAAGTCGCGCTCGTAATCCTCCCAGCGGCCTTTGTTCTTCTTGTAGGCGTCTAGCAGTTCCTGGGTGGGTGCCAGCAGCGGGGCTTCGACATAGTCCACGTGCAGAATTTCCTTCAGGAAGTACTGCAGGTCGTCGCGTTTGGCGAAGCCGGCGAGCTGGGAGACTTTATTGAGCCGCACGTCCACCAGGCGTTTTATGCCGGCGGCGCGCAGCTTTTCGAAGAACTGGGCGGCGGTCTTCTTGGTGAAGCCGACGGTGAACACGGGTATGGTTTCGGTGGGCATAGGCGTTAGTTCGTTGGTGCTTCGGGCTCGGTGGACTCGCGGTAAGCGGTTTTGCCGCCGCGCTGGTCGTAGGCACGGGCGAGCAGTTGCTCGGGGGGGGTGAAAAGGTCGTCGGTCGGGATGCGCTCCGCGGCCATGAGGCGGTTCTCGGCTTCTTCGTGGGATTCGAGCGAGCCGTCGGCGCGGATGTGCTGGATTTGGGCGACGTCGCGCAGGTGACGGCAGACCAAAATGGTGCGGTGACAGTCGAGCGGGTCCTTTTCGGCGCACATTAGGGCGGAGCGGTATTTCTGAATGCCCCTGGTGACACGCTCGATGCCGGACTGGAAGGCGGGGGTCTTGGCTATGCGGTCGTAGCGAGCGACGCCGTCAACATAACAATTGCGTTCAGAGCGGCGGGCGCCGAGTTCCTCGCCGAGGAATAGATAACGAACACCTGCGGCCTTGAGAGCGGCCTTTAGCGGCTCGCGGTTGAACTGGGGCAGGCGCGAGCTGTATGGGCTGCTGCGCACATCGACCAGCACCTGGATAGAGTGCTGCCGGAGCAACCCGAGGAATGCATCCAGCGGGTGATTCGAGTGGCCGATGGTGAACAGGTCGGGCTTCACGGTTCAAAAACGGTGGCGCAGATCTTGTAATGCTTGGTGTTGTACTTGGGCGTGAGCTTGGTCAGGCTTAGGCAGAAATAGGCTTTCGGGTTCGGCGACTCCAGGTATTGCGTCATCTCTGTGGCCCGGTCGAAGATTTTGTAGCGGTTGGTGAAGGCGCGGTCGGTCACCGAGAACTGCTGGTGGCGGTTGGCATAGGTGAAGGTGAGTTTGCGCTTGGTGTCGTTGCGGTTCTCCCACTGGTTCCACTCTTTCCAATAGCTAAAGGCCCAATCGGGCGGCGCTTTCACGAGGTAGAGGGTGGCGGCTTGTACGCCCATTTGTGGGACGTACCCGGCGGGCACAGCGCGCTCTTCGATGCCGTCGTGCCAGATGGTTGGCGGGTTGTCCGCGATCAATGGCAGCGCGTCGTATCCGACTGATGCCACAAGCTCCCACTTTTGGGCGGGGTCAAAAAACCAATCCTCCGGGTGATTAGGGTCGTTGCAGGGGTCCTGCAGCACGACCTTGATGATGTCCAGGGGGCGAACGCCTCTGAGGCCCTTAAGCAGGGTGGTGGCCGGCTGGACAGCGCCGTCGGCGTCACGCGGATCTGTTAGGCGGATCCACTGCTGGCTGATATTGAACTTTCCGTTCTCAAGCGCGGTGGCGACTTTGCCGGCTACGCAGTGTTTCTTGTCGCGGACGGAGTTGGCTAGAATGAGGATGAGTTTTTCTTCGCTCATGGCTTTCGCTTCTGCGGTTTGGCGTTGGCCAGGCGCAGGAGGACATCGGCGTGGCATGCTTGGTCTGGCTCGCAGTAGCAGACCAAGTCTTTGCCTTTGAGCGGGGCGAGGAATTCTTCTCGGTCCTTCTCGCTCATCTTCAGGATCCTCTCTTCGTACTGCTGGACGATCTGCTCCTGGGTGCCTTGCAGGTCCTTCGGCACACCCCACTTTGTCGGGCGGCCGACGTACTTGCCGTTGCCCATCTTCCAGCCTCTAACTCGTGTGAATTTTATGCGTTTAGGTGTCATAGTGGTTTAATTGCTTAAGTTTCAAACGGCGGCGGAGACGCCGAGGAGTTCGCAGCGGACGATGGTGCCTTCGGGCATTTCGGTGCGGCGGGAGGCGGTCCAGAGGCGGACGGCTTCTTCGGCGCGTGATTGGACCTCGGCTGGTATGGCCGGCGGCGACTGGGTCGGCAGGTAGCGGCCGGTTTCGAGGCGTTCGGCGTCGTAGCCGAATTCGTCCACAGGGGCGTCGCCATTCACGGCTACGCGGATGACGGTAGAAGACGAGCCCTGGTCGGCGCGGTCCCAGGTGACGCGGTAGCGAGCCTCGACAACGCCATGTTTCACGCCGTTGGCCGACAGGCAGGCGGCGTCACCACTGAACGGCGCGTTTTGCAAGTAACCCAGCAGGGCATCGATGAACGGGTGGCCGATGCCGAACAGCTCGCACTTCTTTTTCCGCATGGAGAGCTCGCGGTCGAACGTGACGTTTTCGTATTTCGGCGCGACCTGCGGGAAGGACTTGAGGCAATCGGGGGTGAGGACTTGCCAGAGTTCGCCGACCGGCAACATGCTGCCGCCGAGGCGAATGATGGCCTCCCGGCACCAGGCGCCAAGCTGCTGGAGGTTGAACCGGCCCGAGATGCGCTTGTAGTGTTCGAGGTTAAAGTGGGTCAGGTCCTGGGAGAGCTGCATCAATGCGACGCGAGCGTCCTGGGCTTGCTGCATCATTTCCTCAAGCTGGCGGGCAGTGCGCTGGTAATCCTTGTCGATAAGAGCCCGCTTGAACAACTGCTGGTAGTCGGGGTTGGAGCCGAGATAGCCGAGGATGTCGAGGCGAAAATCCTCCATGGGCTCACGCGTCTCCGGGTCGTATTTGCCGATGGCTTTGGCAACCGATTCGAGCTTGTCGGCCAGCAGCGCGTAGATGCGCTCTTCGACCGTGTCCCGGGCAATCAGGTTGTAAACCTGGGCGACTTCTTTCTGGCCAAAGCGATGGATGCGGCCGATACGCTGCTCAATGGCCATCGGGTTCCACGGCAGATCGTAGTTGAAGAGGACGCGGGCGCATTGGAGGTTGATGCCCTCACCGCCAGCCGAGGTGGAGATGAGGAACTTGGCGCCATTCTCGTCCCAAAACCGCTCGGCGGCTTCGATCTTATCCTCCAACGGACCGCCTTTGATGGTGGCGAGCCTGTCTTCGCCGAAAATCTTGGCGAGCTCGATGCGGAGGAATTCGAGCGTCTCGCGGTATTGCGTAAAGATGATGAAGCGTTCGCCCTCGTTTTCCCGGCGCAGGTCGGAGATGACGGAAAGGAGGCGGTCGAACTTGCGGTCAGTGGCCTCGGGCACCAAGCCGATGAGCTCACGGACGCGGGAGGATTCTTCCGGGATTTCGGCGTCCGCATAGACGCCCTCGTCGCCTTCTTCGTCGGAATCGAGGGACCATTCGGTGGTTTCCTCCATGTCGGCCAGCTTGCGGACGATGCGCTGCCGGACCTGGGCGATGTAGGAATCGGCTTCCGCGTCGTTAATGGTAGTGCCGCCGGTGAGATTAATTTCACGCGCCAGAAGCCGCATCTCGTCCTGGATGGACATGAACCGCGTGGCCAGCTCGGGTTCGAAGTTGGTCTTTCGCTTCTTCTCGATCTCGATCTGTTCACGGGCAAGGAGGACAAGCAACCGGCGCCGTAGAGCTTGTTTGATGGCGCGGGGGCTGGAAGACATCATCTTCTGGAAGGCGGTCATGACGAAGCCGATGGCGCGCTGGGCGCTGGTGGTGCGGCCGGCGCGGAAGACGCCGGCGGCTTCGTAGCCGGTTTTCAAGTAGTCGGTGAGCTGCTCGTAAAAGCGCTGTTCGCGCAAGGCTGGCTCGAACTTCTCAGTATGGACCTGGCGGCGAACGAACAAGGCCTTACCGCGGGCATCCACGACTTCGCGCTTGGTGCGGCGAACCATAACGCGATTCAGCAGGCTACGGTGGCGGAGCATGCCTTCGGGTGAGTCGAAGAGGTCCTTGTCGAGCAAGTTGATCAGCGACCAGAATTGGAAATTGTCGCCCTGGTGGGGAGTGGCGGACAAGAAGAGCAGGTCGCGGGTATGGCCCTGGAGCCCTTCGAGCAGGCGGTAGTTCATGGTGACCTGCTGCTTCTTACCGTAGCGGATGCGGCTGACGTGGTGCGCCTCGTCCACGATGACCAGGTCGAAGCGCGGGGCGTTGAGGATGCGCTCCATACGTATCGGGCGCTTTACCGTGTCAATGGAGGCGATGACGCGGTTGTGGTTTTCCCAGCTCGCCGGGGCGAAGTCGTTGAAGTCGATGCCCAGCACCTCGAATTCGAGGCGGAAGCAGCCGCGCAGCTCGTTTTGCCAGTTTTTGATCAGGCCGGCCGGACAGAGGATGAGAACGCGGATGGCCTCGCCGCGGGCGATCAGCTCACGGATGACCATGCCGGTTTCGATCGTCTTGCCGAGGCCGACCTCGTCGGCGATGAGAAGACGGCGGCGGTTCATCTTGATCACATCGTGCGTGAGCAAGATCTGATGGGGGAGAAGCTGGGTGCGGGAATTGGTCAGCTCACCGCCTGTGTTGCCGAGCGGGAATTGCCAGGCGAGCTGGCGCAAGAGGAAGTCTTTGGGGTTGTCGAATTGGCCGGCTTGGATCTTATCCCAGGGTGAACTGGCTTTCTCCAAGCGGGAAAGCGGCAGGGTTTCAAGGCGGCGACCAGCCCGGCTTTCAAAGACGACATCGGCGACGTAGAGGCCGCCGGTCTCGGAGACGCGGAGGACTTCGCCAATACCCAGCTCGTAGCGGCCGGAGACCCGGACGCGGTCGTTGGGATTGAGTGAAGGCGGGGTCTGGGTCATGACAGGGTCGCGGTGTATTGGTAAGTTTCGTGACGATCTACGCTGGAAATTGTGGGATGACAGCCGAAGATGCGCCAAAGTGGAATTCTCCTTCCGGTGTAATGGAGATAGAGCTGGCCAGCCGCGCCAAGGTTGAGTGGGAGTCGGATGGGAACATGGATGGTGCCCATGTTGCTGACGTCATTGGCGACGGCGCGGAGACGGCGGCGTATGTCCTGCAGGAATGGCCAATCGCGTGTTTCGTTTGGATCTTCCAATTGCTTGGTCTGGACGAGCAGGTCATCGAGGGTGATGAGGCATACTCCGGGTGTTCGCGCGGTGTATGGAAATGGGTCTTGCTCAAAGGCACGAATGAGGTCGAACAAATTGAGGCGTGTGGGGTGGAGGCGCACCTTGCCGGGCTGGTCTCCGGACCAGTCGCAGGCCTCTTCGGGGAGGATCAAGTAGCCGGGCATATAGTGATGGTGGTTTAGTTCGGTGCTGGGATTGGCGCTGGCGTGGGCGTTTGAGCGAAGAGGTCGCTGTAGAATGGCAGCAGCTTGTCACAGGCTTTAGTCCAGCGGTTCGGGTCCCGTTGCTTAAGGAACTCCAGCGCGGCGCGAATGGGCTCGCGCTGGCCGCGGTACCGCTCGACCAGGTTGTCGAGCCGTTCGCCGAGCTCGGCGTTGGCGAGGAGTAGGTGCAGAACGTCCACTAGCGCGGGGCCGAAGGCGATGGGTGTGTTGTCAACCGGGTCCAGAAGGCTGAGCTGCGTGGCGGAGGTATCGACGTGGCGCAAAGTTTTCTGGAGTGCGTCGAGCCTTTCGAGTGGGGTGAGAACCTCGTAGGTGCGCCCGCCTTTGAGGCGACCTTTGCGGACGAGGGGCGGTCGATAGCTCGTGAGATCGTTCAGTTCAACGACGCCCTGGGTCAACTTACGTATCGAGTCCACGGTTACTTCGCGCACGGCGGAGAGGGCGCGGAGCCAGATGCGGCTTAACGTGTCGGCATTTTCGAGCTCGGCTGGGAGCGGGCTTTCTTTCGACAGCATCTGCTCGACCATCTCGCCAATGTCGAGGAGGGCGTCGTGCATCGGAAGCGGCTGGCCGGCGTGATTCAGGATGGAACCGTAGTGCCGGGAGTAGATCTCCAGGCATTTGCCGATGAGAACGATGCGGACGTCGGCGGGAGAAAGCGGGCGGCTGCCGTAGCGGCCGGCTTCGATGCGGGTGATTTCCTCGCGGGCGCGCTGGCGGATGACCTGGCGGAGGCCGGCCCAGCTACGGGGTGTTTGGGCCTGGCCCTGGGGGCGCTTGCGGCACACGTGGATCAGATCGTAAGAAATGCCCTCGTTGTTCTGGAGG
This sequence comes from Verrucomicrobiota bacterium, assembly GCA_022709905.1. Lineage (GTDB taxonomy): Bacteria > Verrucomicrobiota > Verrucomicrobiia > Limisphaerales > UBA1319 > JAKLHY01. The sequence continues at coordinate 22,672 of JAKLHY010000065.1, read as the reverse complement.
TTGAGGGAAGATTCCTTCTCGGCGTGGACGGGGTAAACAGCTTCGATGACGAAACCAGCCAAGCATACGGCGTCGCACAGGTCCACCCACTGCTGGTTGCCTGAGTGGTGATAGGTAAAGGCGAGGATTCCGTCGTCTTTAAGTTTATCGCGGGAGCGCTCAAAGACGGTCTTAAGGCCTTCGCGGAAGTCTTCGTTCGAAAGGCCACGGGACTTGTTCTCGATGATTTCTGGTATTTTCGGCGTGTACTCCGGGTTGAAGCAATCGTATTTCTCCTTAAGGGGCAGGCGAAGCCAAACGTAAAAGAAATCGTAGAGTTCGCTGTAGTTCACGTTGCCGGCGTAAGGGGGGTCGGTGATGACGGCGTCGGCCTGGTTTTGGATGGTCGGGATTACTTCGCGGGAGTCGCCGTTGAGCAATTGGGTGTTCCCCAGTGCAATGGTCTCGGCGCTGAAGATTAGGCTGTCTGGCTCGCCGAGGCGATCGAGGTCGCGATCGTAAACGTGGGTCCGGAAGGTCAGGCCCTCGCGGACGCGACCGAGCATGTTTTGAAACGTGCCTCTAACCTCCGCTGGGCCCCAGGCGGTATTCTCGGCGGGGTCTGCCTTTGGCGCGAAGTCGTGACGGTCGAAGCTACCTTGGATGGTGTTGCGGTCGTTGAAATAGCGGCAGAACAGGTTGTTACGCTCTACGGTGCCTGAAAACGCTAGAAGCAGGAGGTTGCGGCAGTTCTCATCGGCCTCTTGGCTTATTGCTTGAAGGAGTGTGCTCAGGGCCAGGAGCTGGCGCTCGTTGAACATCTGGTGCCAGTACCAGTAGTGGTGTGAGTGACAGCCTGATTTTGTCTTTTCCCCCGGGGGTATTTCACTCCGTGGCCATGGTAATGCCTGTGCGTGCTGACTCCAATGGGTCGTGGTGTCTTGGTAACGGGCGAGGTCGCGGGTCGTGAATCGGCGGAAGAACTTGCCCTTGTTCTTCCAGACGAGGTTTGTGCTGTTCGGGAGTCGGGTGTCGCCGGCGTCGGCGGCAACCTCTGCAAACATGTCGGCTTCGTCGGCTTCTTCTTCCTCTCTGGGGTCGGCGTCTGCAGAGTAGGCCTGAATGGCGTAGACATGCATGGGCAAGCGTTGATCCTTTGGAAGGGTCCGGATGGAGGCGATGACGCTGTCGGGATTTCCACAATGGGGGCACAGGAAGCCGCCGTCGTCCGGCACGTGGCCCTTCAGCGGCGTGAAAACGTGGCCGGCGGGGCTGGCTACTTGGGTTTCTTTGTCGAGGGGACCGCGCCACTGGAACACCTCTTCAGTCTTGGGGCAGTGGAGAACGGCGAGCGGTATCTTCTTGCGCTTGGGCTTCGGATGGCTGGTCCTGGGTTTGACGGTCTCGTGGCAGTGGGGGCAATGGACGTGGGCTTTGGGGACGGTACCCCATTGGCAGGTGCCCTGGCCGTCTGATGTCTCTCCCTGCGAGACGAAGAGGCCGCCGTCCGGGTGAGCGTAGGTCCACCGGGTGGTGGTACGCCCGGTGCCCGCGGAATAGGTGGAGGAGTGGAACATCAGGCGCGGATCTGCGACGAGCGCGGCCGGCTCAATTTCCCAATCGAATTTTCGGTCGCAGTTGGGGCAGGTACAATCCTGATAATAGCGGATGCTTGGCTCCTTGCTGGCCACGACGTAATCGGAAAAGAGGGGTACTAGTTTCTTGCACGTAGGTATGGTGCAAATTGCGGCTTTGACCCAGTAGGTATGGATGGTGTGGGAGGGCACCGGCGCCTGAGCGGCAGCTTCAGGCGCTGAGAAGAATGGGGGCTCTGTTTGGTAGAGTTCGGTGAGCGTTTCGCCGAGTGGTTTGCCGGACCAGGGGACGGTGCGATTCTGTAGGCGATCGAAGGCTTGGTCGAGTTGGTCGGGCGTGGCATCCGCCAGCGCCATTTTGACGACGAACCAGGGAACGGGGTTGAGCTCGATTCCGATGGGGGCGGCGCCCATTCTGGTGGCTTCAACGACGGTGGTGCCGCCACCCATGAACGGGTCGAGGACAATCTTGCCGTTCGTGTCGGTGTCTTTGGTGTGGTCTTTGTAGAACTCGGCGATGATGTTGGTGCCCGCGGGTTTGAGGGCGGCAAGCAGGATGGCGCGGAAGACGCATGAGGCGCGCGGGGCGAAAGACTTGTGCATCTGGTAAACCGGCTTGAAGCCATTCCGCTCTGGGACGACTAGCCGGTTGATTTCCACAATGGGGAAATCCTCTTCGATGGCGCGCTTGACGGGTGCGTTGCTCATGTTCTGGGGACGAAATCTTTGGGGCGATAGATGATAAGGCCCTGGACGGCGTTAAAGGCGTGGTCGGCGGCGGCGATTTCATTGATGCCGAGCCGCCGGGCGATGGCGAGGCTGAGGGAATCGGTGGTGACCAGGCCGTGCATTTTCTGGAGGAAGAGGGCTTCGAGGAAGTCTTCCGGGTGAACGGAGGTGAGTTCCAGCTCGCCGCTGAGGAGGGCCCGGGTGTCATCGGCGTAAACGGTGAGATTGCGTACGATGTCGGGCCTGTCGGAGAGAGGGGGGGCCACCCTGGAGTAGACGATCGGGCCTGAGGGGGGCGACTCCGGGCGGTTCTCGACAATTTCGTCTGAGGGAATGTAGCCGCTGGTGGCCTCCTGGCGCATGCGCCGTTCGCAGAAATCGGCCAGAATAAACGGGGTAATGACGCCCTGAACAGCTTTGCCCTGACAGCGCTTGATGAGCGCCCGACACTCGGGCGACACGCCCCACCGGGCATACAGCAGAATGCTGGTGTGAAGGAGGATGCGGGAACCGCTGCGGATTTCGCTGAGGTCATTCATGGTTTCTCAGGTGGCGGAGCGGTCAGGATGTAGCTGAAGGCGCCGGTGAGCGGGAGCGGATCCTGCTCGAGAAACCGGTCGAGGCCAACGCGCTCGGCTCGGCGGGTTTTGGCCCGCTGGACGTATTCGGCCAGTGCGACCTGAACGACATCGGCGATGCGGCGACGTTCCTGGGCGGCAAGGACCTTGACGTCGTCGTAAAGAGCCTGGTCCACCACCGTTCCAATTTTCTGTTTCATAAGCGGCGCAATTGAGTCTAGCAAATTCGATTAACGGGGTTCGAGTTGAATCCAAGGGACGAGCACCTCCATCAGGGAGAAGCCGCCGTGCTGGTAGAGCTTGCGGGAGCTGGTGCCAGACGTGCGGGTGCGCAGCCGGCCGCGGAGCATGGCGCAGCGAGAGTGGGGCAGTAGCTGCAGGTCGGAGTGCCAAGCGGGCATGTGCTCCTCGGGCGGGAATTCCTTAAAGCGGGCCTGGCCGAGGATCTCCATGGCGTTGGAGGAGCGGTTGGCTTCTAGCGATGTGCCTAGAAAGATGTAGCCGTGGTCGCTGGTGATGACGGTCGGGAGGCCGCGGGGTATGGCCTGGGCGGTGCATTTCCAGACGGTGGGCAGGTATTCGCGGTGAATGGTGGCGAAGAGGGCCTCGGAGCGGGCGCTGTCGTCGGCAAAGAGGCGGTCCGGGTAGGTGGACCAGAGCAGGAGATTCTTACCGTCTGGGAGGGTGTAACGGCTGTTTGGTTGTTCAAAGTAGAACGCTTCGGTGTTCTTCTGGGCCAGTTCGGTGCGGCCCCGGAGCTGGGAGGGGCCGATGCGAGCCCCGATGACGCGGTCATCCACGTAGTGCATGGTCTCGGAGGGAAGGCAGGTGGCGACCAGTTCGACTGACTTCACGGTGAGGCCCGAAGATTCGGCTAGCTGGAGCAGGAGCGGAATCTCGCGAAGGGAGAGGCCATCGAAGACCACCGCCGCCCGGGTTTGGGCTGGCGGGAGGGGCGCATCAAGCCCGAGCCAGGTTTTTACAGCGGGGGCTCGCGCGGATTCGGTTTGGAGCTCATTCCAAAGCTGTTGGGCACCGGTTGAGATGATTTCCTCGAGGCGACAGACCTCGGTTTCACCGGTGCGGAGGTACTGCTCCAGGTCCAGGCGCTGGTATCGCTCGCGGGTCCAGACGGTGTCGGCGAGCCAGGATTTGATGGCCGGCAGGCGGTCACCTTCGGTGAAGAGGGCTGCAGGGTTGTAGGCAATGTCTGGCATAGGGAGCCTAGATGATGGTTGAGAGTTGAGAGTTGAGGGTGTCAGGCGGTGGCGACCTCCAGGCCAAGGGTTACGCGGCAGGCGCCGGGGGTGAAGTCAGGCAGACGCTCGACCATTTCTTCGACTTGGGCTTTGGTGAATGGGCCAGCAAACTCGAGCGAAGCCTCGCCGGCAAACTTGCCAGGCCCACTTAGAGAACCCCGGAGGAAGGACGGGAGAGAGGTGGTTTCCACTAGACGCTCATCAAACGTGAGGGCGATGCGCACGGCGCGGATTACACGGTCGTTGTTTTCGTTGAGGAGGCGCGCCACCTCCTGGCGGACTTGCTGCCGGGAGCGCAGGAATTCCGTGGCAATGGGCTGCACGGCGGGCTGAGTCTCGGTCGCCGTTGTGGTAGTGGCCGTGGTTGGGCCAGTGACGGTAAGCAGTCCGCCGAGAGACGTTTGTGTATGTGGGGTGTGTAAAGCGGGCTGATGCGTTGAGGATGACGCCGGGGTAACCTCGAACGGTTCGGTGATGATTGCGTCGCCGAGTTGGTCAGCCGTCAGCCTGGGGCGCCGGCCGCAGACATTTTCGACGGGGTGGTTTAGGCCGATAACGGTACCCAAAGCGGTCAGGGCGAAGAGTGCTTCGTGGAAGATTGCCTGGCTCATGACTATGGGGAACCCGAGGGTCGTGCGGTACTCGGTTTCGACCTGGCTGACCTTTTTGCCGAATAACTCAGCGGCCCTTGCCGTCAGGTGCTCCTGAAGCAGGGGTGTGGGGTAGAGGGTATCGCGGAGGTGATGGGTGATCTGTTCGCGATGGGCCGCGGCGGGCAGGTTCTCGCGCTGGAATTCCGACTCCGCGGGGGAGGCGCCAAATTTGATCACCTGGACGTGAACGAAGTTGGTCTTCTTGATGTAATCGACGGCGTACCGCTTTTCGTCGGCACCAATGCGGTTGAATTCGGCGCTCTTGGTGGTGTCGCCAGCGTTTCGGGACAGGTAGTCGGCCGCGAGCCAGTTTTTGCCGTACTTAAGCAGGTCCGGGTTGCTACGCAGGTCCACACGCGCGTCGCGCGGTTCGATGAGAACGACCGTGTTGCGGTTCTTGAGTCCGAAGTAGAAGCCGTGGACTTCCTCTGGCCTTAGGGGGCGGGGGGCGACAACGACGCGAATACCGGTTTGTGTGGCAGCATTGAGTTTGGTCTGGGTTGCGGCGGGATCGGAAAAGACAACCACTTCCGGGTCGCGCAGCACGTCGTTGGCCCACCAGGTGGAGACCTTGTCCCAGGCTTCTTCTTCGGAGACGGTAAGGGCGCGCAGGTTGACCTTGGCGTGAGCGTTCTCCTTGGTGTCAAAGAACAGGCTGCCGGCGCGCTCATGGAAATAGGACCCAAGCTTCTTGAAATTGGTCAGCGATACGCTGAAGGCGTTGTAGTCGGACTCGGGTGCGATGATTTGTCGCGCCAGCTCAGGCTCGGTGATGCCGGGCTGCTTGGGTGACTGGGCCAGGGTGGCGAGCAGCGTGGCGGAGGCGATCTGGTCGGCGAAGGCGTAGCTGCGGAGTTCGCGCAGGTTGGATTCAGCGCAAGTGATCAGGTTTTGGGACGGGTCGAGGTCGGCGAGCCAAGTGCGCATCTCGGGGTCCATAAGGCTGGCGTCGGCCAGCGTGATAAGGTGCGTGGCATTGCAGCGCGCGCGGACCAAAGCCGCAAGGAAACCAAGCGAGCCGCGGGTACCCTGGAACCCGCCTTTTGACTGGCGGATGCGGACCAGTGCAACATCCAAGAGCTCAGGGGTGAAGGGGAAGGTTTCGCGCAGGTGCTCGGCGTAGTCGCGGGGGATTTCGACGCCGAAACGGCGCCAGGTGTTTAGGTAGCTTTGTATGATGGCATCGATTTCGGATGAAGGATTGGCAGGCGACTTCTTGAACAGGCGGTGGAACAGGACTTTGCGACGGTCGGTAGAATCCTGGAAGCGGAGCTCCACGCGTTGAACGCGCTTGAGGGTAAGGCCGGGCTCAATGTTGCCGTCATAGACAGAGGCGATTAGCGCCAGGTTCGTGTCGGGACGGTTGGCCTCCTCGGAAAGTGACTGGAGGAAGTTGATGTTCTTTTGGCGGAGGGCGTCGTTGCTGATGGCGCGGACACCGCTCTCCAGTTCGTCGAAGATGACGACCAGCTTCTTCCCTTCCAGTGCAGCGCGGAGCTGGTTGATGTTGGGCGGTTGGTCGGCCGGGAACGCAACTCCGAGTTCCTGGCCGATAACGGACCACAGGGAATCGAGGGGGAAATCGGTGAACTTGCGGGACATGACCCGGGTGCCTTCGGGCACGGTGAAACTCAGGCCGTTTTCAGTTAGCCAGTCCTGGCAATCTGCCGGGGAGCCGGCCAAGTGCAGGGGAATGACGAGATCGTGGGATTTGCCCACGCCCTTCGGGCCCTCGGCCAGAAACAGGCCGATCTCCGCGTCGGTGGAGTTGAGTCGTTTATCCAAGCCCTCCACCAAGCGGCGGATTTCGCCCGACACATAAGTACATGCAAGAAAGTCGCGGGGGCGGGATTCGAGGGCGCGCCGGCGGGGGTCAGTGACGCGTTCAAGATCAATGACGCTTTGCAGGCGACCATTCAGTACTTCATCACGTGGTTCCAAAAGCTGCTTTAGCATGAAGTCATTTTTCCACGGGTTTCAGATTGTGTCAACAGTTTTCTAGCTGTTTCTAGAAATCTTTTTTTACCTAGAAACAGGTTGACACGCGGTGGGCGGGGTGATAAATGAATGCATACAGTGATCTCGGGGCATGTATTTGCCCCTCGATCACGCGTTCGTTGAAATGTTAGCGAAGAAGAATTTTCGGCCTGAGTGGGCCGGAGACGGAAAGGCCGCAAGGCGTTGGAGCGCCCTGCGGCGGGACCGTGATCGGTAAATCAAACCGAGGTTCGTTGCCGATCAGCGTTAATGGTCGTGCTCATAATTGGGTACTTGATGCTGAAATGCAAGGAGTCTCACCGCCGTTAAGAAAGCGGCGTGCAGTAGAAAGTGAGCCTAACTATGGCACTGAAGAAGTTCACCAAACCGAAATTCCTTGAGCAAATCGGGCGGCCGCTCGTGAAGCGACTGCTCGATGAGTTCGAGGGCGAGTTCGAAAGGGAACGGGTGGTGTTGCCGGACGAGAGCCTGGCCGACGCCGAGTATTATGCAGCACTGGCGAAGCTGGCGCTGGCGGAGGGTGGGTTGCCCGAGAGGTTCAGCGAGGCCCTGTATGGCATCGAGGCGATGGCCAACGAGTATGGGAAGGCGCGGCTGATGCGCGGGGTGGAGCTGGCCGGCCTGGCGCTGGACAACATCCAGCAGGCAACGTATGCCGACTATGCCGTGCAGGTGTTGCTGGCCGACCCGGTGTTGTTCAACGAGAAGCTGGACGAGATGCGGATCACGAGCCTGAGCTCGTTTGAGTATCACGGATGCGAGGCGCCGGTGGACCGGCGGGCGACGTTTACGGCGCCGGACGCTGCGGCCGTGGCGCTGATCAAGGGGGACATTGATACCTGGCTGGCTGACCAGCGGGAGGGGGACGAGGGGGTGACCGAGATTGAGTTGCACGAGGTTGATGGGGACGTGTGGTTCCTGATTCGGCGCGGGGATTCGTTCGCGCGCATCCCGATAGTGGATGGCGCACGCTTCACGGTGCGCCATCTGCGGCCGGCGCGCGACCTGGTGGTAGCCTACTCGCCTGAGCGCGACGAGCTGCGGGTTCACGCCAAGGGCGTTGGCGAGAAGAAGATGCTGCGCCGCGTGTTTGGGCAGCGGCTATTTGGGGACCCGGAGTACTTCTCCGTCCGCAAGGCGTTCACGCTGAAGCCACTGAAGGACGAAGGGCCGGATGCTCTGGAGGTGGCGCCCGGGAGCGGCATTGACAAGGTGGTGCTGACCGAGCTGGAGGTCCGCACCAATGACGAACACGACGCAGTCATTCACTGGAAGGCCAAGGACTTGTTCGCCTTCGCTGAGGCCACCGGCCAGCGGATCATGCCGGCGGGCGGTCAACTGGTGAGCGCCGGTTTCCAGGTGCAGTTCACCGGCCAGAGCAAGCCGCGCATGGTTTACCTGCGGGCCGGGAACAAGCTGCGGCTGACCCGACAGTGCGATGCGGCGGCTGTGCATCGCTGGCTGACCAGCAAGGGCTTTCGCAGCCCGGAAGAGGAGTTGGTTAACCGCGTTTCTGCCCTGAGGAATGAGCCTCTGGAACGCAATTGAGACTGCGCCGGACGCGGCGGCAGCTTTGAGTTGGCACCAGCTTCTGGGGTCAGACTTCGAGGCTGCCGCCGCTCTGTGTTTGCGGGCGACAGACCGGCGAACGGACCGTGTGCCGTGCCCGCGTGGTTGCGGGTGCGCGCATTTGGTCGTTCCTAGCCGGCGCGGGCTGGTGGGGGTGTGCCAATGCGAGGAGGCGGATTGCGACGACGTCGTACTACGGGACGCGGACCGGGTGGTGTGGGAGCTGGACGTCGGAAAGCTCGGACGAAAGATAGCATGGGCTCTGGAGGGCAAGCCAATGGAGCTGCGGTTGCTGGTACCGCGAACGCGGCAGGTGGCTTCGCTTGGCGAGAGTGGGGTGGCAGTGCTGTTGGCGCTAGCGCGGGACCGGGATGAATTTCAGCAAGCTATCACGGCCCTGGTGGCAGAGTCGGGCCATCCGTTCGTGCTGGTGGGGCCAACGAGCCGCTTTGTGGATCGAAGGTGCCGGGAGCTGCTGGAGAAACGCAGTGCGGAATTCCTGGACCTGGCTTCTTGTTTCACGGTTGAAGCTGACGGGTCGCTGAAGACACGGCGACCGGCGAAGGAGTTGCTTGCGCGGTTTGCTCGGACGGCTCGGCACCGACATGCGGCGCCGGATGCTCCGGCCAATGGCGGTGCCGCTCCTGAATTCCTGATCATGCAGGAGGGGACGCGGCGACGGGCCGGGAAGCATGACCGGACGGTGGTTTCAACCTGGCGCATTCGTTTCCAGGGGCATGAGGTCCTGATGCCTCCGTGGGTTGGCACTGAGTACCTCATCCTCCTGATGGCGCGGCAGGGCGCTGAGTTCGACGCTAGCGCGCTGACGCAGGCCATTCGCAAGCATGCGGCGGCGGCCGGGACCGCCGCGAGCAAGGACGCCGTGAGGGAGATTCTGCATGGGGCGGAGGGCTACGGCGATGATGGGGAGCCGGTAGGCGGGCGGGTTGGTGATCTGAACGAGCGTGATGTCATCTGGGATGCAGGGCAGATCGCGGACTGTCAGCGGGAGATTAAACGGCTACAGGGCGAGGTCCGGCTGCACCAGAAGGCGAACGATTACAGCAGCGACGCTTACCTGGAGGTGAAGCGAGCGCTCGAGGGACAGCAGGAGCTGCTCGCGGCAAATGCCAAGAAGGTGAGCGGTAAGTGGGTGCCGAAGGAGTACCAGAAGGGAACTTTCCAGGTGAAGGCCGATGTAATCCGGAAGCATGTGCGCAAGGTGCTGGATGGGCACCTACGCGAGAATTGCAGGCCGCTTTTCGACCATCTCAACGACCGGGACACGTTGGTTTACGGCGTTAAAAACTGCTATCGCCCGAAACCGCGCGTGAATTGGGTGGTGAAACTCAAGGGGGACAAAACAGGAATGTAATCTTCCGAAAAGGAACAAGTTCTTCCGCCTTCTAGTTCTTAGAAGGCCAAAAGGCGTCCGAGCCGAGTGGGCCCGGGCGCCTTCGTTTTTTTGGCCGTTAACAGACGAAGGCGAAGAACATGAAGACGACGCAGAATGGCAAGGCGCGGGTGATGAGGGCGGCGCGGGGTCGGCTGGGGCTGACCCAGCTCGACCTGGCGCGGAAGGTGGGTTGCTCCGAGTCGCAGATCACCAAGATCGAGACCGGGCGGGCCGTACCTGAGCAAAGCCTCAAAGAGGCGATTGCCCGCGAGTTGGGCATCGAAACGTGGGAGGTGGGCCAATGAGAAATCCGAAGGCCGAAATCCGAAATCCGAATCGGCTCCTGCGGGCTTGGCGGGTGTTGTGGGCAACGCCCGCGCAGCGGGTTGCGGTCGATGCAGTCCTGGGCGGGCCGGTGGCGGTACCGCCCGGCAAGTCGGCGAAGGCCGATGGTGCTTGCTTCGACGACGTGGAGCGGGTGCTCAGCCTGGCGCTGGATGCGGTGATCAACGCCATTGATGCCTACCGGGACCGGAAGAAAGGGGGTGCCTCGTGACCGCGAACAACTCCAACGAACGGCTGTTGCGGTTCCTCCAGGCCACGCCTGAACAGCAGGCCATCATTGACCGGGTTCTTGAGGGGAAGATGGCTGTGGCGCCGGAGCCGCCGAAGGGCCCCTTGCTGTTGGGCATGGGCGCGGGGGCGAAGCTGCTCGGGGTGTCCCGCGCAACGTTCTGGCGAATGATCAAGGCCGGGAGGCTGACCAAGGTGGAGGTGTTGCCGGGGTCGTTCCGGGTCCGCCGGAGTGACATAGAGGCTATTGGAGCGCCGCCTGCGGAGGAAACGGAGGCGGCGCGATGAGGCCGACGAAGACTGATGTGCGCCTGGCGCGCTGCGCGGACCGGTTGGCGGAATGGAACGCGAGCCAACAGGGGGACGAAGGCGGTGATGGTTGCCCTTGTCGAGCGGTCGTTACCCGGAAGGGGTTGGCTGGGGTGTTGGTGGTCTCGGTTCGGACCGTGGACGAAATGGTCGCCAAGGGAGAGATCACACCGATGCGCCCTGGGGGTGTGCTGGTGCGGTTCTACTTGCCGGATGTGCTCCGGCAGTTGACCGCGGCTGCGGTGGCCCGGCTGGAAAAGATGAAAGGGGGCCTATGAACTCGCGGCAGAAAGGAAAAGTCGGGGAGCGGGAGTTTGCGGCGCTGTTGCGGGTGCATGGATTCGATGCCCGGCGCGGGCAGCAGTTTGCTGGGGGCGTGGACAGCCCGGATGTCGTCAGCGATGCGCTGGCCTGGCTGCACATCGAGGTCAAGCGCGTCCAGAACCTGAACCTCGCCGAGGCCTGCGCTCAGGCGCGGCGCGATTGCGGCGGCAAGCCGTGGGTCGTGGCTCACCGGCAGAATAGAGGGCCGTGGTTCGTCACGATGGATTCTGACGCCCTCTATGACCTGCTGCACACAGCCCTGACCTATTTCGACCTGTGGCCGTTCGTCGGGCCGCGGCCCGTCACGATGGATGCGGAATTGTTTTTCCAGTTCCTGCGGGAGGTTCAACGGCGCCGGCACACGGATGAGCACGGTTATGTGCTGCCGCCGGCTGATGGGAGGAATGGGGCGGATGGGACAGATGCGACACCTCACCCCACAACAGATTTTGGGAAGTCGTCCGGCGTGTCGCCGGCCGTAGCACGCGGTGTGCGTGCGTTCCCGGAAACAGAGCAAACAAAGCAATCGGAGCATTAAACATATGCGTATCAAAGCAGGTAGCGGGAACTTCCAACCTTGCCCGGAATATAACGGGTCGGCGGTCTGCGTGGACGTTACCCCTCTCAAGACGGTGCAGACCCAGTTCGGACCGAAGGAAAAGTTCCGGTTCGTGTTCGAGACCGGCCAGACCAAAGACGACGGCACGCCCTGGTGCGTGTGGTCCGCGCCGTTCACCCCGTCGTATCACGAGAACTCGGCCCTGCGGCCGTTTTTGAGAAAGTGGATGGGGCGCGAACTGACCCCTGAGGAGACCAAAACCTTCGACACGGAGGACATGCTCGGCAAGACGGCCCACATCACGGTGATCCACGAGCACAGCGACGGCGAGGTTTACGCGAACATCGCGTTGATCCAGCCGGACAAGTCGGCAGAGCCGCTGAAGCCCTCGGGCAAGTTCGTGCGGATGAAGGACCGGCCGCCGAAGGACGGCAACGGTTATCGCCGCGCCGAACAGGCGAGCGGCAGCAACGGCGACCTGGGCGCGACGAAAATCCACGTCGGCAAATGCAAGGGGCTGGAGGTTCGTGACCTCTCGCCCGAGCAGGTCGGCGCGCTGATCGACCACTGGTTGCCGGCAGCGAAGGCGAGCGCCAAGCCGAGCGCCGATGACCGGCGGCTCATCGCCGCTCTGGAGGCCTGGCAGGCGACCCAGGAGAAACAGGACGACAACGTGCCCTACTAGGCCGTGAACTCACTACAACCGCATGGAGGGGCGCGGGCGGATCGCGTCCCTCCGTGCAAACCGAAGGAACTGTTATGCAGACCATTGTATTTGACGTGGAAACCGGGCCATTGGCGGAGGGCGAGTTATCAGCGCTACTGCCACCGTTTGACCCGGCGGAAGTGAAGACGGGCAACATCAAGGACCCGGAGAAGGTCGCCGCCAAGATCGCCGAAGCGGAGGCCAGCCACCGCCGGGACTTTTTCGACAAGGCGGCGCTGGACCCGCTGACGGGGCGTGTGGTGGCCATCGGGATGCTCGTGTTCGACGAGCTGAGCGAGGCCGGGCCCGCCATGGATTCGGGCAAGTGCGTCATCATCGGCCACGATGATGAGGCGCAAACCCTGCGGGAGTTCTGGCAGTACACCCAGGCGGAGATGGGGCGGATGAACCCGATGATCGGATTCAACATCTTCGGCTTCGACCTGCCGTTCCTGTTCCGGCGTTCGTGGAAGCGGCGCGTGCCGATTCCGTTCGGCCTGCGGCGTGGCCGTTACTGGGGCGACCAGCTCATTGACCTGCGCGATGCTTGGCAGCTTGGCGATCGGCAGGCGCGGGGTTCGCTGGACAGCATCGCGAAGCACCTGGGCGTGGGCGCAAAGAATGGCGACGGCAAGGCGTTCGCCGAGTTGTGGCGGACAGACCGCAAGCAGGCGGAGGCGTACCTGCGCAACGACCTGGACCTCACCGTGAGGATTGCCCATGCGCTCGGGGTGTGCGCGTAGGCGGCGCCGAGTGTGGGTGGACCCGGTGTTGTATCCGGCCTTGGCGAGACTGGTGGCTCGCCTCGGCCGGCGCGGTGAGGTGCTGGCGGGGATGTGGGACGGCAAGGGGATGAAAGAAATAGGGGCCGATTTGGGCATTAGCGCCAAGACGGTGGAGTACCACCGGGCGCAGTTGTATCGGCTGTTCGGGGTGGGTGACCCAGTGAGTTTGTGCAGGCGGGCAATTGTCCTCGGGCTGATTCGGCCGGATTTGCCGGCCAGGACCGAGGGGCCCCTGCACGTGCGGGATTGAGAATTTATGCAGACAAATTTGTGTTTCGAGGTTGGTGAGACGAATGGGCGGCCTGGCTTCCCGTTCACGGATGCTGAATATGAGGCGCTGGCCGACAGCGTGTTGACGCCGGAGAACCGCTTCCGTGCCGCCGCGCTGGGTGGAAACAACTGCTTTCTGACCGGCGCGGGTGGGACCGGGAAGAGCACGCAGTTGCGGGCGTTCATCGCGGAGTGTCCGCGCCGGGTGAGCGTGACCGCGCCGACAGGCGTCGCGGCGCTGAACGTGGGCGGCATGACGATTCACCGGTTCTGCGGGATGCTGATCGGGCCGGCGCCGGGGCAGTCGAACGAGGAGTACTTCGCCCAGCTCCAGCGCGATCCGCGCCGGTCAATTCTGGGTGGGTTCAATCGTGTTCGGCGGTGCGAGGTCCTCGTTATTGACGAGGTCAGCATGCTGCCGGGTCGGCAACTGGAGTTCGTCGAGTTCCTGTTCCGGCGGCTGCGGGGCCGAGATGAGCCGTTCGGCGGCTGCCAGGTGATCGCGACCGGCGACTTCCTCCAACTGCCGCCGGTCCGCACGGCCGAGACTGAACCGTACGATTGGGGCTTTCAGGCGCCGGCCTGGGCGGCGGCGAATTTCCGGACCTTCCTGCTCGAGAAGGTGCGACGCCAGGATGAGGCGGCATTCGTCCGCGCGCTGGCCGACTTCCGAGTCGGCCGGGTGTGGGGCGATAGCGCGCGGATTTTGCAGTCGCGGGTGCGGAGCAATCCGCCGGCGACGATGCCGCGCTTGTTCACGCACAACGTGCAGGTGGACAAGTGGAATGGCTTCCAACTTTCCGAGCTGGCGGGCGAGGAAACCGTGTCGCACGCGCAGCAGAGCGGGCCGGAGCTGCAGCGCGAGTTCCTGACGCGCAACCTGCTGACGCCCGCATCGCTGCATCTGAAGCCCGGCGCCCTGGTGATGTTCACCGTGAACAAGAATGAGCCGGGCCGCGCTGAGCCGCTGTTTGTGAACGGCCAGATCGGTACGGTGGTGGATGTCGAGCCCGGGACGGTGGTGGTGGAGAGCAAGACCGGCGGGGTGATCCGCGTCGAGCGGTTCACCTGGCGGTATGCGCAGGATGATCCGGAGTCGGCGACCTTCAGCCAGTTCCCGCTGCGGCTGGCATGGGCCATGACCATCCACAAGGCGCAGGGGCTGACGCTGGACTCGGCTTATCTGGATATCCGCGCCGCCCGTGAGCCTGGGCAGGCTTACGTGGCGGTGTCGCGGGTGCGGTCATTGGCCGGGCTGAATTTCAAGGAGTGGTTCAAGGGCGTGCACGTGTCGCCCGAGGCCATCGAGTTCTATCGGCAAATTGAAAACTGAGACCTGAAAGGAGCAAGGACTATGAAAGCGAAGTTAGTGAGCGAGTACGAAGGTGTGTTGGACTTTTTGATGGTGCCAGCGGCCTGTCCCGGCTGTGGAGAGAAGCGTTATGTGAAGCTGGGCTTCGGGCTGGACGGGACGATGTGGATCGACCCGGCCGAGGTGGGCATCAGGCCGGAGCACGCGGAGCAATTGGATCAGTTTGGAGAGCCTTACCTGTTGATTAACCCGGCGGCGCTGGAGGTGATGATCAATGCCCGCGCCGTGGTACTTGTGAAGACTGATCCGGAGTGGGGTAAGAAGTGGTTGGCCTACGTCGAGAAGATGATCGGGAAGCACAAGGCGGTGCGGGCCCAGGCGGCAGCGGCGGCGAAGGCGGGGAACAACTGAGACTGAGCTGTCTATGGCGACTCCTTTGGAACAGGTGACCACCTTGTTTGGCGACGGTGCGTTTCTCGTGCCGTGCATCCGCGGCACGAAGGTGCCGGCGGTGACTTACACGCAGCGGCCGTTTGAGGCGACGCAGACGCCGGCGTATCGGTATGCGCTGGCGTCGGGTGAGTTCAACATTGCCGTTTACCTCGGTGAGATGTCCGGCGGGCTGTGCGCGCTGGACTTCGACAAGGATGAGGACCTGGCGGCGTTTCTGGCCGCCAATGTGCCGCTGGCCGCGACGACGCGCTCGCGCGGAAGTCGCGGCGGCATGGTTTGGGTGCGTGTTGACGGCGAGTTTCCGACGAGCTGCAACACGCCGCGCTTTGAGTGGCGCGCCAATGGGCGGCTGTCGACCATCTATGGTCTGCATCCGAAGGGGATGGACTATGCCGTCCTGGTGGCCACGCCGCCGGTGACAGTGAAATTTGCCGACATCCGCTGGCCGGATGGGTGGGAGCTGCCGTGGATCGGCGCGCCGGGGCGCGACGCGGCGGCGGCGCTGGCCAAGGAATACGGGCAGCCTTTCTATACCAACAAGGATGGTCGGGTCATGGGGATCAACGAGCGGTATTGGGCGGCGCTTTACGCCCGAGAGAACCAGGTGCTCTACGATCCTGACGAGAAGGCGTTTTACCGGTACGACGACGGCGCCGGGCTTTGGGGGGCCGTGACGGCGGAAAGCATCCGCGAAACGATTTCCGGCCGCATTCTGGACATCAGCCGGGAGACGCAGCAGTTCTCCCTAGAGATCCAGATCACGCAGACCAAGCTCAAGGCGGTGGGGAGCGCCTTGATGGGGATCGTCGAGAAACGGGATGCGTTCAAGACGAGGCGGCGCTTCATTCACGTTGCCAACGGCGTGATCCGCTTCGCTGACGACGGGGACATTCAGTTTGGCGGGTTCTCGCCGGAGGATTACTCCCGTAACCGCTCGCCTTACGCGTTCGATGCTGCGGCCGAATGCCCGCGGTTCCTGAACGAACTGATTTACCCGGCCGTGGCCGGCGAGGATGCGGACCTGCTGCAGCGCTGGGCCGGGCTCGCGTTGTTCGGTTACAACCTCCCGCAAAGGTTGCTCATCCTCGACGGCACGGCCAACGGGGGCAAGGGCACTCTGGTGCGCATCATGCAGGCGTTGGTCGGGCTCACCAATACCTACCAATTGCGGACGGAGTGCCTGTTGGAGCGGTTTGAGACGTTCCGCTTCCGGGGCAAGACCCTGCTGATCGGGCCGGATGTGCCGGGCGATTTTCTGATGCAGAAGGGCGCCAGCATGCTTAAGGCGCTGGTCGGCGGCGATCCGCTTTCCGGCGAGGGCAAGGGTTTGAACGGGGATTTCCCGATGTTCGGCACGTTCAACATGGTGATGACGTGCAACTCGCGGCTGCGGGTGCGTCTGGAGGGTGATTCTTCGGCCTGGCGGCGGAGGCTGCTGATTGTGCGGTATGAGAATCCGCCGCCGGAAAAGCGGATTTTGGATTTTGACCGCCTGCTGCTGAAGGAGGAGGGGAACGGCATTTTACGGTGGGGCCTGGCGGGATTCGTGAAGCTGCAGGCGGAGTTTGCCGAGCGTGGCGACTTTGCCCTGACCGACGCGCAACGCGGGCGGGTGGATTCGTTGCTGGCAGAGAGCGACAGCCTGCGGTTGTTCGTGAAGGAGCGCATGGCGCGGCACGAATACGGCGACGTGACAACCAGCGAGATCCAGCAGGCTTACGCGGAGTATTGCGCGGACCATGGTTGGAACGCCTTGCCGACGGCGGTGGTCGAGCGGACGCTGCCGGACATCATGCTGGACGTGTTCCACGTCACCAGGTCGCACTCCATTGAGCGCGATGGGAAGAAATCGAACCGGGGTTGGCGCAAGGTTCAGTTGCTGGAGGCGACTGAGCTGCCACTGGAGGCCGGCGAATGAGTCTGGACGCGGCCAAACTGGAGAAGGTGCGCGAGCTGGCCGGCGGCATCGTACAGGCCCGGTGCCCCGCCTGCGCCGAAGGTGGCGGCGACCGGAAGGGCGAGCACCTGCGGATTTACCCCGACGGGCGCTATGGGTGCTGCGTCCATCCGAAGGATGGGGAGCACCGGAAGCGGATTTTCGCCCTGGCCGGTGCCCGGAAGGCGGGGGCACTCACCCTGCGGCTGAAGACGCCGCCGGCATTGCCGGCGGTCCGCTCGGTGAAGGCGGCTTTGGCCACCTTTAGCTCTGGGACGCTTGGGACGCCTAAAACCGAGTCGGAAAATGCCGTCCCAGGTGTCCCAACACCCCCCAGTCCGGGTTTTGGGACGCCTGGGACGCCTATTTTGGAGTCTCGCGCGTGTGCGAGGGAGGATTCACCTAATGTACGTACACCCGCGTATACATGTAAGGACTTGGAAAGTGGCGTCCCAAGCGTCCCAAGGCCTTCGCAGGCGGCCACCGATGTGGCGGCAGAACCGCCGCCGGTTGCCGGCGAGCGGCTGCCGTTTCTGACCGCCGACGGGACGCTGAGGATCCCATTCGATTCGCCTGAGCGATACCACTGGTGGAAACCGCCGCATGATCAGCGGCTGCGGGTGAAACAAATTTTGGCCGAAGTGAAAGAAAGGATGAAACATGCCGCTACCGTTTGAGAAGCAGCCCCGAGAGTCTGATAAGGCGTTCGCCGCGTTCAGTTTGTATTTGAGCCTGGGCGCCGAGCGGTCCACCCGCGAGGTGGGGAAGCAGTTGGGGAAGAGTGAGGGTTTGGTTGAGCGGTGGGCCGCGAAGTTTGACTGGCGGAGCCGGGTGGCTGCGCACGGGGCGCACCTGGCGGTGGTCGAGCGGGAAGCGATCGAGGCCGCGGCGCGAAGCAAGGCCGCGGAGTGGGCAGCTCGCGAGCACCAACTCCGTGAAACGGAGTGGGCGATGCACGAGCGGGCCATCGCCGCCGCGAAGCGGGGGCTGGACGCCTACATGCAGCGCGAGAAGGTCTATGCCAACTTGGCGGACATCGCCCGAATGCTGGAGATCGCCAGCAAGCTGGGGCGGCTGGCGACGGGCCTTGGCACCGACGGCGATCGGCGCAAGGGCGACGAGCTGCCGGCGCTGCGGGTGGAGGTGAAGGTGGCGCTGGAGAAGATCTACGGTGAGCCACTTCCAGGGGAAGTGGTCGATGTGGAGGCGGTGCCTGGGCTGCCGGAGGCGCAAAACAAGGTTTTGGCGGCGCAAACGTGGAATCCGGGGTCGCAAACAGGGGAATTGAGTGCGCAAACAGGGGAATTGGAGGCGCAAAAAGGGAAGGTGGAGACATGACACCCTGGGAGCGCTATTTTCTCGTCGGGCGCCGGGCGGGGTGCCCGATGGACCAGATGGACCAGTTTCAGGCCGCCGATGTGGTCCTGCAGAGCCGCCAGCTCGCCGCCTCGGCGGCGGCGCGGTTGTGCGACCGGGCTGACGGGCCGACGGCAGTCGGCTATGGCGGAGCCCGGGGCGGCGGCAAAAGCCATTGGCTTTTGGCGCAGATGGGTGCCGATGACGCGCAGCGCGTGCCGGGATTGAAGTGCCTGCTGTTGCGGAAGGTTGGCAAAGCCAACCTGGAGCACTTTGAGGATCTGCGGCGTAAGCTGTTCACGAACCTGGGACATGAGTTTTCGGCCTTCCGGGGAATCCTGACGTTCAACAACGGCTCACGGATCATCGCCGGCCACTTCCAGAACGAGAAGGACATTGATGCCTACCTGGGGCTGGAATACGACGTCATCGGGATTGAGGAAGCCACGACCCTGACGGCGCGGAAGTACCAAGACATCACGACCTGCTGCCGAACCAGCAAGCCGAATTGGCGCCCGCGCATCTATTCAACAACGAATCCGGGAGGCGTCGGGCACGCATGGTACCGTAAGCGGTTCATCGAACCGTGGCAGCGGCATGCGGAGGGGGAGACGCGGTTCATCGCGGCGCGGGTGACCGATAACCGTTGGAACAACCCGGAGTACGTGCGCGTGCTGGAGGGCCTGACGGGGTGGCAGCGGCGGGCCTGGCTGGATGGGGACTGGGACATTGCGGCCGGGCAGTTCTTTACGACGCTGCGTCGGGAGGTGCATATCCTTTCCGAGTTTGACGAGACCAGGGCGCGGGAATGGTTTTGCGCCCTGGACTATGGGTTCACGCACTACACCGTGGTGTTGCTCGGTTGCAGCGATGGCGACGGGAACTTGTTCGTGGTGGATGAGCACGCGGAGCGGCTTTGGCTGCCGCAGCGGCACGCGCCGGCCATCGCGGCGATGCTGGCGCGGCATGCAATCTCCAATCGCAGATTGGAGATTACTGACCTGAAACGGTTTGTTGCCGGCGCGGACGTGTTCAGCCGGCAGAGCGACGGGTCAACCGTCGCGTCGCAGTATGCCAAACTGGGGATCACGTTGAAGCCCGCGAACATGGAGCGGGTGAGTGGTTGGGCGGAGATCCTGCACCGCTTCGGTGATCCGGCGAACGGAGTGAAGCCGCGGCTGTTCGTCCACGAGCGGTGTGCGCGGCTCGTGGAATGCTTGCCGGCGTTACAGCACGATCCGAGTCGGCCTGAGGATGTGCTGAAGGTTGATTGTGATGAGGATGGCGTCGGCGGCGACGATGCCGCCGACGCGCTTCGGTATCTGGTCGCGACGAAGGCGCGCACGATCGCGCAACGCAAGTTGCGTGGGTTCTGAGCGCAGGCCCCCTGGGGATGGAGGGGGTCGAGCATTGGGGGTGGGTGGGGGAGCGAACGGAAGCAGCAGGCCGAATGACGGCGCTGGCCTTGGCACCCGCAAGGCCTGTGACGGCATGAGGCTTGCCGCGGGAGTGAGCGGTTTGGGGTTGGTTCTGTTCGCGAGCAGAAAAAAATCCCCAGCCGAAGCCGGGGATGTCTGACCTATGCGGCCACCGGCTCGGGAGCGGGCGCCGGGGTGGTCTCGGGCTGGGCGGCGGGGCGGGGCTTGGTGACGCCGGCAATGAACCTCTCGGCCAGCTTGGTGGCACTCTCCAGGGAGCGGCAGGGATAGGAGCGGACATCCTTGAAGGTGGTAAGGGTGACCACAAAGGTGAGGACGCCCCGAGCTGGATTGCGGGGAGCGATGGTGACTGACGGCGCGGTGAGGTTCCTGTTGATGTCTGTAGTGTTCATATTTTGTTTCATTTGTTTCGGGCTTCTTTGCCCTTTCACTGAAGAGCGCGGCGACTGCGGGCGGCCAGTGGGAGGAATCTACGGAGGGCACCACTTGTTCCGGCCCCCGCACCAAGCCGCGCAGTGAAGGGCAAAGATGACTGAAACAAGAAACATGAACACGACATCAACAAGAACCACACCGAGGTGGAGACGAGGCACCATGCGGAAGCAAGCCGGGGCGTCCGGCGTGGTCGCCTGACAGCCTGAGAGTCCGCTCCCTGCCGCTCCTTGGAGAGTGCCCCTGTTGCTGGCCTGCTGTGGAGGCGTCACCGGGCCCTGCCTGCCGTCCAGCGGGGACCATTGTCAGCGCCGGGCGCCGGTGGCTGCATGGGCGATCCGGCCTGGTCGGGGATGCTGGCGAGCGAACCTCTTAGGCGATTGCGAGCGAATGCGAGCCTGACCAGCCAGCGCAGCGGACGGAGAGTGCAGAGGGCTTGCCCTTTGCCGCGGGCCTGGGCCGGCGCGAGGCCCAGGAGCGAAAAGTTTTCCATTGGCCACCTGGTTTTCCGAAAACCACCTGCCCAATGGAAAACTTTTCACAACACGCGGGTGTCCAGAGGGTTGCTACCCTTTGGCGCAGGGGCCTGGGGACGGCGGGAGTCCCCAGCCCGCGTCGGGAAAAACCACGCGCGCGAAGCGCGCGAAATTTTGGCCAAGGGGGCAGCCACCGGCTGGCAGAATAGAGTGCCGCTCAACGGACTTGCGTCCGGGTGGCTGCCCCTTGGCTGAAGTGTCATGGCCTGCGGCCTGGGCATTCGCGGGGTTTGGCGTCGCGGTCGGTCGTGTAGATGAGGGCCTGGCCGCACTTGTGGCAGTGGGTCCAGCCGCTTCCGGCGGGGTACCAATTGATGCCGCACTGAGCGAAGCCGGGCGGGTGCTTCCTGCGGTAGGCGGCTTCGCGGGCGAGGCGGCGGGAAAGCTTCTCGCTTTCCTCTTTGCGCTTGGCCTCGGCTCGGGCCTTGGCGGCGGCTTCCTTGGCGGCGTGCTTGGCGTCAATGGCGGCCTGCTCGGTGTCGCGGGCCTGCTGCTCAAAGAAAAGGAAAGTCTGGCTCATGGTGAAGGGCTGGCCCCGGTTGCCCGGGGCCAGCGGTGCGGGGTTAGTCCTCGTCTGGCAGCATCAAAGTGATGGCGGGAGCGGGGTCGTCTATGTCGAGCGCGCCAGCGGTGGCGATTAGCTTGGTGAGACGCGCGGGGTGTGTGTCGGAGTTGCGCACGTAAAGCGCCACGGTCAAGCGCGTGGTGCCGGGCTTGGAGCGGATGATCGCGAAGCGAAGCATCCACACCAGGTCCCAAACTCTGCCGGCTTCGTCCTGCCCGGTGACACCGGGCGGGACGGCCACGCATCGCTCATAGACTCCGCGGGTGATGAACACCGGGAAGCGGATTCCCGCTTCCTCGGCCGTTTTCGTCACCTCGATTTGAAAGCCGTCCGCAATCGCTTGCGAGCGGGTGTACTGGTAAACGACATCCCACTGGGGGCTGTCGGTGTGCTGTGTGTTGTTGTTGTTCGTGTTGTTCATAAATCAGGCGGTGGCGGCTTCGTGGATGAGTTCAAGGCGGCGGTCCTGGGCCATGCGCTGGGCGAGGGCCTGAGCGCGGGCGAAGTTGTAAACGTGGTAAACGGTGGAGACCGGTTCGGCTTCCTCGTCGCCTACGTAAACAACCCACACGGGGATTTCCTCGCCTTCGGGGTCCTGGTCGGATTGCGGGCCGTCGAAGTAAACGCCCCGCCAAGGGCCGGGGCTGGCGGTCTCGGCGAGGTCGGTGCGGAACTGGGCTTGTGCTGCGGTCATGGCGGGCCTCCTAGATTGCGAAGTAGCCAAGCTCGCGGAGCGATGAATGGCGGGGGTTGCCAACGATTACGTGGTCGAGCACTTCAATTTTGAGGAGCTGGCCAGCGCGGATTAGGTCGCGGGTGACCTTGATGTCGGCCTCTGAGGGTGTGGCTTCGCCTGAGGGATGGTTGTGCATGAGCACCAGCGCGGCGGCGGAGGTCATGATGGCGAGGCGGAATACTTGGAGCGGGTGAACTAGGAGCGTGTCGTGGGTGCCTACGCTGACAAGGTGATGGGCCTTGATGCGGCGGCGGGTGTTCAGCAGCAACACCGTGAAGCATTCGCACTCGGGGTCAAAGGCCTCGGTGGTCGGGACGTGCAAGCGCCAGTAAGCGGCGGCGGCTTCGGGTGTGTCGCAAAGGGTCATCTGGTCGGGGGTCCTGGCCTCGCGGAGGGGAACTACCTTGTAAACGTAGGGGGAGGGAGCGAAGCGGAAGGGCTTGACCATCTTGTCCAGCCCCGGCAGCGGGGGCTGGAGGGTTGCGCTCTGCTGCTCATCAGGACGGCTCTGGAGCCCTGAACCGACTTCTTGGAATTGTGATGTAGTTCTCATGGTCTTTTTTTTCTCTGCTGCTCAGTCCGGTCTTATCGCCCTTCACCCGAGTAGCCCGCGCAGCAGGGCGGC
>JAKLHY010000064.1 GCA_022709905.1 Verrucomicrobiota bacterium | reverse complement strand
GATTATTCGACTACATGACCCTCTACAAGGCGCCGGCCTCGATCAACAATCCGACATACCAGGTTTCGGCAAATCTGGTCACAGGCACAAGCCTCACCATTGCCAAAACCAATGGGCTTCGCTTGCAGGAAGCCTTCGACGCCTTGCCATCTAGCGGGGGGACAGTGGCGTTGCCCAGCGGAAGATTTTACGTCAGTCAGATGAATTCCATGGAGGCATACAGTGACGTGGATTATGGTAATATCTCGGCGCCTTTGGTATCCGCGCGACGCATCAATAACAACCTGACACGTCAATTCACGGGCTGGGTTGGATTCCGCTTTACCGTTGGAAACACTCCATTGGATGTGACGCATCTCGGCCGCTGGATCGTAAGCGGGAACAGCGGCAGCCACGAGCTGCGCCTCTACAAGGTGGTGTCCGGCACGCTGACATGGGTGGCCTCAGCAACCCTCAATACCGCCGGACAATCGCCAGACCAGTCTGCCTACGTCGCCTTGTCAAGCGAGGTCAGGTTGGACGCCAACACGACCTGCTATCTGTTCAGCAAAGAGGTTCAGAACGGTGACTACTGGGTCACTCTGTATGACAGCGAGATCGCCCTGAAGGCCAACGCCAGTGGCGCCATAGGAGCGTGGAGTGCCGATCCAATCACGCAGGGCAGTATTGTAGCAGCAGGATTATCAGATCACTGCTTCGGGCCGGTCAATCTGAAGTTTCAGGCGTTTTCGGCAGGGACACTTCAAAACCACGCCGCGCTATTGAAAAAGAGTAATGTAACGATCCAAGGAAATGGATCAGGAACTACATTGGTAGCCTTCAACCGGCCACGGATTACGCTTCGGATGGATTGGTCTGGCTGAGCAACGGCGGTCAGTGGGTGGCCAGTGGCAACCGACTGACCAACTATTGCCTGGAAGGAATCCAGTTCAATGCCGGGCCGTATACAGTCGTGAGCAACGCCTACCAGACACTCAGCTCGTGCAATTCGTCCTGCGCGCTCAACACGTTCCACAATTATCCAACAACGAACACGGCCTCAACCCACAGCATTAATTCGGCGTATTGCTTTGTTGGGAACACCGTGACAGGAGGCGCCATGGGCGTGCATGATACCGGCAATCCCAGCACTTGGGCACCGTACAACCTGATTGTTTCGGCTAACGAGTTCAATCTGACCTCGGCGATTCAATGGCCTGAGGCGATATCTCTGGCAAACTCGGTCCATCTGGCCGCGAGCCGGAATGTCACGGTCGCGGGCAATGTAGCCACCAGTTGTGGGCGGGCGGTGGCTTTCCAGAGTGCACGGTCCAACGATCCCATAAGCCAGCAAGCCAGGATCGTGGTTTTGTGCAACGACTTCCACAATTCGACTTGCTCATCGTTCTTTGTGCAGGATCTTTACAACCGACTCGTGAGCGCAGAGTTCACCGCCAATCGGCTTCGATACGGAGTGGATTACGGGGAATATGACGGCTATGGAACCCACCTCGCTTTGGGAACGGGCACCGCCCGTCCGCCAACCCTGATCCTCCGGGGGAACGAATTCGCGCAGGGGGGCGGCCTCAGTCCTCTGCTCAACACCGTAACGTTGAGCGGGCCGCTCTCGACGGCCTCCGGCTGGAAAGGACTCCAGTTCACAGTGGGATCCACCCCGCTGGTGGCGACCTACCTGGGACGGTGGACGGTGTCGGGGAACACCGGGACACATACCGTGCAACTTTTCAATGCGAGTGGTCAACCCTTATCGGGAACGAGCATCAATACGGTGTCCCAGCCGGTGAATGAAATTGCGTATGGGGCCTTGTCGCAACCGATCCAGCTTCAAGCCAACACGACCTACTTGTTGATGAGTGGCGAGACCGACGATTGCCACTTTGCCTCTTACAACACGTATGTGACCTTGCAGGGAGCAACCGGAGTATATGCTGTGAGGTCGACCAGCCTGCCTGGGTATACGACGGAGACCTGGCGTCCGGATCAAAGCTATGGTCCCTTGGACTTCATCTGCTGCCTCATTTACCCGGCAGTGGGTGAGTGGACGGGAAATCCAGCCGCTAATAACAACGTAAGCCTGAACCAAACTGGGCATTACTACATTAACAGTCCGAGTTACTGGGCCAATAGCGCTTTGGCGTTGTATTAAGGCAAGCGCGAATTCCGGCGGGATTCATCCAGGCTCAAGCGGACACCCCGGATCGACCACTGCCTGGCGGAGGAAGTTTCCTATTAATTTCGGGGCAGACCCGAATGGCGCCGTGCTGCAGCGCCTGCCCTCGATGACCACCAGCCAGGTTCGCAAACTCCTTCCTGACCAGTGGCGTGAAACTCGCCAGGCTGGTGGACCCGCTGTTGAATAGCTCGCCACCTCAGGAGCGCCGGACGACTCGGGCTCCCTCCAACCTGTATCTCTAACGACGCTTACAAAGTTCCAATTTTTGTGAGATGAATCGCTGTCACGAGAATTGGCAATCCTGAAAGCATCCATTAACTTGGCGGGAGACAATGGAACGTATCAACCCTATGGAGCAGGACCACTGCGCGACGATCCCGGATGGCAAGTCCCAGCCGCCGACGATCATCCCCGATGATGACCCCGGCTCGCCTACGTCCCGGCCCCCTGCCCCACGCGGCCGTCCCCCAAGTGTTTTTTTATTCAACCCCTTTGCCGAGGGTTATATCGCCCAGGGCAAGGGTTTTGCGCCGGTAAAACACCAGGCGATGCTCGCCGAAGATCTGGCCAACCTGCCGCAATTCCTCTGTCAACCGAACGATATTGTGCTTCTGTCGAAACGGCCGTCATCGGACTTTCTCACTTCGCTCAGGCAAGCCGGGTTTCCAACGCCGGAGTTCGTCGAACTCAGAGACGGGCGCATCGATCCCGCCGACACTCTCTGTCAGAGGAAGCTCGGCCGTTTGCGGCCCTGGGCCTGGGGGCCGGACAGTGTCAAATTGCTCGAACCGCTCTTCACCCAAGTTGCATGCGAAGCCCGAATCGCAACTCAATACTTCAATGACGACATCGCCCGTCTTTATTCCAAGGCCTGGAGCGCCAGTTTTCTCAGAAAGGTCTTGGCCCGGTTCCGCGGCGGAGATGAGGCTTCTTCTCCAAAACTGGACCCCCGGGGTAGGGCGGAACTGCTAGGCGCGCCAGCCAAAAACCGGTCGGCCCAGCGGGCCGCCGCATCCTGGCTTTGTTCCGAGCTGGAAGCAGGCCTTGCGGTGGACACGCTTGAAGACGCGCTGGGAGCCATCGCCGACATTCGTTGCCGCGGTCATCATCGCGTGGTTGTCAAAGAAGCCCATGGTTTGGCGGGACACAATGCGATTCGGCTCTGGGAACCTGAAATATTGCCCGCGCAGCGGCAATGGCTGGCCCGTGCCCTGGGGAAAAGCCGGCAGCTGGTGGTTGAACCGTGGTTGGAACGTGAGTTGGATTTCTCCGTCCAGTTGGAGATGGGACCGCGGCACCTCAAGCTTTGCGGCTATACCGGTCTCATCAACGATTGCAGGGGGCAATTCCTGGCCAACTGGGCGGACGCGGATTATCGTCGCTGCTTGCCTGAAAAAGTGACCGCTTTGCTCAATGGACTGGACGGCATTTCGGAAGGCCTCGAGCGTCTCTACCGCGAAATCTTTACCTTGCTCGAAGCCGAACTGCGCGGCGTTGGCTTTATCGGTCCGGTCAGCATCGATGCCCTGGTCTATCGGACGCCGCAAGGGGACTGCCGACTTAAGCCCGTCGTCGAAATCAATCCCCGCTACACCATGGGCAGACTGACGCTGGAACTGATGAACCATGCCTGTCCCGGCCGTTGCGTTCTGTTCCGTCTGGTCACTCGCGCCCAGGCGCGCACAGAAGGATTTGCCGATCTTTCCAGCTACGCCTGTTCTTTGGGCCAACGCATCCCTCTGCGTCTCGAAGGCGCAGCGTTGCCCAAAATCCGGCAGGGCGCCCTGTGCCTGAATGATCCCGGACGGGCGCAAGTGTGTCTGGCGACCTTCGAGGTCGGTCCCATGCTCAATCTGCCCGGGTCACTCAACGGCCATGAACAACCTTCTTTTTGAACAGACTCCAAGCATGCGGAAACTTGTCGTGATCCTCGGCACCAATGCCTCGGGAAAAAGTGAACTCGGCATTTGCCTGGCGAAGCATTTCGGCGGCGAAATCGTCTCGGCCGACTCCCGCCAGGTCTATCGCGGCCTCGACTTGGGCAGTGGCAAGATAACCCCGGCTCAAGCCGCCATTGTAAAACATCACCTCATCGATGTGGCCGATGTCACGGAATATTACTCGCTGGCCCAATACCAGCGGGCGGCCTACAGCGCCATCGACTCCATTTTCAGTGCCGGTAAAATGCCCTTGCTCGTGGGGGGCACCGGTTTGTATCTGAGCGCTGTCGTCGATGGCTATCAACTGGTGGATGCCCCCCCGAACGAACCACTGCGCGAAGAGCTCGAGTCCCTTCCCCTCGCTCAACTCGTCGAGCGGCTTGAAAAACTCGCCCCGGACGCCGCCAGCCGCATCGACAAGAACAACCGGCGGCGGCTCATTCGGGCCATCGAAATCACCTCTGCTGGCTACGCGGACGCCGCGGCCCACCAAAACGTCCCGCGATACGATTGCCTTCAACTCGGCCTGACGTGGCCGCGCGACATCCTGGAACAAAGAATCGAAGCGCGCCTTCGGGAACGTCTCGCCCAGGGAATGATCGATGAAGTCGCCGGCCTTCGATCCCGCGGCGTTTCCGACGTCAGACTCGACAAACTCGGCCTCGAATACCGCTACATCACCCGGTATCTTCGCGGAGAGTTGCGCACCGCCGATGACCTGTTCAACCAGCTCGTCATCGCCATCCGTCAGTTCGCCAAAGGCCAACTCACCTGGTTTGGGCGAGACAGCCGTATCCTTTGGCTGGATCCCTTCAAAGACTACTACCAGGAAGCCTGCGATCGCATCCGGGAATGGGAGAGCGCGCACCTCCCAGCGCCTTTGCCAGAATGATGACCGCGGCAACAAGCGCGATCGCTATAGACTCGTCAGCAAAGAATCCCTGCAGATAATCTTCCCCGTCGCTCCTTGCCCGGCGCCAAAATGCCTCGTCGCAACATGCTGCGGTATTTATGCCGACTTGTATAACCTTGTCACATTTGCTCTGCCGCTGGATGAAGATCACAGCTTAGCCGTCAAGGCGACAATCTCATCAAACTTCTGTTCCACGAGCAGCCGGCCGTATTCGGAGAAAACGCCCTTCCCAATGTTGCGCCAGCCGGCCCAAATTACCTTCTCCGATGCCGCCAAGGACATCTGCCGGTTGACCAGCGCGGCCTCGGCTGCGATGAAACGGCGCTGGGCGTCATCGTCCCACTTGGGCATTTGTTGTGCCAGCCTGGCGAGCCGGCCGATGATGGTCTCAGCCAGTCTTTCTCCATCCGCCCGGGTCGCCTCGCGGGGATCACGTCCGCCCACCCCTTGGTGCGGTGGATTGCCCAGACGCGATAAATCGACGCTCTTGGCATCGAGGTACAACATCAGTGAGGTTTCGCCCCAGGCCGCGTGATCGCCGTGGTAACCGACATCCAACGCCAGGAAATACTCCGGCGTGCCCAGCACCGGCACACCCAAAGAGCGGCTCAACCTCACTGCAAGGTCGCGGATGACCACTTGCTGCGCTGCCCCATAGTGGCCGGTGAGGATGATCACAGCCTTAAAACCCTGCCGCACGGCTTCCCGGCACAACTTTTCCACCCACGCCCGCACCAATACCGAATGAACGTCGTCCTCTGGCTCCATCACGAAGGTGTATGGCTCGTTTAAGCCCCCGACGCCACCAAACAATGGCGGGGCCACCAATCCACCCCCTCGCAAGGCGGCCCGCACACATAAATGATGCGCCTTGACCGCATCCAGACCCGTGATGTTGTGAAGCCCGTGCCACTCGATGGTTCCCAAGGGCTGAAACAACACCGGACACTGCTGCATTGCCAGCTTGATTTCGTTTGGATGCAGCCGTTCCAGCCGGACTTCGCGGCTGCCATTACTTCCCTGGTCAGCCGCTGAAGGAGAAGACGATGGAACCGGATCGGCCGATTCTGGTTTCGCCTTCCCTGAGGATCCCGAAACAGCCAGGAAAGCACTGCTGGCCATGGTACCGAGGAACTGTCGTCTGTGGATTTCCTGGTTCATACCTTGACACACCAGCCATATGTGTCGGGCTGTTCGCCGACTTGGATGCCGGTCACATGGCGATAAAGCTTTTCCAGGGTCGGACCGCAACCTTCGGCCGGGCCAACGCGCACCACGCGGTCGCCGCGCACGATTTCGTTCACCGGCGTGATCACGACCGCGGTGCCGCAGGCGGCTATTTCCGCCAGATCCGGCAGCTCGTCGAAGGTGATCGGCCGCACCTCTACAGCCATGCCCAGGTCGCGAGCGACCTGCTGCAGGCTGTCGTTGGTGATACTCGGCAGAATGGAATGAGACTGGGGGGTGACATAGCGACCGTCCTTCGTGATCCCGATGAAGTTCGAAGTCCCGAACTCCTCGACGTACTTATGCTCTTTCGCATCCAGGTAGAGTTCCACCGAGAAACCGCGATGATGGGCCAGGAGATGCGGTTCGAGGCTGACGGCGTAATTGCCGGCGACCTTCACATGGCCCGTGCCGTGAGGGGCGGCGCGGTCGTAGTCGTCAAACACCACGGCCCGGACCGGCTTCAGTCCGCCCTTGTAATAGGCCCCCACGGGAGTGACCAGCACCAGAAAGACATATTCCTGAGCCGGGCCAATGCCGATCTGCGCGCTGGTCCCAATAAGCAGCGGACGCACATACAGAGAGCCGCCGCTTCCATACGGCGGGACAAAGTCACGATTGGCCGCCACCACCCGTTTCACGGCGTCGGTGAACATCGCCTCCGGCACTTCGGCCATGCAAATCCGGCGGGCGGTCGTCCCAAGACGCCGGCCATTCATATCCGGGCGGAACAGACGAATCTCGCCATCCTTGCAGGTGAAGGCCTTCAATCCTTCGAAGGCGGCCTGGCCGTAATGCAGCGATGTCGCGGCAATGTGCATGCTCAGAAACGGTTCGCTGACTAATTTGCCTTCATCCCATCGGCCGTCGCGCCAGATGTATTGAATGTGGCAGTTTGTCCGCACATAGCTGAATCCCAGATTTTCCCAGTCGAGTTTAGGTATCATGACGAATGCCTTTGACCACTAATTCGTTGTCGCGACCTTAAAATTAAAAGCGCCTTCCTCATGGAGAGCGACTGTGTGAGTCTCGACAGGATGAACGCATTTGTAAAGCCATTTGCGGGATGACCGCTCTTCAGCCGATTACCACTCGAACACCAGCAGTGACACGGCCTGGCGGGGTAGCGCCAGGCGAACCGTGGCGTAGTTCGGTTCATCCGCGCCGAAGAACCGCCAGATCTGGCGCATCGGACCTTGTGCCTTCGCTGCGTTCAGGTGAATGACCACCGGGAAAGTATTGCTCCCGCCAACCGGATGCTGATCGGTATCCGCTCCCAAGGCGGCAGCTGCAAGGAACAGGGCGGCGCCCAGAAATCCGCTGGTGATCAAAAAGGGGGGTTGGCTTGTCGGGAATTGCATTTTGTTGAGCTCGAATCGTGCCTGACCCAGAGGAGCCAGGCAAGGTGGATTCGATTGCGCGCACTATCGCCGCAACCGGTAAAACCGTGTGGAACCTTCTCCCGGCACAGTGAGTTGATTGTTCACCACTCCTGGCACTGGGAACCATTGTACCGGCGGCACCAGGCGGGTGGTGGTTTCCAGCCCATACCCGTTCGCTGTCGAGTCCCAGGAAAGCGTCACCAGTCCATTCGCATACGCAATGTTCAATCGCGGCGCTAACATTCCCAGCAACTGCACCTCGCCGATCTGCATGCTGTTGGCGGTGACGGCGTTGGCCACCATCGGAAAGATCAATCGGTACGCGGCGTAAGCAGTCGTGTTATTGAAAAACAGCTGCTGTTGCATAAACCGTGCGGCAAATGCTGGCACCGCCCCAGCTGCAATCAAGGTGAAGGTCTTGCCATCCAGCGAGCCCTCCAGTCGGTAGCTGGCCGGGTCCCGCTCCGGGGCATCATTGGCCGAGGTCAATCCCAGACCGGTCACCACCGTTGGCCCTACCGACGGGATTACCGTAAACCCGGCGTTCAGCTTGTCGAAGTTCAGATACTTTGTGCCGGTCTGGTTGTCGATGGCCTTGGCCACATCTTCTCCGGCCGGGCTGTTGCCCGAGGTGGCCGTAATCGGATCGCCGGGCCGGGTAACGTCGCTCAGCGTGGGCGCAACGCTGGTGCGGTAATAGAGTTCGATATTGTCAAACCAGTAACTGGCGTTCAACTCGCCCGTGCGGGCATACACGGCGAATTTGAGCCCGCTCATCGGCTGATAGCCTGGCAACTCTAAATCGGTGTAAACCGGCGTCGTACCCACCATCAGATCCAAGTACCCGCCAGCTTTCACCCCCAGCGCCACCGGTTGGTAGGTCCCTGAATTGAGCAAGGCTAGGGGCACCGGCGTGTGCGCCACAACCTGGCCCCGGTAAAGGACGTCAATCGCCGGGGCCTCTCCAGCCCCGTTATTCGGATCGGTATCCTCGTTATCGAAAGTGTCAAAAGCCACGGTAATGCCCGTGCCCGCCCCATTCTCGGCGTCGCCGGGAGGCAGGATCGGAAGGTCTGGGGCGAAATTGATGCTGAATCCGTCGGCCGGCACTTCGGTCCCATTACCCGCCAGGACATCCGCCGCGAAGGCAAACTCCTCCAGGCGCGCCCCTCCCGCCAGCAGCGGCGAGCGGAAACCGCCCACCTGGCCGTTCTTCGAAGTGGTCAGTTTGAGTACCCCGCTATTGTCCACACCGCCTGAGATGTCGACCAAGGGAAAAGGAGTGTCACCTGGCAAAATTATCTCATCTACCTCCGCCCCAGCCGGGACCACTCCGTCGTTGAAGTCGTAGCTGAGCTGCGGCGTAGCGAGCGGGGACGAGGTAAAATGCGCCGTCACGGTCTTGTTCCCGTTCATGGTGAGGGTGACGGGATTGTCCGAGCCACTGGCATCACCGCTCCAACTGCTGAACGAATACCCAGCGGACGGATTGGCGGTCAGCGCCACCACGGTTCCCCCGGCATATTTGCCATTAGCGCCTGGCAAGGGACTGGCTGTAATATTGCCAAAGGGTGATGGATTGAGCGTTAGGGTATAGCCAGTGGGTGCCGCCCCTTCATTGAACGGCACGGGCATCGTCGCGCTGTATCCCGATTTGCTGAGGAAGAAGTCATCAAACCAGGCGCTGGCGGTGGCGCTGTTACCCGAAATGAAAAGCTTGTCGAGATCCGGCGCCATTGGGCCAAGCACAGGGTTCGAAGTGTAGGGATCGCGATCACTGAGATAATCTTTGACCAACACTGTGCGGGTGGTCTGCCCCTGTTTCTGAATATAAACAGAGAAGACATCGTAGGGGGACAGTGGGTTATTCATCGGAACATTCTTCATATCGATCCAAACTGAGTAGACCACGTCCTTCTCGAGCGGATTACCGGGATACTCCACAGTGCCGCCAACCCCATAAATAACCCCGGGGAACCACCCGGGCGCCGCGGGATCATAGTTCAGATGAAGGTCCGGCCCTATATTGGCGGTGGTGTCGCTGTGCCCGCGAATGTTTTTGTCGGTCAGGCCGATCACTTGCCGGAGCGCGGCCATGGGATCGCCGGAAACGATCATGCGGAAAAACAGGGTTCGCTCCTGGCCTTCGGTGATTCCCAAATAGCCCAGACGGAAAACTGCGGCACCGTCGGCACTCATAACGCTGAGCATTTTGTTGCCGTTGCGATCTTCGACGCGGGCGGAGTTCCCATTCAGGTCAAGCCACCAACCGGTTTGCGACAGGAAGCCCGCCGGGTAAGTGTCAAAGTTATCGACCACAGCCCAGTTGGGGGCAACGCCGGTCATAACCGTAACTCGCGTGGAGGCAGTTTTCTGCTCGGTGCCACGGCGAATTGTCAACGTATAGGTCGTCGTGGTCGTAGGATTCACCCTAACGCTGCCGACACCTGACACGGTCTGGGGGGTCACGTCTCCCACGCCATTATCAATGGTGATCTGTGTAGCCTGCTGGCTGATGTCCCAGCGCAAGACGACTGGATCACCCGAAACGACTTCCGGGAAATCGGCTTTGAATGAGTTGATACCTAGGGGCTGGACGCTGGTGCTGTAGTAAAGGCAGACATTGTCAAACCAGTAGCTGGCGTTGAGCCCGCCGGTGCGGGCATACAAGGCGAACTTGAGCCCGCTCATCGGCTCATAGCCCGGCAACTCTAAATCGGTGTAAACCGGCGTCGTGCCCACTATCAGATCCAAGTACCCGCCAGCTTTCACCCCTAGCACGACCGGCTGATAGTTCCCCGAATTGAGCAAGGCCAGTGGCACGCGCTTCTCCGCCACAACCTGGCCCCGGTAAAGGACATCAATCGACGGGGCCTCTCCTGTTCCGTTATTCGGATCATTATCCACGTTGTCGAACGTGTCAAAAGCCACCGTGATACCCGTGCCCGCTCCGTTCTCGGCATCGCCGGGGGGCAGGATCGGAAGGTCTGGGGCGAAATTGATGCTGAACCCGTCGGCCGGAGGCGATGTCCCCTTGCCGGCCAGGAAATCCGCGCTGAAGGTCAACTCGAGCAGTCCAGCGTCGCTGGCAAACAGCGGCGAGCGAAACCCACCGACCTGACCGTTCTCCGAAGTGGTCAGTTTGAGCACCCCGCTATTGTCCACACCATCAGTCTTGTCGACCAAGGCAAAACGAGTGCCATCGGTCGTAAATATTCCCTCCGCCTCGGCCCCCGCCGGGACCCTCCCGTCGTTGAAATCGTAGCTGAGCTGCGGAGTGGCGAGCGGGGACGGTATAAAGTGCGCTATGGCCAGTGGCTGGCCAATTATGGTTAGTGAGGCCGGATTGGCTGAACCCGTTAGAGCTTTGCTCCAATCGACGAACCGATAACCGGCATTTGCAAGCGCCGTGAATGTCACCACTGTTCCGTCCGGGTACTGTCCTCCAGGCGGTGGCGCTGGACTTAGCGAGACAGTCCCACTGCCCGGCGGTTCGATGTGAAACAGGACCTCCGGCATGTCGTTCCTATGCACCAAATAGCTGTTACCGATAGGTGGATCACCGTTCTTCGGGGCGGCTCCTCCGGGCAACTGCCAGGCCACCGCCACATTGTCTCCTCCGCCCCCTTCCTTGTGCAGCACTTCCAGGTAATAGCGTTCGCCTGCCTTCAAAGAGATGGCCGCACTGGTCCGGGCAGGATGCTGACCGGTGCCTTCCCAATTCCGATAAAGTGTATAACTGGATTCCTGGACGATAAGTCGCTTGTTATAGGGACTTTCATCCGTGCTAAGGAAGACTTGGGCCTGGTCATCCGAGGCCAGGTAGAATACATACGTGCCTGTTTGGGGCGGCACGAGCCAACCTCTCAAACGTTGTCCGTAATCGTCGTGCCAGTCCGGTCCACCCTCCGAGAGCGACGGGCTTTCCAGCATTGACACGATATCGACCGCGTCAGGAAGATGGGGATACGCGGCGCTGGCGGTCAAATCCGATACAGCCTGGCCAGGGATTCCGGCGTAGTATTGCCGACGCAAGCCCGGCAAGTCCGCTACACCTAATGGCACGAAATTGGCCGTGACCATCTTGTGGCCCGTCATCGTGATCGTGGTCGGACTTCCCCCCGAGGCATCCCCGCTCCAACTGCTGAACGCATACCCAGCCGACGGGTTGGCAGAAAGAGTAACGACCGTTCCTTCCGCATAATTCCCATCGCCTTCGGGGGCCGGATTGGAGGTGACACTGCCCGCGCCAGATGGCAGGACAGAGGTCGTCAGGGAGTAGCGGGCGGGGGTGACACTGGTGCGGTAATAGAGCTCGATGTTGTCAAACCAGAAGTCGGCGTTGAGCCCGCCCGTCCGGGCATACAAGGCAAACTTGAGTCCGCTCATCGGCTCATAGCCAGGCAACTGCAAACCATCATACACCACGATCCCTTTCGGAAAAATGGGGGACTCAATCATTAGCAGGCTGAGGAGTCCGCCTTCAGTTACGTGCAACCTTAGGTCCATAAAGGCACCCGCATTGAAGGGAGCCAATGGCACGCGTTTCACCGCCACGAGTTTCCCCTGGTACCAGACGTCAACGGACGGGGCTTCACCGTCCTCGTTATTCGGATCGCCATCCTCGTTGTCGTATACGTCAAACGTCACCGTGATGCCAGTGCCCGCCCCATTCTCGGCGTCGCCGGGGGGCAGGATCGGAAGGTCTGGGGCGAAATTGATGCTGAAACCGTCGGCCGGAACTCCCGTGCTGCTCATGCTCTGGTGTAGCGCCTTGAAGATGAACTCGCCGAGTTGCGCTCCGCCCGCAAGCAGCGGCGAGCGGAATCCGCCGACCTGATGGTTTTCTGAAGTCGTCAGTTTGAGCACTCCGCTATCGTACAGGCCGCCATTTTTGTCCACATAGGCGACTGGCGTGGCGCCTTCAGGATATGTGCCGCTGATGTCTGCTCCAGCGGGAACCGCGCCGTCGTCGAAGGTGTAGTTGATCTGGGGAGTGCCCCGCGCTAAGTTCGCGCTCACACTCTTGGTCCCGTTCATGATGATGGTCACCGGATTGTCCGAGCCGGTGACGTCGCCACTCCAGCTGCTAAACACATAATCAAGGGCCGGATTGGCCAATAATTGAACCGCTGTCCCGGAGTTGTACTTGCCATCGGGACTTCCCGGCCTCACCCTCACGCTGCCAACTCCGGCCCACACCTCGGTGGACAAGCGGTATCTCATCGTGCCCCCTAGATGGAAACTCTTGAGACCTGATAGCACGGGTGGAGGATTAAAAGGTCCCTCCGCTATTTTGACCAGAAACGGTTCTGTTTCTGCGCAGTTTACCCTCGCGGCAACGGCCGCCTTATATGTCATAATCGTGCCACCGATTGAATCCCATGCGGCCACAACGACTTCTAGCCAAGTCCCGGCTGGATAGGGGATGGTTACCACACCACCGGAGAAATATCCGGTGCCGCGACCGGCGGTAAAGGGGTTATACTCGGGGGGTTGATTCCGGAAGGGAACCGGTGCGTCCACCGGTGCATAATTGGATCCGGGATCACCAGCTTTTTTGATTAGAAGCTGGCACAAGTAACCGGAATCCAACGGGGTTATATTATCAACCTCATAGACCGGGGCATCGATGCCCAAACCCGGCTTATAGTTACTGAAATCGATCTGGCCTTGCGCCAGAAGCTGTGATGCGCCGATCGTTAACGCGATCACCAGGAATCCAAACTTCTTCATGCAAGATAACCTTTCCCGCTCCATTATTGTCTGTTTAGATCCGCCAACGTTTCTCGGGAACTATTTGATGATGAATTGCCTCGTCCATGCACCAGCTGAGGGTTGATGACTCCAGAAGGCCTGGCCAACGGTCAGCACGGGTTCGTGAGGGATCCAGCCAAACAGGCTGGTATAATCATAAACCGTGTATCCCACCCCAGGCGAGTAGGTATAAATCGTGGTGCCATGGACAACCGGATAACCCAAATCAGACACGAGTCGGCCGGCTTGCGGCACTATGGATCCGATTAGGTTAAACCCGGCAGAGAAGTTGATGCTGCGGTCTCCCTGGCCCACTTCGCCAACGAAGGTCACAGTTGTATTTCCCGGAGATGGCAAGTAAAGAGCAACACCTTCGCCAGGCTTAAAGACCATACTGGGATCGCGCCAGCTCCCTTGATCGTAGTCATTGCTTATTTCAAACAATATTACCCCCGATATCATTTGCTTCATGATCCGGGTGTGCTCTGGTACGGTTGGCAAAACCTCAGCAACGGTGTTGTTGCCTGAATTAAGGGGATTTTGGATTAAGTTCCAGCCGGCGCCAAGATTGATATTGACATATCCAACCGCATTGACCGAATAGTTTCCAAGATTGTCCCGGGTTCGGAAAAACCGCATGGTGCCGAGCGTGTAGGTGCTATACGGCGAGGCGGAGCCAGGAACGTCCGCCCACGGGCCCGTTATCGCGGTTCCGCTCTGAAGCGTCCCGCCATTGAAAGAGACAATGACCTTGGCGCCACTTCTGGCTATGCTTTGCACGCTTAACGGAGGGGCGCCCGCCAGGATGCCAGGCAAGGCGGCCACCGAGAGCGCGAACAGCAACCGGAACCTGAGAGGCCAGGGGATTGACCGGGAGTTTTTCATAGCATGAGCACCGGGTTTAATACAAAGGTCTTAACACGACATTACTGAAGAAAATTCCGCCGAAAGTTGCACATTAATTCGCCGACTGGATAAAAAGGTTCAATTCGTTATTTTTCCAGCGTGATTGCCACCAGAAAAGGCGACGGATTTTTCATGGTGGAAATGAAATCGATGCTCTCGATGGTTTCGTCCGACCAAGGATTTTATTAGCCAAAAAATGGTTCAGCGCGGTCAAAGGAAACGATCGGAACCTGCCGCGAATTGGATTGGCTGTGTTCAACCACTGCTTGGAGCGCAGGCGGGCAAAAAACTCCTGGGTCAAGTCTTTAGCATCATCTGGATTATAACCGCGACGACACACATGAGCATAGAGCGGATACCAGTAAGTCCGACAGAGCTGTTCCAGCGCGTCTTGTGCGGCAGAAGAAAAACCGCGGCCCGCCCTTAGCACCACGCTCCAATGGGTGGTGGTGAACTCCCCTCCCCTTGCTGCTGACAACCCCGGTTGTGTTGTCCCGCACATGAGGATAATATTTTACCACCGACCTGATGATCCTGGAAGTCAAAAGGCACAAAATCATAGGCAATACCGCGCAGATTTGAGCGATACCGAGGCGCTGGTGAAACAAGGCAGATATGAGGCGGCGCTTGATCGCTTCCTTTGGCACCACGATCACGCGCTGGAGCATCAGCCGTCCATGTTCGCACTCCGGTTGTCGTTTGGTTTAACGTCCTGGAAGGAGCTATTGGATGTGTGTCCACCTGCCATGACCGCCTTGAAAAAAACTCGGGAGGATAAGACCGCTGGGATTGCGGCCGGCCAGGGCAACCGTCATCTGATTCATACT
The DNA here is from genome assembly GCA_022709905.1 of Verrucomicrobiota bacterium. Classification (GTDB taxonomy): domain Bacteria; phylum Verrucomicrobiota; class Verrucomicrobiia; order Limisphaerales; family UBA1319; genus JAKLHY01. Next base: position 28,349 of record JAKLHY010000064.1, on the reverse strand, counting down.
GCGGTGGTTCTCGAAAACACCAACGCTGCCAAGAAGAGTCAAACGGAAGCCGCGTCAATCGCTCGGTGACGAGCGACTTCGGGAAGCGATTGGTCAGACCGATTGCCACAATAAATTTCCAGAATGGTGGAACCGAGGAGGGCGAGAAGGATTGGCAAGGGTTCATCATGGCCTAAATGGCGGCATTCTCTTTGGAGATTTAGCCGCAGCCATGCCCGGAACCCGTAAAGAAGGCCATGGTTTGAGCAGGAAAAGAGAACTGGCCTCGATGCTGCCGATGGGGATCGTATTGGAGCCAACGGTCGTGCTAGCGGTCATAACCTGGAAGAGCGAAACCATCCTCGTTGAAGGAGGGGGATTCCTTGTACCGAGGGTTCGTCAAATGCGAACAAGAGGGTGCCTATGAGAGAAATCCAGAGGGTGCTGGTCAAAATGACTTTGGAGTTTTGGGCGGGCCAGGCATCATCAATCCCGCATTTTACTAACCGTATTGGCCAAGTCGAGTGGGTGCCCCCCGTTGCGGGGTACGTCGGTTTTCCGGTCAGTTCTCGAAGGCCAGCACCTCGACCAAATGGCGGCCTGAGTTGGCTGAGTTGCGGGTTTGACGGATCCGGAGGTATCGAATCGTCTGGGCAGAGAAGGAGCACCGGTAGCCCTCCGATGTCGAAGCCGTTTGATTCGAGCGCTGGTCGGCGAGGATCTTCCATGTGGCGCCGTCTGTTGAACCTTCGACCGTAAATCCGTAGCTGCGCTCATCACCAAAGAAGGGGATGATCGTGACCCGCCCGACCGTGGTGGGCTTTTCGAAATCGACCTGCCACCAGGGATCAGGATCGTTTTGGATATCTGTGGCCCAATACCGGTTCGTATCCCGAATGCGGCCGTCGTTGGCCAAGGAAGCCGGATGTCCCGGCAAAGCGCTGGAGGCCGTCGACGGTTTGCCGGTGGTCAGGCTCGTCGTTTCTGGCGCATAGGAGCGGGCAAGAGCCGGTTGGTATTTAGCCCAGAGCTGTTGAGAGACAGCCAGGGGATCGCCCTCCGCGGTGACGCGATAGGATTCGTGAGAGTCGGCCCAGGCGAGTTCCCATTGCTGCAGTTCCTGGTCAAATGCGGCGGCGTCAAAAGGCCGGCCCGTATCCAGGCTCCGCGCTAGCGCGTCGTAGAACTTTTCCCATCGCTTCAGGTAAAAACTCCCGAGCATGCCGGACCATTCCCGGCGCGAGTAATCCCGGATGGCGGTTCGCTGGCCCCACATGGTAATCACCCGGCGCGCATTCCATTCGAGCCTGTCTTTCTCGGCCACGGTCTCGCCCCAGTGCCTAGCGTCCGCCAGCCATTCTCCCAGCAGAAACTCGCTACGGGTCGCCAGCAGAGCATCCAGATCGCGGATCAATTCAAGCATCCGCTCTGAGGCCGTCTGGAAGCGCTGCGGATCCTTGGCACGCCAGGCGTCGATCGCTTGCCAGGCCAATTCCCCCGAGAAATTTCCCAGCACCTGGCGAGTCACCATGAGCAACTGAAATTGGATCGCATCAGACATGGGACCGCGCTGGGCGACGCCGAGAAGGCATCGCCAGGCCTGTAAGAGGCGTTCATTGCTGTAGGGAGGTTCGGAGGCAGCAGCAAGCGACGGCACCTGGGTATAGGCGGGCGCCACCTGATGTTGACCGGTGAACGCCGTCTCGATCAGAATGCGCCAGGCCGCGTCCGAGTCCGGATCAGCATTTCCAACAATCCGCCGGCCGTAGTCGCGCACCCAGTCGTCCAAGTTCGCCGGTTCGGACCGCCAGGACTGCTCGAAGAGGAAGTCGAACAGGATCGGATTGTAATCTAGCCCCTCGTTTACAAAACCGATGCCGGCCAGGTTGCGTCCGAGCGGATCACGTCTGGCCGCGGGCAGATCGGCGTGGAGCCGGTTCAGCGCCCCTCCCAGATAAACGCAGTCGCCGAAATTCTGCAGCGCACACCAGACCCAGGGCTTGCCATAGAAAGCATGAGTCCGGTTCCAGACAGGGGTAACATCGCAGAACAGGTCCAATACCAGCATTCGCGAATCGGGAATTGCGTTCAGGAAGGCCTCGATCCGCGGTTGGGTCCAGAACTGAGCCTGGTTTAAAAACGTCCAACCCTGCAAAACCCACACGGCATCCGGATCCGCCTTGGCCATCCCGCCGTGGATCGCCCGGGCCGTGGCCGCAAGAAAATTGGTGTCACCACTGGGCGGAGTCATTTCGATGAAGGTGTCAGCCGCGTAAAGGTGATCTGTGCCAAAGAGCCGCCGTTGTTCCTCAAGAAACGTCCCCGCAAACCGGGCAAACAGTGGATCGAGCGGGTCCAGCAGGAACGTTTCCCATTCAGCCCATTTCACTTTGTGAAGCCGGGTGTCTGGGTAAAGGCGGCTCGTTGCGGGAGGGACGTGCCCGGTGAATCCCTGGAGAACAGGGGTCATGCCGAGGGCGCGTTCCCGGGCCAGGATCTGCTGTTGCAGGGTCGCATGGCGATCCACCCAGGATTGCGGCAAAGGCCCCCCCCAGCCATCCAGACATCCCATCCAGCCAAAGGGCAGATAGGGCGGCCCGGCCAGAAAATCCTTCAGATCGCCCTCCGAAAATCCCAGGCGCCTGCCGGCCTCCCGCCACACCGCTTCCTGTCCGGTGACCGACAAGGGGGCATTGATCCCTTGCAGCGCCATCCAATCAATCAACCGTTCCCAATCCGCCCAGTCATACCAGGGCAATGAATACCCAAAACAACAGTAGTTCAGAAAGTAGCGCCAGCGATCCTGGCTGACGCGGCGCACCTTGTCCTGGACCACTGGCAAGCTCTTGGGAATCGCCAACTGGCGTCCTTTGAGAGAATAATGGGCGTTGCACTCGTACTTGAGATACCAGTTCAAGCCGGCCGCAATTGAGATGCCCTTGTTCCCACGCAACACAATTCGACCATCGCGGCTTTCGACCTCGAAGACGTCGCGGCCCGACTCCGCGGGAATAAACTCCACGCTAAAAAACTTCGCCTGCTCCGGTAACAGGCGCGCGATGAGTTGCCGGACCTCGCGGTGTTGCGTGGAATCAGGCCCCGGCAATTCCTGGGCGGATACCCGCGGGGAACCGGAATCTGCCAACCCCGGAAACGAACAGGCACCGGCCATAACGAGCCGGAGAATTTGGATGCGCCATGGGATGGGGTTCATAACCAGTCTTTGCCCAAGACCATGATTGTCCCCCGTCGGTAAGGCAAGATCGAAGGTCAAAAACCGCACGTAAAACAACTTAACCGCTGATGGCCCCCCAAAAATCGCTAATCAAGGCAGACCCTTATTGCGATGTCCGCGCCTGGTGGATGAGGTCAACAATCGAAGCCAGTTTGGATGTCGGGCCATGGAGCTTCTCCAGCTGGGACTCCGAGTATAGGGTGAGGAGATACTCGCGAACCGGAATCCGGTCCTGCCAACAGGAGTCGATAAGCCGGCAGGGAAGGTCAAGGCCCTCCCGCACGCAATAGGCGAGCGTCACGGAATGGCCGAGCCTGGGACAATGCCGTTCCTGATTCGGATCGATCGATACCATGAGGGCATCCTTTACGAACCTGACCCGCTTAGGGTTTGTTCAAAAATGAGTTCGGGTTTTGGCGGGGGCGTCCCTCGGAGGCTGCCTCACTCAACGCAAACCGCCGTCCGGTTTGGATCGGAAACCCTGATCTGCTCCACTGCTACTCCACTGCGCCCATCGCCCTCGTCACCATTTGCCGGTGCGCACGACCTTCGGCCTTGGCAAACCGTTCAGTTCCCTGATGGCGCTCCCCATCTCGCTCTCCGGCAGCGAGTAGCTGACAAGCTTGCCCTGGAAAAATCTGTCATACCCGGAAAGATCCATGAGACCGTGTCCGGAAAACCCAAAGAGGATGACCTTTTCCTTGGCTTCTTCCTTTGCCTTCCGGGCTTCCTGAATGGCGGCGGCGATCGCGTGACTGGTCTCGGGCGCGGGAATGATGCCTTCGGTCCGGGCAAACAGCACGGCCGCATCATAGCATTCGACTTGGTCAATGGCGCGAGGCGTCACCAATCCTTCGATGATGGTCTGGCTGACCAGGGGCGCCATGCCATGATAGCGCAGGCCGCCCGCATGAATCGGTGGCGGGATGAAATCGTGGCCAAGTGAGTGCATCGGCAAGAGCGGTGTCATCTTCGCGGTATCCCCGTGATCGTAGACAAACGGGCCCTTGGTCATGGTGGGACACGAGGTCGGTTCGACGGGAATGATGTCGATGCTGGCGCCGTGGATCTTGTCGTTGACGAACGGGAAAGCCAAACCCGCAAAGTTCGATCCGCCACCGGCGCAGCCGATGACGACATCGACCTGTTTGATTCCGATCTTCTCGAGTTGTTTCTTGGATTCAAGACCGATGATCGTCTGATGAAGCATCACATGGTTGAGAACGCTCCCCAGAGAATACCGGGTTGAACCCGTCTTGTCGGTCACGGCCGCCTCGATCGCTTCGCTGATGGCAATGCCCAGAGAGCCAGGAGTATCCGGGTGGCTCGCCAGAATCTGGCGGCCGGCATTCGTCTCTGTGGAAGGGCTTGCAATGCACGTCGCCCCCCAGGTTTCCATCATCAGTTTCCGGAACGGTTTCTGGTCAAAACTGATCCGCACCATGAAGACCTTGCACTCGAGCCCCAGCAATGAACAGGCAAAGGCCAGCGCGCTGCCCCATTGACCCGCCCCGGTCTCGGTCGTGATCTTCTTGATGCCAAACTGTTTGTTGTACCACGCCTGCGGGACCGCCGTGTTCGGCTTATGGCTGCCGGGCGGCGAGACACTCTCGTTCTTGTAGTATATCCGGGCCGGAGTCCCCAGGGCCTTCTCGAGCGCATAGGCCCGATGAAGCGGGGACGGCCGCCATTTGCACAGAATCCCCAACACCTCCTCGGGAATGTCGATCCACCTTTGAGTGCTCACCTCCTGCTCGATAATGTTCATCGGAAACACCGGGGCGAGCATGTCGGGGGTGATTGGTTTGCCATCCGGCCCGAGCGGCGGTTGCATGGGGGACGGTAGGTCGGCGGCAATATTATACCATTGCCTCGGCATTTCATCTTCGGTCAGATACACTTTCGTTTGCATGAGGTTCTCCTTATGATGTGCGTTCAGAGGATGATGCCGGTTGCGCAAAGAGTCTCTTCAGCGTCGATCCCCTTTTCTTCAGTTCCCGCGCCCCCCGTGTGATCTTGCACAGGCTGACTCCCAGCCGGCGGGCGATCACCCGCTGGCTCTCGCCCTCGGACAGAAACCGGACAATGTCCCAGCGCAACGAAAGCTTTCTCGCCTCGCTTTCGGTCAACAGGGCCCGCAGCAGATGTTCCACGGTCCGCGGATTCCGCGTTGCCGCGAACACCCGGGCAATGTCAACGATTCTGTCCATGGTGTTTCTCTATGTAGAAACATTTTCCCCGGCATCTGTCAAATGAAACCATCGGGCGGTCTGCTGAGTAAGACCCAAGCGCGTCCCCCGAGGGGTGTGATTCAAGGCCGGAGGTCATCGCAACGAAATCTCGAAGATGCCGGAATTCCATGCGGGCCCGCGTATGCTTGCTGTTAATGCTCAGGAAAAGAATTGGTCGTTGGACAAGCGGGCGGACCCAAGCCATCTTATGGCGATGGTCAGGAGTCGCAAGACCCAATGATCGATCTGGATTGTTCTGTATGGTCATGAAACGCCTGTTACAGATTCTTGCAGTCGGGATTCTCCTGACAGCCGCGGTTGTCTGGCTGCGCGCCGGCGCCAACCGCGGTTGGACCAAGACCTCCGTGCCTGTGAAGTCCGTCGATGAGATCACCGGGCTGGAGGCCATCACCTACCGCCGGCAGTTTGTTCCGGGAGTCGATTTCCTCGGAGCAGCCCTGCTCGGCGCCGGTGCCCTGGCTGGCATTTCCCTGATGCTCCAAAACAAGAAGCTATAAATTACGAAAAAACTCAAAGCCTATGAAGCAAACATTCCTCGCCCTGGCAATCGCTGTCGCACTGAATGGCAATGTCCTCGCCGCCCCCCAAAACTTCGACTTCAAAGATCCCAAGGGCGTCAATAACGCGGTCTTCAAGCTGGATGCCCCCTTGGAGGCCATCAACGGCAGCGCGAATGGCATCAGTGGCGTGGTAACCTTCGATCCGGAAAATCCTGCCGCGACTCTGGGTCGGATTGTCGTCGCGGCCTCATCCTTGCACGTCCCCAATCCGATGATGAAACAACACTTGCATGGCCCGCAGTGGCTGGACGTGGCCAAACATTCCGAGATCGCCTTCGAGGCGAAAACCATGAAGAATCCGATGACAACCGGTGAGACCACAACCGCCGACATCACCGGCAGCCTTACGATCAAGGGCGTGGCGAAAGAAATTACCGTGCCGGTCAAGCTGACGTTTCTAAAGGACAAACTCGCTGCCCGCAGCAATGGGCAGATGAAAGGGGATCTTCTCGTGATCCGCTCGACCTTCACCATCAAGCGCAGTGATTTCGATATCAATCCCGGCGCGCCTCAGGACAAGGTGGCCGATGAAATCGAACTCACCCTCAGCATCGCAGGCGCATCTCCGCGCTAAAATCGCCCATCTTCTTCAAGACGCGCGATTCCACCCAAATCCCGGACATTCCCTCGATTGTGCAGAACCTCCAGGGCCTTCGGATTTGGCCTGCCTTTATTAGCGGTTATTAGTGTCCATTAGTGGTTAAGTTGGCGGTTCCGGGTTAGGAACGCCTCGCTACCATCCCCTCCGGGCTGCTTCGGATCCCGGCCTGGCCACGAGTCCAATTGCGTTCGTCCACCCGCTCCGCCTGGGAGGGCGTGGAATTCTCGGTCTTCAACGGTCTTCCGCCACGGACACCCCCGGCTTGACGCCAGATCCATTGGACCCAGCAACAATTTATTGCGACCAGGGCATTTGTGCGATGTAATGCGAGGTCCTGTTGACGAATCAATGATGAACAGTCCGAGAAAAACAGACGGGGCGGATTTCAAGTGAAAAACCTGAAATTAGCCCTGGTGGTCGCCGCGCTATCGACGCTCGGTCCATTTTCCACCGACACCTATTTTCCTTCGTTCCCGGCCCTGGCGGCGCATTTCGGCGTGACCGAAATTCAGATGCAGTCGACGCTGAGTCATTATCTTGTGGCCCTGGCCGGGATGAACCTGTTCCACGGAGCGCTCTCAGATTCGTTTGGGCGGCGTCGGATTATTCTGACCTCGCTGTTTTTTTACATCTTGAGCACCCTGGCCTGCATCGTCGCCCCCAGTTTTAACTGGCTCCTGGCATTGCGGGTGATCCAGGGATTGGCAGCCGGCGCGGGCATGATCGTGAGCCGGGCGATCATTCGGGATCTGTTTCCCGGCCCCGAGGCTCAAAAGCTCATGGCCCAGGTGGCGATGCTGACGGGGGTGGGCCCCGTCATGGCGCCGATCGTAGGCGGCTGGCTTCACGTCGGATTCGGATGGCGGGGCCCGTTCGTCTTCCTGGGGCTGTTGGGCATCACACTCATTTGCGCCTGCCATTACGGCCTTCCGGAAAGCCTGCCTGCGCGCCTGCGTCGATCGTTTCATCCGGGACACCTGCTTCGAGCCTATGCGGAAACGGTCTCTCATGGCCGTTTCATGATGTCCTGCCTGGCGCTGGCTTTTGGCGCCGGTGGTTTTCTGTTGTATGTCGCCACAGCACCCGATGTTGTGTTGAACATCCTCCAACTTTCAGAGACCCAGTTCGCCTGGATGTTCATCCCGCTCATTTCGGGTGTCATGCTCGGTTCCGCGGTCACCAGCCACAAGGCGGGACGCACGCCGCCGGGACGCATGGTGCGGCGCGGATTCACATTGATGGCCGTTGGCGCCATCCTGAATATTGCCATAAATCTGTCGATTCCCCCTCAGGTGCCGTGGACCGTTCTGCCGCTGACGGTCTACACCTTCGGGTTCGCTCTCATGGTCCCTGTGGTCACCCTTGAAGGTCTCGACCTGTTTCCGCACCACAAAGGATTGGCCTCTTCGCTGCAAGGATTCACCCACGTTCTGGTTTTTGCGATCGTCGCAGGCCTGGTTGCCCCCCTGGTGTATCGTTCCGCCCTCAAACACGCCTTCGGGCAGGCGTTATTGATGTTCCTGAGCTGGCTGGCTTACCGGGGATATCACCTCAAAACAATCCGCCATACGCCTCAGTCATGACCGTTCCATCGGATTGAAGTCGGGGGAAATAAGCCGGCTGCATTGGTCCCCCCCTTGCCCGACGCAGGACAATATTGTGTCGCAACTACGACATAAAGTTGGCTGATGCAAGAGGCTCAGAACTCCTGAACCCAAGGAAAAAGCCTGACCTCACACAGAGGCACCGAGACCACAGAGAATTGGTTTTTCCGAAAAATCTCCGTGAGCTCCGTGTCCGTGTGAGAAATCGGTGTCAGAAAAATTCCTGGGTGATTTCATTTTAAGGTGTGAAATCAGGAGCCCTGAGGCTGATCACTCCTCCCGAGGCTCAGGATCGTCGTCAGTCTTGAGCCCCGGGATCCATGAGACCCGAAATCTCGCAGCTACTTGGTGATGGTGATAAATGTCCCGTTGCTGTCGCCATCGGGATCGTGGTTGTAGGAGGGAGAGTAGGTCATACCAGTAGCCGTCACACCCGTGAGCGTGAAGGTCACGCTGGTTTTCGCAAGTTTCATCGCTCCTGTTGGGAAACTGACGGTGCCATCGGTGCCGGTTGTGCCACTCGCTGTGTGACTGTAGCCACCGCTCCAAATGCCGGTCACGGTCGCGCCAGAAACGGGTTGATGATCCGCATTATGAATCGTCACAGTGACGGTCGCCGTCCAGTTCCTGGAACTTAGGGTCTTCGATCCGTCCAAGTCTCCGCAATGCACGGTGGGATCGACGAAGTTATCTACTGTCACCGTGACTCCAGCACTGGTAGTCGTTTGACCGGCGGAATCTGTGGCGATCGCGGTAATGGTGTGGGCGCCATCACTCACTCCTGTCAAATCCCACGTAGCCGACCATCCATCAGTGTCATCCTTATCCTCGTTAACCCAAGCTCCATCGACGAGAAACTCCACCTGCGTAACGCCCACATCGTCGCTTGCGGATGCGGTGAGGGAGACGGCCGTTCCCCTCACGGTACTCTCGTTCGCGGGGCTGGTGATGGAGACAGTGGGCTTGCTGTCCACGGGGGCATCAAAGAAAATTCCGCTCAGGACGGCATTTTCGTTCCCTGTGCGAGTGAATTGAATGAGCACCCGGCCTTTAAGGTTGTAGATCAAGTACTTGCCGTTTATAAAATCCGTGACGCTCCGTAAGGTGCCTGCGATCGAGGTCTGGCGGTAGTAATCGAAAATCTCGATGTTCTGCGAGCGGGCGCGTTTATCCCAATCGACCACGTAGAATGCCACTTGGTAGCCCTCGCCGCCCGTGTCGAGATCCAGGGTAAAATCGGAACCGGAGTAATAGCAGCCCAGCCAACGAGCGATCGGGTCCTGGTCGCACACCTTCACTAGAGCGCGAGTGTCGGCTGTGGACGTTGTCCAATTATAGATCGTTTTTCCGAACGACTCAATCGCCACGCCATCGGGATAACCGTACTCGGGTAGTAATAAGGCGTAGTAATCTGGCTTTACTAATGTCTCGTCTGGGTACTCGGGATCTATTGCATACGGCAAGTGGCCGTACCCGGAAGCTCCGTAAACGTCGCACCAGTTTCCGCTGGTGTAGGTGTCGGTGGCGATGTATTGGGCGGTGGCTGGGGCCGGGAAGGGGCCCGTTGTCGCCGATGCCGATGCCGGATCCATAGCCCATGAATCACCCGCGCTGTTGTGCGCTGCAATACTGTAAGTGTAGGTCGTGTTTTGGTCGAGCCAGGCATCAACATACGATGTGACATTCGCGGCCACGGTGATGTCGGGGATTGTATTACCCCCGATCCGTCTAATAATGAATAACGTCTCGTTATCGGAATTGTCTGTCCACGAGAGATGGATCATATTCACCGTCCTGGAATCGACCGAGGCACTCAGGCCAAATGGAGCATTGGGCGGCACGGTGGCGGCAGCGGTGAAACCTGAGACATTCAGACGTCCTCCTGTTGTGGTTTTGCCTTGGAGCGATGTCGTCGGCTCGGCTGCGGCTGAGCTTAGGATGGCGCTCTTGATATCCAACATGGTCATGGTCGCTGACGGATTCATCGCTGCGTAGAGAGCTGCGGCTCCAGTGACATGCGGTGTCGCCATCGATGTGCCGTTATACGCGCCATATTGACCTCCGGGGAGCGTGGAAACGATGTTCACGCCCGGGGCACCCAGATCGACGGTCGTCGCTCCGTAGTTGCTGAAGCTGGCCAGACTGCCAGAGCTGTCAATGGCGGCGACAGACACGACTGAAGGGTCGTCGTAGCATGCGGGGTACGACGGACTAATGTCGGTGTTGACACCGCTGTTGCCCGCTGCGGCGACGAAAAGGATGTCTTGCGCGGCCGCCCGTTGAATCGCCGCGAGCAACAGGTTGTCGTATCCACCACCGCCCCAGGAATTGTTCAGCGCGACGATGTTGACCCCCTTTTTCTCTTTGAGATTGGTCATGTAGTCGATCGCCTGAATGGCATCCGCGGTCGTGCCGCTCCTGGGCCCGAGAAACTTGCCCGCAATCAGTTTTACGTTCCAGTTTACACCCACCACACCTATTCCATTTCCACCGACTGCGCCGATAGTGCCGGCGACATGAGTCCCGTGGTCGTCCCATCTGGAATCGTAGATAACTCCATTGTCGTTAATGGCATTCCAGCCGTAGATGTCGTCAGCGTAACCGTTCCCGTCGTCGTCGACACCGGTTGTTCCCTCATATTCCTCTTGGTTGACCCACATATTGGCCGCGAGATCGGGATGGTTGTATTGAATGCCCTCATCGATGATACCGACGCAGACAGTCTCGGAACCCACGTTGCCAGCCGCCCAGGCTTCGGCGGCCTGGCTGCCAAACGCATTCATGGGGGTAGATCCATCGCCATACATTCCCCAGAGCGAACCGTTAACGTAGTACTGGTCATTCGGAACAGCCTGGTGCGTGTAGATCCAGTTCGGCTGCGCCATCTCGATCGCTGGATGATTCTGCAGCGCTTGCAGGGCTTGGACCGCAGGCATCCGGGTTTCAACCCGGGTAATCCCGATATTCCCGCGATGTTTCATGGCGGGCGTCAGGATATGTTTGACGCTCGCGACCGCGGCGCGTCGAAGAACATCCGCGACGAGTTCATCGGTTGCACCCGGCTTAAACTGGATCAGGATCTCCCCTTCCACGAACCTGGCGTCGCCGCCGACCGAGGCCGCGTTGGTCGACTGCGCCCTGGCTTCAGTCGAGTGGAATAGGATACCGAAGAGCAGCAATGAACCCGCGGCGAAAGTGAAAAACATCGAGTAAATGAAACCCCGTTGAGGACGATTCCCAGAAGCACGCATACGACTCCCTTTCTCCAACCAGCCATGCCGGCGCCAACAACAAAGCCGCCTGTGAAGCATTCAGCAGGTATTAGTTATCCTCAATAGGCCACCGTCTTTTGGGGATGTCAACTTATTAGTAAAGGCCATAAAGGAAACCTCAATCGTTCTATCCCTTGGATCCGAGGGGCTGATTGCCTGGAGCGCGATGTTTATTTGATGCTGTATCCGACGCTCATTGCGGTTGCTCCATCCATTCGTCAGCCGTCTGTTGGTTGCTGTTCTTTAGCAGCAACCTGCGGCTGCCTGTCTGGCCGGAGACGGTGTATTCCCATTCACTCAGGCTGCCGTTTTGCCACATGACATAGAGTTTCCCGCTGCCCGCAGACCATGTCCCGCGGTCACTGGCTTCCCCCACGCCGACGTGGCCGGCCCGATAGGTTTCGTTGCCGAGGGAATCCCGGCCTTGGACACTCCCGCCGCTTTCGGCATGGCTAGACCAGAGGCAGGTGCCATCGGGGCGCAGCGCAAGGAATCGGGTCCGTTCGGTGCTGTAACCACCGAGGGCGCTGGTCGAGTAATGCCAGTATTTCCAGGTGCCGACGAGCTGCGGATCCTTCTGACCTTCCCCGGCTGCAAAGCTGGCGAACACGCCGCGCAAGGTCTTGAGGCAAGGCGGATCGCCGTGCCGAAAACCGCGCATCAAACAACTCAACCGCTAATGAACACTAATGAAGGCGAACCAAATACGATGGTCTTGAAGGATGTGGGAAATCAATGACGCGAGGGATACACGACGTCGGAATCATCGCCGTGTGAGAGCTCCCGGCCTGCAAGTTACCGCAGACCGAGCCTGCGCTTTAGCCTCGCGAACCGTAGGCTTGGTAAAGGAGTTTCAAGGTCAGAACGATAACCACGCTGGTAAAAACCGGGCGGATGAGCCAGGTTCCGTGTTTGAGGACCATCCGGCTGCCGATCCTCGCCCCCAGGAGCTGTCCCAGTCCCATGGTGATGCCGGGCACCATGAGAACCTGGCCGAGGGCCAGAAACAGGCACAACGCACTGAGGTTGCTGGCAAAGTTCATGACCTTTGTGTATGCGGTCGCCTGGGTGAAATTGAAACCGAGCATGAGCACAAAGGCCATGGCCCAGAAGGTGCCGGTCCCTGGCCCGAAAAAGCCATCGTAGAAGCCGATCAACAATCCGAAGACCCAGTCAAATCCCAGCCGGCCCATGCGCGGGCGGGCCTCGGAATCGCCGAGGTTCGGTCGCAGCAACGAATAGATCGCCACGGCGAATAAGAGCAGTGGTATCAGCTTTGCCAGAAAGTCGTTCGACAGCCGTTGCACCAGACAAGCCCCGATTGCCGCGCAAACAAATGTGATCACGAAGCCCCGCAGGCAATCCGAGAGCGGCACGGCGCCGGCCCGCGCGTAATGCCATGTCGCGCTGGCCGAGCCAAATGTCGCCTGGAGTTTGTTTGTGCCGAGCACAGCCCGGGGATCCAGGCCAACACTCAGGAGGACCGGAATGGTGATCAATCCCCCACCGCCGGCGATGGAGTCGACCCATCCGGCCACAAAACCGGTTCCAAACAGCATGAAGAGGTGCCAGCATTCAACCATGCGAAGAGGGTAAGCGGATTCAGGGGACCCTGACACGAACGCGGAAGAAGCTCGCAGCATCCGAGTCGCGGGGGACATCAAGGGTGAGTTCCGAGCCGTTTCCGGGAATCCCGTTTTGATAGGCCATCCAATCTGGGGTTTCGTCCAGGTGTCTTGCGCGGTCGACGTCATACACTCGACCGGAAACACCGGTCCAGCTGAGCTGGATCTTTCCGCTGGATAGCGTGTTGACCTGCAATGCCAAGACCGATTCGGAATCTTGGGGGACAGTGCCCGCGAGAAACTCGTGGGCATTCGAGGCCTTATCGTTATCCGGATCATCGCCCGAATCGGCGGTCACAGGATTCAGACGCATTTCGACTTCCCACCAGTCCGGGAGACCGTCGCCATCGGTGTCAGCGGTGGGGTGGACGAACTCGAAAGCGCCGAGATCCGCGACGGGTTGGCCGTCTGCATTCCCATCGAGCGGCCGGGCGATTCCATTCAGATCAGAGCCAGGGGCGTCATCGGGATCAGCGGTGTCAATGTCGGCGGAACCGGTGGCCAGCCGGTAATCGCCCGAAGGCGGATCCATAAAAATCGCCGCACGGCTGACGTCGTTGGATCCGGGGGTGAGATTGACGTAGTTCGTTCTGAGATTGAACACGTTATTGTGACTGAGCTGCGGTTTCGTCATGGGCAATGTGGGAGTTTGGAAAAGGCCGGATGAATTTGAGACGACCAGGTTATTCGCAATGACCAGGTTTGTTGCGGGGGGGACCAGGGTAAAGGCCATCCCGCCTCCCATTTCCTGAAACCTGTTGGAGGCGATATTACTCACGATCGTATTATTCGCGACGCGGATTGCGGAGGTGGCGTTGGTGGTCACGAACACGTAAAGACCGCCGCCGAGTCCGCCGAATGCTGTGGGATCGTAGGCACGATTTGCGGCAAAGAGGTTGTTTTGAATCCGGCCGGCGCGAAAGGCGCTGAAGTAGAGTCCGGCGCCGGTGCCGGCTGTATTGTTCGAGATGCGGTTGCCCTCGACCAGGGCATCGTCGGCCAAGTGGATGCTGATGGCGCCCTCGACCGCGCCAAAGAAGACGGGCATGAGCACGTACATGCTGTTGTCTTCGATCGTGTTTTCCAGGATGAGAGGGGTCGAGGCCCAGGCATAGACCGCGGCCCCGTAGGCTGATCGGTTGCGAGCGATGCGGTTGCCGATGATTAAGGGCATTGACTTGAGGCAGTAAACGCCCGCGCCACTACCATCGAAGTCGTTGAGAATTTCATTCTCTTCGATGATGTTATTTGCGATCACGGCATAGCTCAATTCGCAGGCGATTCCCGCCCCATACGAAGGGAACTGGTTGGTGGTATTGTCGTAGGCCAGGCTGTTGCGGGTGATCAGGTTATTGGTAATCACCGGGCTTGAGACCGACACAAGGATGCCTCCTCCCTTGCCGCCCAGGCCGTATTTGTTGTAGTTCGTGCCGCCGCGGTAAGCGCCGCCGCCTGTCACGGTAAATCCGTCCAGGGTGCTGACCGCAAATCCGCCTTGACCGCTGAACACCACATTGGGTTTGCCGCCGCCATCAAGGATAGTGCGATGCATGGCGGGCCGACGTTCGTCCCGGGCGATTTCAGTCCCCGTGAAGCCGCCATGAAGATGCGCGAACGCCGGCAGCCAGAAGTGCCCAGGATAAGTCCCCTCGGCCACCCAGACTTCGCCGCCTGTGGGCCGGAGGGCATCCAGCGCGGCCGCCACCGTCCGCTTGGCGGCGAGCCACGAGGCGCCATCACCGGTGTCGTCGCCGTTTGTCTTCACCCGGATAATTCTCGGCGAGACGTTCCAAGTCGCGTCGCCCGATTCGTCGGCGCCCATGTCCACGGCTTTGCCCTGGATTCGGGATTCCGCGTCGATATCCTCGGTGCCCAGCATCGTTCCCCGGTCTTGTCCGGCATCGCGACACGGGGAGGTCGGCTGCAAATGGAGGTTGCCCAATCGCACGGAGGCGAATTGGGGATCCAACGAGATATTCCCGCCGCTGGCGGTCGGGTCGGGCAATCCGCGGTAATTGGCTCCAAAGCTGTGAACCCGATTACCAAACACGCAGTTGTTTTCGATGACCGCGTTTGTGGGGGTGCCGGGCGTCTGTTCCAGGCCCCAGGGATTGAAGGCCACCACGTTGTTGATCAGGAGGGGAGCGATGGGAGTCAAGGCGGAACTTCCCCAGAGAATGCCCGAACCGTTGTTGGCCACCACCGTATTGTTGACCACGATGGGAATCCCCCCGTTGGCATCGATCAGGGCGATGCCCCCTCCGTTTGCGGCGCCGTTGGCCGCAATCACGTTGTTGCGAATCAATGGAGAACTGCGGGCGGTCGGATGGGGGCGTCCGTCCAGATCATCCGCTGTGGCGAACACGCCACCGCCTCCCACCGGCACCGCGGCATCGTCCCAAACCCAACTGGCGGTGTTGCCATAGATGGCATTGTTTTCAATGAGCGGCGAAGCGTCCCGCCAACAACTGATCCCGCCTCCGTTCTGGACGGCCGTGTTCCAGGCAATCGTGTTTCCCGTGATATGGGGGGAAGCATCGATGCAGGCAATCCCTCCCCCGTCAAAGGCGTAGTTATCCAGAATGACATTCTCGCGGATCACCGCGTTGGTGTTCAGCCCGATGTTCCGCACAGAGACTCCCGCCCCGTAGGCCAGCCCGGACGATGCCATGTTCCATCGAATCCGATTGCGTGAGATCACGGCCCCCGAGTTTTCGAGCCGCACACCGCAGCCGGCTCCATGCTGGATTGTGAATCCGTCGACGATGGTTTCAGGCCCGCCGGTTTCCACCAGGATCACGATGTGGGCGCCCCCGCCATCCAGGATCGTCTCGTGGACCCGCCAGTTGCGCTCGGCGCGCGACGTCTCGGTTCCAGCGAAACCGCCATAAAGGGCGACGCCGGGTTTCATGGTCACCCTGTTCGTGTAGTGGCCAGCGGCGACCCAGACTTCATCCCCGGCAATCGCCAGGGCCAGTGCATGATTCACACTTTGCACGGCCTCAGCCCAACTGCGGCCCCCTGAGGAATCATTTCCTCTGGGGCTGACGTGGATGGTTGCGGCACCGCATCGGACCCATGCCAAACAAAGACTGGCGACCATCATGGCAAGGCGGAAAATCACGCGAATGAAATTCGGATGGCGCATAGTCGAATCCTCCGGTTTTGTGGGCAGATTGAATCTTCTGATTCAAACGGCGCGGCGGTTTGGTTTAACGAGGAGGAGCCTCGCACCGGTGGTTCAACCGGAATCCGGCTGACGCGAACAGGTCTGGGCCTCTTTCTCGCTGAGAGTATCCTTACGCCTGATCGACACGCGTGGCAACCAGAAGATGCTCGTCCAAATACGAAGGCTCTGAAGGGTGTGGGAAATCGATGGAATGACTCGGATTCAGTCCGTCGGATCCCTTCACATTTATTCGTGTCCATTGGCGTTTATTCGCGGTTAGGTTTTTTGCGGGTATCTTCCCTGAGGATTTGGGGCCGGTTTCTACTATTGAACAACCCGGATGGCCATCGTAGTCTGAACCAAGTTATGAACATCCCGGCACACACTCACAGCACCGTGATCGGCTACGATTTCTGGACGCTCAACGGGTAGATCAGTGAGTTAAACTGCGACCGGCAGCCTCCCCAGATCGCAAACCAGGACGCCTGAGACAGACCAGGGATGAAACGGATTGCGGGTTGGAGGGAATTCCGCGGACGGCAAGGGCTTCAGTCCGATGGGCTGTTCAGTTCGTCCATTTGGGCACGCACCAGCTTGCGGATAAGGTTGGCTTCCTCCTCGTTGACGCCGCTTTTCCCGGGCTCGACGGAGATGGCGGTGTGCCAGACCTCCCCCGCAACGCGGTAAGCAAACTGATCGCAAAGCCGCTTTTGCAGGTCAGGCATATGGGCCGCTCCGTAGAAGATCGCGAGGCTTCGCACGGGGGGCCGTTGTTTCAGCGCCGTGGCGAGGTCTTTGGCAACAGCGTCGTTGCGGCTCTGGAGAATGACATGCACGAGCTGGCTGATCTCCGGCGGCAAACCTGGAGCCTGCGAGAGGTCACCCCGTAGTTCGCCAAGGGTTTCAATTAAGGCCAGCTTGGCCAAGGCTTGCAGCTTGGGAGTGGATCCGATGAGTCGAACGCCGAACTGCACTACCTTGCTCAGAAAAGAACTGCCGTCCATCAGCGTCAGCAGGGCCTTTAATTCGCCGGCGCCCTTCGAATCCCGGGCATCGACGAGGTTCTGGCTCAGGCACCGCTGAAGCTCAGGGATCGAAAGGTCGCTATTCCGGAAATGGGGGCGGCGATAATCGATGGCCTTTAATTGAAACGCCAGCCCCAGCGACTCGGCAACCGCCAGCTGAAGCGAGCGTTCGTCGACTTCCTGAAGGGATCCCGCGGCCGTGTCCTCGGGCCATCGTTTCACGCCTTCATACAGCACCAAGTCCTGAGCATCGAGGTGCCGCTGCAGCGCGCGAAAGTAATTCGACTCGCCGATGTGGGACGCCCCCGTCAGCCATACGATCGGTCCCTGGTGATTCGAAGGAACAAACTTCCGCGCGGCAACCTCCAGGCAAACCGTGTTGGAGTTCGGCCGCAGGACCCGCAAGTAATCCGTGCTAAGCGCCGCGGGCTTGTGGGTGTCGGCGCGGTTCTGATGCGAAAGGTCGGCTGCAATGGCTTCTCCCAGCATCAGAATGGGAACGACAAACCCAGCGATCCATGATCGCGAGTTTCGCATCGGCATGTTCATGGCTGCAGGTGTAAGTGTTCTTGTTAAGCGCCTCAGACAGGATCCATGCCCCGTCCGACGGCGCGAGGCTCAGGCGCGCTACGGGTTTCCCAGCGCCGTTTGAATCTCCTCCAATGAAACTCCCAGGACAGCCCGGCTCACCTCATCCAGCGCGGAGATGGAACCGGTGAGATGGACGGTTCGGTGAATATGCGAATAGCTCTGACCGGGGGTCAACGCCAGCGCGGGGGAGGAGGATTCCAACTCGTAGAACGGCCCCAACGGCTTCGCCCCGGGCGCCGGCGGTCCATCGTTGTAACTATTCGCCGCGTCCCCCTGGAACGGATTCTCCTGGATCTTCCACAACGAGTTGACGTAGTCCGTCACATTCGAAGGTTGCGTGAACTGCACCAATGTGAGACATCGATGATCCGGATCGTAACTCCCAAGGATCGCACGGCTGCGCTTCGGGCTGATCCCAATCTTGCTTCGGAATTTTCCGTCCGCGCTGAAGAAAATCACCGAGTCTTTGACCTTCAGACGCTCGGGGGGAATTTGGCCAAAATAGTCGGAAGTGACCTTGACTCCCAGTTGTGATTCAGCTCCGGGCTGGATGGGGACAACAATCGTCGCCGAGGGTGATGGATTGAACATACCCAAAATCCAGATCGAGAGAAGACCCGTTTCTTTCTTCCAGTCGGTTTGGCCCATGTTGGTCACCTGGTTATCCGATTCATAGGCAACCACGCTGAGACCGTTCGGAGCGCGAACCCCAAACTTCTGCCAGACCGCGTCGGGGTTCAGGAGACGGACTTCGCGCGCCGCAGCCACAACAAACCGGGTTCCAGCATAATTGGTCAGCGTGAACTCGGACACAAACCGCGCTTGTTGGCCCGCGTGATGAACCGTTTTCCATGGCACGGTATCCAACACGGGTGGCGTGTGCCAATCGCTTAACTCGAACTTCGCACCCCGGGCAAAAAAGATCGAAAACTGCCCTCCCTCGGGTCCCATCCAAAACCTGTCTTCGCCTCCAAACGGATTGATGTGTTCGAGGATCTTCCCCGAGGCGATCAGCTCGCGGTTAATCCAGCCAAAGCTCAAGCCTGAATCCCCTTCGGCTGTGCTGGTCATGACCCGTCCCTGCCAGGCGGGGGCAATGGCCAATTTGGCCCGGCCGGCCGGATCGCTCAGCACAATGATCTCCGTGTGGCCTTTCAAAAAGGCCGCGTCATCTCCGAAATGCGCGGCACAAACAACAGGGTTGAGAGCTGGAACAGAGGTCATAAGCAGAAGACTCCCGATGACAAGGTTGCGTTTCATTTGAAAAGGAAAATCTCAGGTTCTGGCCGTCGGATTCAAGCAGGAAAGCCGGGGGACGGGATTATTGCGTCACGTGAAGAGCCCCACAAAAAGAAAACGGCGGGGACTATTGCTCAGCGGGCTCAGCCAGTTTTGGGCGAAATCACCCAATACTGGCTGAAATGAAATGGGCTTCGAAATCGGTCGAGAAAAATGTTCCCACCCCACTGGCGAGGCTTATGGTCCGGCAGTCTGTTGTTTCAGTTTGCCAAGCAGCCACGCGGTGTTAGCTTTACATTAGAAGTTGGACGGAGAAAGATTATGTTATGAAAGCTAAAAGCAGCGTCCTTCTCGCAGCTCTGCTCCTCTGCAGTGTATCCTGGATTGCCGCCGCCGTTGAGACCCCAGCGGTCTCAACTCCTGTGCAAACAACGACCCCTCTGGCCGAGACGCCAACCGCTGCCGTCGATCCAACCCCTGCCCAAACAAATCCCGCAGCCACGCCAGCCCCTGTAAAGCGGAGCCTGACCGAACTGGAACAATTAGTAGCTCCCATTGCCCTCTACCCCGACACCTTGATTGCCTCCATCCTGCCGGCTGCCGCCTATCCGCTCGATATTATTCTCGCCGCCAGGTTCATGGAAAACACAAATAATCTCCCCAACCTCGCCGCGCAACCCTGGGACGAGAATGTCAAGACCATTGCCCAGGTTCCCGATGTTCTGGCGCAAATGAACCATAATCTTCAATGGACCATCGACCTGGGACAGGCTTTCATGGCCCAGGAAGGTGAGGTCATGACCGCCATCCAGAACATGAGAGGAAAGGCCCGTCAGGCTGGCAATCTTCAATCCACCCCCCAACAAACCGTAACCCTGACGAATGTCGTCGTGGAGCAGGTGATCGAACAACAGGTTGCCGTCGTCACCAATACCATCGTCCAAATTCAGCCCGCCACCCCAGAAATCATCTACGTGCCTCGATACCATCCCGCATTTGTTTACGGCTCTCCCTTCAATTATTACTATCCCTACTACGACCCATTCTATTACTCTTACTATTACTCCTACTGGTCGTATCCATGTTATGTGCCTTGGGTATGGTTTGGATTTGGATGCGCCGTCGGGGCATATTTTTACAACGATTGTGACTGGCATCATGGGGGGGTTTATTGCCATGGTCATGGTCATAATGGCGGCAAGCATTATTACGCGGGGAGCTCCCCTGGATACCACTCAAGGACAGGGCCATATGGGGGGGCCAAGTGGAAGCCTGATCCAGGACGTTTGCAGGCTAGCAGTCCTTTCCGCAACCGTAACAGCAACCAAACGGGATCCGGGATTCGGCCGGGGGCAGCCTATGCCAACGTGGGTTCAATAGGGAACCGGCCTCAACAAGCAGGTTCGGCGGGCCTCGGGTATCCGGGGACAGGCATTGCGGGAAACAGGAGCTCACTGGAGACTCAAAAACCTGGCGCCGCGCGACCGATGAGCATGGGACAGCGTCCACAAAGTCCGGTTGCCGGCCCAACGGCCGGCTTGGGCAATCGAACCTCGCAGGGAACATCCAGTTCCAGATCTCTCCAGCCAACCGCAATCGCCAACCGCCCACAGACTCCTGCCAGCAGTCCTACTGCCCGCATGGTTAATCGAACCACACAAGAGACACCCAATGCCAGAACGGTTCAGCCCACTGCAATGGCCAGCCGTGCGCAGACTCCTGCCACCATCCCGGCTGCCCGGACAGTAACTCGGACTGCCCAAGCGACGCCCGACACCCGCACGGTCCGGCCCACCACGATGGTTAACCGTCCCCAATCTCCAATCGCTAACCCGGCTGCTGTCCGCATGGCCAATCCAACCACCCAGAGGACCCCCAACTCCAGGACTGTTCAGCCAACCACGATAATCAACCGTCCACAAGCGCCAGTCACCAGCCCGGCCGTTCGCATGCCAACCCGAACCCCCCAGGCAACTCCGACCTTTAGAAACGTCCAATCCACCCCCATGATGAGCCGCCCTCAAACCCCCAGTTTTCGGCCTAACATGGGGACGATGGGAGCAATATCGCCTCAAACCTCGGCCCCGATGGTTAGATCATCGCCGTTAGCCTCCAGCGGATTCAGGCCTTCCACAGGTTACGCCCAACCTCGATCCATGGCTGTATCTCCCAGCTTTGGTGGGATGTCGAATCCCGGTTCCTCCATGAACAGAGGCACCTTTGGCGCTGGAAGAAGCCCTGGAGTGAGCAGTGGCGGATTCAGTGGGGGGGGAAGAAGCTTCGGAATCGGCGGTGGTTATGGGGGGCGATCCGGCGGAGGCGGCGGAAGACGGTAAACACGCTCTGTTTTTTGGGAGAAGGTGGTTCGACTATTGAATGATCCCAGCCACTTGAAATGCTGCCAGCCAGGATCGCGCGTTGCGCGCCATCGTCGTGGTATCCCATTGATGTTCCCAACACTTCAGAACCTTCGAATTTGGCCTGCCATGATTCGTGTTGATTGGCGTCCATTCGCGGTTAAATCTTTTTCTTAGCGGTTCTGAGAGTGGCTGTCACGGAGCTTGACACCGTTTTCAATTGAATGCAGTCTTGAAAATGGAGTGATGGTGAGGATTGTCAGAAGCAATTCTCGTTCCTCGAGGGTTCAAAAGGGCGTTTCTAATCAGCTGAAAGGAGATCAAAATGAGAACTTCCTATTGCACGTACGCTTGTCTGGTGGCAACCGCCGCCATAACGACTGGGTACGCAACCACATTGTTTGTCAGTGCCGATGAGGGTGACGATTCGAACTCAGGGATGTCTGTCTCGAAACCTCTTCGGACGATTCAGGAAGCGGTCAATAAGACTGCTCTGCGGCCGGGACCGGATGTGATCCAAATCCTCGGGGGAGTCTATCATGAGAATATCACTATCGTGGATCTTGATTCAGTGACCTTGTCAGGCAGTGATGACGTTGAAATCGTCGCCCAGGATACCGCGAAGGAGGTCATCTATGTCAAAAAGGGGGATGTCACTTTGGCGCACTTGAGGGTGAGTGAGGGCAGACACGGTATTCGGGGAGCCGGATCACCGGAGGCGCCTATTCGTTTGACCCTGAAGCACGTCGAGTCTGTCGATAATGTCGAACGGGGTTTGCGGGCTGTGGATGTCCTCGACGTCTCGATATTCGACTGCCAGTTTCTAGGTAACGGAACAGATGGGATCAAAGCCCAGACCGATAAACTGAACCGCCTGGATACCAGCTTCACTGTCAGGAACACGCGGGTGGCTGGCAGTGGCGATGATGGACTCGACCTGGAATCGCTGGGCGACATTCGTCTCCACAACGTAATTGTTCAGGACACCCAAGGAGATGACGGCCTGTCGATCGATGATAGTGCTTCGGTCTTTATCGAGGGCAGCGCGTTCGTGAACAGTCATGCCGATGGTATCGACATCGACGACACACAAGCAATCGGCATTGTCTCCACCGTATCCGTCGGGAACGGCGATGGGGGATTGCAGATCAAGGCTGAGGAAGACTTCGACACGGACTCGGTCAAAATCATCGGAAGCGACTTCCTCGAAAACGGTGCCGACGGCATTTGGATCACGGAAGAGAACGCCTGGATCCAGTCCGTCAGTCTGAGTTCAGTCCTTGCCACCGGCAATGGGGATAGTGGATTGGACATTGTCGTGAGCGGCACCCTGAAGCTCAGCGCCGTCACTTCGGAAAACAATGGCGAACCCGACGTGCCATAAAACCTAGTTCCCCCGCAGGCCTGAGATGTATTGAAGCCGCTTGGAAACGGGCAGATGTTGCGTGCATCGATCGTCGCATTCACCACATTGGGTGCAGGCGCCCGCCTGCTCGGGCTTCAGGTCCCAGTGCCACTTCAAACGATCCCGAATTGCGTCCTCGTCGCGGCCCAGGATCTTTTGATTGTAGGCATCCATCAATTGCGGAATCGGGATGTCCGCCGGACAAGGCAGACAATAGCCGCAGCCCGTGCAGAAGCCATCGAAACTGGCCGAGATCTTTCCCTTAATGCGCTCGATGTGATCGGCGGAATAGGGGGTGAAGTTCTCAACGGCGGCGACCGCCTGGTCAACTTCCTCCCGGGATGAAAACCCCACCAGGACACAGGAAACGGCCGGCTCGGACAAATTGAAACGCAGCGCAGCCTGGACGACGTCTCTGTCTTGCGGGCCTTTGAGGAAAGCCAGACGCTCGGCGTTCTGCGGGATCATCCCCCCGCCCAGAGGATTCATCGTGACCACCCCCAGGTTGCGCCGCGCGGCGGCGGCGATCCCCTCCTGGCGAAACGGGAAATTGAGTGCGCTGTAACCGAGGGTCACCCCTTCGAACCAGCCGGTTTCGAGCACCGGCACGATTTCGGCGCCAGACAGGTGCGTCGACACGACGATGTGCTGAATCAGGCCTTCTTCCTTTGCCTTAAGGGCGGCGGCAATCGCCCCACCAGCCCGGCGTTCCTCCAGATGTTCCGGCCGAAGCAGGCACCAGATGTGGAAAAAATCTATGGACGAAACTCGAAGCCGTCGCAACGAACGTTCGAGACTCCGCCGTAATCCGTCCCCCGATGCCGAAGCGCATTTGGTCGAACAATAAAACGATTCGCGCCGCATGGCGGCAAAGGCACAACCCAGGATCTCCTCGCTCTTGTCATCGCAGTAATATGGCGCTGTGTCGAAGTAATTGATCCCGCAACCATGGGCATGACGCACGATGTCCGCCATTTCGTCCGTTCGTTCCGGTCTGGAAAATCGCATCCCACCAAACCCGATCGTCGAGAGGCTGATTCCTGTTTTGCCGAAAGTTTTGTACCACATAACTTTTCCGTTGTGGGACCTCAAGGCTGCCTCATATCAAATCGCCCCTCCCTCGCGGAGTGCTGCCGCGTTCCCACAACCTCACGGTCAGAACACCCGCTAAACATCGTTTAAGCAAGCAGAAATGATACTTCAAAACGAATTCCAGTCTCCTCGTCCTCTTGGATGAGCGTTTATGAGAGCGGATCCCTGGCGAATATCGGATTGAAGCCACGGTTCGGTGATGATAGGAGATGTGTGATGGACAGCATCTCGTTCAAGGAGACACCGGGATTGGGAGCCGCCCCGAATGCAGATTCCCTCCGAACCGTCCTGCAAATTGGAGCCGACACCTTGCCCCCCAACACAAACTTGACCCATGAATACCTCATTTCGATCCTTCGCTCTGATCTGGCTGATGTCATGCCTGGCCTTCGGGTCACCCCAGGAGGCTTCGGCCGGCACCTTCAAACATATAACCATAGACGGCACGTTCACGGACTGGGCTGGTGTTCCACCAGCTGCGGTGGACGACGAAGGGGATGAAATCCCCGGCACACTTGGGGGGTTCGATCTTCGTGAAGTCTACGTGGCCAACGACGATCAGTATGTCTATCTTCGGATTGTCATCCATTCTTCGAGTTCCAACACGGATTACACGAAGTATCACCATCACTTCTACATCGACAGCGACAACGATCCGGCAACGGGCCACGCGGTCTACGGGCTGGGCTCCGAGATGCTGATCGAGGATGCTGGCGGGTATTCGGAGCGATACGGCACCTTTAATGACGGAGAGATGACCGGCCTGGACTGGGCGCAGGCGCCGGCAGGAATCCTGCCCGCCTTCCAATATGAGGCCCGGTTCTCGCGATCGGTGCGAGATACGCAGCCTGCTGATGTTCCCGCCGGGTCGGGCAATCCCGAGCGAGATCTACTGTTGTTGACCCAAGACGCCATCGCGATTGCCTTCGAAGTCGAGGACTCGAATTGGGCAGTCACAGATGCCGGCAGCGCTTTCCCTTACGAGATCGCCCCAACACCGCCGCCTTTCAGCGGAACCCGAATCCTGGTGGACCTGACCGCGGCCAATTGGCGGATGAACGATACTGGAGAGGATCTGGGGACGGATTGGCTGGCCATGACTTACGACGACTCGCAGGCAGGCTGGAAGGAGGGCACAGGCTTGTTTGGTTTCAACGCTCCCACGGGGATTTATCCCGCACCGGTGAATACCGTGCTGGCCAGAGATCGATCCACCTACTACTTCCGAACTCACTTCACCTGGGATTACGATCAAAACGGAGTGGGATTGCTTCTCAGCAATTACCTGTCTGCCGGCGCGGTTTTCTATCTGAACGGCACTGAACTCTGCCGAGTGCGCATGCCGGAAGGACCCGTAGCCTATACCACGTCCGCTACGGGGGCTCCACCACAGCCAGGCGCCGCCGACGTCTTTGATCTGCCCACCACGGCTCTTGTGGTAGGCGACAACATCCTCGAAGTCGAAGTGCATCCCGCCGCAGGCGCAACGTCCTCCCTCGTGTTCGGCGATTCCTTGATCGCCAGCGACAGCTTTCCTCCTCGTATCCAGGATCCAACCCAGCCTGCGGATCGGAATGTGATCGAAGGCCAGGCCACCTCATTTAGTCCGGGATCGATCACGGGCACTCAGCCTTTCAAATATCAGTGGTTGAAAAACGGCGCCCCAATTCCAGATGCCACGAACGCCACATTCACCCTGGACTCGGTCACAACGGCCGACGCGGGGGCATACTCGGTCGAGATCGCCAATCCCAAAGGCATCAAGGTGTCAAGCCGGGCGGCTGTGCTCACCACCACGCCGGTTGAAATAACCCTGACGGATCCGAAATTGCCGGGCGATCAGGTTGTGATCGAAGGCACATCGGCCACCTTCATGGTGTCCGTCACCGGGACGTTGCCGGTTTATCAATGGTACCGCGAAGGCGAGCCGATTGAAGGAGAAACCGGTTCGCAACTTGTTCTCGACTCCGTGCCGTTCAGCGAGAACGGCCAGCGATATTGGGTGGTGATATCGAACCGATTGAACAGCGTTACCAGCCGGCAGGCCACACTAACCGTCACTCGCGATTCGACATCTCCCGGCATCACCAGCGCGAGGGGAGGTGGACGCAAGGTCATCGCGGTTTTCTCAGAACCGTTGAACAGTCTCTCAGCTCAGCAAGTCTCGAACTACACGCTGGATGGCGGTCTGCAAATCCAGAATGCGGCCCTCGATTCAACTGACCCACAAACCGTGACGCTGACCACAACCCAGCAGGAGTTCGGCCGAACCTATACGCTGTCGGTCGCTGGAGTCGAGGATCGCTTCGGCAATGCCGCGATCGCCAGCTCCGTTTTCCGGTCGACCATTGTCATCGACGGCGATCTCGAAGACTGGACCAGCGTGCCGACGGCTCTGGTTCAGGATCAATTCGCGCCTGACACGATCGAGTTCAAGGAACTCTCCATGACCAACGACAATGAGTATCTCTTCCTCCGTTTCAGCTTTTATGCCCCGGTCGGGCCTTTGGGGCCCGACAATTGGAACGATCGCCGACATCATTACGATATTGTCATCGATACCGACCAGGATCCTGCCACCGGCACCTGGAGCGGCGGTGACTTGCTGATCGAGGACGACGGTGTCTACCGGCTGGCAGGGGAGTGGACCCAGGGAGTTTTTACCGACGGCGACGTGGACATCGCCCCCGGTGAAACGCCTGCCACCGATTTTGAGTTTCGGATTTCTCGCGGCGCAAAACATCAGGCCGATGCCTTGCCCGCCTTCCCCAATCCTTCAATCAACGTCTTCATCGTGGTCCAAACGATGGGCTGGAGCGTCCTGGATCAAACCTCGCCCCCTGTTTCCTACACGTTCGTTGAGTTCCCTCCGTTGCCCTCAACTCCCGGGCCGCTGACCGCAAGCCGCGCTGGCTCCAAAGTCGCCCTCACCTGGCCCGGCGGCGGTGTGCTCGAAACGCGCGCAAGTCTGAACACAGGCAGTTGGATGACTGTTCCTGGGGCCACCAGCGGCATTCAGATCGATCCAGCATCGGCTTCAGCAGCTTACTATCGGTTGCGCAATCCCTGAGGATCACGCCAATGTGGTGCAACGGCCGGTTCTCAACTACCGGCGCTGGGCACGGAAGGTGACGTGGATCGGTCGCGCTGGATCCGCAGGCCGTGGGACAAGCACAAAGTCGTCCGTCACCACCGGCTCCCATTCCGCGCCCTCAACAATCTGCATGTTTTGGATTCGATTGGGCAGGAACTGGATGAAGGGACGCCCGCCCCGCTGCGATCCATTCTTGTTCACGGGACGGAAGCTGCTCTCCCCACGCAACGGTCTCACGGAGAAGGTCCAGAGGCCACCGGCCTCGGTCAGTTCCTGTTCCCAGCCGAGCGGACCGGTTTCAAGGCGCGCCACCCAGCCCGGATCTCCGTAAAAAGCCACCGTGTCCCGGTCAAAACGCAAGCCGCGCCCGTCGATTTCCCGCAGGCCGGCCTGCCGCGCCCGATCGGTGAGAACGATCTTCTCGCGAGTCCTGCCCTGGGAATCGATGTCGGCTTGGGCCAAGCCCGGAAAGAAGGAATCGAGCCGGTGCACCAAGGCATGGTGATTGGCGGTGAACGCCTCGACCAAGCTATACCTCCCAGGCTGTTCGACAAAGAAATCCAAACAACCCCAACCGGCGTAACCGTACCACGTGGGCAAGGTGTAACCCATCATCTGATGCACACCGGCGCTGTTCAGAAAAGCCAATGCCATGGCATCCGGACCGTCAATATGCCCCATCAGACAGTTGCCCACCGGCAGGAAAACCCGCGGCCTCCTTGCCGCAATCGGCAGTTGCCGGCCCTGTAGATCTTCCCCATACAGGCGGCCCTCCTTCGAAATGAACCGTCCGTTTCGATAGCCATAGCCAATCTGCCAGTCTCGTTCCGTCGCGTGCCCCGAAGTGACGAACAGGTCCGCCTCGTCCCCGGTCAAGGCTTGGGCGAGCAACGCGGTTGTGTCCGTCGGCACGGTCGATTTGACCGGGGTTTCGCCGGGTCGCTTGCGCATCGCGTCACCCGCCTTCAATTCGCTGTACCATGCCCCCTCCACGCAACATTCCAGAGCGACCTCGGTTCCCGATACCACCCGCCGCACTGTCAACGGTTCCCGATGACGCGCCAGTCGCAGGGCGTTCGCCGCGTCGTAGCCCGTGACAATTCCCCAGAAACCGTCCGTGTAAGGATCCTCGTCCAATTCCCTCATCAGGCGATGGACGGTCGCCACATACTCGTAACTGCTCAGGTGCTTTTCACTGGCTGAGGCAGGAATGGGCGGCCATCGAGGGCACGGCGAAGGTATTCGAGCA
>JAKLHY010000063.1 GCA_022709905.1 Verrucomicrobiota bacterium | reverse complement strand
TGCTCGAATACCTTCGCCGTGCCCTCGATGGCCGCCCATTCCTGCCTCAGCCAGTGAAAAGCACCTGAGCAGTTACAGCAAATCAATCAGAGGATCAATTCTAACCTCATCGTTTTGACGACTGCTCATACTATGACTTCTTAATCAGGAGCCACTCATTGGGTTTACCGCGACCAAATCGGACGAGAACAAACTGTCCCTTGATCTGATTACCACCCAAAGAAAAACTAATCCGTTGGTCTGTCCACTCAATTAATTCGTAAATTCCCCTATCCCAGATCCGCACTTCTCCAGCGCCGTATTGTCCTTCTTCAATCTCGCCTTCGAAATCACCAAACGACAGCTCATGATCATCCACTTGCACCGCCAACCGTTTTATCCCAGGTGTTTCCGGCAACCCTTTGGGGACTGCCCAGCTCTTGAACACACCATCCTTCTCTAATCGGAAATCGAAGTGGTGTGTTCGGGCGTGGTGTTCTTGAATCACGAAACGTGGCACGAGTGAGGTGTATTTGCGATCTCGAAGGACGGGCGTTTTTCCGGACGTCTGTTGTTCTTCGGCCGCATCCAACAGCAAAACCGCCTAACATGTTCATGGCACAAAGGATCCAGCATTGAGGTGTTTTTTACAGGTTCGGCGCTTTTCATGTCAAACAATTGTTCTGCAAAATATTATGAATCAACTGATTAGATGGACTGATAAGACAAAAAAAATTGAAAATTGAAAGTTGAAAACTGAAACGTGAAGGGTGAAGGGTGAAACGTGAAAATTGAAACGTGAAGGGTGAAATCGTATAGAGGAGCCCGCAGATTAGAAGACAGGCACGCAGCCTTAATAATGCCTTTATTATGAGCCTTTTGTGCTTTGTTGTGGCCATTCATCAGGAGCCGGTCTTGCGATCCGCATTCGGCCACCGGCCACCGGCCACCGGCCACCGGCCACCGGACACCGGTTACCGGAAACCGGAGGCCGACGAGCCCTACCTTGTCCGGCTCCCCCACCTCCTTGGCATTTCATGGTCGTGAGTCAGAACTCAAGGGTCGTAGGAGAGCATAGCAAGAGGGGTATGACATTTACGGTCACTCCCCGGGGAAAGTTGTTCACAAAATCAAGGAGGCAATCCGGAATCCGAAATCCGGAATCCGCAATTGGTTGTGGGCCGTTGTATCCGAGAGCAGCGGATTTTTGACAGGATGAACAGGATTTGTTGGAAGCGATTTCATCGATAAAAACATCTCCTCCTGTCACTCGGAAATATGCTTCAGTCCTGATCGACTCCCGTTGTCCTGTCCATCTTGGTAATCCTATCTGAGAAAGTTCTTTCCCCAGTTGTGGCGCGATGGGTTGGATTTGACTTTGGTCCTGCAAACCAGCATTACAGTGGCCAACTCGTTCAACAGGAACCCAATGCCTAAGATCGTCGATCATACGAAGTCGCGTCCGCCGTGGGAACGGATGTTGAGGATTCACCATCAATTGCAGGATGGGGAGTATCCGAACTGCAGCAGGCTGGCGGAGGAGTTCGAGGTGGCGACGCGCACGGTCAAGCGCGATTTGGATTTCATGAAGTACCGGCTGGATCTGCCGATTGAATACGATGGGAGCAAGTTTGGTTATTTTTACACGCGGCCGGTGGAGCAATTCCCGACGCTGGCGGTGACGGAGGCGGAGGTGTTTGCGCTGTTGGTGGCGCACAAGGCGATTGCGCAGTATCAGGGCACGCCATTCGAAAAACCGCTGGAAACGGCGTTTCGCAAGCTGACGGGCCAATTGGACACGCACGCGGGTTACACGCTAGGCAATGTCGAGAAGGCGCTGTCGTTCCGTCCCTTTGCGCCCGAAGACAGCGACTTGGGGGCATTCGAGGTTTTGACACGCGCGCTGCAAGAACACAGTGCGGTCAGGTTTTTTTACCGGAACCTGGGGAACAGGAACGGACGCCATCGTCATGTGCGGCCTTATCACATGGCCTGCATTGGTAATGTCTGGTATCTGTTTGCCTTTGACCTCGACCGTCATGCAATGCGGACGTTTGTTCTGACGCGCCTGAGGGATCCGGAGCTGACGTTTGAACGGTTCACACCGCCCGAAGATTTTGATCCGGACAAGTATTTGCGCGGGAGCTTCACGGTGTTCAAGGGCGGCGACGATTACGAGGTGGCGATTGATTTTGACGCATGGGCAGCGGATCTGGTGCGGGGCCGTCGATGGCATTCCAGCCAGGAATTCATGGAGTTGCCCGGGGGATGTTGCCGGTTACGAATGCGGCTGAATAATATTGAGGAAATGGAACGGTGGGTATTGAGCTGGGGGACCCATGCAACGGTGGTCAGACCGAAGGTTCTGGCCAACCGAATCCGGAAGGCCGCGATGGAATTAGGCAGACGCTACGCGGAACCGGAGAATTTCGGCGTTATAGAATAACTTTTGACCTGTCCGTCTGTGTTCTGAAGACCGGAGACCGGAGACCGGACACCGGAAACCGGAGACCGGAGACCGGAGACCGGAGACCGGAGACCGGAGACCGGCCACCGGAGACCGGAGACCGGCCACCGGAAACCGGTTCCCCTCCTTGGCATTTCATGGTCGTGAGTCAGGACTCAAGGATCGTGGGAGAGCATAGCAGGGGGGAGGTGACATTTACGGTCACTCCCTGGAGAAAGTAATTCACAAAATGAAACAGTCAGTCCGCAATCCGCAGTCCGCAATCGGCAGTGGGCAGTGGGCATTTGGCGGCAAAGCACTCCGAATTAGCGTGGATGAGTGTTCATGAGTGGTTGAATTCGATGAGCCTCAGCTGTAGCCATCAGCTTCCCGGTAACCGTTCGGGATAGCTAGCGCCAGAGGACTGGCTCAGTCCATATGGTAGCTTCAGTCTGGAAACCGGCCACCGGAGACCGGCCACCGGAGACCGGCCACCGGAGACCGGCCACCGGAGACCGGCCACCGGACACCGGAGACCGGCCACCGGACACCGGACACCGGAGACCGGACACCGGAGACCGGACACCGGAGACCGGACACCGGACACCGGCCACCGGACACCGGCCTCTGAATGGCCTCAAACCGACTGCCTGCTGCTGCTTACTCTTCTTGGCTTTTGTCTTCTGTTCCCTCGGAGGTCGATGGAGGAGGTTTACGGTCTGATACGGAGGGCTTCTTGGCCGGGTAAGACGGGGCCTGCTCCTGCAACGTGAAAGGAAGCGTTGCTTGTCTCGGTCTTGCTGCCATATCAGAAATGCCAGTGCGCATGGCCTCCGCCAATTCGAAACCGGTGAGAGGCTCAGGCCAGGAAAGCCCCCCCCGCTGAAGCAAAGCGACGTTGCCCTTGCCGGCGCTTGGATCGCTGCGAACGAAAACAGGAACCAATCGGAGTCGCTCCAGTTGCTCGATCGCGCCTTCCCAAGTGCCGCCTTTCTGAAAGTCGGCACTGACGACCAAAGCTGCATCGACCAAGGCGTAGATCACTTTGTTACGTTGCATGGCGTTGCCCACATGAAAACCCGCGGCGGGATCGTAAGGTGAAACCAAAGCGAGCCGGCCCTGCATCAGCGGCTCCCGGTTCTCGTGCGCCACGACGGCCCGTTCCATGCTGTCCGCCATGATGCCCACAACCTTGCCGTCTGTCGAAAGAGCGCCGGCCATCGCGGCCCGGTCAATTCCGCGGGCGCCGCCGGAAACCAAAGTCAGGCGCGCTTCCGCAGTCAGCCGACCGATGGAATTCGCATAGGTGACGGTCGCCTCGTCGATGTTCCGGGAACCCACCACGGCCAGACCGCCAGTGTCAAGCAGGCTTGGCTCGCCAGATCCGTAGAGCAAAGGTGGCGCGTCTTCTTTGAGTCGGGCCTTCAGCCGTCGCGGATAGGCTGCATCGGCGCGGCTCACTACCCAGATGCCGCGGCCCTGCCAACGTTGGACGGCTTGGCTCAGCAGAAAGCCACGTCCAAGAAGGTCCTCGAGGCGCGCGCGGTCGAACCGAGGCGAGCACCAGCCCAAGATTTCTTCCGCCGAATCGCCCAGCAGGTCGGCGGGCGACTTTTCCTTCTGGCGCAACATGCGGGCGAGCCGGTTGTACTCGCCAAGGGTGAGCAAGTCGGTGGCAGAACTGCCGCGCCCAAGGAGGAGGGGCGCGGTGAGCAGGAGGATGGCTTGGGTATTGGAAGTGAGAGGGTTCATGGTTTACGATGCGTGGTGGAGGCGAGCGCCAGGGGGTAGACTGGGCCACTGCCATGGGAGCGCAGCAACCACGCGGCGAGGGTAAGTGTCCAGCGGGAAGCCACCATGCCATCCAGCAGCAGAACCGGTCCAGACAGCAGGGAGTCGCCGCGGATCATGAGAGATCCATCCACATTCCGCGCCTGTTGGATGCTGTTGACCATCAGCTTCTGTTCGGGCCGGTCCTTGGTTTGTTCCAACACCGGATGAAATGGCAGATGCAACGCCTCAGCAAGACGCCGCGCAAAGTCGGGGACGAGTTCCGGATGCCGGCGCGAAGGAATGCAGCATACCCACTCGGGCGCTGGGCTGAGATTCCACTCCTTTATCAAGGTAACGCATGCCGCAACCAGTTCATCGGAGTAGTGGTGGTCTGAGTATTTACCTGCGCGAACCAGTTCAGCCCAGCCGGCATCCCCCCAGACCGAGAGAATTCGGCCCGGCTGCAGCCGATGTTCAGGAGCGATCATGCCTTTGAGTTGATAGCGCGGCAGGCCGCCGACTGGCCACCTTTCACGTGGCTCGATAGGCAGATTCGTTCGCCGGAGGAAGGCCACTGCATCTTGGACAACTGCGCCACTGGTGGTTAAGGGCAAGGGCTCAAGTTTGGGCGGATGAAAATCTCCCGGGTCGCCATCCAACGCACGAATCAAGAATTCCATGTGACCGGAAGTCAGCCGCACATAGTCCTGCATCTGCGACTGTTCTTCCCGGCGCAAAGCGGTAAGACGCTCGGCTCGCTGCCAGAACGCGTCACTGAGGTTTGTGGGCGCCAATCTCCATTTCGAATCCAGCTTGGCCACCGGAGCGGGCGATTCCAACGATAACAGGAGCAGCGCCTTGTCAATTCGCCCTTTGGTGGCATTGACCTGAGCCATTATCTCGTTGACCGATAGGCCATCGCGAGACGCCTTGAGCGCAGCCAGCACCGCGTTGACTTCCTCCTTTGTGGGAAAGGCGTTTTCAATGAAGTAATCGGTGATCTCGGACTCTTCTCCGCCACTCAATAACACACCATGCGCCGCCCCCAAAGCCCGGCCCGCGCGCCCCACTTGCTGGTAATAGGCTACGACCGAGCCTGGAGTCTGGTAGTGTATGACGAAAGCAAGGTCGGGTTTGTCGAATCCCATCCCAAGCGCGGTCGTGGCAACCAGGGCTTTAACGCGGTTTGCTAGAAGAGCCGCCTCCAACTCCACCCGCCGGTCTCCGGTTTCGCTCGTATAAGCCTCCACGATCAGACCCCGCGCGCGCAACCAGTCCGCAACTTCCAGGGCGTCGCGCACCGTCAGCGTGTAGATGATCCCACTGCCCGCAATGCTGGGAAGTCGTTCGGCCAACCAGGCCAGGCGCTCCGCTTGACTCGGCATACGGATCGTTTGAAGCAGGAGTGATGGCCGGGCCAGATCACCACGAGAAACTGCAAGATCCGGTCCCAGCACGGCCTGAAGATCCTCAAGCACACGGTTGTTGGCCGTCGCCGTGGTGGCCAGCAGGCGAAGATTCGGCGGAAGGTTGCTCGCCAGTCTCTCGATAAACCGATAGTGCGGACGAAAATCATGGCCCCAGTCGGAAATGCAATGCGCCTCGTCAACCACCAGAAGACCGATGCCCATGGCAACAGGGCCCAAAACGGATGACCGGAAGTAATCGTTGGCCAGGCGTTCGGGCGAGATGAGAAGAATGTCCACCTCATGCCGGGCGAGTGCGGCTTCGACTTCCGGCCACGCTTCCCGATTCTCAGAGTGGATCGTAAGCGCCCGAACCCCCATGCGTTCAGCGGCTCCAATCTGATTGCGCATCAGGGCCAACAACGGGGAAATCAACAAGGCCGGGCCACTGCCTTGCTCCCGGAGCAAGCGCGCGGCGATGAAATAAACAAGGCTCTTCCCCCAGCCAGTTTTCTGAACAACCAGCAACCGCCCACGCCCCTCGACAATATGCCGGATCGCCTCTTCTTGCCCAGGATGAAAGACCGCGCTTGGGTTTAATGTTCCCAAACGAAGTAACTCCAGAGCGCGCTGGGGGCTATAGTCCATGTTGTGTTCAGTGGTTTCTTGTTTCAGTCCAGGTCATGAGCGAAATCCAACCAAGTATGCTGATAAAAACCAAGGGATTCAATACTCGGGAGTCATGGGTGACGCCAGGTGGCAGGGGGACGATTTTGGATTGCGGATTGCGGATTGCGACTGGGCCCAAGCTAAATTCCTCCCGGCACTCGGAAATATGCTTCAGTCCCAATCCACTCCTGCCATTCTGGCCATCTTGTTCATCCCGTCTGAAGAAGTTTTTTTCCGGAGAAACCCTGGAAATTAGTATGCTGGGGAGCCTGTTCCCAGTTTTTCTCAGTTCAACGCAATACGCGGCTTCCCTCCGGATTCACGGCATACTCAATACGCAATCGACCTTGGTTATCTATGACCAGCCTAGCTTATGGACGATCGTCCCCGATGGTTTTCTTTGGATCATACTCCAGATTCCGGGATCCGGTTGGATTTATATAACACTCTAGCAGAGAAATGTTGTATTCCCACGAACTCCGAAAAGAGATTTTTATGCGAGCATAAGAATTGTTCGGCATTTTAACAAAATAATCCTCATCATTAATCGACTCCTTCCAGCGAGCATCTGTTTTTGAAACAGAGTGCTCAACAGAGGACACATAGCCCGACAAGGGAGCTATGAACTCAAATCGATCTTCTCTCCGGACAAGCCCTCCCTGGGGAACGGAGATTTGACAGCGCCAACTGAACGGTTTCTGCTCCATCGGCACGTGCCCGTTCTCTAAAGTCCCGTCGATCCAAAACTGAACGCATAAGTCACCTCCTGACGCATCGACAGGCTGTCCCGGATCCAGATTGATATGGTATTCAGTTCCATCGATGGGAACCTTATACTTTCGTCCTTTTGTGAAAATCAAGGGTTCGGCTTCTCCTCGCTTATGAAGGACCAGAATAGCGGGTTCTTTGGGATTGTCCGCTGCAGGCAGATTTGAGGGGACAGCATATCCAAATGATCCTTGAGATTGATCTGTTTGGTAATAGCCTTCCTTGCTGACGGAGACGAACAAACTGCCCCCCTGGATTCCGGTAATCGCAAAAGCCCCATTTGAATCGGTGACCAAGGTTTGCTTCTTGCTGTCCTTAAAGAACCTGCTAAATGCCGAATATTCAACAAAAGCGCTTTGCACTGGATTATTGCTTTGGTCTACCACTCGGCCATAGAATTCAATTGGATACGATAAGACTTTTGCCAACAGACTGATAGGCTGGATATTGCCCCGGATCTTCTCGAGCTCATCTTCTGGAACTCCTGCCTGTCGCGCTTCCTCCAAGATGCGCTGTTCTTCATATGAGGCTCCGTTAACCACCTGAGGTAATTCCGGTTTCTCGTCATGACCAGTCCTGCGCGAAAATAATACTAAGCATAACAGTATTAATAACCCGGTCAGTAGTATTAAAAAGGGAATAATCGATGGCGTTGTTACCACTTGTTCTTTCATTTTGTGATCCTTTTTAGGGATAGCCTCTCTTGCGGGCTTGAAAAAGAAACTCGTTCGCTGTCTCCATAGCACCACGTTTCAAATTGCCAGCTTCTTCAACCGTTGGAAGGACGATGACATAGATGGCCTTCATCTCGGCTGAAGATTCCGCGAACCGCCGGCGTTTAGACGTGTTTCGAAGAATACGGCACTTTGCCCGTTGTACTCGGCATGAATATTGAGATGCAGCCGACCATAAACGGCCCCTCCTCGTGATCGAATGTAAAAATCCTTGGTTATGCTGTCAGTCCAATTCGAATCCGCTGCCCGATAACGAATGGTGACTTTCGGCTGATACCCGTTTTCCGGGGCCAGGAATCCAAAGTCATCGACAGCTTCCACCAAACCGCCGTTAATTCCCCCAAGTTCTAGCATCCAATCGTATTTTTGACGAGGCTCC
This sequence comes from Verrucomicrobiota bacterium, assembly GCA_022709905.1. GTDB lineage: Bacteria > Verrucomicrobiota > Verrucomicrobiia > Limisphaerales > UBA1319 > JAKLHY01. The sequence goes on along the minus strand of JAKLHY010000063.1, from coordinate 36,112 downwards.
ACTTGTGTTGGTCGAGTCCACTTCACCAGCAAGTCCCCTTCTGGCCTTTCCCCTAGGAGCTTCTTGTTGGCTAATAGATCCAAAACATAATCGCGTCCATCGGGCACAAAACCAAATAAGGTACGGAACGAAACGAGGTTTTCCGTTGGCATTAACTTCCACATCCGAATGACGACCGGACTAGACGCATCCGGTCGAAAACAGTCTGGGGCAGAACCGTATAAGTAGCCTGATTGTGTTTTTGGCGACAGCAGATAGCCATCCTTCGTGACCGATTCCAGTTCAAGCGAATCGCCGCTCGATCCCGTAAACTGAAAATTACCTTCGATATCACTTATAGACTCGTGTCTTGGGGAAAGCGTTTGCGGCCCGCTGGTTGGATGAAAACTCCATTGGCGAATCCGCATCACGACTCGAACCCCGGAAAGGGGCTGCCGATCTTGATCCACAACCTTCCCCCAAAAACTAATCGGGACATTTTTGGTGTTTGCGGCAAGTGCCAAATCCCGCGCACGTTTCTCGTCCATACTCAACGAACAGACAGACCCTGATGGGTTTAATGGAACAGGTGCTTGGGGCTGTGACGGTCTGGAGGATACTGTTGGGGATTGGGACACTTGCCCCAGTTCAGCCTGCTGCGCCGTTGCGTTCTGGTTAGCATCCAGGGATTTGTCTTCAGGTAGCTTTCTGAAGAGCCATATTGAAGACAAAATAATGGCAATCAACAAGGCGCCTGCGGTCCATAACAGCTTTTGCGAGTTCATGAGACCCATCGTCGTTTGCAGGCCTGCGTGCGGCCGAATTGGCATCTTTGGCCTCGGGAAATCCCCAATGGTGATTTTTGTTATCCGCCGATACTTATTGATGATGGTCCCCGATGGTTTTCTTCGGATCATACTCCAGATTCCGGGATCCGGTTGGATTGAGAAAGCTCTCCATCGTAAACATGTTAAATTGCTCATTCGGATACAAATTGATATGGATTCGACCGTACGTGTCGTCTTTCAATTTAACAAAATACTCTCCTTCATAGCCATATTTCCAGTCTTCCTTCATGTCTTTGTTTTTAACAAATTCGATGGATTCAAGATAACCCTCTTCACGAGCGATAAAAGAGAACTCACTTGTCCTTATTAAGAAACCTCCTGAAGGCGCAGTGAATTTGAAACGCCAGTCGAATCGACCCATATCATCTTTATCCTCAGCCGAAACCCACGATTGAACAGTCAACAGGCCATCGTCGCCGGGAGAGAGTTTTCCTTTGTGCAAATCGATTGAAATCAGAGAGCCGTCCCGAGGCACTTTATACTGGCGAGTTTGTATATAAACGAGGGGTTCGGCTATCCCCTTTTTTCTCAGCACAAAAAGGGCGGGACAATCAGGATCTGGCGCAGGGGGGTTATCTGAAGGAAGCGCATAACCATTTTTCTTTTGCGAATCTTTTGTTTGATAGTAGCCATCTTTATTCACAATCACGAATAAACTGCCGCCTGTAATATCCATGATTGAAAACAATCCTGATTTATCTGAGTGAGTAATCAGCTTCTTGCTGTCCTTGAAAAAACGATTAAAAGCAGAGTAGTGTATCTCCGCTTTATCGACGGGCGCCCCGTTTTCATCAACCACTTTGCCATAGAAAACAATGGGGTATGTGAAAGCCTGCCACATAAATTTTATCGGTGTGATTCCTCGTTCGATTTGAGCAACCTGTTCCGGGGTTGCTCCTGCATGGATCGCTTCTTCGATGATCTGGTCACGTAACGGATCGGACTGAGGTAAGTCACCATGCTGGGACAAACCTGTTTTTTTGGCTAGATTCGTTTGAGTCAACTTCTTCACTGAGCTTGTTTGCTTGGAAAAAGACACTTGCTCCGGAACGCGGGTTTCGTAACTTTTTATAGCAACCCAAGCCCCAATCACAGCAAGCGCTAGAGCAATTATGCCAATCAACCGTGGGGTTTTTTTGGTGTTCATTGCGATGGCGCTCAGCAGAATGGAGCCGGGTCTGCTCAGATAGATGGCTGGCGGCAACTCGCTGTTCTGGACACTCTGAAGGGTGAACACCCAACCGCTGGATCGCTCCAGGCGGTAGAATGCCCCGGATCGAGCGTCCGCACTGCTGGATTGCTGTTGTGCATCAGTTCCTCGTCCAGGCTTTTGCGGGATCATACTCCAAGTTTCGGCTTCCGGGTTTTGGATTGAAGTATGACGTCACATAAACCCATGCCATGCCTGGGGTGTTGCGGACGGTGATACGCCCGTAACCGACCGCAGATTTCAAAAACAACACTGCGCCGTTGTCCCCTTGCCACACGGGCGGTTTTTCTGTTGTTGAAGTGATATCCAGCGATGATGTGTAACCCTCTTGGGGGGCTTCAAAAGGAAACTCATCCGTCGCCAGTGCCACTCCTCCCCCTGGGACACTGACTCGCGCCGACCATCCGTCTGGACCTGAACTTGCATCGGCCAATCGCTCAATGATAACCGCAGCCCCGTTGGGGCCTATCGAGAAGGACTTTGTTTGTCCTGGCATTAACTCAGCTTCCTGGTTTTCGCGCACAATCAACGGTTCAGCTTCCCGGTTTTTTCGAAGCACGAACACTACGGGCTTCGCTCGATCCGGCTCGTGATACTTTGGATCGGCAAACATGGCGTATTCGAAACTGAACCGATTCTTAGCGAGTGATTGCTGGTATCCTTTTTTAGATACCTGGATTAGAAGCCGTTTGCCAACAGCACCTTCGAGGGCGAACAATCCATCAACATCACTAATCACAGTTCGATTCATGTTTCCCGCCTCTGAGAGGACCGTCCACGAGAGTTTTATGGTTGCACCGGAAACAGGCTGCCCAACTTCATCAACTACTTGTCCGTAGAACGAGATGGGCATCTTGTATTCAAAAAAGGGGTCCTTTTCGCTCATGGCATGCCACCACGCCCATTTTTCGGCTTCACTCGCTTCAGGAGGTGGTGGTTGCACTATGTTGGTTGGACTGGCAGGCGGAGCCATTTCAGACATCGGCAACCTTGGTAATGCTTCTCCGTTAATTATTGTGTGGCGTACCGCTTGATGTTGATCATCCGTCAATTGCCTAGGAAGCGGTAATACCAACCACAGCCCAATTAACATTGCCACAGTTAATACCAATGTCCACAATATGGTATTATTATGTTTCATATGTATACACTTATCGGACACGTTCGAATATGTAACGATATAATGGCACAAGCTGTTGGATACATCGCCTGAATTCACCGCTATGATCAGCACGAGAATCTCGAAATGGATCGCTCAAAATAGACGATCCGACGCCGACGCAAGCATTTGCGCTAGCTCCTATGATTCCATTAACAGCTGTTCGGCCTGCCGGTTCTGTGCGTGACCGAGCTATGAACGCCATAGATTCACACCTATCCTCGACGAAACGCAACCGGATTGGTCCGATTGAGATGTTTGAAAAGTCCCAAAGCTGCCCTCCTCCTGTAATCGACCATGTATACTGTGTTTTAAATAAATACGGTGGCGGCAAAACTCCAACACGCGGGCCATCGGGTTTTGTATTCATCTGGTTATTGATCCACAGACCAAGAACCCAATCATCCCGATTATGAACGTTAAAGAGCGTAGCATTAACACTCGATGCAATTAAACCCCGATAGCCCAATTGTTCTGAAAAGTCTGGCGTAGACTGCGGATTCTCTAGAGCCACGAGCTGATCCAAAGTTGCCGCATTAGGATCAAAACAGCTTGCGGGCATCGCTGCCTGCATCAGAATCACATTACGAGCCGTCATGCCTGGAATGGTAGATCCGTTTTCTGCAATTCGTTTTTGCAGAGCGGAAACGATTACCCCAGCACCGAGACTGTGGCCGACTACGTTATGCACATAGTTAGCAGGCAGGTTACCCTCGACATAGTTTTTAAGTGCCCATCCATATTTTAGCGCCCGGTATTCATTCAAGTTGTAGTGAGCAGGTAAACTGCCATCCCATGAACCAACCAACGTATCCCAATAAAAAAGCACCAAGCGGCCTTGATACCCCTGCCAATATAGCCTCTTATACATCGTCTCGGCGTTGGACATGGCAGTCTCATATGAGATATTTGAACCATGAACGAATACAAGCGCGGACTTTGCCTCGTCAGTCGAAGCTATAAAAGGATATCCATCGTCAGCAGGCTCGGTTCCAGAATTGTTTACATCAAAAGTAGTACCTGACAAGAATGGCGCTGGTATACCACCGGGATCTCGCGGTTTCACTTTTACTCGCTGGTACATTGATTTGACATTATTGAGTTTAATCCAAACACCTTCGGCTACGTGGATTTCGATGCCGTTCGGCTTCACAAGCACGATATCGAGCCGTCCGAAACCTGTGCCTGCGCCTTCGAAAAGGAGGTAGTTCTTTCCGCCACTGGCACTCAGCCCCGACCAGAAGCTTGGTTTGAAAATAAATGTAGTGCGAGTGTCGACACTTGCATAATTTCCATCACGGTTAGGTATAGAACGACAGTAGGCAAGGGCGGGAACCTGCCTTCCGGCTACAGTTAAGTCAGTTAGGTACTTTGTCGCACCATCGGTTTCGACCGCCCGATAGATATTGATAGCTGGGGTTCCCACGGTGTTTTTCCATCTCAAACCAACAAGGATCTGGCCATTCTTGATAGCATCGGTAGGTCCATCAATGTTGATATGTAGTCGTTCGAAATCCTCCAGGTCACGGCGTGATAGTATGGTCATGTCTTCGTAGTCCCTACGACTAGATCCCACTTGGTCATCCTCATCAATTGGTGTACCGTCATCATCCTCGTTTACCCAAAACGTGAAGGGGTGAGCGGGGGAGGTTTGGTCGTCCAGGTCAAAGGACAGGCTCCCGTCGCGGTTGTTGTCGACGGCGATTGCTGTTTGGATGACATTGAAGAGGATACGTTTTTCTTTCCCTGTCATGTCAAAACCATCGCCTGCCTTTAAGTAGACGTGGCCGATGCCCGCTGAGACCCCCTCCAAATACAGGATCGAGGGCATGGTAACTACCGTGTATTCCACCTGGCAATTCTGTATCAGATCCACGACGCACTGTGTTTTCGCGGCATCCGCATAGAGTTTCACATGTCCCCCTCCTCCCGTGTCCGGCAATGCAACGCCGATGATCACTGTGGCTTCAGGATTGAGATCGGCGTTTTTCACCTCAAAACGGATCGGAATCAGAGGAGTATTGCCGACTCCAAGATAAATTCCTGGATTTTCGTTTTGTCTCTCCGGCAGCCCATCGATCCAGATTCGCGCCTTCGCCAAAGCCAAGGTTGCGGTTTTACCCTGGGCGTCCTCATACCGGGGTCCAACGCCCGGACGATTGCTTAAACCCCAGGGGATCCATCCTTGTCGGGTGGGGCCTTCTTGAAAGGGTCTATCCAGTGGGGGACACTCAAAGAATCGGTCGCCGAACCACTGGTTCTCTGGCAGAACAGGACGGACGAGCTGAGTTCCCCATATATCTTCCTGGGCAATTTGCACACTCGCTCCATACCACCGGTTCTCAGGGGTGGGAGGATTTCCGAACTGCACGCCGGTATTCGCCACGCTGATCTGATAAGACTGGCCTTCAACCAAGTATACCGATCGCTCCGCATACGAACCCCCATTCCCATTAAACTGCGGATTCTCCACGAAAAAGTTGCCCACATTTAGCTCGTAAGTCTGACTACTAAAATCGTAATAGGGTTCCACACAGCTGACGATGGACATCATCGCTCTTACCAGATCCTCGGAAGGCTGTGGCGTTTTGTCACTCGGATTCGTGGGATTCGTATGATTGGCGATCTCGGTGGCGTCGCTGACGCCGTCCCCGTCGGTGTCACGGCTGTTCGGGTTGGTGCCGTTGCCGCGTTCTTCGGCATTGGTCACTCCGTCATGGTCCGGATCCCCGTCGCCATTTTGCCCGAGGTTCCCGAAGTACTCCAGTTCCCACGCGTCCCGCAAGCCATCATAGTCCTGATCCGAAACAAGGGGCGGAGGGGTATAGATCCCAAAATCTCCCATCCCGACAATCCGCCAGCCCGTTTCCCCGTTGGCCACGTCCGGCAACAAGACTTCGGACATTTTGTAGGATCCCTGCATGAACCAGATCGCATTGGCCTCCGAGGTCCGGCTCGGGTTGCGCCACACCAGGTCCTGATAGTTGTCCTCGTTGAAGTCTCCACTGCCCACCAGCTCCCAACCCATATCCGGTTGCGTGGTGAAATACTCGGCCCATTGATAGGTCCCTCCATCCATATACCAGACCGCGTTCCATCCGTAACCCATATGCCGCCACAGAATGTCGCTCTTCCCGTCCCTGTTAAAATCCCCGGTCCCCCCGATCCGCCAGTTCAGATCCGACACCTGCGGCAACAGATGCCCGGACTGAATCCAGACCCCGAACATCAGCCAGATCGCGTTTTGTCCCGTGCTATCATGCCGCAACAAGATGTCTGAATACCCGTCCGCATTGAAATCCCCGGAACCCACGATCCGCCAGCCGAATTCCGCGGCCACCGGCAGAGAGTCATAGCCCAGGTTCTGGATGCCGTCCATATACCAAACGGCATTTTCGTAGCCCGCCTTGGTCCAGATCAAGTCCAGGTTGCCGTCATCATTCACATCCCCGGTCCCGCCGATCCACCATCCCAGATCGCTATTGGCCTGGATTTCCACCCCGCCATCCAGGCTGATGTTGTCCATAAACCAGACGGCATTCTGTCCGGTGATGGCATGGCGCCAGACCAGGTCCAGCTTGCCATCATAAATCGCCGCGACCGCTCCCGTCCGAAACCACAGGCCCATGATGGCCACGCTGATAAGAAAGAAACGTTTCATCATCCAATCCTCCAGAAAGGGTGGTAGCCGGGGTTAATGGGGGCGTGGGACGATTGGGGCGCGATCACCGGTTGACGGTGTCCGGGGATTCAGAACCGCCTGGGCGGCGTCGGCCTCGAGTTGGCGTTGTTCCCGCGACTTGGTCCGTTCCTGTTCCTGGTTCATGGCCAGGGGATCCAGGACAGCCCGCAGGCATTGGCGATCCTTCTCTTTTTCGGCCGGAGTTTTCCGCTTATCGATCTCCTGGTTGACTCGATGGGGATCGATCAACGGCAACAGTGCGAGTTCCTCGCGTGTCATCAGTCGGAGTTCCTTGGTCTTGAGATGGGCGAAATCCCGGGCTGGGACGGGATGGAGGATGGCCTGGCGGGCGCGTTGTTTGGCGTTTTGAACCTGGGGAGATCCCTGGGGGGGCGGGGACTGAGAGAACCGGCTGGGCTCCTGAGTCAGGGAGGAGGGAGTGGGGGCCAGTTGAGCGGTTGCCGATGCGCTCCAGTAAAGCAGTGAGACCAAGGCAAGAATTCTGTTCATATCACAAACCTGCAAAGGGGGCCTGCGCGAACATGAAACCCGAAAGCCAGTTTGCGCGGACCCAGGGTTTTGGGTCTGTGGAAAAACTAATTCCGGAATTAGCTTTTCCACAGACCCTAAGGGTTGAACGTCTTTCCCGGCCGATGCGTCGGGCCGGGCCATCCTGCTGCACGACGTCAAGTCCCTCCCGGGCGAACTTCCCTCACGCGCGACTTCCCTTGGAGTGGGATGGGGACCTGGCAGCCGGAGTGTTTTAGGCCTCCGACTGGAATAAACAATATATATTCATTAATAATATGCAAGTACTAAATGAAAATAAATGGACCTAAAACCCTCATGCCTTTTTAAAGAGCCGGGAGTCCAGGCAGCGGAGAGCGGACAAACCGATTCCGGGCGCCAGGCGGACTGAAGTCCGCGATCCTATGTGTGGCGGGGGTTGGCGCGTCTTGCGACCGAAGGGGCGCGGAATTCATTCCGCCGCGGCGATGAATTCATGAGTAATCTGTCGTGCTCAAGCGTCATCAAAGGGAGGCCAGGCGCTCTGAATTAGCGTTGATTAGTGTCGATTAGTGGTTGAGTCAGCATCACCCTAGCTTCAGCCATCAGCTTCTTGGAAACGGTCAGGATGGCGAGCAGCAACCGGTTGTTCGGGACACCCTAAAGGATGGACACGCAACTGCTGGCGCGCTCCCCGCGGCAAGGTGTCCCGGCTTCAGCGGGTCGACAACGGCAAGAGAAAGGATTCACGTTTCCCGCTTCACGTTTCACGTTTCACGGGTCAGATTTGGTATCGTGACACGGAAAATACCGTGAGACAACTTGGAGGGAACTCTGTCTAATGAAACGAGTTGCATGCTCCCTGTTTATGGGTGTTTTGAATACATAATTTAAAAAAGCGTTGGCTTGCTCACTATCGGCTTGCTAACCTCCAAACTTATTCCCTATGTCCGATGTGCGATTGGCCATTCGGCAGTTGTTGAGGAATCCCGGGTTCACCGCGGTGGCGGTTTTGACGCTAGCGGTGGGTATTGGGGCGAATACCGCGATTTTCAGTGTGTTGAACGGGATTGTTTTTCAACCGTTGCCCTTCGCCGAGCCCGAACGCCTGGTGCAAATCTTGAAGTCCACTTCATGGCATGGACGGCTTCCCCATTTGGGACGGGAGGAAATCATTGCGTGGCAGAAGGCCAATCCGGTTTTGGAGGGGGTGGCGGCCTATGATCGGGGCCGTGCGAACTTGAGCGGATGCGGTGAAGCGGCCCGCATACGTCTGCTGAAGGCTGACCGCTGGTTCCTGCCCCTGCTGGGGATCACACCGATTCTTGGGCGGAATTTTGTGTCGGAAGAAGACCGCTGGGGCGGACCGTCGGTGGTTCTGGTCACGCACGAGTTTTGGCGGCGCCGTTTTGACGGGTCCAAGGATGTGCTCGGCAAGCCGGTGACGTTAAACAACATCTCCTATTCAGTGATCGGGGTGTTGCCTGAGGGGTTTCGTTTCCCCGGCGATTACGAGGTCATTGTGCCCCTGGGTTTGGGTGTGTCGGCGATTGAAGAATACCGGCGCACGGGATCGATCACGATTCCGCAAGCGATAGGACGGCTCAAACCGGGGATTAGCCTGGACCAAGGCCAGGATGCCCTGAATGCGATTTTCCAGGCGGTGCGTCGTTCGGATGACCGTGGGAAGATTTCTTTGGAAAACCTGCGGGAGTGGATTCTGGGTGGAGCGCATTCGCACAATGTGCGCGTTCTGTTTTGGATTGTGACGATGGTGCTTTTCATCGTTTGCTGCAACGTGGCCAATCTGCTTTTGGTCCGAGCGGCGGGACGTCAGAAGGAGATGGCCATCCGGTCATCGATGGGGGCGAGCCGATGGCGGATCATCCGGCAGTTGTTGATTGAGAGCGGGGTGTTGTCATTGCTGGGAGGCGCCTTCGGTCTGTTGGTGGCGGTATGGGGCTTGCACTTGTTGAGTCCGTTGGTGGCTACGTTTCCCCAGGTGCGAGTGTTCCGTATCGACGGCTGGGTTTTCTGTTTTGCGTTTCTGATCGCTCTGGCAACAGGGATTGTTTTTGGCCTGGCGCCGGCGCTCAGCGCGTCCAAGATATCTCTTCAACCGTTATTGAGTTCGGGCAACGCCCGGTTATCGGCCGGTCCATCGCGACGTTCGATTCAGGATATTTTTGTGGTCACACAGATTGCCGTCGCGCTGATTCTATTGTTGGGGACGGGTCTGTTTTTGTCGAGCATGCGGACAATCGGCCGGTTCGATCCGGGTTTCAAGGCGGATCGGGCCCTAAGCTTTTCGATTGCCCTGAGCCGCAACAATTATCCGGATGAACCATCGCAGGCGGCCTTTTTCGAACGCGTCATCGATCGGGTGGGATCATTGCCGGGGGTCGAGGCATTGGGGGCGGGCCTGGGATTACCGCTGAAACAGGGCTATGCCGGAACCAGCATTGAGTGGGATGGACTTCCTGGAAAGGCCATAAATGTCAGCATGTCCATCGTCAACCCCGGTTTCTTTTCAGTTCTGGATATTCCTTTGAAGTCGGGCCGTGCATTTTCGATTCAAGATCAGCGCGAGCAACTAAAAGTGGTGATGGTGAACGAGGCCTTTGTTCGGGCTTTTTCCGCCGATCAAAACGTCTTGGGGCGGAAACTTGCGTATGAGACGAACACCCTGGCCATCATTGGCGTGGCAGGCGACCTGCAGTCGGGGCCGACGTTGAAGGGATCGCCCCTGGTCTACTTCCCCTGGCCCTTGATGGGGAGTGCGGACCTTGATTTTGTCGTGCGCACTCGTGGTGAACCTTTGGCGATGGCGGGAGCGATCCGCCAGGCGGTGGCTGAGATTGATCCCACTCAGCCGATGCATGACATCCGGACGATGCGTCAGCGCCTGGCGGATACCGTGGCATTTGAGCGGATGTTTCTGCATTTCTTCGAGGTATTCACCGGGATTGCCGTTTTCCTGGCGGGGCTGGGGATTTATGGGGTGATCGCTTATGCCGTCGCCCAGAGGACCGGTGAGATCGGGATTCGGATGGCCTTGGGGGCGCGACAGGGGGATGTGTTGGCGCTGGTGCTGAGGCGAGGTCTGGTGCTGGCCAGCAGTGGGACGGCGATCGGTGTTCTGGGAGGGCTCGGATTAACTCAGTTTATCATCCGCGAAATGTATGGGATGAGCACGCGCGATCCACTGATGTTTGCCGCGGTGACGGCGGTTCTGGTGATCATTGCGTTCCTCGCCAGCTTGTTGCCGGCGCACCGGGCGACCCGCGTGGACCCGGCGGTCGCGTTAAGATGCGAATGACGCCAGGACGGACGTCGGGAGAAGTCGGACGATCTTAGGGTCCGTGCAAAAATAAATTCCGATTTTGCTGCTGAGGATTTGGCTCGCTGGCGAGGCTCGACGAGGGAAGATACCCGCAGCGGTCTCTGACCGAGGAGTAACGAAGCCAGCGAGCCAAATCCTCGCAGCCCTCCGGGGCGGGGCGGCGCCGGGTCATCTGCGTTGTTGCGTGGACGGTCGAGTATCACCGAGGATACACTCTCGCCCACGCGCCTAGCATCTGACCCGGCGGCGCTCCCGCCAAAATCGGAAGTTACTTTTGCACGGACCCTTAGGGCCCGTACGAAAATGACTCCCGATTTTGGCACGGACCCTTACATGAGCTCGGTGGTTTCGATGCCGAGGGCGCCCAGGCCTTCGCACAAAACGCGGCCGGCGAGATCACAGAGAACCAAGCGGGAATATCGTTGTCGGGCCTCGGCCTTGAGGACGGGGCAACTTTCGTAGAATCGGGCGAAGGCTCCGGCGAGATCGTAAAGATAGTTGCAGAGGTAATTGGGACGGCATTCCTCGGCAGCCGCCTCGAGCACCAGGCCGAAGTTGAGCAGGTGCTTGGCCAATTGGATCTCCTCGGGGGCCGACAGGGCCACTGCGGTCGAATCAGCGGATGGAGTTGCTCCGGGATCGGATTCGGCTTTTCGGAAGATGCTACGAATCCGGGTATAGGCGTATTGGAGGTAAGGGGCGGTGTTCCCGTTCAGGGCCAGCATTTTGTCCCAGTCGAAGACGTAATCGCTCTGCCGGTTAGGCAGCAGGTCGGCATACTTGACCGCGCCCAGGCCGACGATGCGGGCAATCTCGCGGCGCTGCGGCTCGTTGAGTTCGGGATTTTTCTGGGAAACAACCTGGTAAGCCCGTTCCTCGGCCTCGTCGAGCAGGTCGGCGAGACGGATGGTCTCTCCGCTGCGCGTCTTAAACGGCTTGCCGTCGGGTCCCAGAATCGCGCCGAACCAGACATGAACGAGCTGCATCGAGGCCTCGGGATGCCATCGACGGAAGATCGTGAACACTTGTTTGAAGTGAAGTTGCTGGCGGCCGTCGGTGACGTAGATGACTTCGTCCGGTTTCCAGGTTTCCCAACGATATTCGAGGGTGGCCAGGTCGGTCGTGGCGTAGTTGGCGGCGCCATCGCTTTTTTGGATCAAGGCGGTGTGATCTTTGAGTTCCGGCACGTCCTCGAAGAACACAGCGATGGCCCCCTCGCTTTTCCGGGCGATGCCGAGATCAGCGAGGGTTTGGACCAGGGACTTGAGTTGTGGGTTATAGAAACTTTCGCCCAGGGTATGGTCGAATCGAACCCCGAGCCGCTGATACAAGGCATCGAACTGTTTTTCCGAAAGAGCGATCATTTCACGCCAGATCGCCAGGTTTTCGGGGTCACCGTCCTGGAGCTTGACCAATTCCTGCCGGGCCTGTTCGAGGAGGGCCGGATCTTTTTCGCAGGCCGAATGGACCGTTTTGTAGAGCCGTTCCATTTCAGAGATGGCATCCCGCTGGAGCGCGGCCGGATCCCGCTGCGATTTCCAGCCGATGAGCAATTTGCCGAACTGGGTGCCCCAATCGCCGATGTGATTGTCGGTGATGACGGTGTGTCCGAGCAGACGGAAGATGCGGGCCAGGCAATCGCCGAGAACGGTCGATCGGATATGGCCCACGTGCATGGCCTTGGCCACATTAGGAGAACTGAAATCCAGGAGGACCTTGCGAGGATGGGGCGCTTTCTGGAGAAAGAGATGCTCACCGCGCGCGGCCGTTTCCAGCACCCGATCCAAGGCGCTGGTCTTGATGCGAAAATTGAGGAAGCCCGCTCCGGCAATTTCCACGGGTTCACACCATTCACTCACGTCCAGGCGCCGGACAACGTCGGCGGCCAGGGCGCGCGGATTCATTTTCCGTTCCTTGGCGAGGGCCATTAAAGCTGTGGTTTGATAGTCGCCGAACCGCGGATCGGGACAAGGCCGGACCCCGATGATGTTCGGATTGGCATCGGGAAGGACCGAGGTCACAACCTCGCGTAATCGGCGTTCGATAGACAGATGATACACGTTAAGAAAAGATGGGGGTTGGCACGAGCGGACGGGAAGAACTAAGGCGCGGATTATTTGGTTCCCGCGTGAGTTTTGATGATCTGGAGCATGTCCTGGGCGCCGGGCGCCTGTTCGAGGGCCTGTCGCAAATCCCGGTTATGGAGAAGCTTGGCGATGTTGGCGAGGGTGTGAAGGTGTTTTTGAAACTGGCCTTGGGGCACCAGGAAAAGCATGACCAATTTGACCGGCTGGTTATCGAGGGCATCGAAATTCACGCCGCGGGTGGAACGTCCCAAAGCGCCAACGACTTCGCCAATCAGATCGGTCGAGGCATGCGGGATGCCGATGCCAAATCCAATGCCCGTGCTCATGGACCCTTCGCGCTTGCGCACGACGGAGACGATGGCATCGCGATGCTCCGGCTTGATCTTGCCACAGGAAACCAAGACATCGATCAGTTCATCAATGGCCTGCCACCGGTCGGCCGCCTGGAGCTCAACGACGATCTGCTCTTGTTTAAGGATATCCGCCAGTGTCATAAGGCACCCCGAACCCTATTATTTCGCCTGAAAGACAACGTCTTTTCAAGCAGGATTTAACATCTTGCGCCAAAAGCCAATCCTGGGATTCATGACGGCTTCAACCTCTCCAGCCACTCAGAAAAACCGGCATAATCCACTCGAGCCGCAAACCCGCCCGTCCGCGCTTGCCGGGCATCGAACTCATGCTTTCTGCCACTGCTCGCGAATCAGCTTGGCCGCGGCGGGAATCGTGGTCTTCCGGTCGCCTTTCGAGCCGCACTCGAGGCTGACGAAGTCCTGGTAGCCAATGAGTTTCAGGCCTTTCAAACCGGCTTCGTAATTGTCGCCGGCGTCTTCGCCCGGCATTTGGCGCGTCTTCCGGCTCGCGATATGGACGTGATGCAGGTATTTGGCGGCGGCGATGAATGCGGCCATGTCGCACGGTTCTTCCCACGTCATGTGCCAGAAATCGCCCATCACGGCAATTCCGGGGTGATTGACATCGCGGCAAATGGCGGCGCCATCAGCCACCTGGCGCAAAAAATGCGCTTCGCCCCGGTTCAGCGGTTCCAGGAGAACCCGGGTGTTATTCTTGACCGCGTGTTCGCCCAGCTCGGGCAGGATTTTGAGGAGCGTTTCGCGGGCTTCCCAATGGCCAAGCTTGGTCTGGCCGTTGAAGGCCGGAACAATGATCATGCCTGTCGACCCCAAGGCGCCCGCAGCCGTCAGGATCTCTTTGATCGACGCAACCGCCTTCCGGCGGGTTTCTTCATTTTCAGAAATCGGCACGCCCTCGAAACCGGCGCAGATGGCGCTAACCTTGATTTTGCGTCCCTGCAGGGCCTTTTGGAATTCCTCGACGCGTTTGCCCAGCCCACCCCCCCCCGGTTCAATGCCTTCAAAACCGTGTTGCTCAAGAAAATCGAGCTTCTCCGCCAGCGATCCCCCGGGAGCGACCCCTTCCTGGCAGGATAACCGCAGCCGGGCTTCGCGGGCGGGCTGAGGCAATTGGACTGCTCCGAAAGCGGTGTGAGGCAAGGTGGCCGCAGCCCCCGCCGTGGCGGAAAGCGCAAAGAAATGGCGACGATTCATATTCATGGCGTGCAACAATAATCAGATCGATTCGCTGACATCGGGTTATCCCTCTCCGGCCGAACACGGATGTCGGGGGACAATCCATCCGGCCTGAGCTGGCGTCCTGAGACCTGCCCCGGGGAGTCATTTCATAACCTGGAGCGCAGTCGGCGGACGCGTTTTAGATTAGTTCGCCCTGGGCGTTGAGCAAGGTTTTTCCGCGGACTTCAGTCCGCCCCCTTGCCGAAGCGGAATGAATTCCGCGCTCCATTGGGCTGCGAGACACCTGCGGAATGAATTCCGCGCGTCGGCTTAAAGAAACGGAAAAGAGAAGGTTGACGAATGTTGAATCCGGGATTTCCATGGGGCGGATCGGAAACAAGCCAACCGTTCGAGGTGCCTATGGACTTTTATGAAGTGGTTCGGGAACGCCGGAGTGTGCGTCAGTACGCGTCGCAGCCTGTTCCCACGGAGAAACTGGATCGGATCTGGGAGGCGTTGCGTTGGGCGCCCTCGGCCTGCAATCTGCAGCCCTGGCGGTTTATCGCCTTGAAGACGAAGGAAAGCCAGTCCCGTTTGCGGGGCATTCTCCAGGACTGGGTGTTCACGGCCCCGCTGATCATTGTGGGCGTGGGCAATCGCAAACAGGCCTGGTCACGAGATGGCGAGAGCATTCATCCGATCGATGTCTCGATTGCGACCGAACACCTGGTGCTGGCGGCGGCGGCCGAGGGTTTGGGAACCTGCTGGATTTGCGCCTTCAACCGGCCAGCGCTGCATCGGGCCATGGGGTTGAGCCCGGACTGGGATCCCGTGGTGGTTACGCCGCTGGGGTATCCCGACGATTTCAGCCCGCGCACCGATCGCAAGGCAATCTCCGAAATCATCCAGGTCATTTGAGCGCGGGTTTCCTTTGCCTTTTTCGCCGGGCTTTCTATAGTGCCTGCTATGCGCGAACAGTCCTTGGAATTTCTACAGCGGCTGGTCAACACACCGAGTCCATCCGGGCATGAATCCCGCGGCCAGCGGGTTTGGCTGGATTACGTCAAGTCGTACGCCGAGGAGACCTTTACCGATGCTTACGGAAACGCGGTGGCGGTGTTGAACAAGGGCGGATCCCCCCGGGTGATGATGGCGGCGCACGCCGACGAAATCGCCCTCGCGGTCAATTTCATTGATGACCAAGGCTACGTTTATGTTAGAAAACTCGGGGGGGTTGACGCGGCGATTACCAAGGCCCAACGGGTGACCGTTCACAGCCGCAAAGGCCCGGTGAAGGGCGTGGTCGGCAACGTGGCGCCTCATCTCACCAAAGAGGCCGACGAGAAACGGCCCAAGATTCACGATCTCTTCATCGATCTGGGCGTTCGCGACCGCAAGGAGGCCCGGCAACTGGTCGAGATCGGCGATCCGATCACGTTGAACGACGAATTTGAGTTATTGCGTAATAATCTGGCGGTGGCCCGAGCGTTCGACAACCGGATTGGGACGTTTGCGGTGGCCGAAGCCGCCCGTCTGCTGGCCCCGAAACGCGGCAAACTCAAGGCTGAGATCTGCCTCGTTTCGAACATCATGGAAGAGGTCGGCCTGCTGGGGGCGCGGCAGATTGCCTACGCGCTGAAGCCGGATGCCGCCCTGGTGGTGGATGTCACCCATGCCACCGATTATCCGACCGTCAACAAGGCGCAACATGGAGACATCAAGCTCGGCAAAGGCCCGGCCATCACCCACGGCGGCTGCAACCATCCCTCCGTCGTCGCCCGGCTCGAAAAGGTTGCCGAGTCCCTCAAGATCAAGTTGCAGCACGAAGCCATGTCCGCCACAAGCGGCACGGATACCGACGTGATCTTCTGGACCCGGGGGGGCATTCCCAGCGCTTTGATCAGCCTGCCGAACCGTTACATGCACTCGCCGGTTGAACTCGTGCATCTGGGGGACTTGGAGCAAATCCCGGAACTGCTCGCCGGTTTTGCCCTGTCGTTAAAATCCGGAGAACAATTCAAGGTGCAAATATGACGCCCGCTGAAGCCCTCGGGATCTTTCGAGAAACCGGCGCCCTGCTGGAAGGGCATTTCATTTTGCGGAGCGGCTTGCACAGCCGGCAGTATTTCCAGTGCGCCCTCGCCCTGCAACAGATGCCGGTGGTCGAAAAGTTCGGCCGGGTCCTGGCAGAGCGCGTGCGCTCTCTGGCGCCCGAGACGGTGATTGCTCCGGCCATGGGAGGATTGGTCATCGGCCAGGAGGTCGCCCGCCAACTGGGCGTTCGTTTCATTTTTGTGGAGAAAGAAGAGGGGAAACTAGCTTTGCGGCGCGGTTTTCGGATTGCGCCCGACGAGCGACTCCTGGTTGTCGAGGACGTGATCACCCAAGGGGGCCGGGTCCAGGAGACGCTGGCAATCGTCCGTCAATCCCAGGGAGTCCCTGTGGGGGTCGCCATCCTTGTGGATCGATCGGACGGCCGCGTGAATCTGGGCGTCCCGATGCTGAGTGTGATTGCGTTGAAGGTCGAGACCTTCGATCCGGCGAATCTTCCCGCGGATCTGGCGGCTGTGCCGGTCGTGAAACCCGGCAGCCGGTGAGAGTGCCCGTCGCCTTGGCCCGGATGCGTCCTTTGTCGAGCGTTAGTCTTTTATCTAGGCATGAAAGCGAAGCATACAGCGGGTATCGTTGCGGGGCTGGTGGGTTTGATTGCCCCCCTGTTTCTCGAATTGCCGGGATTAAATTTTGCGGGACAGGTCACCTTGGGCATATTCCTGATGGCCGGTTGTTTCTGGGTGATGGAACCGGTTCCGATATACACCACTTCGTTGCTGGTGATCTTTCTCGAGGTTTTGCTGCTGAGCGCCGAAGGACCCTTGGTGACGGCGGCCCGGTTGCCCTCGGCGCCGGCGCGCAAGGTGGCGGTTGCGGATGGAACCCCGGCCTGGGAAGTGCCGACGAAAGCCCTGAAAAACGACAGGGGAGTTCTGTTGGAACGTCCCGGGCAGGCCCCGCAATCCATCGAAGCCAAAATCGTCCAGCGCAACGGGGAAACCGTCTGGATTCAGGCGGCGGGTCTTGGCGAGAGCAGCCGGGTGATCAGCGATCCGACCCATTGGCTGACCACCTATAAGCCAACGCCTTACAGGACATTTTTCGCATCCCTCGCCGATCCTGTCATCATCTTGTTCATGGGGGGGTGTCTTTTGGCGGATGCCTCGGTGAAGTACCGGTTGGACCGGGCTCTGACGAGTCTGTTTCTGGCGCCGATGGGATCGGCTCCCTCCATGATCACCCTTGGATTGCTGCTGGTCAGCGCGACCTTGTCGGCGTTCATGAGCAACACAGCCACGACCGCGATGATGATGACCCTGGTCATGCCGATATTGGCGAAGCTTCCTGAGCGAGATCCCTTGCGCATCGCGGTAGTGCTGGCCATTCCGGTGGGAGCCAACATTGGAGGTATAGCCACCCCGATTGGCACGCCGCCCAACGCGATCGCTTTGGCGGCTTTGACCAAACAGGGCGCGCACCTGCCTTTTGCCACGTGGGTGCTACTTGCCTTGCCGATCGTGCTGATCACCTTGTTGCTCGCCTGGCTGGTGTTGATTTGGCTCTATCCCTCGACCAGCCGTGAAATCCAGTTGGGTTTTCAGGATCGGTTTGAGCGCACCCCCAAGGCCATGGGGATGTATGTCGTGTTTGGTCTCACCGCCTTGCTGTGGTTGACGGAACAGCAACATGGGATTTCGAGCAACATCGTCGCTTTTCTCCCCATTGTGGCGCTGCCGATTTTCGGGATTATTGGAAAAAAGGAAATCCACAATTTGCCATGGGATGTCTTGTGGCTGATGGCCGGTGGAATTTCCCTGGGGACCGCCTTGCGGGATACGGGGCTGGCTGAATGGGCGGTGCGCCAGGTGGAATGGTCCTCCATGGGAGGTTACGCCATTGTGGCGGGCCTGGCCCTGTTTTCCTTTGCTCTGGCCAATTTTCTGTCGCATACCGTGACCGTGACCTTGCTGGCTCCCATCGCGGTGACCGTTGGAGCCACAAGTACGGAGATATCGGGGTTTAGCCTGGCCAATGCCATGGTGGCGGTTGCCGTAGCCTCGAGTTATGGAATGTCGCTGCCCATTTCGACGCCCCCGAATGCGATTGCGATGGGGACAGGCGTTCTGGAAACCCGGCATCTGATTCGAGCAGGCGGAACGATTGGTTTGATTGGCATAGCCCTCACCTTATTCATGGCCCGATTCTATTGGCCGCTGTTTCTAAAGTAGGCGGCATCGCAGGAGGTTTCTCATGAGCCAAATCTTTATTTTATGCGTGGAGGACGAGCCAGAAGTCTTGGAGGCCGTAGTCCGTGATCTGGCGCCTTTCGAGCCGTTGTTTACGATCGAGGCGACCGCAAGCGCGGATGAAGCCCGGCGCGTGGTGGCGTCGGTGATTCTTCCGGCGGGCAAACTGGGCGTGGTGGTTTGCGATCACATCATGCCGGGGGAGGACGGAGTGTCTTTTCTGGTGGCGTTGCAGCGTGATCCCCGGACTGCGGCGGCGCGGAAGATCCTGCTTACGGCCCATGCGGGATTGGAGGCGACTGTCGAGGCCGTCAACCACGCCGGCCTGAACCATTATGTGGCCAAGCCCTGGAAGGCGGAAGAATTGGTTGCGATCGTGCGCCATCAACTCACGGAATTTGTCGCCGCCGAAGAAACCAACCTGATCCCGTATCTGGGCGTATTGGAGGCCGATCGGCTGGCCGATCGCATCCGGCAAGCCCCCCTCCCTGGGGACGAGTAAGCCAGTCCAAGGCCATGAGCATTGCCATCCGTCCGCTGGAAACAATCCGCGAACTCCTGTCATCCATGCCGGAGACCGAGAGTGAAGGGGTGGTTTTTCAGCCGGGACAGGTTCTTTTGCGCGAGGGCGAGTTGAACCGGAAGGTTTCGTTGATTATCAAGGGAGAAATCCAGCTGGCTAAGACAGCGCAAGACGGCTCGGAACTCGCCCTGGGCATGTTGCGGAGCGGGCAATTTCTCGGACTATTGTCGTTGAGCTCCGGCGAGCCATCCTTCTTCACGGCGCGGGCGCGCACCCCGGGGACGATGTTGACTATGGCCAGCGCGCGGTTTGGCCAATTGCTGCACGAACGACATGATTTCAACCGGCTGGTGGCGCCGTTGTTGCTGGGCAATCTTGTCGAGCGTTACCGGGCCGTGGTGCGGCTGCATCTGGAGGTGGCGCAACTCACCCGGGAACTGAATGTCGACAAGCTTCAGTTGGAGCAGACGATTGACGAGCTGCGGGCCAGCCGGAACCGGCTGATTCAGCAGGAAAAAATGGCAACCCTGGGGCAGTTGGTGGCCGGCATTGCGCACGAAATCAACAATCCGATGTCCTCGTTGTCGCGGGCCACCGAGACGCTGGCCGACCATCTCACGCGCGTGCTGGCCGAGCCCATTGACGCCGATACGGTGTCCTTGCTTCAGCGGTCTTTTCAGGCGGGGCTTCTCCGGCAATCCCTGGCGACGGAGGAACAGCGTCAGCGCAACGAGGCCTTGGCGATTCAGTTCTCCCAATTGCCACGCCGCGTGGTGCGCGTCCTGGCCACTCTGGAACCCGGCATTCTGGAAGGCTTGCGACAGGACGTGGCTGGCCAGCCTGCGGTTCGACAGCCAAGCCTTTGGCAGCGGGTCGCCGATTTTTATGAGGGCGGGGGCTTGATTCGCAGCATCCGCCTGGCTTCTCAACGCATCAGCAACATTGTGCGCAGCCTGAAAAGCTACAGCCGCCACGATCGGGCTGAGGAAGCCGAGGTGGATTTGCGCGAAGGCCTGCGTGACACCCTGGTCTTGTTTGGCTATGTCCTGAAAAAATTCAACTTGAGCGTCGATCTGCCGGACATTCCGCCTGTCCGATGCCGCCCCAGCGAAATCAACCAGGTATGGACCAACCTCATTCTCAATGCCTGCGAGGCCATGGGCGAATCCGGGGGAACCTTGATGGTTTCCTGCGGGATGCTGCCTCCCCACCACGTTTGGGTGAGGATTCAGGATACCGGCCCGGGAATCCCGCCGGATATCCGGGAACGCATTTTCGAAAGCAGTTTCTCGACGAAGACAGCCATGGCCTCTGACGGACCTGGCCTGGGATTGGGGCTTTCGATTGCCCGTTCCCTCGTCGAAAAACACCAGGGACGAATCGAAGTCGACAACGCTCCCGGCGGGGGGGCTTGTTTTACTGTGGTCCTGCCGGTCTAAACCCTCCCAGGAAGGAATCCCTTCCCGAGATTATCACAAGCGCTTAAAGCTCCAAGACCCGGGCGCGTCCCTGGCTGGCCAGCGTCCAACCGGTCAGTTTATAGAGCATTCGGGCTCCGACGTTCGCATCCCATTCGTCCGCCCCTTCGGGATCCGGAGCGACTTCGTTCAGGTCGAAGCCCACGAGAGTGCGCCCCGCCTTGACTGCCGCGCGGAGAAGGTAGTTGGCCTCGGCAAATTCGAGCCCGCCCGGCACCGGGGTTCCTGTGTGCGGACAGAAACGGGCGTCCAAACCGTCGATGTCAAACGAGACCCATATGTTCCGGGGCAGAGCGGCGACGATTTCGTCCGCAAGCGAGGCCCATGATCGGCCCTCGAGCTTTCGACGGCACATCTGGGCATCCCAGAATACCCGGACACGATCCTTTTGGGACTGACAGAAATCCCATTCCTGTTCGCAAAAATCACGAATCCCAACCTGAACCAGGCGATGAACGCCGGGAATTCTGTCCAGGACATTGAACATGATCGAGGCATGCGACCACGTGAAACCCTCATAGGCCCGACGGGTGTCGGAATGGGCGTCGATATGGAGGATGCCCAAGTCCGACTGCCTTTCAGCCACCGCCTGGATCGCCCCAAATGGAGTCGAGTGATCCCCGCCGATGAGCGCCGGGATCTTGCCCGCTTCCAGCAGTCGGGAGATTTCCTTGTGGACATAGCTGTTCATCCAGGCGCAAGCGCTGTTGACTTCTGCCAGGGCGGCTTCCAATTCGGGATGTCCCTCGATCCGGCCGCCTGTGGCGATGATCCGCGCCGCCTGGGCCTTGGCCGCCTTGCCCTTCTCGCGGACCTCTTCGGATTCGGGCAGGAGATGGAGTCTGGCCTCGTAGGGGCGGAGCACGTCGGCATCAAAGAGATCGACCTGGCGACTGGCCTCGAGGATGGCCGTGGGCCCTTCGGAAGTCCCTCCCCCGTAAGAGGTCGTGGCTTCCCACGGGACCGGCAGATAAACCAGCGAGGCTTCTTCGTATGAAAACGGAAGCCCAAATATCCCGGAGTCAGATGCCGCGGCGGCGTTCGGATCGAAAATGCAGCTCATGCGCGAAGTCTACCGGCCGCCACCGGTCTGTCAATGATCCCAGACTGCCATCCACTCGCGCTCCGGTCCGGCGCTTTGACTTTTATCTTTAATCTCACTAAGGTGTTTCCCATGGATACATTGCACGCCCCGTGGCGGATTCAATACATACTGGCGCCCAAATCGCCACCTTCGGATACCTCGTTGTTTGTTCAGATTGCGCGATCGAGTGAGGATGAGAAGAATCTGGTGATCGCGCGGGGACGCAGCTGTTTTGCGATGCTGAACGCGTATCCATACACGGCCGGCCACCTGTTGATCGTCCCGTATCGGCAGTGCGCCGACCTCGGAGAATTGGCGGACAACGAACTGACCGAGCTGATGAGGCTGACCTGTCGATGCCAGGAGGCCTTGAAGCGATTGATGAAGCCCGATGGCTTCAATATCGGCCTGAACTTGGGCAAGGTGGCGGGGGCGGGGATCGCGGAGCATTTGCACATCCACATCGTGCCCCGCTGGCTCGGGGACACCAATTTCATGCCGGTCTTGGGCCAAACCACCGTCCTGCCCCAGGCCTTGAACGAACTGGCCGCCCAGTTGCGATCAACGCTGGAAACCCTCGCCGGCACGCCAGCCAACTGATTTTCGATCCATGCCTACCGAAACCCTGCACTTCGAAACCGCGCGTCTGGCTCAACAGTTGTTCAACAATGACGTCCGCAACCTCCGGGCCATCGAAGAACAATTGCAGGTCAGGGCCACCGCCCGCGAGGGCTGGATCCAGCTCGATGGATCCGCCGAGGGCATTGTCCAGGCGCGCCAGCTTTTTCAGCAACTCGAGGCCTCCATCAAGGCCGGCACCCCCGTTCGCAACCGGGATTTCTCTTACGCCCTCGAATTGGTCAAACAAAGCGGCGCCGAAGCCCTCAAGAGTCTGCACTCGTCCCGCGTCCAGACCTCGACCCGCAAAGCCGTGGTGATCCCCAAAACGCTGGGACAGCAACGTTACCTTCAGGCGATCGAGAACCACGATATCACGTTCGGCGTGGGACCGGCGGGCACCGGAAAAACTTACCTGGCCATGGCCATGGCGGTGTCCGCCCTGCGCGAACAAAAAGTGTCCCGTATCATCCTCACTCGCCCCGCCGTCGAGGCTGGCGAGGCGCTCGGTTTTCTTCCCGGGGATCTCTACGAAAAGATCAATCCTTACCTTCGCCCCTTGTATGACGCCCTCTACGACATGCTCCCGGCGGAGGAGATCCAAAAAAACACCGAGCGCGGCGTGATCGAGATCGCCCCCTTGGCCTACATGCGGGGGCGCACGCTCAATCACGCCTTCGTCATTCTGGACGAAGCCCAGAATTCAACAGCCGAGCAGATGTTCATGTTCCTGACCCGGCTGGGCTTCGATGCCAAGGCCGTGATCACCGGAGACCCGACACAGATTGATCTGCCGCCCCATAAAAACTCCGGCCTGCTCGAAGCCATGAAAGCCCTTCATAACCTCGAGGGCATCGCCTTCACCGAGTTTCAAAAACGCGATGTCATCCGGCATCCTCTGGTTCAGCGGATCATCACCGCCTACGAGCATCACCGCGGGAAAACCGCCAATCGTCCTTGATGAGCGAGCTTTACCTACGCAACCGCCAGAACGTCCAGGCGGTCAACCTGCCCCGGCTCCGGCGATTGTGCCGAATCCTGCTGGCCGCCATGCCGGGAGTGCGACGGTATGAGCTTGGGGTTTTCCTGGTTGCGGCGCCCGAAATGACCCAGCTCAACGAACGGCATCTCCAACATGCGGGGTCGACCGATGTCATCACCTTCGATTACCAGGATCGGGCGGACAGCGAGGAACTTTTGGGCGACATTTTCATCTGCCTCGACGAAGTCCTGGCCAATGCCGGTCGTTATCGCACGCCCTGGACCCGCGAACTGGCGCGCTACCTTGTCCATGGCATCCTTCACCTCAGGGGATTCGACGACCAGGCGCCCGTCCTGCGCCGGCGCATGAAACGGGAGGAGAACCGATGGCTCGGCTTTCTCGAGGCCAAAGCCTCATTGAATGCCCTGGGCTCGAGAGGAACATCGAAGCCATGAAAACGTTTCTGCATCGCTGGCGCGCCAATTTCCTGACTGGCCTGGCCATCATTTTGCCGGCGGTGGTTTCCTTGGCGGTGGTCCGATGGTTGCTGGGAACGATCGCCAATATCACCGATCTGTTGCTGGTCTTTCTGCCCGGCCAATGGACCCATCAAAACGAGGGCCTGGGCCCCTTCAAATGGCAGTGGAGCCTGATCGCCCTCCTCCTGGCCATGATCTCCATCGCCTTGATCGGTCAGTTCGCCCGATATTACATCGGCAAAAAGGTGATCCGGGCGGTCGATCGTCTCATGCTTCGGGTTCCGTTGCTCAACAAGATCTACGGAACGATCAAACAGGTGAATGAAGCCTTCTCGAGCGGCAATAAATCCTCTTTTCAGCAGGTGGTCCTGGTCGATTTTCCTCAGCCCGGCCAGAAGGCGATGGGATTCATTACCGGCGAACAACCGCGGGACCTTTCCGCGGCAACCTCGGGAAAAACCGTGAGTGTTTTCGTCCCCACCACACCCAACCCCACGGGCGGTTTTCTCTTGCTGCTTCCCGAATCCGCCGTGACCCGATTGGACATGTCGGTCGCCGATGGCATCAAATTCATCATCAGCCTCGGGGCCATCACCCCGGAAATGGCCGCCAGCGGCGGAATCCCGCCATCGCCCCCCGTCCCAGCAACGGCTCAGTCGCCGATTGGCTCCGAGACCGTCCGCAATGCGCCGGAGGCCAGGCCAGCCATCACCGATGTCCGCCGTATCCCTGGTTCGTCATCGGCCTCTCCGCAAGTCCATTCATCTCATGATTGAAGAAGCCACGGGTTTGGTGTTGCGGGTCTTTCCTCTGACGGAGACCAGCCTGATCGTGCGGTGGCTGACGCGGGATCAGGGCCGGCTGGCTACGGTGGCCCGGGGGGCGCGCCGCCCCAAATCGCCGTTGCGGGGGAAGTTGGATCTCTTTTTTCTGGCCGATTTCTCCTTTCGTCGCAACACGCGCTCGAATCTCCACACGCTCCATGAAGTCCAAGTCCAGAAGGCGTTTGCCTGCTTCCGCCTCGATGTCAGCCGATTGCAGCAAGCGGCCTATGTATCCGCGCTCGTCGAATCCACGACGGAGACCGATACCCCCCTGCCGGGCGCTCTCCAACTTGTGATCGGCTTCCTCGAACTGCTGGAACGCGAAGGCCCCTCCGCCCTATGGATTCACGCCTTCGAAATTAAATGGCTCCGGGAACTCGGGCTCTTGCCCGAACTGATAACGTTGTCCAGTATTCCGGGCACACGCCAAATCCTCGAAAAACTGCTCGACTTCGATTGGGAACGGATCGGCCGGCTCCGGGCGAGTCCGCAACAGCGCGAGGAAATCAACCATCGGATCGAAGGCATCCTGCAAAGCCAGGGCGATGCGCTGCCCCGCGGCCGCGGAAATGCGTTGGCGTGCTAGACCGATTGCCAACGGATACCTTTGCTTCCATTGGCGGCTATTGGCGTTGATTCGCGGTTCGATTATGTCGGAGCGTCTTCTGCGCGGTTTTCGGTGCCACCCGGCCAAACCCGGGCATTGACTTTCTCCTCGAAAGCCAGCTTTATGATTCGGCTTTTGTCGAAAACAAACGCAACCGGTTCTGGGGTGTCCCCGGCCGGATCAACACCAGGAACAAAGCAATGTCCGAAATTCCGAAGGCATACGAACCTCAGGCCGTTGAGGCAAAATGGTATCAATTCTGGCTGGACCACGGTTGTTTCACCGCAGATCCACAATCCCCAAAACCATCCTATTCAATCGTGATCCCGCCGCCAAATGTCACCGGCGTCCTGACGTTGGGCCACGTCCTAAACAACACGATTCAGGATATCCTGGCCCGGTTGGCCCGGATGCAGGGCAAGGAAGTGCTCTGGCTCCCCGGCACCGATCATGCCGGCATTGCCACCCAGGCCGTCGTCGAAAGAAACCTCCGCAAACAAGGGATCATCAAACACCGCGATGACCTCGGCCGCGACAAGTTCCTCGAAAAAGTATGGGAATGGAAAGAGAAACACGGCGGCATCATCATCCAGCAGCTCAAGAAACTGGGATGTTCCTGCGATTGGACCCGCGAACGATTCACGATGGATGCCCCTTACTCGGAATGCGTGCAACGGGTTTTTGTGGATCTCTACCGCAAAGGCTTGATCTACCGGGGCAAACGCATGGTCAACTGGGATCCCGCCGCCCGAACCGCCCTTTCAGACGAAGAAGTCATCATGACCGAAGAGAAAGGGCATTTATGGCACATCCAATACCCGTTGATCGACGACAAAGGCCAAGCCCTATCCAGTGAGGGGGTCATTGTGGCAACCACCCGGCCCGAAACGATGCTCGGCGACGAAGCGGTGGCGGTGAATCCCCACGACGAACGTTATCAGTCGTTCATCGGCCGGAAAGTCCTCCTGCCGCTCAAAAACAAGGCCATTCCCATCATCGCCGACGATCTCGTCGACCCGAAATTCGGCACCGGCTGCGTCAAGGTCACTCCCGCTCATGACCCGGCCGATTATGAAATGGCCTTGCGCCATCACCTCCCCCTTACCGTAGTCATCGGACCCGATGGATCGATGACCGACGAGGCCGGCGAGGATTTTGCGGGCTTGGACCGTTTGGAGGCCCGGCAGGCCGTGATCGAACAACTCGAAGAGGAGAAGCTCCTCGTCAAAATCGAGGATTATGTCCACAACGTGGGATATAGCGAACGCAGCCATGTGCCGGTCGAACCTTACCTCAGCGAGCAGTGGTTCCTGCGCTATCCCTCGGTCGAGGCTTCCACAGCGGCGGTCGAAAAAGGAGAAATCAAGTTCTACCCGGATCGCTGGGTCAAGACCTACACCCACTGGATGGGGCACATCAGGGATTGGTGCATCTCGCGTCAGCTCTGGTGGGGCCACCGGATCCCCGTCTGGAGTAAGGCATGCGAAAATGGCCCGCAAGCGGAGGAATGGCGCCAGACCGCCGAACGCCGGGGACAACCCGCGCGAATCGAGACCGCCAAACACCACGTGTCAATCGCGACCATCGACCGCGAACTCCAGGTCCTGCTGGAAAACGCGGGTTTTGCCCAGGACCCCGATGTGTTGGACACCTGGTTCAGTTCCTGGCTCTGGCCATTTGCCACCATGGGCTGGCCGGATAATACCGAGACACTCCAACGGTTTTATCCGACCACCGACCTCGTCACCGGTCCCGATATTCTTTTCTTCTGGGTCGCCCGCATGATCATGGCCGGATTTGAATACCAGGGCCGGAAACCGTTCCAAAACGTTTATTTCACCGGCATCATCCGCGATAAACAGGGCCGGAAAATGTCGAAGAGCCTCGGGAACTCCCCCGATCCACTGGATCTGATCACCAAGTTTGGCGCCGACGCCCTGCGCTTCGGTATCATGCGCTCCGCGCCGCTCGGACAAGATCTCCTGTTCGACGAACAGCACGTGGAATTGGGACGCAATTTCTGCAACAAACTCTGGAACGCCTGCCGCTTCCGCCAAATGCAGGGAGGCCAGGTCCAGGGCGAAATTCAACCCGGCCTGTTAACCAGCGACGATAAATGGATCCTGTTGCGCCTGGACCGGGCGATTCGCGAGATCAGCGACGCTCTGGCCGGCTATCGGTTCAACGAAGCCGCCCAAATCCTGCATCGCTTCTTCTGGAACGAATACTGCGACTGGTTCGTCGAAGCCAGTAAAGCGGTCATGACCAGTCCCGACGCCGCCCGCAAGGCCAATAGTCTGGCGGTCATCGATTTTGTCCTCTCCCATGTCCTGCGATTGTTCCATCCCTTCCTTCCGTTCATAACCGAGGAACTCTGGAACGGCCTGGGATACGCCGAAGATATGCCGGAAAATCAGGGGGGAACCAGCGTCATGACCGCGCCCTGGCCCAAACCCCTCGAAACAGACTTCCTGGAACACTATGGCCTCGATCCCAGCGACGAACAGTTCGTCCAAGCCAAATACGACCTCGTCGTGCAAGCTCGCAATCTCAGACGCGAATGCAATATCCCCGCCAATAAAAAGGTCCACTTCGTCATTAAACCGTCCAGCGATCTCCTGCAATCCGAAGCCCCGGTTCTGACGATCCTCCTCAACGCCGAACGCTTGACGATGGATCCCAATCACCAGGCCGAAAAAGGCACTCCCACCGCCCGAACCGACCTGGGCGAAGTCTACCTTCCCCTCGAAGGCTTGATTGATGTCGCCGCCGAAAAAGCCCGCCTTGAAAAAGAACTGGCCAAGATCACTGTCGAAATCGAGCGAATCGAACAAAAGCTGGCAAACCCCGCCTTCACACAAAAAGCCCCCTCACACGTGCTCGAGGAACAACGACGACGCCTGGCCGAGTGGCAAGGCAAACAACAACAGGCCCAAACAGCCCTGTCTGCTCTCGCGCACTAGATTTTTTGCTCTGCGGTTCGGGACCTGGCGCTGATCTTGACAATGGCTGCCCAAAGATTACTGTTCATTTGAACAGTATATCAAGGCCGTATGAGCACAAAGGCGCCCACCGAACGACAGCAGGAAATCCTGGATTTCATCCAGTCCGCCCAACACAGCGGGGAGGGAACCCCAAGCCTGCGCGAAATCGCCGCGCATTTCGGTTTTCGCAGCATGAACGCCGCCGCGGACCATGTCCGCGCCTTGCGACGCAAAAAGCTGCTCGACAGTCGTCCGCACCAGGCGCGTTCTCTGCGGGCGCTCTCCCGATTCTCCGTCAGGCGGCGGCCGATCGTGGATATCCCGGTCTTCGGCACCATCCCGGCCGGCCCTCCGGCCGACCGCTATCAGGAGGCCGAAGGCTGTGTTTCCGTGGACGTGGAAAGCCTGGGGATTCGGCCGACCGCCCGCACTTTTGCGTTGAAAGTCCGCGGGGATTCGATGATCGGCAAACACATTGTCGACGGAGATTGTGTCATCCTCGAACACGGGATGACTCCGCGATCCGGAGATGTGGTGGCGGCTTTAATTGACAACGAAAGCACGCTCAAAACCTTTGTGATCGAGAAAGGAAAACCCTATTTGCGGGCGGAAAATCCGCGTTATCCCGCGCTGGTTCCCGCCGGAGAACTGGTTATTCAAGGGGTCATGGTGGCCTTGCTGCGGCGGACCAAACCGGTCTAGTGTGGTGTTTGCGAATCCGCTTCGGGCATCTTGCGTTGGTATGAATCCGTGGCTGGAAAAAGGACGCGGAGGCCGGGCGATTATTCACCTGGATGCGGACGCCTTTTTTGCCTCGGTGGAACAGGCCTCGGATTCTCGGCTGCGAGGCAAGCCGGTGGCGGTGGGAGGGGACAAGCGGGGGATTATTGCCTCGGCCTCCTACGAAGCCCGTCGCTACGGGGTTTACACCCCCATGCCAACCGTCCAGGCCCGCCGGCTTTGTCCCAAGCTGGTGGTGCTGCCGGGAGATTTCGAAAAGTACGAGCGATTCTCGCGCTGGATGTTTTCGTATGCCTACGATTTTACGCCGGAGGTGGAGATTGGTTCGATTGACGAGGGGTATTTTGATCTGACCGGGGCTCGGACCTCGCCAACGGAGATTGCGCGAACCATTCGCGATGCGATCCGGCAATCGCTAAAAATCTCGGTGAGCGAAGGGATTGCATCCAACAAGTTGATCAGCCAGATCGCCTCGAAGCTGCACAAGCCGGCGGCTTTTCTGGCGATCCCACCGGGGCAGGAAGTTCCTTTTCTGCATCCGTTGCCCAACCTTTGGCTGCCGGGCGTGGGACCGCAAACCGCCCGCCGTCTGAACGCCGCGGGTTTGACCGAGATTCGCCAGGTGGCCGGCACGTCGGTGGAACTGCTTTCCCTTTTGGTCGGCAGCCAGGCCCCTCAATTGCGCGATTTTGCGAACGGGATCGATGATCGGCCCGTGCTACCCCTGGCTGAACCCGCCCGTTCCTACAGCAAACAGGAAACCTTCGAGGCCGATTCCACTGACGAACTCATGATCGAAGCCCACCTCCGACGCATGGCCGATCAACTCATGACCGCGGCCCGGGCCGACCAAAAAACCGTCCGCACGCTCACCGTAAAGGTCCGCTACAACGACATGGCTGAAGATCAGGCAACCGAAAGCCTCGAAGAACCCACCGACCTGGAGACCGACGTCTACTCGCGGCTGCGTCCCTTGTTGCGCCTGGCCTGGAAACGGCGCGTCAGCCTGCGGATGGTTTCCCTCCGGTTTTCCAACCTGTATTCCGGCGCGTTCCAGACCGAACTGCCGCTCGAACGCCAAACTCAGCGCCACAACGCCGACCGCCGTCTGATGGAGATCATCGATGAATTGCGCAAGACCCGCGGCGCCTATGTGATTATGCGGGGACACGATCTGTTGCTCCGGGAACAATCGAGCTCAAGCGTGTCTCGCTCGCGTGCCGATCGGTCCCCTTCTCCACGCCCCTCCTCTTGTCGCGTTTCAAAAAACCGGGCACCCCATCTTGTTCCCGAATCGCGGTCCCCCGCCCGCCATGCCGGATATTTTAAATCTCCGCCCTCAAAATTCCAATGGCCGTTTCCCCTCGCGGTTCAAAGCTACTATTCGTTTCTCGATTCCACCCTCTCCATCGACGCCATCATCGACTTGGCCCGCCGTCACGATTTGCCGGCCATTGCCCTGGCCGACCGGGCCAATCTCCACGGAGCCATTGAATTCACCCAGGCCGCCCAGGCGGCGGGTCTCAAGCCAGTCCTGGGCGCGCAGCTGAGGGTCGGCGGACGTCCCCTCCGGCTTTATGTCGAAAATGCCGCCGGCTACCGTCACTTGTGCCGCCTCCTCACCTCGAATGTCGACGATGCATCGCCCGAGCTCCACCGGGATTTCCCATGTCAGATTTCTCATTTGGAATCGCTCGGAGACGGCTTGGTGGCGGTCGGATCGGACCCCGCGCTGGCCGAACTTTTCCCTGGGCGTTTTTACCTCGAAATTGACGGGCCCGACGCATGGCGGCGGACAGCCCATTCGAGTCATTTGCCCAAGGTGTTTTGCCGGCCGGCGCTCTATGCCTCCCCCCAGGATCGCTGGAAATACGACGTGGTCCAGAGCATTCGCACCCGCACTTTGCTCCGCCAGGAACACCCGGAAAAACAAGGAGGAGAATTCCATTTCTCAGCCGCCACCGACTGCCGGGACTGGCTGCAACAACATCCCGACCTGGCCGCGCACAGCTGGGAAATTGCCGATCGTTGCGCCTTCACCCCTCCGCTGGGCCAACTCCAGTTTCCCACGTTCCAACCCCCGGACGGCTCCTCGCCCGCGGCGTTCTTGCGGCGGCTAACCCTCGAAGGCCTGCGCCGGCGCTATCCCCACCCCGCGAACGCCCGGATCCAATCCCAGGTCGACGAAGAACTGGCCATTATCCACGCGGTCGGCTACGAGGAATATTTCCTGGTGGTGTGGGATCTGCTCCAAGAATGCCGCCGCCGAGGCATCGAATGGATCACTCGGGGCAGCGCCGCCGATTCCCTGGTCTGCTATTGCCTCGGCATTAGTGACGTCTGTCCGATTCGATTCGAGCTCTATTTCCGCCGATTTCTGAACCTCGACCGCATGCAACTCCGGAAATTGCCCGATGTCGATGTCGATTTTCCCCATGACCGCAAAGACGAGGTGATCGACCTGATCTTTGCGCGGTATGGACGCGAACACGCCGCGATTGTAGGCGGCTTTTCCACGTATCAGGCCCGGAGCGCTGTCGGAGATGTGGCCAAGGTCCTGGGCGTTTCCGAGTTTCAGATCCGACGGTTGACCGAACGCCTCCCCCACGTCCGGCCCCAGGCCCTGGCCGAAGCCATCAGTCTCCGGCAGGAATGCCGCGACCTGCCCGTCGGAGAGGAACCTTATAAAACCGCGCTCGAAATGGCCATCTTCCTGGACGGCTTCCCGCGCCACCCCAAAATGCATCCGTGCGGCGTGGTCGTGTCACGCGCCCCCATGCAGGATCTGACCCCTTGTTTTCTCGCCCGCAAAGGCTATCCCACCACCCATTTCGATATGGACGCCGTCGAATCGGTCGGATTGGTCAAAATGGATATCCTGGCCCAAGGCGGTCTGGCCGTGATGCGCGACGTTCGACGCAGCCTCGCTCTCCGCGGCATGTCCATCGATCTGACCCGCCTCGAGCCGTGGGACGATCCCAAGGTCTGGGACCTGATCAGCGGCGGAGAAGCGCGGGCCGTCCACCACATCGAAAGCCCGGCCATGGTCAGTCTCAGCCGCCGCTGCCAGGTGCGCGACATCGACGGCCTGATCGCCATCGTCAGTGTCATCCGCCCCGGCGCCGCCAACGAAAATAAAAAGACCGACTTCGTCAAGCGTTACCAGGGACTCGAGCCGGTGACTTATCCGCATCCTTCCCTGGCCTCCTGCCTTCGCAGCACCTTTGGCCTGATCGCTTACGAGGAACATGTCCTCCAAATCTGCGAGGCCTTCGCCGGCCTCACGGGCGGACGGGCCGATGTCCTGCGGCGCGCCCTGGGCAAAGGGAAAACCGCAGTCATCGCCGATATCGAAGGGGAATTTCGGGCGTCGGCCCGGGCACGGGGACATGACGAAAGCGCGATCGACCGGGTTTGGAAACTGGTGGCAAGCTTCGAGGGTTACGCCTTCTGCAAAGCGCACAGCACCGCTTACGGCGTCGAAGCCTATCAATCGGCCTGGTTGAAACGGTATTACCCCGTCGACTTCATGGCCGCCGTATTATCGAACGGCAAGGGCTTCTATCCCCCGCTGGTCTACGTGCTCGAATGCCATCGCCTGGGCATTCCCCTCCTCCCGCCGCGAATCAACACGCCGGGACCGGAATTCACCGTCGAAAAAAATTCCCTCCCCTGCACACACCCCCCCTTCCATCCGTGGTCGGCAGCGATCGGAAACCTGGCCATTCGCGTGCCAGTAACCGCCCTCAAAAACCTCACCCGCCAGACTCAGGAACGACTCCTGCAAGAACGAGCGCGGGGCGAATTTTCTTCGCTGCCCGATTTCTACCGCCGCGTGATCCCCACCCACGAAGAAATGGAACTCTTGATTCGCGCGGGCGCATTCGACGGCTTCGGCCAACCGCGCACCCGCCAGTTTTGGCATTTCCAGTTCCTCAGCCGCGCCTTCAACCCCACTTCCGAACCCAACCAAGGCTGGCTGCTGCCGCCGGCCGGCGCGGAACAATTGCCGGAGGCCACCCTCCGGGAACCGGCTCTGCGGGAACGATTGGAGTGGGAAACTGAACTGCTGGGTTTTCCCGTCAGCGGCCATCCCCTCGCGCTCTACGACTCGATCGCGTGGGAAACCTACTGTCCCGTCGCCCGTCTGGGCGATCATGTCGGAGAAACCGTGGTCACCTGTGGCCTGGTGGTCGAACAACGCATCCATCATCAGGCCGACGGCCAGCCCATGAAGTTCCTCACCCTGGCCGACTGGACCGGCATGGTCGAAACCGAACTGTTCGCCGCCACCTACAAAAGCCACGGACTGGCCACCGTCCGCTATCCCGTCCTCGAGGTCACCGGCACCGTGGAACCCTTCGAAAACCATCAAGGATTCTCCCTCCGCGTGCACCAGGCCGGCAAACCTCGCACCCGATCATCCTCGTGATTTCACCCCCCCAACCGCCCGGGGATAAAAAGCCCCCTGGCAAACCCGGACAATGTTTTCGCGGAATGTTCTGCGCTGGGTCGGGTGTTTCCGGGATTTCAAAGGAACAGTCGTCGAGGAGGGTCATGGTTCGCGCGGCGTAATCGGCCCGCGCCACACACTGCCGCCGAAGGTGGTGACATGAAGACGGGCCTCGTCCCGAGGATCAAACTCGACGCGTTGGATGTTTGAAAAGGGCAGTTCGTCAAAGGGCTGCCAGGTTTGGCCCAGGTTGCGGGAGAGCCAAAGCCCTGTCCCGGGAGCGCCTTCGGTAAGAGTCATATAGATCCAGCCTTCGCGCCGGGGATGAAAATAACCGCCGAAGGTCTGCGGTCCCTGACGACCGATGCGCCGCCAGGAGTTGCCACCATCCTCGGTCAGGTAAAGCCCTCCGGATGGATCGCCCCGGCCGGCATCGCACGCGCCAAGGAGTATGCGTTGGCTGTCGCGGGGATGGACCGAAAAATCCTTCACGTAAAGCAACGGTGGCAAGGGCGAAATCCGCTCCCACGTCTCGGCCCGGTCCCGAGAGCGATACAATCCGACGCCCTCCTTCATCAGGGGAGCGCCCGCTGTGGGGCGCTTGGCGCAGATGCTGGCGAAGAGCGTTCCGTCGGCGTGCAGGATCACGCGATAGACGCGGAGGTTATCCGGATGTCCCAAACCGTTTTTCTTAAGGGTCCAGGTCCGGCCGTCATCGGTCGATTTGAAGACGCCCGCGTCGAACACACCGGCGTAAAGGGTCCGCGCGCCTTTGGCCGTTCGGGAATCCAAGACAATTGAGGTCACGGGCTTCGCCGGCAGGCCTCGCGTCTCGCTCTTCCACGAGGCGCCGTAGTCCTCCGAAAGACAGATGCCACCGGGACGCTGATGTCCGTGGCGTTCGGAAATGATGTTGTCATTGGGAATGTCATGGACATCGGAAAAGGCGCCCCAGATCTTGCCAGGTGTTTCCGGGTCAAACGCCAATTCGTAACAGGTGTTTCTCCAGGGCGCCCACGTCTTCTGGTTCCACCAGCGCCAGGTTTTGCCGCCGTCGAGGGATCGGGACATTCCGATGTCGGTATAAGCGATATAATGGCGAAGGGGATCATGGGGATCGATGTCATAATGCCACGTCGTAGTCACGACCAGGCCGTTGCACACCCAGGCGGTGTCCGGGCCGGGCGATCGATCGGCCGCGGGGTAGGTGCTCCCCACAAACCAGGAGACACCGCCATCATGCGTCAGGTGCGGCTCGTTGCGAACCAACATGACACGGTTGGGATCCGTGTTGCAGATCGCCACCCCAAAAGGGGTTTCCCCGCCCTTGAAGCACTGCCCGGTGGACGCGGTCACGTAATCATGCGCGACGTTGAACTGCTTGAAACGCGGATCCTGGAAATAAGTGGCACGCCAAGTCGTGCCGGCGTCGTCACTGCGATAAACGGTGTCGCTGTGTGGCGGATGAAAGCCGGTGCTGGTATTCAGCGCGTAGACGGTGAGTGGCTTTGCGTCGGTGGTCAGCAAGTGTTGATACTGGGCAACCGGACCGTAGGCGTATTGATCGGCGGTTCGCGTCTCGGTATTCAAGCCGGCACCCATGGCGGACTCCCAGATTTCGCCGCGATCGCGCGAGCGATACACGCCGCCCTGAAATCTGCCGTCCATCGCTTTGCTCGGGATGGCGCAATAGAGCATGACGTCGCCCGCCTCTGAGTTCGAACCGGCCGCGAACGCCTGAATTTCCTTCCAAGGCAAGCCCTGCGTCCGTTCCACCCACGTCGTTCCGCCATCATCGGATCGCCAGACACCCCGGTCGGTTGCGGCAAACATCGTGCGGCCCTGTCGGGTGTGATCGAAGTGAAATCCTATCAGCCGGCCCACCGGACCCTCACACATTTTCCAGGTCACACCCCCATCGGATGAACGGGCGCAACGGTTGTTGCCGGCGCCCACGAGCATCACCATCGGATCAGCCGGGTGGATGGCGATCTCCCCGAACAGGTTGTCTTTGAGGTTGCCCATTGGTTCGAAGGTCTGGCCTCGATCGCGACTGATCCGCAGTCGTCCGCCGGACGAAGCGAAAAGGACCTTGGAATCCGTGGGGTGAAACGCCGGCCGGCAACGTGTATCACTCCGGAGTTGGGCATGATGGATCATCCGCCAGTTGCGCCCACCGTCCTCAGACAGGTAGGCGGCGCTCATATCAC
Organism: Verrucomicrobiota bacterium; assembly: GCA_022709905.1. Lineage (GTDB taxonomy): Bacteria > Verrucomicrobiota > Verrucomicrobiia > Limisphaerales > UBA1319 > JAKLHY01. The sequence goes on along the minus strand of JAKLHY010000063.1, from coordinate 484 downwards.
AATTCAACATCATCAGATTCGGGTCTGCGGGCGAGATTGCGGGGGAAAACATGCCGCCCCCGCCCGACAGTCCGATCGGCTCCCAGATGACCGGTTGCGGGGTGCTTCCCTCTGTCTTGAATGGGTGTTCCTCGGTTCCCGCATTGGCGTTTGTTGCTCCGAGAGCTTCGCGGTCCACAACATAGAGGATTGCTTTGGCCTGATGAATCGAGCACACCGCCCCCATGGTTAATACGGCAATGAACCCCAGGGTCACAATTTTCCGTTTCACAGCAATGATGATATCGCGATGAACTGCCGGGTGACCAGAGGGTTTTGTCGATGGGGTTCGTTCTGATAATCGACAATTTTATGCGCGACTGATTCGGAACTTGAGTTCCAGAGTCGCCCGAAAGGGACGACCGGCGCTTAGGGTCCGTCAAGAAATAAGCTATACATTCGTTGCACTCAAATTGGCCTGGGGCAAGGCACGAGGGAAGGAGTG
>JAKLHY010000062.1 GCA_022709905.1 Verrucomicrobiota bacterium | reverse complement strand
CCTGCACTATGCCGCGCGCGAGCATCCTGCGCCAAAAACCGGACATTTTTGAACCGATCTATGTCAAGAGTTCTGGAATCATCCAACCCTTCAAACCCGAGCGCACCCAAGAACTGGTCAAACGGGCCGATCTGGCCTTCAAAGCGGCCGGGGATCGGATCCGCCCCACCCACAAACTCTATTATGCTGTCCAAAAATATTTGCTGACCGGGGAAGAGACCGCGCACCAGATGATCAAGGATCTGGCGGACAACGCCACCGCCTACGCCGAAAGCTACAATGGCGCTCCCGAGTCCTTTGCCGGTTCCAATCGGCTCAACGGCCGAGACGGTTGGCTCGCCTCCTTTTTCTTCTCGTACATCATTGAAAAAAACAGGCCCACCGATCCATCGGTTGTCGAGAAGTTCAAGGCCGCGATCAAAGCGGCCGCGGATAAGGAAATGGGATACCTCGAATCGAATGCCTATCCGGTGGGCACTCCCCGGAATCTCAGATGGTGGGGAAGCAACGTGGCCCAGGGACAATATGCCTTTCCGTGTTTGCTTTATTGGGCGCTCACCCAGGAACAAAAATACATCGATGCCGCCAGCCAGCTCATGGATTACACCCAAGGTTTGAATCCCATCGGCAAATGTTATGTGACCGGCATCGGCTTCAACCGGGTGCATAATCCTCACGATCGGGAGTCCGCGTTCACCAAAGAGAAAGGATGGGGCCCTCGCCCGGGCATCCTCGTCTTCGGACCGGGAGGCTCCGGCCAGGGAGTGACCATCCCGCCGCTCAACGGGCTGGCTCGGGAACGACGGTTCATCGACAATCTCCCCTCCATCCAATGGACCGAGTTCACCATTTACCAGAGCCTCTGTTTCCCCGCGGCCGTGTATCCTGTCCTCGCCCAAGGCGGCCAGTGGGATGCCACCCAAGATCCATTTGTCCTGCAGAAATGACAAAGGGATGCCGATTCCTCGTTAGAAAGTCGATCAAGGATTTGGGCCGCAGGATTGGGTGAGGGTTTTGGGCAATTCTTTTTGAGGGCAAAACAATGGCAAAACAATGGGGTCAAATCCGTATTGTTTACATATCATTCACCAGCACATCCGTTTCCAGGGGGGGCTTTTCTTCCCCCTCCTGGCTCAGCCTTCGCCGCACCGACGGCATCACCGTTCCATCCACCCTCTTGGACCTCAATCCCTTCAACCATCCTTGGGCATACTCCTAGCTGCCCAATACCCGCCCGCCGATCAACCCCATCCATGGGCTCTGGATCCGCCCAGTTGAATCGACGGCTGTAACTGACATGCAACCCTCCTATGGCCTCGCTCACGTTGGGCTCCGGCGTCCGCGCCACCAAGGGATAAGCTTGTCCATCAGCACAAAGGCATGTGCCTCCAGACCTAAACGCTCCGACAATTCGGCCACCAAAACCAGAAACCGCCGCCGTTCCGCATCGGTTCGGTAAATCGCCTCGCACCGGTTTCCCCCGCTCGTGACATGATATTACCGACCGGCCACCCGGATTCTTAACGGTCTTGCCATCCACCGACCTCGCCTCTTGTTGATTTATCTGTCAATAATATGGCTTTGACCCCATTGCCTTCTTTGGAAATGCTCTTTGGCAAGATGGGGCGGACTTTCTAACGTTCGATCCGCGTGGCGAGTTGGAATGAATTAAAGGACAGTGATGACCGTTTCCCTGATCACCGTTTAGTAGCCGTTGAGAATGTTCTCAGCCTCCTCCTTGTCCGTGTCCATGATATATTGAATGCCGCTGACTTCGGCGGCTTTGTGGGTCAGGGCGCAGAGGTCGTCGCGGGAGATGAACTGCATGGCGAATTTCCGGCTGCCGGCCATCAATTGGCGCAATCCTTGGGCGAGGCGTTCGTAGTAAGTGTAGAGGCCAATAGCGCCCGCCGGGAGTTTATCAAAATCGCCATTTCCCAGTTCCTTTCGGAGGGCACTGGCTGTGACGAAGATCTCGTCCTTGGAGTTTCCGAAGCGCTCGACATAGACGGGCAACTGTTGTTCGTCGATGGCGTGCCCGATTGTTTTGCCGACCATAGCGGCGGCGATAGGCGCCCGAGCCATGCCGACCAGTTTCACGAAGGGCGCTCCCATAGCCAGCCCCTTGAATATTTGATCTTCGAACGTGAATCCGCCAGCCACTGCCAGGGCAGGCAATGGCTTGCCTTGAGCCTGCAGCCGATTGGCATATTGATTCAGGAGCGAATGCAGATAAACCGGCGGCATTCCCCATTCATTCATCATTCTCCACGGGCTCATGCCCGTGCCGCCGCCGGCGCCGTCAACAGTCAGCATATCGAGTTTGTACTTCGAGGCGAAGGTAATGGCTCGAGCCAGGTCGGCAGGACGGTAGGCTCCGGTCTTGAGAAAGATATATTTGGCGCCAGCTTTGCGCAGTTCCTCGATGCGTTTGGCAAAGGATTCCTCCGTCAGAATTCCAACGCGTGAATGCCGTTCGAACTCCTTGAAAGCTCCGTGTTCGAAAGCCTCGATGACGCCCGGGTCATGTGGATTCGGCAGGACGATATAACCGCGATCGGCCAATAACTGGGCCTTTTTCAAGTCGCGGATTTTCACTTCCCCACCAATATTCTTGGCCCCTTGCCCCCATTTCAGTTCCACGCACTGAACCCCGAGTTTTTCGATGGCGTATTCCTGGGCCCCCAGCCGGGTGTCTTCGACGTTGGCTTGCACGACGATCATTCCGTAACCGTCACGCTGATGGGCCTGATAAAGCTTGACCCGGTTCTTCAAGTCCACGGTGTCAACCACCCGTCCATTCTTGATGACGGTCTGCGGATCCATGCCTACGACATTTTCGCCAATGGTCAGGCCAGTCCCGGCCATGGCGGAGCCAATGGCCAATCCTTCCCAGTTGTTCTTGGCAATGTTGGTCGAGCCGATGCCGGGAATGAGCCAGGGATATCGGAACTTGAGGCCCCGGTCGTGCCCGATGACAACAGTGAGGTCGACCGCCGGGAATATCGCTTTGTCGCTGTCCGGTTCGATGCCATGGGCTCCGACAACCGTGCCCATGATATTAAAATGCGAGTAATCGACAGGATACGCCTTTTCCGCCGCGGTGGTAATGACGCCAAACGGCTGTGGATAAATGACCTCGTGCCCACGATAGGCGGATTTTCCGATTTCGCACATGCCGATGCAACCGTCCACACAAGTGACGCACATCCCGGAGGCGGGCACCACGGAGGTTTCGGTCCGGTTTTTCGTCAAGGTGGCCGCTGACGAGTTTACCTTGGAGAATGTATAGGACATTTTGGGCAAGGGTTGGATGTTTAAGGTTTCGGAATTTCACAAGCGACGCAGGGATTCATGAAGCACATCATGTCGTCATGCTGTCCCCCACTGAGACAGGGGGCCGGAATATTGGCGCAACCGCCGCAGATGGCTTTATCCGGTTCAGAGAAGGTGCATCGGAGCTGGCAGGCCGGACAAATATACATGCAAGCACCGCATAAACGGCAGACCTCGGATTGGCTGTCGAAAGGCGTGCCGATGCTCCGGCTTTGGCCGCGATAGCGGAAACCAATGGCGCCCGCCATCATCTGTTCGGCACAAATGCGCACGCACAGGCCGCACAGGATACAATCCTCGTGCTCCTGCTTGAAACGTTGTTGACGAATACCGTGGGCTGAAGCGAGATCCTGAATGACCTTCGATTGCGGACAGGAGGCCAGCAGCAATTCAAGCACCATCCGCCGGGCCCGCAGAACCCGGGCCGACGCGGTGCGGACCTGCAAGCCTTGCTCCACCGGGTAGGTGCACGAGGAAACCAGCTTGGTTCTGGGGCTCACGCCAATCTCCACCAGGCAAAGCCGGCACGCGCCATAGGGAGACAATCCCTCGTGGTGGCAGAGTGTGGGGATGGGAATCCCGTAGAATTCGGCGGCTTCGAGCAAGGTCGTGCCGGATTCAGCCTCGACGGGAATGCCGTTGATAGTCAGCTTAATCATGCCAGTTGCTCCTGTTCGGCCGTGCGGCATGCCGGTTGATCCTTCAAGGATTGGGTGAATTTCAAGTCGCAACGCAGACATCGGCGCGCCTCGCTAGTTGCCTGCTCAACCGATAACCCGAGTTCCACCTCGGCATAGCTCTTTCTGCGAGATTCGGCCGGCAGGACCGCGCATTCGACGCGATCGGCCGGTTCAGCATCTTCATCAGGTGGAACCAAAGCCGGGATGTATACCGAAGGCAGGTTCCGTGTTGGTGGTTCCGCCAGCGCTTCGCCCCGAACAAAGTGATGGATCATGCGAGCCGCTTTTTTGCCGGCCGCAATGGCGTCGATTACCGTGTTCGGGCCTGTGACCAGATCGCCGCCGGCAAACACCCCGGGGCGATTGGTGGCAAAGGTCTGCGGATGGACGCGCAAGTGTCCGTTGCCGTCGAGTTCAAGGCCCATCGACTTGAGGCAATCGCTGTCGGGCCGCTCGCCGATGGCCGCAATCAAGGTGTCCAGAAACACGGCAAACTCGCTGCCTGGAATGGCCACGGGCTTGCGCCGGCCGCTTGGATCCATGTCTCCCAGCTTGTTTCGAATGCACTTGATGCCGACTAGGCGCCCGTTTTTCGTGTCAATTTGGACGGGCTGAACAAAGGACTCGACCTTAACTCCCTCGGTGATTGCCGCATCGATGTACCTAATCTTGACGGGCGAAACAAGTGTTTCAAGTTGAATGCCCTCTTCCAGCGCGGCTTCGACTTCTTCGGCATAAGCCGGCATCTCGCGGCAGGTGCGCCGGTAAAACAGGGTGACGCTTTCGACCTGGCTTTGCCGCAGGGCAACCCGGGCGGCATCGACAGCTGAATTGCCCCCCCCGATAATGCCCACATTGCCTTTGGCCAGCTCGATGCCATCGAGATTGAACGCCTTGAGAAACCGCATCGAGGTATACACTCCGCGAACGTCCTCCCCCGGCAGGCTCAAGGGCCAGCTCTTATCGGCGCCAATGGACAGAAAGACCGCTTCGAAACCGCTGTGGAACAGTTCGTCGAGGGTCAGATCGCGCCCCAAAGCCGTGTTGCACTTCAGCGTGATGTTTTCATCGAGCAACGTCAGGATCTCCTTCTTCACGATTTCCCGAGGCAATCGATAGGCCGGGATGCAACTCACCAGCATTCCGCCGGGTTCTTTCCCAGCCTCAAACACCGTCACCTCGTGTCCGAACAGAGACAGGTAATGCGCCGCTGTGATGCCGGCGGGTCCAGCGCCGATTACCGCCACACGATGGGCCTTGCTCGGGCGGCCCAGGCGTGCGGGCTGGTAGGTTGCGGGATCCACCCGGTCGGTGATAAAACGCTTCATGGCGCGCACACTCACAGCGGACCCTCCGCTGGCCGCGAGGGCGCAGTGCAGTTCGCATTTCCGGTCGCAGACACGCGCGCAAACAGACGGAAACGGATTGGCCTCCCGGATCACCTGGTAGGCGGCCTGGTATTCTCCCTTTTCCAGCAAGGCCACGTAACGCCAGGCTTGTGTGTCCAGGGGACAAGCCGACTGGCATGGTGCGCCGACCAGCTCCGTGCAAACGAACGCATCGCATTTCTTGTCCAGAACATGCCGGTGGTATTCGCCGGCAAAATAACGGAGCGTGCTTAAGACCGGATTCGAAGCCGTCTGTCCCAGGCCGCACATCGTTGTATCCTTCACCACCACGGCCAACTCCCTGAGCAGATCCAGTTGCGCGGCCCTGCCACGGCCTTTCGAGAAATCATCAAGGATCTCGAACATGCGCTGAGTGCCTTTCCGGCAGGTGTAGCATTTCCCGCAAGATTCATCCTTGAGAAAACTCATGAAGTATCGAGCGACGTCCACCATGCAGGTGTTTTCGTCCATGACGATCATCCCACCTGAACCCATGATGGACCCTGCGGCCGCAAGGGTTTCATAATCGATGGGCAGATCAAACTTGTCGGCCGGGATGCAGCCGCCGGACGGTCCACCGGTTTGGACCGCTTTGATTTTCGCTTTGCCGACTGGCCCTCCCCCAATGTCGTAAATGATTTGCTGGATCGTCGTGCCCATGGGCACTTCCACAAGCCCGGTGTTCTTAATCTTGCCGACGAGGCTGAAGATCTTTGTGCCGGAATTATTGCGGGTGCCGGTCTTGGCATAAGCCTCGGCGCCGCGTCGAAACAAGAGGGGAATATTGGCCCACGTTTCGACATTGTTAATCGCGGTAGGCCGGCCGTCGATTCCTTGATGCACCGGGTAAGGCGGGCGCTGGCGGGGCTCTCCCACCCTGCCCTCGATGGACCGAATCAAGGCGGTTTCCTCTCCGCAAACAAACGCTCCGGCGCCGCGGACGATTCCCATGGTGAAACGAAGGCCAGTCCCGAGGATGTTATTCCCCAGCAATCCCAGCTCTTGGGCCTGCTGCAAGGCCATCGTCAGATGCCGGATCGCGAGTGGATATTCATTCCGCACATAAACGACGCCCTCGGTGGCGCCGGTGCCGACCGCCCCAATGATCATCCCTTCAATGATGCTGTGCGGATTGCCTTCGAGCACGCTGCGGTCCATATAGGCTCCGGGGTCTCCCTCATCGGCATTACAGACCAGAAACTTGCCGCGGGCATTCGATTGTTTGGAGAGCAGCTCCCATTTAATACCGGTCGGGAATCCTCCCCCGCCGCGGCCGCGCAGGCCGGATCGTTTCACCTCTTCCACGACCCAGGCGGGATCGTTCTTGGCGAGAACTTGGGCCAAAGCTTGGTAGCCATCCTGGCCAATGTAATCGTGCACGCGAATGGGATCTATCCTCTGGTTCAATCCAAGAATATCCCGCTGCTGATGTTTGAAGAAAGGTATGTCATCGCGCCGGTAGTAGACTTGGCCAGAATCAGGATCCCGATACAGGAGATCCTCAACATACTTGCCCGCCAGCAGCGCATCGATCAATCGGGGAACATCATCAGGCTTGACTTGCGCATAAAAGGCCATCTGCGGCTCGGTGAGAATAAACGGCCCCATTTCACAGAAGCCATGACAACCGGTGACGCGCAACGACACCTTCCCAACCAGCCCGCGATGGATGATGCATTGTTTGAGAGCCCGCGTGACCGCTTTCGAGCCACTGGCCTGACAGGCGGTTCCCGCGCAAATCACAACGCGAAGCTGCCCTGGCTGCGTGGCGTTTGCCAGCACACTCCGAAGCTCGTTCAGTTCGTGGATGGAGGATAACATAGGCAATCGGCTCTCACTTGACCGAATAAATGGGTTGTCTCGTGACTTTCTAATTTTGCTTCAGGCGATGTCCAATTGATGATGGTCGCAGCCCCTGCGGGAACAGAAACTCACGGTTCCCCCACCGACAACCAGAAGCGATGCGACCTGAGCGCCGCATTGCCAGCAGGTTGTGGCCGTGGGCAGTGAAATGTGGCAATGGGGACACTGCAAATCGACGATGGCCCCTGTTGTGATGGGATATTCCGAATCAAGATTCTGGCTGCCGTAAAGGCTGGAAAGCCGGATCCAGCCCCGGCGCCCGCGCGACGCGGCGTTTAGCCGAATCGACGGATGGCGATCAATGCAATATGCTTCGTCGGCGAGTCTTTGTCGGCAGCGCGGACAGCTGACATCGAGGGGAAATGCCGATTCCACTTCGGCATTGTCGGTGTTTCCATTGCTTGCTTTGGCCAAGAGTTCGCCGATGGCCGCCTTCTTTACCTTGGCATGATAACGTCCATCGGTCACGACCACAGGCCCCAGGGCGCACGCGCCCAGACAATTCACCGTTTCCAGGGTAAAATTGTCGTCGGGCGTGGTCTGGCCGCTCCGGATACCCAGCTTCCGCTCGATCTCATCCACAATGCGTTGAGCGCCCCGGACATGGCACGCAGTGCCGAGACAGGCGCAAATCATGTGTTTGCCGCGTGGCGCCAGACTGAAGGAACGATAAAAGGTGGCCACTCCATAAATGTCACGCAGCAACCGGCCCGTCTTCTCGCTCACAATTATGAGCGCGGACTCCGGAAGATAGCCGTATGCGTCTTGGATCTCCCCGAGAACAGCGATCAACCCACCCCGCTGCTGGCCGTGCCTCTCCAGGATTCTCAGAATCTCATCGGCGTCCACGGGGGTTGAAGTCCGAAGACATTGTTTTCCATCTTCATTTGTGGTGCGTTTCATATTACGCATACTCCTCGCAGTGCCACACTCCCCCTGCCGCTTTCGCATACAGGCAAGTGTGTCGATTTTGGCAATCAACACATAACCCGGCGAAGCCACCCGACTCCTGATGGGGAACGGTTCCGGCCGGGGAAGTCGACGGCTGAACTTTGGTTAAGATCGGGCTTGAAGGTTTCTTTGGAGGGCCAGAGATGCCCAAGGGATTCAACGTCTCCGGTCGAACCAAGCTTAAGGCTTCTAACATACCGTTTCGGCTGGCGAGAATCTGACCGGCACCTATATGGATAATGGCCATGGCTGCGTTCTACACAAGGTAATCAAGCCCTGGGAAGCACACAGAATGCCAATCGGAGCGTCTTCACAAAATGCGGACAGAAATCCGAGCGCCCAAAAGGGCCGGAAGTGCCTTGGCGCCGTTTAGAATGCCGTGAGAATGAAGCCTTCATTCCCGCGCGGTCGAATGAATCGAAACACTGCCGTTTTTCTAAACATCCAATCCATCGGCTATTCCGATCGGAGAATTTCGGGCCACTGAGGAATAATTCCCCAGTCGATGCCTGATGCGCGTTCGATGGCTTACGGATGAAAACCGGCGGTTTTCCAAAAGGCGTGCGCGCCAATCGAACCGGGTATCAGCATTCCTTTAATCTGAGTCGCAACGTTTTGCGATCGATGCCTAGGATTTCGGACGCTTTGGTTTTATTGCCGCCAACACTTTGCAGAACGTCCTTGATGTAATCGCGATCCATCTCGGCCAGTGTCCGAGTCAGGCTGGTCTTGCGTAATGCAGAAAACCGCATCAGTTGCGGGAGATCCGGGGCCTCGACAAGGTCGCCCTCGTTCATTACGGCGAGTCGTTGGATGACGTTCTCCAACTCGCGGACGTTCCCGGGCCAGTTATAATTCAGCAGGATCCGCAGGGCCCGCTCTGAAAAACGCAAGGCCGGGCGGCATGCTTCGATGGAATACCGTTCTGCGAAATGCTGCACCAGGAGCGAAATGTCTTCGCCGCGCTCTCGAAGCGGAGGGAGGATGATGGTGATGACGTTCAGGCGGTAGAACAGGTCCTCTCGAAAAGCGCCCTTTTTGACCAGATCGGCCAGGTTCTTGTTCGTGGCTGCCAAGATCCGGACGTCCACCTTTCTGGTCCGGGTGGAGCCCACCATGCAGACTTCTTTTTCCTGGATGGCGCGCAGCAGTTTGACCTGCATCGAAAGGCTCATTTCGCTGACTTCATCCAGAAAGATCGTGCCGCCGTCAGCCGCATGGAACAATCCAGCGCGCGACTCGGTTGCGCCGGTGAACGCGCCTTTCATATGGCCGAATAATTCACTTTCCAGAAGTCCTTCCGGTATGCCCCCGCAGTTCACCGGGACAAACGCCGCCGAAGCGCGAGCGCTCCCATAGTGAATAGCGCGGGCCACCAGTTCCTTGCCTGTGCCACTTTCGCCTGTGAGGAGAACCGTAGCCGATGTTGATGCGGTGCGTTTGATGGCAGTAAACACCTGGCGCATCGGCTCCGACGTGCCGATGAGACCGCTCTGAGCGGGTGTTGGCTGTGCTGGCTCCGGATGCCGGAGGCAGTGGCTTTTCATCTTCTGGAGAGTTTTTCGCACGGCCAACACCAGTTCCTCGTCCGTAAAGGGCTTGGGGAGAAACTCCTCGGCGCCAGTCTGGATGGCATCGACGGCCCCGCGAATGGAAGGATATCCCGTAATCATCATGACTCCGGTGCCCCGACAATTCTCGCGGATGTGCTGCACCAGATCCATGCCGCTGGACTGGGGCATCATGAGATCCGTAATCACCAGGTGCACGTGACAAGTCTCTAAAAGAGCAATCGCTGCCGGAACACCGGTCGCCGTGAGCACCTGATAACCTTGCGCCGCCAAATTGCGCTCGATCACTTCGAGCATGTTCGGCGAGTCATCGACCACGAGAACGCGTTCCTTTTCCAATTTCGCTCGCATCTCAGGGCTTCTTTTTTGGTGTGAGCGGCTCCGCCACGGGCACTCGAATCTCAAAACGAGTGCCTTCTCCGACCTTGCTTTCGACTTGGATGGTTCCTCCGTGCGAGGTGACGATGCCATGGACGACAGGCAGCCCCAGACCGGTGCCTTGGCCGACGTCTTTAGTGGTAAAGAATGGAATGAATATTTTGTCCAACGTGCTCTTAGCCATACCGCAACCGGTGTCTTCCACGACCAATGCGATCATCTTGCCCAGCGATTGCGTCAACAGCGTAATCCGTCCGCTGCCGTCCATGGATTGCAAGGCATTCAGCACCAGATTGACCACAACCTGGTTGACTTGGGCAGGATCGGCCATGATCTCGGGCAGTCCAGGCGAAAGTCGGCGGATCAAATCAACGCCCTGTTTCGCGCAACGCGCTTCCAGAAACAACAGGCCATCTTCGATGATGCGGTTCAAGTCCACCCGCATAATAGCAGGCGTGGTTTGACGGGCGAAAACCAAGAGGTTCCGAATGATGTCACGAGCCTGCAATGAGGACTCTTCAATCTTCTTCAGGTCTCGCCGGGCTGATTGAGGCAATCCGGGGCATTTTTGGACGAGCTGAACAAAGCCCAGAATATTGCCGACCGGTTCATTCAGTTCATGAGCAACCCCGGCGGCGAGCATCCCGATGCAGGCCAGGCGGTCCGCGTGCAGCAGTTGAAGGCGCAGTGTCGATTTGTCCTCTTCAACCTGTTTTTGTTCTATGACAAGGGCTAACTGCCGGGCCACCGCCTCGATAAGATCCCGCTCTTCCTTCAAAAACGGATCTTTGCCCAGCGCGGGTGTTTTCCGGCGGTAGCACATTTCGACCGTTCCTCGGGAGGATCCGGTAATCGTAATGGCGGTCTGGAGGCGCCAGGGACTCTCCCGAAAACCGGGCGTGGTATACGAACGTCCGTCCAGGTGAATTCGAGCGAAGGCGATTCTGGGGTACTGCCAGGCACGGGGCAGAAACATCACGATTTGCTGAAGAACCGCATCCAGCGATGCGTTCGGTTGGACAGCGAGACGGGCGATTTCCTTGAGGCAAGACAGCTCTTTGACTCTCTCGTCCAACGCTCTTTGTGAGGAGCGCAAACGCCGATCAATGCTCGACAAGCATCCATGTTGGTGAGATGACACCTGCTTCAGACAAGCTTCCTGGAGTTGTTTTGCCGATACTATGGCCGGCTTGCCAAATCGCTGTCAAGTATTGGCGTAGGCCACTGGCCTTGTTCTTGCCAATCTGCATCCGGTTGCTACGATTTCTGTAATGCATCCAGCCGCTCGAAACACGCACGAAATCGATCGCTCGATCATGAGGAACGTCAGCGGCGGGGCCACCATGGATGGCGGTTTAGGTTTTCAATCCATCGTTGGAGAACTCCAAGCGCAAACCGAACTGCTCCGCATTATCGCCGAACGGATTCGAGTGGCTGCTGGCCATCTGAAGCTGAGCCGGGACGATCTTCATCGTATCTTCGACCGGCACAGCGTTTTTGAGGCGGAGGTGTGCACCCGCGCCCATGGACAATGCTGGCGCTTCATCGTTGTAGAGACTCATCATCTGATCCAGGGCAAGGTGGGCAAGGGCGCACTGAAGATTGTGTTTCCAGCAGACATGCTGGGAGCAAGCCCTCAGTTCCTGCCCGCCCAGGATGGAGCTGTCGAAGTCGTTCCATTGAATCGCAATGCGCGCTGGCCCTGTTCGGAAGAACCCGAGCAGGCAGTCAAACAAATCATGCGCGAATTCATGACGGGCGAGAGCCTGAGCATGAGCCTGAAATGCCAGGCTACTGGCGCGCCCTTCGCCGGAAGCGAGGGCCTGATACTCTGTGCAGCCCGGGACTTCGACGCAGTCCAAGGCCGCTATTTCCTCCGGCCGGTTCTACACGGGGATGAGTCGCATATTGCGGAGGATCGAGAGCTGATCAATGGGATGATGAACGCAACCTCCGAGCTTCTGACGCGCGCGGGGCGCATTGCTTACGATGCGATTGTTCATGCCGCCGAGACCAGCACCACGCTCACAGCCCGGCTTGGTTTGCAGCTGCCCACAAACGTCGTGGAAGGTCATTTGCGATGTCTGTTGATCGATCACCCCGAGATCATCATCGGGGATGAAGACATGACCCCGCGTCTCAAGGATCTTCTGGCACGGCCTGATTACTCGCCCACGGCCTGCCTCCTGGCCAGGACTGCCGCCACGATGCAGATCGAGCACTCGATTCTGCTGGAAGTGTCACGCGAAAAATTGCGCTCGCTCCTGTCCAGCCTTCCCCCGCGAGGTTGTCCGTCCCCCTTGCAGTATCAACAAATCACGAACCTGTTCTTTGGCACAGGTGAAACCCAGCAGAACGAGGATCAGCTTTTCCAGCATCGCGAATCAATCCTCAAGCCTCTCTCCGCGGCCCTGTCTGTTCCGTGTCTGGACGAGTGCGGGGATCCCGGTGTCCTCGCACTTTATCTTAAGACCTTGCTAGACAACCAAAGGATCGTCATGCGGGCGTCCCTCGTGGGTCAATTCCAGCCAGGCCAGGCTTTGCCTAAGGATTGGATGGATGCCATGGATCTCCTCGATCGCGGAGCCCAGGAACAATTGACGCAATTGATGCCCCAGGGCGGCGCCAGCCGTGAGAACGTCAAGGAAAGCTTCTGGCAAATCGCCCGGATCCTCACGCGGATTCGGACCAACCTCGCTCGCCAGCCAACGGATCCCTATACGACGGCGAAAACCGAGATCCTGGAGCGATCCATCCGGGCCATCGTCTCGGTGGGCGGATTGGTCCCCAGCGTGGATCGCATCTTGTTTTTCCTGTTGCCCTATACTTACGAATGCGTCACTCCCAAGCTGGGAGTGGTCACACGAAAGCCGATAGAAGTGTGCGGGTCGGCGCTCCGTCCTGATGCGATGGCTCACGGAGCCGTGAGGACAATCGAAATTCTTCTGGAAGCGCTAGGCCACAAGAACGGATCCGTGGATGGAATGAGTGTCGCGATTGAGGGCCTGGGAAACGCCGGCAAGAATGCGGCCCTTTTGTTATCTCGAAAGGGCGCGATCATTGTCAGCGTCAGCGATTCATCAGGCGCCTGGTTCAAGCCAGCCGGATTCACCCCAGCGGAACTGTCCTCGATCCTGGCCCATAAAGAAAGAGGCCTGAGACTGGCCTCCATGCATCTTGCGGATCTCCAAGCCTCCTCGTTCGATTCCAACCCGGAAAGCCTCAAAAAGATGAGGGCAGATATCCTTGTTCTTGCTGCCATCTCAAACTCGGTCTGCGAGGCTAATGCCGCCGACCTTCAAGTCAAGATCGTCTGCGAATTGGCGGGGGCGTCCGTGGACGGAACCGCCAAGCGCGTGTTACATCAACGCCAGATCCACGTGATCCCGGACAATCTTGCCAGCTCGGGCGGTTTGCTCGTCTCCCTTTCCGAGATGCTGCAGAACAGTGCCGGACAGAATTGGGATCGGAATCTGGAGGTCAACAACCTGAATGAACAGCTTTCAACGTCCTTCAGACAGACGTTGGCGGTATCCACACAGTTCCAGGTTGATCTTCCGGCCGCTTCCGACATTTTGGCGCTCCGCCGCATGCACGAACTGGCCATTTACCGGGAACGCCTCGAATGGTTTTCCAAGCAGCTGCGTGATCATATCCAAAGCATCCGGGAAAGTGAACAGATCGTCATCCTGGCTGACAACGATGAGGACGGGGCGGCGTCAGCCGCGATACTGCATACGTTGATCACCCAACTCAACGCCCCGGCGGCTGGCAGCGTGATCCATCTGAACGAATCCTTCCGCGCGGCCTCAGTCCTCGAGTTAGTCCGGCGCATGGAAACAACCGATGCCCCTATCCGCCACCTCTTTGCCGTGGATCGGGCTTTCCCTTTAAACGATCCGGGACGCTCGAACCTGGTCACGCTTGCCGGCCTTTGCCGCGTCACGATCATTAATAACCATGATCTCCCAGCCGACTTGGCCCAAAGGCAAATCCAGTTGAGTGAGATTAGATCGAATCCACGAACCGGGATCGATGCCAGCTCGGTCAAACTCCCTGTTGACCTCGGCATTCTTTTTATTTCGCCACAAACACTCCACGCCACGGGCCCGACGAAGCAGTTTCTGACGTGCCTAATCATGAGAGAGATGGCCTACCAACTCATCCGCAGCGAACAGGTCCTGGCTCAGATCGATTGGCAGGCGGCCGTTGGGAGTTTCCTGGATCTGCCTCCCGAAAAAACAGGCCCATGGCTCCTCTTCTTCAGCCGGTTCAATCCCGACATCTTGCTCGAAGTATCCCGTGCTGCTCGGTTGATGACCCGCGTGGGGGGATTTCACAGTGTCGTCAAAGCCTTGGCGGGTGTCACCCAACCCGACCAACTGCACACGAACAAGTCGTGGGTTCAATTCATGGCGGAGTATCAGACGGTCCAGGAGCGCCTTCATGTCCTGGTAGAAACCATTATTCTCGAAAACCGTCGTCGCCCGTTCACCGCGCATTTCTTCACCCAGGACGAATTGGCATCGCCCTCGCTCCTGGCGGGCGATGAGAAATATAACCTCGATTTCTATCATTGGATATCCGAACACATCGCACAACATGGCGACCTGGCTCAAAAGCCTATCATCACCGGCCAAGTCGTGCTTGGATCGCATGGCCGCAAGTTTCTGGGCATTCGGATTCGCAGCCCTCGCGGAGTTGACCTGATGGAGGTGGGTCTGCCGGGGGGATTCACATCAGGCGGACTGCCGAATACCGCCATTGCCCGAATCGAGCTCAATCCGGATTGCACGCCGGATGAACAGTTCCAGCTCCTGGTGGAGGACATTTGGCCCAGGACAAGACAGTTCAGTTTACCCGCCGAAGATTGAGGAAGGACTGTTCATTCACACAAGTCGATTGCGGTCCGCCAAGGGATGTAGGCGCCCGTTCAGATGCACCTTCGCCGCCCTGAGACCGGAATCCTTAGCGGCTTGAGGCAGGGGCTTTTGATCGATGACGCATAAGCAATTTCCAGCATGGTGGAACCGAAGATCACGCGCGAGGGATAATACCCGCAGTGGTTTCAATGGACCTGGCCCTTTGTCAGCGCTTGGCCCTTTGTCAGCGCTTTGTTCCGGATGTCGTTCCGTCGGACTTGGGGCATGACCACGCCAATATCCTCCCTCGCAATATGTTGGGAGTTTGATTAACGATATGAAGCATTCTTGCAGCATGCTTTTTGTCCCGCATAGAGTCCTGGCGGGGACATATATGAAAAAGCATCGTGAGTATGAATGACACGGAACTCCTCCAAGGATTTGCCGAACGAAACTCCGAGAACGCTTTTCGGATGCTCGTTGAACGTCACCTCTCTATGGTGATGGGGACAGCCCGCCGGATTACGAACGACGACTCGCTGGCAGAAGAGGTCTCTCAGGCTGTGTTCATTCTCCTCGCGCGCAAGGCCAGACGCCTCAGTTCCAGAATCCTTCTTGCCGGCTGGTTATATCGGACGACCTGCTTTGTGGCGGCCCGCGCCTTGCGAACCAAACAACGCCGACGGCGACGCGAACGGGAAGCGGCAGCCATGCATACGCAAACTGAATCTGATCGGCTCTGGCAACAAATCAGACCCCAATTGGATGAAGCCATGGGCCGCTTGGGCAATGAAGATCGCGACACGCTCGTTCTGCATTTTTTTGAGGAATGTTCCCTGCGCGATGTAGCCGTAGCCCTGGGAACATCGGAGGAAGCCGCCAAAAAGCGCGTCCATCGCGCCATCGAAAGGCTGCGCCGCATCCTCAGTCGTCGCGGGATTGAGGTTGCATCCCGGGCTCTGGCCTCTGAACTTGCCCAAGAATGCGCGCACGCGGTAGGCGCGACAGGATGGGTTTCAACCGTTACAGCAGCGGCGATCTCTCCTGCGACCGCTGCGAGCTCGGCTTTGGTTTCCGAAACCCTGGCTGCCTGGTATTGGGCCAAGCTAAAGGTGTTCGTTGGCTTCGGTTCAGGAGCAGTGGCCATGGCTCTGCTGATTCCCTTAATCCTCTCCCCAACACCGGCGTCTAGCCCACCCGATGGGATTGTAGCCCCTCAGAAAACCGAGTCCTCCGCGACCAAGACACAAGCATCGATCAGCTCAGATCCAGCCAAAATCGAAATCGACGGTCAGACGATTCACTTGCGCCCGATTCAAATCAAGGTGTTGGATAAACTCAGCGGAAATCCCATCTCTGGCGCCGAGGTGCGTCATGACCTGATGTTGTCGTTGAAGGATTTGACTCCCTTGCCGTCCCTACGGACCGATGAGAATGGCACAGTCGTAAAAACAATGGGGTCAAGTCCGCGTAAAAACAATGGGGTCAAGTCCGTATTGTTTACATATCATTCACCAGCACATCCGTTTCCAGGGGGGGCTTTTCTTCCCCCTCCTGGCTCAGCCTTTGCCGCACCGACGGCATCACCGTTCCATCCACCCTCTTGGACCTCAATCCCTTCAGCAATCCTTGGGCATACTCCTAGCTGCCCAATACCCGCCCGCCGATCAACCCCATCCATGGGCTCTGGATCCGCCCAGTTGAATCGACGGCTGTAACTGACGTGCAACCCTCCCATGGCCTCGCTCACGTTGGGCTCCGGCGTCCGCGCCACCAAGGGATAAGCTTGTTTATCAGCACAAAGGCATGCGCCTCCAGACCTAAACGCTCCGGCATTTCCGCCACCAAAACCAGAAACCGCCGCCGTTCCGCATCGGTTCGGTAAATCGCCTCGCACCGGTTTCCCCGGCTCGTGACATAATACTACCGACCGGCCACCCGGATTCTTAACGGTCTTGCCATCCACCGACCTCGCCCTTGTTGACCTATCTGTCAATAATATGGTTTTGACCCCATTGCTATGCCCCATTGCTATGGGCTTGGGGCGAGGATCACCCGGAAGCCCAAGCTGTAGACCTGAATGTCAGGGGAGACGAAGAAGCGGTATGCGGACCGGCAGCGCTTCGCATCGAGGTACCAGCCGCCCCCGCGAATCATGCGGAGCGAGCCCGTGGGCGATCCCTTAGGATCGGTGACCTGCCCCCCCGGGTAAACACCATACCAATCCTGGCACCACTCCCAGACATTTCCATGCATATCATGCAATCCCCAGGGATTAGCCAGCTTAGTGCCCACGGGATGGGTCTTGCTCTCACTGTTCGTTAAGTACCAGGCATAAAGGTTAAGCTGACTTTCCTCCTCGCCGTGACTGAAGCGGGATATCGTTCCAGCCCGGCAGGCATATTCCCATTCGGCCTCGGTCGGAAGCCGATAGGCATAGCCGGTGGGCAACTGGCCCATCGTTCGTTGGTTTTCTGTCAGCCTCGCACAATACTCCCTTGCGTCCTGCCAATTCACGCACTCTACCGGCAAGGTGTCCCCTTTCCAACTGGACGGATTGACCTTCATCAGCGCTTCATACTCCAGTTGCGTCACTTCACATTTTCCCATCCAGAAGCCTTGGGTTAGCGTCACTACCGTCTGGGGGCGTTCATCCTTAGAGCCGCCTTCTGTCGGGGGACTCCCCATGGTGAACGTGCCCGGTTGGATCCAGACCATACCGGTCATTTCAGGGGGTGGTTGCGTGAGGGCAGTCATCACCGCCCGGTAGTATCTTTGGTTGCTTACGCCAACATCGGTGATCACTTTTGGCTGGCCATCACCCTTGATGTCCGATTGCAGGGCTTGCCAGGTCTTGAGATCCTCCGACCCATCCACCCGATAAACCCAATTGGACTCGGTGGTGAAGGTCAACTGCCGGTGAGTCGCTGTGACCACCAAACTCTGAAGAACCAAGTCCGATTGACGATTCGTTGGATTCGATTCGCTGACACTCTCCTGCCCGGTCGCCACGCCGATCGTATTCGAGCCGCTCACCTCGGGTCGATCATACGCGCGGGTGAGGCCGTGCGGGTTGAACGAGTTATCGAACAATGGCACGGTGCCCAAGGCCGTTTCCATAACCGGTATCTCCAACACCACCAAAGTTAGAACAGTGGTGGTCAGCTGTTTCGTTCTATTCATCATAGAATTGGGTCAATCGTAACGAAGTTGGCGTCCGGTTTCAATTGCGTTCCCAGCGACTTACCCCCCCTGCTGGTGACCATGCGAAGCCCCATGGAAAAGCAATATCCCATCAGTTCAGCAGGCAAAACTGCGAACCATGGGATCGAACTATAACTCACACCGTCATACTCGGTCAGCCACCGATCCATGTCATGAAAACTGTGCCTGCCGTTGGTTCCTTTTCGCGGGTGGTTGGGCTATGTCCACAATCCGCAATCATCCAGCCCTTCCCGGTTCCTGGGAAATCGACTCGATCCAAACCTGGGCTTGATTCTGAACGATATTCACGGTAGGCGATAAGTAAGCCTATGAGCGATCCACTGGCACTATTTGGGGGCAACAAAGTCCGGACAACACCGTTCACTCGCTGGCCCATCTTCGGAGATCCGGAAGAACGGCGACTCCTCCGCGCGCTGCGGAGCGGCAAATGGGGCAAGCTACACGGGGACGAGGTCTCCGAGTTCGAACGCCGATTCGCCGCCCTGCATGGCTGCCGACACGGCATCGGTGTCGTCAACGGCACAGTCTCCCTGCGCATTGCTTTGATGGCAGCCGGCATTCAGGCCGAAGACGAAATCATTGTCCCGCCCTACACGTTTTTGGCCACGGCCACCGCCGTCGTCGAAGCCAACGCCATCCCGGTATTCGCCGATATTGACCTGGAAACCTTCAACATTGATCCTGCGGCGGTCGAAGCCGCCATCACGCCCCGGACGCGCGCCATCATCCCTGTTCACATTGCGGGACAATCCGCGGACATGGACGCGCTGATGACCCTGGCCCGCAAACACAATCTCGTCGTCATCGAAGACGCCGCGCATGCTCACGCTGCGTTTTATAAGAACCGACCCCTCGGCTCAATCGGGCGCCTGGGCTCCTTTTCATTTCAATCGAGCAAGAATCTCACCTCCGGCGAAGGCGGCATCGTGATCACCAACGACGACCAGTTGGCCGACATGTGCCGATCTATTCACAACTGCGGAAGGATTCCCGGCGGTCTATGGTATGAGCATCACGTCATGTCGGCCAATTACCGGCTTGGTGAGTTCCAAGGCGCCGTGCTGAACGCGCAGTTGGACCGGTTGGAGGAGCAGACTCGAATCCGCGATTACAATGGCCGGCACCTCGCGGAAAGGCTGAGTCGAATTCCCGGCGTTTATCCCCAACATCGCCCCGCGGAATGCACTCGGCACAGCTATCATCTGTTCCTGTTCCGACTTGATCCCACCGAGTTTGGGGCGCCGCGCGCTAAAGTCCTGGAAGCCTTGGAGGCGGAAGGCATTCCGGCCTGCGGTGGTTATGCGCTCCCCCTCTATCGCCAGCCCCTGTTTATCAACAAGGCATTTGGCCCCTACCTGCCGAATGCGGCCAAGGACCTGGATTACGCCAAAGTGCGTTGTCCGAATTGCGAAAAGATATGCTACGAGCAGGGCGCATGGCTCGAACAAAACCTGTTTCTGGGCACACAGGCCGATATAGACGACATCGCCCAGGCCTTTCAGAAAGTCTACGAGCACCGCCGCGAACTCTCGCGACACTGACTTTGACCGATCGCGACCGCTGGGATTGAGGCTTGCTCGGATCCTTAAGTTAGAGGCACACCTGACGTGCGTTAATGGTGCCCAGGTGGGCGACCGCCCAGGTGGGCTTTAAGACTTGGAGCTGTTCGAGCTTGGATGCCCCCGTGGCCACAGCCAACGATTGGGCCTGGATTGAGCGAGCGCATTCGATATCCAAGGGCGTATCCCCCACGATCAGCACCTCATCGGGCCTCAGGGCGCCGCCCAGGACCTTGCGAGCGCGATCGAGAGCGATGCCCGCCAGTTCATTTCGGTTCTCATGGTCGTCCCCAAAGGCTCCGACGGCAAAACTCTCCCACAGGAAGAAATGACGCAGCTTAATCTCCGCTCCCAGGCGAATGTTGCCTGTCAAAAGGCCCAGCAGAGGGGGGGTTTGGAGACTTTGAGAATCATGAATGAAATTCCATACCCCGGGGCAGATGCCGCCTTGCGATTTTGGCAGGAGGTGGTCCAACCAGAAGACATAAGATTCAAAAAAACGCTTGAAATGCGCCGGGCTCGGGTCAATCCCATGCTTCTTGAAGAAATCCCGAACAATGGAGGGATCGGTGCGTCCCGCGAAAACCAGGTTCTCGGTGCCATTCGGAATGTTGAATTCCGTGGCGAAAGCCCGATCGAATGCCTTAACACCAGCGCGCCCGGTATGAACCAGCGTGCCGTCAATATCGAAGAATATCGCCTTGATCACGGCGCTAACCTAGCATGCTCGATCCCAAAGGCAACGGTGAATAAGGAATTGCCTTCAAATCCCTTTTGCCATTTCATGTCTCCGGTAAGTTCATGTCCGCGCTGTTCACAACTGCAGCCAACAATGCCCTGACGCCATGTCTGACGGTGGTGATGCCAGTCTTCAACGAAGCCCCCACCGTCGCCCAGGTCATCCGGACGGTCCTGGAGCAGCCGTCAGTCCGGGAGTTGGTGGTCGTCGACGACGGTTCCTCCGATAACACCTGGGAGATACTTCAAACCGCCGCCTCCGGAGATAAACGGATCCGATTGCTCCGGCATGAGCGGAATCAAGGCAAGGGGGCCTCTCTGCGCGCAGGTTTTGCCCAAGCCACCAGCCCTGTGGTCCTCTCGCAGGATGCCGATCTCGAGTACGATCCGCGTGAATACCCCCTGCTCTTGCAGCCCATCCTTTCCGACAAAGCGGACGTGGTCTACGGATCACGGTTTCTTGGCGCCGGAGCGCATCGGGTGCTGTATTTCTGGCATTCGGTTGGCAACAAGGCTTTGACCTTGTTTTCCAACATGGCGACCAATCTGAACCTGAGCGATATCGAAACCGGCTCCAAGGTGTTTCGTCGAGATGTCCTGCGCCGGCTCCGCCTGCTGGAGGATCGCTTCGGCATCGAACCGGAGATCACGGCCAAAATCAGCCGGCTGAATGTCCGCATTTATGAGGTGCCGATCTCCTACCACGGACGCACCTACGCGGAAGGCAAGAAAATTGGATGGCGGGATGGTGTTTACGCCCTCTGGTGCATTGTGAAATACAACTGGCTCTCCCCCCAGTCAGCAAACCAACCCCATGACTCCCGAGAGTGATCAGACGGCCCTCGAGGGTTCCCCCGAATCCAACGGCTTGCCCTTCGAGTGGGAGGCATTGCAGGAAGCTAAAAATTACCGCATAGCCCTCTTGAGCGAATTCCGGCCCTGGTTGAGAGGCCTGACCCTTGAAATCGGGGCCGGGATCGGGCAATTCACCGAAACCCTCTCGTCACTTCTGCCCCCCGAGACGATCATCGCCCTTGAACCCACTCCCCGTTTCTGCGTTTGTCTCCGTCAAAGACTGAGCCGCGCCCGGATCGTCTGCGGCACATCAGCCTGTTTGGGAGCCGCCTGCACCCCCAACGCCATAGTGAGTGTTAACGTTTTGGAGCACATCGACGACGACCTTGCCGAACTGAAGCGTTACCGACAACTCCTCCAACCGCGCTCGGGGCGGCTCTGCCTTTTTGTGCCGGCCAGGCCGGAGCTCTTCTCGTCACTCGATCGGGCCTTTGGCCACTATCGACGATATACCCGGCCGGAACTGCGCCAGAAACTCCAAGCATCCGGTTTCCACCTGGAAAGGCTGCACTATTTCAACTTGCTCGGCTATTTGGCCTGGTGGGGCAGTTTTCGATTCCTGGGACGGCGCCGATTTGATCCGATTCTGGTGCGGTTCTTCGATCGTTTCCTTTTTCCGGCTGTCCACGCGCTCGAATCGCGCGTTTGCAGACCGCCGCTCGGACAAAGCCTCCTCGCCGTTGCCACAGCCTGATGCCTGCGTGCCACTCGGAAAACCGGCCGTCCCGTTTTGAAGATCCGGGGTGGATCTTCATCGAACACGACCGTTCCACGCCTCTTCGCGGTTCGATGATCAGGCGATTCGGAAAAATCGCGATGCCGCCCAATTGGCGGCGGCGCCGAACAACATCAGAACGCCAATTTCCTCTTTGGCCTCCGCCAATCCGCCACCGTAACTGATCACCTGATGCAACGCATCCATGGCCCAGCCTGTCGGGACGACATGGGCCAGCGTCTGGAACAGTTCGGGGGCAATCTCCACCGGCCACCAGCAGCCCCCAAGGGCCGCCATGGACAGGCTGATCAACACGCCTGTGCCAATCACCTTTTCCTCCGCGGTAATCAGCGAACCCGCCAAAAGCCCGAGCGAGGCTGCCACCCAGGCAAACACCCCCAAGGTCAGGGCAACCGCCGGAAAACTGGCGCCCAAATTCACCCCGAACACGAATCGCCCTACCACCAGAAAAAACACAATTTGAACCAGGCCCAACAACAGCAGTCCATAGAGTTTACCCAAAAGCAGTTCCCCGCGTCGGATGGGAAAAATCACCAGGCGCCTCAGCACTCCCGAGCGCCGTTCCCAGGCCAGGGTCGCTCCTCCAAAAATGGTGAGGTTCATCATCAGGTAAGAAACCAGGTTGCCCGGCAGAGAGAGGCTGAACCCGGCAGGAACCGGCTTGCGACCCGCAAAACTGGATTTCAGTTTCACCGCGGGTTCCCGTTTGGCCAGCTCCCGCAATCCCGCTTCCTCGGGAGTTTGTCCTCCCGAAACAGCCGCCCATTCAACGAGATGCGCATTCAGGGCCAGCACCGCGCGCCACAAGCGCAGTTCCACCAAGGCCGCGGCCTCCTCCCCGGATCCCTTCACCGCCAAAAAATCCACGCTCACTTTCTGTTTGCTCAAAAGCCGTTCCGTGAAGTCCGCGGGAATCTCGAGGCCGCGCGCGGTTTTTTCCTGGTTGGTTTCCGTCACCCACCGCAGCCCTTGAGCCCCCAGTTCCTCGAGAAAAACCGATCCCAGGAAACCCCGGTCTCTGTTCTCGATCAGCACTGTGGGTTGCGGGATCGACGGTCCCCCCGGGCCGCGAAAGGCAAACCCCATGAAATACACAAACACCATCGGCACCACGAATAGCCAGATGTAGGATGTTTTTTCCCGCAGAAACATCCGAAGATCATTGTGACCGATGAGCATGATGGCCTTCATTCGCGCTCCCCCAGCCTGAGCCGCCTCTGAAACAGCCAGGTGGCCGACACCAATAAAACACCGCCGATCAATGACAACCGCAACGCCAGATGCGCCCAGCTCGCGTCCCCCTCGCCAAACTGCGTGGCGCGGACGGCTTCGACCAGCCAGTTCGTCGGGAGCCAGGGCGTGATGTGGTCTCGCAGAAATCCCGGCAATTGCTCCCGCGGAAACATGCAGCCCCCCGCCAATCCCATGGCCATCGCCACGATGTTGTTCAAGACATCCGCCCGCTTTTCCTTCCCCGCCCATCCCGCCATGAAAGCCATAAAGCCCGCCGCAAAAAAGGAATACGTCAGCAGCAAAATGCCCACCGCCAGTGGCTGTTTCCAGTGAATTCGAAAAACCAGGGCGCCCCCGCCAAAAAAGATCATCCCCGTCAGCAGCAACATGACCAGCGCAAACACCACTTTCGCCGTGACCAACGGCAGCAAACCCTCGCGGACAGTCTGGAATCTTTCCAACGTTCGAAAACGCCGCTCGCGATAGAGATCGCGCACGGCGTTGTCCGCCTGAAACAGAAGAAACAGGGCCGCCATGCCCGGCAGAATAAAGGCAAATGCATTCCACGTTTTTCCTTCGGTTCTTGCCGCCTCCGCGCGCTCCACTTTTTCCAGCCCAACGAGGGGTGGATAGAGATAAGGCCGCGCGGACTCCAATCGCTGACCCGTCCGCTGGATCAGGCTGGCCATGCTGCTGAAGTCAGGGCCTTCAGGACGATCGAACACCTGTTGCCAAGATTCGTAGTCAGGCCTCACCAAACGCGCCAGGATGTCCAAACCGGTTGTCAATACCCCCAACAACTCCTCGACGATCGCCGGATGAAAAGACTGAGCCGGATTCTTGATCAATTCCAGAACCACAGAGCGCTCTCCCGACAGAAAATCGCGGGTAAAACCGGAGGGAATGATAATGGCTGCGCTGAGGCGATTCTCCAAAATCTGAACCAAGGCCTCGTTGCGCGTGGCAAAAACGGGCTCGAAGCGATCGCTCAATTCGCGCTGGTTGAGTGTTCCCCGCAAAAAACCGGTCAAAGCCGAGTCATCTTCGTCCACCACGGCCACCTTGATGCGTCCCAAGGCGCTGGTCTTATCGGAGCCGCCAAACGCCAACCCGATCAATGCCGTAATGAGCACCGGCACTCCAATGTGGATCAACCACGGAACAGGATTTCTCCAGGCCCGCCGCAGGTCCTTGACCAACATCAGGACAAGTATGTTCATTCCCGCAACTCGCGCCCCGTCAGCTGCAAAAAGACATCATTCAAACTGGGCCGCTTCCAGGTCACGTTTCCCACTCGAACCGGCAGGGCCAACAGTTGTTTGAGGCATTCGGCTGGATCCGATCCTCCCACCGCCGAGACCACCAGTTGCTGGTCGAGCTTCTGCAAAACCCGGAACCGATCCTTGAACCCCGGCCAGTCCTCCGGCTGGCTCGTCTTGCAGTCCGCCTCCACGACAAACACCTGATCCCCCCCCAACAGCCGTTGGAGATCCGTCAGCGTTCCCTCGGCCAGAATCTGGCCGTGATCGATGATGCCGATTCTTTGACAAAAAAATTCGGCTTCCTCGAGATAGTGCGTGGTATAAAGAATCGCCGTCCCGCCAGCCGCTAGTTTTCGAATAAATTCCAAAATGTTCCGCCTGGCCTGGGGATCGATGCCCACCGTCGGTTCATCCAGCAGCAACAGCTCGGGTCTGTGCATCAAGGCGCAGCCCAGATTGATCCGTCGTTTCATGCCGCCGGAATATTGCTTGATCACATCCTTCTCCCGATCCGCCAGCGATAGCGTCTCCAGGAGCTCCCCGGCCCGATCCCGAGCCTCGGCCCTGCCCAATCCCGCCAGCCGCCCCCAAAACTCCAGGTTCTCCCGTCCGGTAAGATCGTCGTAGAGCGCAATCTCCTGAGGCACCACCCCCATCAGCTTCCGTGACGCCTGCGGATCACTCCAAAAATCGCGTCCTTTGAGCCGAACCTTCCCGGCATCCGGCTGAAGCAGCCCGCACACCATCGAAATCGTTGTGGTCTTGCCCGCCCCATTGGGTCCCAACAAACCGTAGATCTCCCCCGCCGCCACCTCAAACCCCACCTCGCGCACGGCTTGGACCTCTCCAAAACGCTTCGATAATCGTTCGGTTTTTAACACGCTCATACTCACCCCGATCTGCCTCGGAAGTCACAAAATCCTTCGTCACATCCAACCGCGCCTCCGGCGGCCCGGGCAGCGCCAAAACTCCGGCAAACCATTCCAACATCAGACTGATGGCCTCCGCAGAAGCCCGTGACTCGTCGGCGTTATGTCAATCCTACGGCTCGACCGTCCGCCAAGACTTCGATCCGCGCCGCCGCAGGCACCTTGGGCAAACCCGGCATCGTGACGATGTTGCCGCAGATCGCCACCACAAAACCCGCCCCCGCCGACACCCTCAGCTCGTTGACCGTTAACCGGAAGCCTCGTGGACGCCCCCGCAAACTGGGATCGTCAGACAACGACAGTGGTGTTTTGGCCACACAAACCGGAAGCTGCCCAAACCCATGCCGATCCAACAACTCCAGATCGGTCTCAGCGGTCCGGTCAAAATCCACACCGTCCGCTCCGTAAACCTTGGATGCCAGTCGCTCGATCTTCTTGTCCAAGGGAAGATTCAATGGATACAGAAACCGCAAGGCCCGTTGTTTGCGTTTCCCGAGACAACGCAAGACGGCCTCCCCCAATCCGATCGCCCCTTGGCCGCCCTCTCGGTAATGGTCCGCCACCACCGCTTCCACATCCAGGCCCTCACAAAACTTCACGATCTTATCGAGATCTTCCGAACGATCGTCCTGGAAATGATTGAGCGCGACCACGGGTTCCAAGCCAAACAGCCGCACGTTCTCAATATGCTTGGCCAGGTTGCCCAGCCCTCCTTGTTTGCCAAAGCCGCCATGATAAGCCACCGCCTTTGCCGTCGCCACAATCACCACCGCGCCGGGATTCAACCCCGCCAGCCGGCATTTAATGTGGAAAAACTTCTCCGCCCCCAAATCGGTCGCGAACCCGGCCTCGGTCACCACGTAATCCGCCAATTTCAAGGCCAGACGCGTGGCAACCGCCGTGTTGGTCCCCTGGGCAATGTTCGCAAAGGGACCGCCATGCACCAGCGCCGGCGTGCCTTCCAGGGTCTGCACCAAATTGGGGTGAATGGCATCCCGCAACAACACCTGCATCGCCCCTACCGCCTTGATTTCCGCGGCGCGAACCGGCTCCCCCTTGTATTTAAAGGCTACAACCATCCGGTTCAGCCGCTCGCCCAAATCCGCATAGTCCCGCGCCAAACATAAAATGGCCATTACCTCCGAGGCCGGTGTAATATTGAATCCATCCCGCCTCGGCACCCCGTGTTTGACTCCGCCCAGGCCAATGATGATATCGCGCAAGGCCCGGTCGTTGAGATCAATGACCCGTCGCAACACGATGCGACGAGCATCGATCCCCAGTTCGTTGCCATGCTGAAGATGGTTGTCCACCATCGCCGCCAGTAGATTGTTGGCCTTGGTGACCGCATACATGTCGCCAACAAAATGGAGGTTGATGTCCTCATCGGGCATCACCTTCGATTTGCCCGCCCCCGTGCCCCCGCCTTTAATCCCGAAGTACGGTCCCAAAGAGGGTTCGCGCAGACAGATCATCGTGCGATGCCCCAGCCGCCTCAGGGCATCTCCCAGACCGATCGTGGTTGTCGTTTTTCCCTCTCCCTGAGGAGTCGGCGTCATCGCGGAAACCAGGATCAGCTGTCCATTCTTCCGCTGGGCCCGGGCATTCAATTCGCCGATCGGTATCTTGGCAATGTAATGACCATGCGGCAGGATTTTGTCCGTATCCAAACCCAATTCGCGGGCCACTTCCTGGATGCGGCGGGGTGGACGCACCTCGGCTTCGGCTGGCAATATCATAATAATTCCCTTCTTTGACAGGACTCCTCGGATACAGATCCGTCACCCCGCGTGCCCTTGTCCCGATGCCCTTCTGGGATCGGATGAAGACAGCGAGTGTCCCTCGATCGTTGGAGAACTCTTGGTGGCGGAGTCTAGTTACTACCCGCCAGAAGTCAATCCAGGCCAGAGGTCAATCAGCAATTCTTCCCATGAACCTTATCCCTAATCTTACTCTTGATCCTAATCGTAATATGCACGGAGCGAGTCGATTAGGATTAAGATTGCGATTAAGAGCTGAAGATTGGTTCATGGTCCCAACGCGTGATAAACCGTGTGTCATCCATGCTCCCCATGAACCGCCCGGTTCGGAGGGCCGAGTTACACGAGGTCCGGATGCCGAAATAGGGGGACTCGCGGCGCTCGTCCCTCCGAGGTTGATGGGCGCCATGCGCATCGATGAGGCCGATCGGACCGTGATCCTCGATTAATCAAAGTCCTCGGGCAGATTTGGATTTCGGGCTTGGACGAAAAAGCGCTGAAGCTGTTGGGGTGTGACGCGGGAGAGGGACAGTTCGGGCAGTTCTTCTTCGGCAAAGAATCGGGCCTCGCCGGTCTCACCGGGCCTGGACTTCCCTTCCGCCATGATTTCGCAAAGGAAAAAGAGCTTGTAAACGTGGAAGGGAAACGGGGGTTGATGTCCCTGTTTTTCCCGGTCGTACACCGCGAGAAGCCGGCAAGGAACGACCCCATACCCGGATTCCTCCCTGACCTCGCGGGCCACAGCTTCAGAGGGGGTCTCGTTCACGTCAGCCCAGCCGCCCGGCAAGGTCCAGCGTCCCCCGTCGGACAACTCGCGGACAAGCAACATCTGCCCTTCACGCATCGCCACGCCTCGAACGTCGACCTTCGGAGTCGCATGCCCAAACTCAGCGGCGTTGAACTGCACCACCTGATCGAAGGACAGGCTGCTGTGTCGAGCCAGGATTTCCGCGGCAATTTCCCGGAAACGGGCATACCGTTCCCGGTCATACGGATCTTTCGCATAGTGCAAGCCGGTCTGGCTCAGCGCCTGGATCTCACGCGCCCACTGGAGCCATTTTGCCGCATTCTCCGATAGTGAACTCATAAGCTCGGTCTGGTCAATTTTCCGATGGAAACCGCACAACGATTGCGCCGGCGAGGACGCGCCTTAACGGGGCGCCTCATCCGAATGTCGAGGAGATGCCAGGTCCGGGGTGTGACTTCACGAGAGTTTCCATCCGCGACGGTATCGATGCCGGATCAACTCGCGCAGGGCGGCGGAATCCTGGACGCACTGCCGGTTGCCCTTAAACTCGAGTTTCTTGCCTAAACGATAAGCGACATTACCCAGCAGGGCTGTCTCCGTCAGCGGTCCGGAGTAATCGAAGTGACACGTCGTTCGGCCGCCGGTTTTGATGGCCTGGATCCATTCCTGGTGGTGGCCAATCGATTCGGCGATGGTCGGAGCGGGCGGCGTGAAGTCTTTGAAATCCTTCTCGGGCAGCAGAACCCGGGCTCGGTAATCTGCAAGGAGCTGGCCTTTAGTCCCCGTGAACAAAACCCCGCTGCCAAAACGGCTGGGCATGTCCTCGTTAATCAGTCCGGGCAGCATGGGAGGTTTGCGGCCGCCATGATACCATGTCAGAGTCACGGGCGGTTTTTCGCCTCGGGCAGGGAACGTGTAACGCACAATCAACCAGGGCGGAGTCGAATCCAAATGCACAGGCGGGCCGTCCACCACCTCGACGGTCAGAGGGTATCGAAGATCCAGCGCCCAAAACGGCAGATCCATGAAGTGACATCCGAAGTCCGCCAGGGATCCTCCGCCGAAGGCCCACCAGTTCCGCCACTTGGCAGGCACCCATTCCGGACTGTATGGCCGGTATTCGACCGGACCCAGCCAGAGATCGTAATTCAGTGACGCAGGCACGGGAGGATACGATTTGGGCAGATCCATGCCGCCATATACCGCCGCCACCCACACATGCACCTCCGAAACCGGCCCGATACTGCCCGATTGGATGAGCTCGACAACTCGCCGATAGTTGCTCCCCGCATGGATCTGGGTCCCCAGCTGGGTTGCCAGACGGCTTCGGCGCGCCGCATCCATGATCGCGCGACACTCACTCACCGTGCGAGTCAATGGTTTTTCGCAATAAACATGCCGTCCGGACTTGAGAGCGGCCATCGACGCCACCGCATGCGTGTGGTCCGGAGTACTCACCACCACCGCGTCAATATCCTTCTGATCTATGAGCCGGCGAAAATCCTGGTAGGTTTTGGCGCCCGGAAAATTTTTGGCCGCAGCCGCAAGCTGATTTGAATCCACATCGCAAAGCGCAACGATGTTCTCGCCAGCCACGCCGCGTAGGTTGTCTCCGCCCCGGTTGGCGACCCCGATGATCCCAAGGTTAAGTTTATCTTTGGCAAGAGCCTTGGCCCATCCCAGGGCTGGACCGGCAGTCCATATTCCCACCGTTCCCAAGGCCGTTGTCCGTAAAAAACTGCGCCGTGTAAAAGATGCGTTAGCGTTCA
Organism: Verrucomicrobiota bacterium; assembly: GCA_022709905.1. Taxonomy (GTDB): domain Bacteria; phylum Verrucomicrobiota; class Verrucomicrobiia; order Limisphaerales; family UBA1319; genus JAKLHY01. Next base: position 14,898 of record JAKLHY010000062.1, on the reverse strand, counting down.
TCCATCCAGAAATAACAGATAACACTGTCAAATGACAACTCACGAAACCACCCCCTGAACCGCAAATCAAACGACTTAACCGCCAATCCACGCGAATCATGGCGACCCAATTACGAAGGTCTCAAAGTGTGTGCGATTCCGCCGACAGGATCCCTCCGATAAAATTTGCGTTCATTGGCGTTCATTCGCGGTTCGTTCTTTTTCGGAGCAGAATTATCGGGCTCGCCGGCCCGGGCGTTTTGTGTAAACTTCGAATTCCCTATGGATTCAATCTGCTCGGAACGTGTGTTTGGTCGAAGACCAGCGTTGTTCGTCATCCTTCTGCTGTTCGCGGGATGCCAGTTGACGTGTTCGTTTGCGGCTCCAGCAAAAGACGATCGATCCGGCGTTTACGCCCCATGGCCCCAAGGACCGCCAACGGATGCCGGTTTTTTTCCTCTAGCTGTTTGGCTCCAATCCCCGGCCAACGCCGAAAAATATCGCCAGGCCGGAATCAATACCTTCGTGGGCCTTTGGAGAGGGCCAACCGAGGACCAATTGAAGACTCTGGAAAAGGCGGGAATGCGCCTGATCTGCTCACAAAACGCGGTCGGGCTCAAGCACCTCACGAACTCAACGATCATCGGATGGATGCACGGCGATGAACCTGACAACGCGCAAGCCCTCGAGAAAGGATCCGGCTATGGTCCGCCCATCGCCCCGGAGAAGATTGTCGCCGACTACCATCGCCTTCAGTCCGCGGATCAAAGCCGGCCGGTGTTGCTCAACCTCGGACAAGGCGTGGCCTGGGACCGATGGCATGGACGTGGCGTGCGCACCAACCATCCGGAGGATTATCCGGAATACATGCGGGGGGGCGACATCATTTCCTTTGATATATACCCGGCCAACCATGATCACTCGGATGTTGCCGGACAATTGTGGTATGTGGCCCGAGGCGTCGAACGACTCATGCAATGGGGTGCGGGCAAAAAGGTGGTATGGAACTGCATCGAGTGCACCACTATTCACAATGCCCGGCTGAAACCCACGCCGCACCAGGTGCGAGCCGAGGTGTGGATGTCCCTCATCCATGGTTCCCGGGGCTTGATCTATTTTGTCCACCAATTTGCCCCGACCTTCCGCGAGGCCGCTTTGCTGGACGATCCCGAAATGCTGTCGGCCGTCGCCGCCTTGAACCGTCAAATCACTCAGCTCGCTCCTGTGTTAAACCAGACCGGCCCCGGCGAATCCATTCAGGTGACGACAGACAACGCCGAAGTCCCTGTGGCGGCCCTGGCGCGGCGGCATCAGGGCAGCCTTTATCTATTCGCGGTGAGCATGCGGAACGGTTCGGCCAAAGCCACCTTCAAAATCCCCTCCATCACCGGCGATCGGCCGGTCTTGGTGATCGGCGAAGATCGCAGCCTGACTTTGCACGAAGGAACATTCAACGATGCCTTTGCCCCGTGGTTAGTCCATCTTTATCGGATTGGCCTCCCATCGGAAGGATCCGCCCCTTAATTCGAGGTTGCCATGCGCGCCTCAGGAGCCCAGGTCAAACAAACAGCGGAATCACGGGCTGGATTGCATGATCATCTCTCCGGATGCTTCCAGGAACGCTGCCGTCGTTACCGGAAAGCCCTCAAGCATTGCCGCAAGACTTTCGTTCCGGAGTCGGTCCACCAATTACGGGTGGAGTCCCGGCGGTTGCTGGCTTTTCTCAGCCTGCTGAGGATTCTCATCAACGACGCGTCCCTGTCCATTCTGGAACGGACACTGAAGAGGTTATTTAAAAACACGTCGCGGTTGCGCGACACCCAGGTGCACCAGCTTTTCCTTCGATCTCGATGCATCAAACATCTGGACTTGGCTGATTTCGAACAATACCTGTGCCGACGCGAGAAACGGCTTGTGCGCCGGCTTAAGAAAAAAATCAAGGAACAAGACCGGGTGGATTGGGATCAATTGCTGGCGGTCTCGAGGAAATGCCTGCGCAGCTTCCTGGCTGATCCAGACATCGAAGTGCAACACTGGAACGTTGTGCGGCAGGGCGTCGATCGGGCGTTTCTGCGGGTAACCCGTCGTCTGCGCCAAATTCGGGCTAACGAGCCTTTGACCATTCACCGGCTCCGGATTGAGTTTAAGAAATTCCGGTACCTGGTCGAATGCCTCCATCCCCTCCTGCCGGGAATTACCCGACATCACTTAAATCGGATGCATGCCCGCCAAACCGAGATGGGCAAAATCCAGGACCTCGAGGTCTTGTTGCGTTCGGCTAGTAAATTCCTGGAAAAGTCCCACCTCGAGAACCATCCCTTCCCGGACGTATTAAAACGACGTCAGATTCGGAGGATCACCGTTTTCATGAGCACAACAGACCGGCTATCGGACTTCTGGCCTCCAAACCCAGGAAAGAGATGAACCCGCCGCTGGCAGTCTCTGAATACAGACTCCAAAAAGAATCGCGCCACCCGCTTTTTCTTGTAACCTCGCCCTGCTGATTCTCCAGGAAGCACTCAGTATGACTCACAGAACTGCATCGCATTGTTGTCCAAAGTGCGGCACTCCTATCCCCGCCGAGGCTTCGCAAGGACTCTGCCCCAAGTGTGCCCTGGCCGCCGTAGCTGCGGCGACTGAAACGGGCGAGGACGGATGGAAACGCGCCGCGCCACCATCCCTCGAGACCGTTGCCGCCGCCTTTCCCCAGCTCGAGATCCTGGAGTTGATCGGGGTCGGTGGCATGGGCGCCGTCTTCAAGGCCCGCCAATCCCGGCTTGACCGCATGGTCGCTCTAAAACTTTTGGTTCCACCCCTGGCCGCCCCCCCCACTTTCGCCGAGCGCTTCAATCGCGAGGCTCGAGTGCTGGCGCGGCTGAATCATCCGGGCATCGTCAGCGTGTATGACTATGGCGAGGCGGGAGGCTTCTTTTATCTGCTCATGGAATTTGTGGATGGCGTGAATCTTCGTCAGGCGATGCGCACGGGACGGTTCACTCCAATACAGGCCATGGCGTTAGTGCCCAAGATTTGCGAAGCTCTTCAGTTTGCTCACGACGAAGGCATCCTCCACCGCGATATCAAGCCGGAGAACATTCTGCTCGACACGCGCGGTCGCGTGAAAATCGCCGACTTCGGGATTGCCAAGCTTATTGGTGACAAGGCGAAGGACGCCACGCTTACCGGCAGTGGATTGGCTGTGGGCACGCCGCACTACATGGCGCCTGAACAGCTCGAACACCCCCAGGACGTAGACCATCGCGCCGATATTTACTCGCTGGGCGTGGTTTTCTACGAGATGCTCACCGGCGAACTGCCCCTTGGCCGCTTTGCGCCGCCCTCCCAAAAGACGCCTTTGGATCCCCGAGTGGATGAAGTCGTGCTCCGCGCTCTCGAGCGGGAACGCGACCGGCGTCAATCCAATGCCAATGAGGTGAAAGAGCAGGTGGAAACGATCACTCTTACCCCAATCCCAGGAGGCCCCGCAAAGCCTGATTCGGAGAGCCAGCCTGTATCCAATTTCGAGCCGAAGGTCTCCCTGTGCTCCATCAGCACTCCCGAGTACTTGCGCACCTTCCGAGGACGCTTCCTCTATATCTATCAGGCCCGGGGCGAACTCCGGCTCCACCGTGAGGCATTGGCCTTCCAGAGCGGCTGGCAGGCGGTCTCCATTCCATTGACATCGATCCGCCGGCTCTCCCGCGGCGACTATCCAGCCTCGGCCAAACCGGTGCCCTTGGGCTACTTCGGAATCACTTACGAGGAACACGGCAGCTTGCGGACCCTGCTGTTCACCCCAACCCAAGGCGGGCTCGCGCCGCCGTGGGAAGTCAACCCACTCGTTGCCGAGTGGATCTCCGCGGTCCAGGAAGCCGTCCGCCAAGTCACCGGTTGCACGCTCAAAGTCGAGACTTCGAACGCCGCCGAAAACTGGTCTGGAACCGAGTTGGTCAAGACGTTCCTACTTTCGGCGGCCGGTTGCACAGTCGCCTTTTCGATCATCCCGCTGATCACCGCCCGGCGACTCACCAACCGGCCGGAGGAGTTCCTCTGGGGGCCGCTTACGGCGGCTTTGACCCTGGGCATTCTTCTGGCGGCACGCTGGTCGCGTCGGCGGATGGGAATCTTGAGCATGCGCCAAACCAGCCTGCGGGCATGGGAACGAGAATGGCTGAGGATTCCCGCGCCAGCCAGGCAAATCCTGCGGACCGCCTTTGCATTAGCCGCCCTGGTGCTGGTCGTTCTGTTCCTTTCCTTTTCCTACTCGGAGCAGACTCAGCAGAACCGCGTGTTCCTCGAATGGAGCGTCGGCGCCTTCGATCCCTGGCTTCTCCGGTCTTTGCATGATCCGGGCTCGGGCCTCCGCGGAGTCATCGCGTTGAACGTTGCCACGCTCTCCTTCGCGTGTGGCGTGGGATCTCTGCTGTTGGGGGCACTGGCCCTCACCGCCTTCCGCATCGAAGCCATCGGCCGGGGCCTGCCCCCAGGCGCGCAGTCTGAGGAAAATCACCGGATCGGAATCGTTCCAAACCCGCCCGCCTGCCCAGAGCCCGAACACCAGGAGAACCCCCGGGTTCTGGAGAACCGCAGTGTCATCGGTAACTCTGAGCCGTCCGCCCCTTGCTTTTTCTCCACCCCCGAACGGATGCGCGACTGCTTCCCCGGTCCCCAGGCGCACATCTTCCAGTGCAAAGGTGAACTGCGCTTGGGCGGTGGGAAGCTCGTCTTCGTCAGTCCGTGGCAGACACGCGTCGAAATTCCGCTGAAGGATATTCACAATCTGAGCATCGGTCAGTTCCAACTTTGGACAACGCCCTGGGTGATGAAATATGCTCGGGTCAACTTCCTCGCTCTCACCTTCGCTGCCGCGGCGCAACGGCACACCATCCACCTGACGCCAATGCCCTCCACAGTCTCAGCGACGGCTTCCATCAACGCGGAAGTTGCGCTGTGGTTCGAGAGGATCCGAGAGGCAGTCGCGTTTGTCACCGGCAACGCGCCTCCCTCATCTAGCCCAGAGGCGGTTTCGGTCAGTGCTCAATCCGGGTGGAATCGAAGAGCTATGCCGGTGCTGCTGGCGTTTGTGGCGAGTTACGCTCTGCTGATCTGGCGCTCGCTCGGGCTCAACCAGCGCGGCATGGATGCCCTCTCCGCGATGGCAATGATCGCCATGATCCTCCTCGGAATCGGCCTGGGCTGGTACAGTCTGGGCTTCCTGCGAGCCAACGGAGCCCTGAAACGCGGGGACCTCGACGCCGTGACGAGCGACGAACCGCCGCAGACGCCCACCGGATCGGGCGTCCTGCATACGCGGACTTCGGAGGGCGCAGCCGGCGTCTCCTGGAAGGCGGTGGCTAGCGCGGTATGTTCCATTCCCTCCTGGCTGATCGTCATCGGGCTGCTCACCAAGCTTCACGATTCGCTCGGTCCGGACGGTCTGCCGCCGCGCGGTTTCAACATCGGGTTGTACGAATTGCTCGTGCTGGGAACAGGCGGGTGGGTGGGTTTGGGTGCGATGGCGCTGGGGAGTCAAGCCCTGAGCGAGATCCGCGCCAGCACAGGCAGGCTGCGTGGCGCGCGGCTGGCAGTGGCAGGCCTCCTCGGAATCCCCACCGGGCTCGTCCTCAAGTTCCTGCCGCCGATGATGGCCTCGCTGGTGCACGGCTACGGCTGGCAACCTTCGGTGCGACAGGGCGAGATTTTCACTGGCGCCGTGCTGTTGGGAATATTCACGCTTGTCGTCTGGGTGGCATGGGTCCTGTGGCGCTGGGCCAAGGGTGCCCCCATGCGCCCCCGAGCCTCCATGGCATGAACACTCCCCAAAATCCATCCGATACCCTCAGGCTGGCGGCGGACAGCACCTTCGCCGCCACCCGCTGGACGCTCGTGCTTCGCGCGCGGGGTGCGTCAGCGGAATCGCGCGCGGCGCTGAGCGAACTCTGCGAGGCCTATTACGCGCCGGTGCTGGCGTTCCTCCGTCGCGAAGGCCGCAATGAAGAGACGGCGCGGGAATTGACGCAGGAGTTCTTCAGCCAATTGCTGGCCGAACCCCGCCTGGGGGGTGTTGACCCGGGACGCGGGCGGTTTCGCTCCTACCTGCTGGGCGCGGTAAAAAACTTCCTGGCCCAGCAACGCCAACGGGCCAACGCGGCCAAACGCGGAGGAGGCCAATCACCTCTATCGATTGACATCGATACCCATGTCAACACAACAGCCGAGCTGCAAATTCCAGACCCTGCCGCTGCGGTTCCGGACACCTGGTTTGATCGTCAATGGGCAACAACCCTCGTGGATCGCGCGGTGGCCGTCCTAGCTGCCGAGGCCGAGTCGGAGGGGAAGACCCCGCAGTTCGCCGTGCTCAAACCATGGTTGCTTGGGGAAGTGCCAGCGCTCTCCCAAGCCGATGCCGCCCTTCAACTCGGCCTAAGTGAGGGCGCTGTCAAAGTGGCGGTGCATCGGTTGCGGAAACGGTTCCGCGATGTAGTCAAGGCCCAGATCGCCCAGACGGTTGACGAACCGGGCCAGGTCCAAGAGGAATTGCGCTATCTCGTCGAAGTCCTGGCGCAGTCAGCGCCAGTCCCCGGCTGAGCTCGTCTCCGAACCGCAATTACCAAAATACTGTCCTCTACCAACTCATCCATCTGTCCATCCTCATCCCCCTGTTGCCATTGATGACGGCTCCCTTCCAGCAAAAGGCCTGGGTCTCGGGATGGTTCGTGGTGGCGGTGAATGTGGTCATTAACGCGTGTCCGATCATGGTTCAGCGCTACAACCGAGTTCGGCTCCTCCGGCTTGTTTCGGCCGAACTCCGTCAAAGCTGGGGCTTCCAACCCGCAGCCAGTCGGTCGGAAATACTGTCACCGAAATGTAACGTTCCGATGGACCGCGGCGGGTGTTCTTAAGAAAGCAGAGGCGGACCCGAAACGAAAGTTAATATGAACACAGCGAAAAACAACCCAGATCTCGCTGCGGAGGTTGTTCTCAGGAAGCAGAAGTATGTTCAACACCGTCAACGACTTTGGTGGCTGTTTGCCATCCAACTGTCGGCCGGGATGGCGGTCGGACTGGGCGTCTGGTTCTGGCATCCTCCTCCTGACCGAGATCATATCCACTTCGGATTTTCCCTTGGATTGGCGGGAGGCGCTTTCTTTGCCTGTGCCATGCTTGGGCGAGTCTTGTTCCCAAAACCCAACGCCACCTGTCCTCGGTGCGCCTGTGACTGGGAAGCGGAGAGCGACAACAATGGCCAGACGTGGCTCGCCTGGAATGTCTGCCCCGGCTGCGGATTGAAGATTAGTGAGCACGGCGGCAAGCAACCGTAACCAATTCCTGACCATGACAGACTGGTGCGACAAAGTGATTTCGACCCTGGGTTTGGATGGCTGCCGCATGGATCCCCTCTTCGGAGTCGTCGAGAAGGAACTTGGCGGATTGGACGCGCTGCAAGGCTCGTTCGAAGTGCGCATGTCCCTCAACCGGCTGCCAAATGATCGCAGGCTTCTAATGTTCCAATTCGGCCCGTGGAGCGATGGATGGTTCTGGCCAATACCTTGTTCCTCGGCCAACGCTCAAGTCTTGGATGAGTTCCTGCGTTGCGCCGAGACTTTTATTCCTCCGTCTGACGCGCCGCAGGCAGCAAAGAGAGGAGTCCTGAACAGCCTACGCGCCTGGTCGACAAGATTCCAGCCGGTCGCAGTCAAGGCCCCGTTCGTCCATCGTCACGCAAATGTCCGGATCGAACTCCGATTGTTGTCCAAAAAAGGGAGCGGACATGTCCTGCAATTCCTCGGTCGAGCTTACGGTGGCCACTGCGATCACGCTTGGCGCTGGTCGGGCGCCGTTGCCTCGATCTGGCAGGGAATCCTGGCGCATCTGCGCACCGGCATCAGAGACTGGCCAGCCAAACAGAGTGAAGCCTAACGGGGTGTCAACTCTAATGTGGCAGCATCCTTGCACGGTGCGCTTGATTGTAACATTAATGTCTTTGACTCTCACCGCAAAAGCTGAGGAGAATTGATTAAGTGGATGTTTGCGCGTGGCCGAGAATAACAAAAAGAACGGTTTCCTGGTGGGCGTGGATCTTGGCGGGACAAAAATCCTGGGCGGAGTTTTCAATGCGTCCCTTCGCCTGATGGGCACGCCAAGATCAGCACCAAAGCCGAGCGAGGTCCAAAAGCGGTCGTTGAACGCGTCATTCAGTGCGTCAAGGACACTATCGACGAGGCCGACCTTTCGATCGGGGATCTGCGGGCCATTGGGGTGGGCGCGCCCGGTACGGTGGACGGAACAACAGGCAAGGTCGTCTTTGCGCCAAACCTCGATTGGCACGATCTGCCGCTCCAAAAACAATTGGCGGACGTCTTGGGCGTGCCTGTGTTCGTCGAAAACGATGGCAATGCGGCGATTCTAGGCGCCTATGTGGCCGAGCTAAAATGCAAACCGCGTCACGTGCTCGGAATCTTCGTGGGAACCGGGATTGGCGGCGGGATAATCCTCAACGGCGAACTCTACCATGGGATGAGCTATTCGGCGGGTGAGATTGGCCACATGATTCTGGAAATGGATGGCCCGCGATGCGGTTGCGGTAATCAAGGATGCTTTGAAGCGGTTGCAAGCCGGACGGCAATGTTCCAACAGATTAGGACCGCCATTGTGGAAGGCCGTGCGACCATCCTGACCGAGATGCTGGAGAACCTGGATGACATGCGCAGCGGCGATCTGCGGCGAGCCCTTAAAAAGGGGGATGAACTGGTCGAGTCCGTGGTCAAGAAAACGGCGCGCTATGTTGGGGTGGCCGTTGCCAATTTGGCTAACCTGCTCAATCCGGAGGTCATCGTGCTGGGCGGCGGTGTCATAGAGGCGCTCGCGGATACGATGCTTGGCATCATCAGCGAAACCGCCGTGGACTACGCCATGCCGGGTGTCATGAACGGATGTGAGATCCGGGCATCCTCCCTCGGGGACAACACTGGCATTGTCGGCGCGGCTGTCCTGGCCCAACGGATGATGAGGTAATCAGGCTTCACGCAACCGCGGCCCCAACGCCAACTGATTCACGAGATCTTTTCTTGATCGCCATTTGTTTTGCACATGGCAATGCCATCCTGCGCCCGAGAAATGAAAGGCATTTATGATCTCATGTAATCAACGGCAAATGAAAGCCTACAAGCGGCATCAGGCGTTGTATCAAAAACTCTCGGAATTGCTCGGCGCGCGCGATCGAGGCTTGATCACCCAGGCGGAATACGAGCAGGGCCTCGACGATCTCCGCCTGACGCTGCCGCCGCACTCGCTCCTGATGGAAATCGATCTTCGGGAGGGAGGCACCCGGTTCCTTGTTCGGCGTCCGGGGACTGGCGAAATCCTGGATTTATTTGATTTTCGCCGCTCGTATTGCGCCGATCACTGAAGCCGGCCGATCAAGGATATCCGCGATGGCGGCAATCAACGAACGAATGTCGGCCTCGAATATCCGGCCGATGGTGCCGATGCGGAACAGGTCGATCTGGCTGATCTTGCCCGGATAGATGAGAAATCCGCGTCCCGCGAGACGACGGTAGAAATCCGCGAAATTGAAGGCCGGGTTATCGGGATAATGGAAGCTGGTGATGATGGGGCTCTGGACTTCGGGCCTCAGGTATGAGCGTAATCCGATCGCGCTCATGCCGGCGATGAGGGTCTCGTGGTTGCGTCGATACCGATCACCGCGCCCCCCCACGCCGCCTTCGATCATCAGTTCATGAAGAGCTTGCTCGAAAGCCAACAAGCTGTGCGTGGGCGGTGTATATCGAAACTGGCCGTTCTTTTCGAAACCTTTGAGCTGGGCCAGAAGATCGAGGCTCAAACTGCGCGCCCAACCCTCGCACGCTAGGAGTCCGGAGCGCCGGGCAAAGACAAAACAAAAGCCTGGAACTCCTTCGAGGCATTTATTCGCCGAAGAAACCAAGTAGTCGATGCCACAGGCTTCAAAATCAATGGGGATCCCTCCAAAGCTGCTCATGGCATCGACAATGAAGACGGCATGATGCTTGCGAGCGACAGCGCCGATCTCCTGGATCGGATTCAGGATGCCAGAGGTCGTCTCGCAGTGCACCACGAAGACGTGGGTGATGTCCCGGTCACGGCATAAGAGAGATTCCAGGTCGCCAGGAGAACAAGGAGTGTCCTCGGACGTTCGAAGCGCAATGTGATTGATTTGGGAATGAACCAGCATCTGGACGGCGCGCTCGCCATAAGCGCCATTGGCCAGCACAGCGACCTTGCCCGAAGGCGGCACACAGGTGGCGAACACAGCCTCAATCCCAAAGGTGCCGCTGCCCTGCAAAAGGATGGCCTCCCAGTCGGGTGACACAGACAGTCCTGCCACATCGAGCAACTGTTCTCGGATCCAGCAGACTTTGGCGTTGAACTCGAAGTGCCAGGAACCGGCGTCGTGGAGCATCGCATGTTTCACGCTCAGGCTGGTCGTCAGTGGGCCCGGTGTAAACAGCAGCGGATCATGGGCAACCGGCAGTGGAGCTGGATTCTTCATTTTAAGAATGGGTAATCAAGCTCGGGAGTTCATCCAGAGAATCCATCAAGTGCGTATGGGGATGCGCAGCGAGTTGTTTGCGAGTGTGAGTGCCGTTGGTCACTCCAATCACGAGACCGCATCCCGCCGCCGTGCCTTCCAGCAAGTCCGATGGCGTATCTCCCACCTTGGCCACATGGATTGCCTCCCGGACGGCCGTTCGGCGCATGGCTTCAAAAATGAGGTCCGGATGGGGGCGGCCGCGGGAGACCTCGTCGCTGGCCACGGTCGCGTCCAGCATGCCGGGCCGGTTCCATCCTAAACGTTCGAGAATCGTGTCAACAATCGTTCGGCTGAAGCCCGTATCGAGGGCGATCTTGACCCCGAGTTTCTTCAGCGAAATCAGGCACTCCATCGCGCCAGGCATGGCCACGACACGCGGATCAGCCTGATAAAAGCCGATCATGCGAGCGACGAAATCATCGTGCATACGATCCACAGCCCCGGAGAGCGCCGGGCCGGTAGGCAGTTTGTCGGCCAAGAGACGGGTTATGGCCACGGGTTTGGGCAGCCCCATCACGGCATTGATCTCATCGCGGGACACCTCCACGCCGCCCGCGAGAAGCGCCTCACACAAGCATCGGTTCACCGCATCATCGTCACGCACGGTTGTTCCGGCCATGTCGAATACCACAAGCTTAGTGTTCATAAATTGGGTTGGGGAGCCGCCATTTGCAGATTGGAGCCTGCCCGGGTTTCCTTGGGATACAGGGCCAAAGAGAGAAAGGCGGAGAGGAGGGCCAAACCGGCCAGGCACGTGAATCCGAGGGAATAACCGCCGATATCGAGCAACCGGCCAAATTGCTGTCCAGCCAGAATACTCGCCAGGTATCCAAATCCGTCCACCATGCCCGCCACGCTGGCCACATAGGCCGACCCCTTGACCTCAACGGCTAAGATTCCAGCCAATAAACTGAAAGGACCGTAGGCAAGAAATCCAATGAGTCCCAAGAGCGCGGCGCCCGCGTAAAGATTCCACCGAGTCAGGGAAGGGAGCAGAAACACGGCGACAGCAAGACCTGCGAGAATCGCAACGAGCAGTCGCGTCCGGCTTTCACAACTCAGCCGGCCGAAGGCCCATCCCAGCAAGAGGATGCCCAAAGCGCCCAGCGCATCAAACGGCGTCGAAAGAAATGCGGCGATGCGCAGCGACATCGCCGGCCCGCCAAGGGTCGCAAAGAAGTCTACGGCCCAGGTGCCAAAGGTTTCGCGCAGGAGTGTCAATGTGAAGCTCAAAGCGCACAGCACCCAGAACTGTCTCAGGCTGCCGAGTTCAAGCAGTCGCGTCCAGTTGATCGAACCAGGATTCCCTTTCGGATCCGATGCGAATGCAGATTTGGAACGGGGTAGAATCGACGCGCATGCTCCGAGAATTGGGATCAGAACAAGGGCCGGACCGCCCATGACGAAGCGCCAGTTATCACCGCTCACCCCGGCTATCCAACCTCTCAACAGGGTCGCGAAAAAGCCGCCAAAGACAAAACTCAGCGACAACACGGCCATCGCAAATGGCAGAGACGAGCGGTCGAACCACTCCGGTGTTTGCTTCACCATGCCACCCCAAGCCGCCGCTCCCGCGAATCGATTGAGGCTATACATTACCGTCAGGCCAAGGAGCGATGACATGCACGCGCCCCCCAGGCCAAACAAAGCCACTAAGCCGAGGGAAACCACAAAGCTAATGCGGCCGCCAAACCGATCGATCACAGGTCCGAAGGCAAACTTGCCGGCCATGTAAGCCAACGTGCTGGCGCTTGCCACCCAGCCGATCTCAGATTTGCTCAGTCCGAATTCCTCGCGAATCAAGGGATTGGCAACGGCAAAATTCTTGCGACAAAGGTAGACGCCCATATACCCGACCACCAGGGTTCCCAAAAACAACCAGGATTGTTGCGTCGAGCTTCTTGGAGTGGATTCACTCATGGGTGAATGCCCATGCGATTGAGGCGCCGACTCGGTTTTGCTGCCATGCGCGCAGATTACCCGCTTCCTGCCGGGGCCGCACGTTACGTTGCTGGAACTTCCGGGTGACGATTCTATGAAGCTGATACGGTTTCCAGAGTTATTCATCCGGGGGCCAGGAGAGGCCCGAACAACTCCCCGCAGGCCACGGTGAATAACTCTGTGGTGAATCGCTCTCCTCCTGTCGAAATTGTTCCGTTGTTTTCGCTCGGGCAGACAACAACCTGTCGTGGAATAAACGATCAAGATTCGCGACGGTTTTACTCCCCTAAAGCCTCAGAAAGAAACCGGTCCAATTGCCCTGCTAAATACAGCGGCAGGGAAAGCAATTGAGGATCCTCGAAGGCGGGGGGCGGCGCACAATAACTGCTGCCCTAATAACTGCTCGGCCACCTGTTGCGCACCCCGCAAAACCAAAGGCTTACGATCCGGGCGACGGCGCCATTCCGACAAATCCCGTTCTGCCTGTCGTTACATATAGCGTTGGATTTTAGCATGTTTTTATTCCAAAGACAATTATATTTAAGCTCTATTGCGAGAATCGAATTTCGCCAGGTCCACTGCGCGTTGACTCCTGGCGATTATGCGTCTATTGTGCATTTACTATGAATAATATTCGAAATTATGTCTACCACTCTCGGGCGCTGGAACTTGCCTGTCGTCAGGCAGCCGACCAGTTCCCAGTCCTCCTTCTCACCGGCCCGCGCCAAGTCGGCAAGACCAGCCTCCTGGAGCACCTGCGCAACCCGGAACGCTCCTATGTCACCCTGGACGATATGAACCTTCGGGCCTTGGCGAAGAGCGATCCTCCGCTGTTCCTGCAACGCTTTCCTCCCCCGGTCCTGATTGACGAAGTCCAATACGCCCCCGAGCTTTTTCCTGCCATCAAATATCTGGTGGATCGAAATCCCGTCCCTGGCGGCATATGGCTAACCGGTTCCCAATCGTTCCCCCTGATGAAAGGGGTATCGGAGTCGCTTTCGGGGCGGGTGGCCATCTTGAATTTGCTGGGCTTTTCGGCACGGGAGGCCGACCGGCGTCCGGCCGATATGCCGGCTTTTCTCCCCGGAGGCATGGCGGTGGAAAAGCGCGGTTCTTCGGCGGCGCCCACGCGTCTGATTTCCACCTATGAACGGATTTGGCGCGGCAGTTTCCCGGCCTTGGTCACGGGACAGATCTACGATCGCGACCTGTTCTACCGGTCATATGTGCAGACCTACCTTCAACGGGACGTGCGGGATTTGTTGAAGGTCGGCGATCTCAATGCGTTCATGCGGTTCTTGAAGGCGGCGGCGGCGCGAACGGGCCAGTTGCTGAACTACACGGATCTGGCGCGTGACTGCGCCGTGAGTGTGAATACGGCCCGGAACTGGATGGCGGTTCTCGAAGCCAGTCATCAGGTCTACCTCCTGCCGGCTTGGCACACGAATCTGTCGAAACGACTCTATACCACCCCCAAGTTGCACTTCTTGGATACGGGGCTCTGTGCCTATCTAACCGAATGGTCCTCACCGGCCACGCTGGAGGCAGGAGCGATGTCGGGAGCGATCCTGGAATCGTTTGTTGTGGGAGAAGTGCTCAAGTCCTGGTGGCATCTGGGCAAAGATCCATCGCTCTACCATTATCGTGACAAAGACGGGCGTGAGATCGATCTCGTGATTGCCCACGATGGACGCTTATACCCGGTGGAGATCAAGAAGGCCGCGACAGTCCGGGCCGAGGACGCACGAGCCTTCGCATTGTTGACGCATCGAGGCGCCACCGTTGGCAAAGGCGCCGTGCTGAGTCTGAGCCCGAACCATATACCCCTGGATCGAACCGCCGATAATCTGCCGATTGGATGGTTGTGAACGGGATGATGACATTTTGGTTGTGACATCATCCCTCCGCGGATTTTGTCTTGCGAGGGGAAGACCGGCCAGCACGTGCCAGAATGCCACGCAAGTCAGCCAGGTTATTTCTGGCAAGTTCGTAGTCCGGTGGAGCCAAGGCGGCGGCTTGCTCGAGGATTGGCAAGGCTTCCTCGTATCGGCCATTGAGGCGTCATAACTCCATGCCGCCGCCGCTGCCCGGTCTTTCGGAGAGAGCTGGGAATGTTCTCGTCGGATTATCGCCAGTTCACTCTTGCCTTCGACCAACTGGGTGAAGGATTTCCTCAAATACTCGGGCTGGCCAGAGATCGGTTGCATACGAAGGAAAGGCTATCAGCTCCCGACGGCAACAACAACGCTTAGCCCATTCATTCGATGGATGTCAAAGCTTGCGCATATTCTGTTATTGGGCTATGCAGTTGACTCTTGTGGTTTTTGGCCGCTTTTTCGTGCCCTGAGCTCCCTCTCTAGCACCGGCCCGAGGTCTATCGCCTGGCTGATCAAGCGATAGAACAG
>JAKLHY010000061.1 GCA_022709905.1 Verrucomicrobiota bacterium | reverse complement strand
TCATGGTTTTGTCCATTCTCGCCACGGTAACAGTTGCTTTTGGCACAACGTATCATTTTCCCCTCTCTCGCCCCCCCTCCGGGTAACAATACTTTTGGCGCAATTCGTGGTCAACTGGTCTCGGCTTTTTTCGTTCGCATGGGCCGGATGCAAATGTTAGAATAGCCTTCATGCAAGCTCAAGCCAGCGATTCCAGATTTCGCCTTGTTGCTAGGAATCTGCGAGAGCTTTGGCATAGCCAGCCCGACTGCCCTGGTGATTGAGAGCCTCACCGAATCCACAACGCTTTTACAATGTATGCCCACTCGACCATTCCACTCGGCACCCGTCGTAGCCGAGAACGCCATCGAGACGCCCACCGTGCCCGGGATAAGGGTGCGGCACATGGTAACCAACCGATCCTGATGGACACTTACTGCCACGGAAAGCCAGAGTGGACCTCGGTGGAGGAGCAGGAAGCCATGCGGAAACAGATGGGCTTCACGCTCGACCTTGCCGCAAGGTGAACCTGGCCGTCATGACCCCGCAGCCGGAGCTGGCTTCGACTCGGTACTGCCTGGCCAAGCCGGGGTACGAGTATCTGGTTTACCAACCCAAGGCGGGCGAACCGTTTTCGGTGGAGCTCAAGGCCGCGACGTATCAGTCCCGGTGGTTTGACGTAGCCAAAGGCGTCGTCGCTGGAAGCGGTCGGGTCAAATCCGCCGGAGGCAGGCACGAATTCAGAGTGCCGTTCGCGGCCGAAGCCGTTCTCTACCTTAAGCGGCCATGAGAACGCTCGTGAACCTCGCTCTCTTGCTCGTTGCGGTTGGCTCCCCGCTCTCACCGGAGGCGCTGGCCGCCACGCTCCCGGCAGGATCGGACCCCATCACCCTCTATGTGTCAACGCGTGGGAATGACAGTTGGTCGGGGAGGCTGGCCCAGCCAGCGGAAAAGGACGGGCCGTTGGCCACCGTGGCGCGCGCTCGGGACGCCGTTCGGGCGTTGCTCAAGACGCAGAAACCGCCACGACCCGTCTGCGTGGTCCTGCGTGGCGGAACATATTATCTCGACACCCCGCTGGAGTTCGGTCCGGAGGATTCGGGAACGGCGCAAGCCCCGGTGGTTTACGCGGCAGCTGCGGGTCAGAAAGTCGTGCTGAGTGGAGGACGCCTTCTGGTGGGAGGCCGGTGGGGTGAAGTCAATGGCCGCAAGGCCTGGGTGATCGACATTCCCGAGGTCAAGGATGCCCGATGGCGCTTTCGTCAGCTCTTCGTGAACGGCGAACGCCGGCCTCGGACGCGGCTGCCGAAACAAGGGGAATACCGCATCGAATCTCTGCCGGGCTACACGGGCGACTTCCTGCGAAGCCCGACGAAGCAGTTCGTCTATGCGCCGGGCCACATGGTCCCTACCTGGCGTAACCTGCGCGACGTGGAAGTGGTGGGAATCACGCGGTGGCTGGACAACCGGTTGCCCATCGAGAGCGTTGACGGCAACACGCGCACGGTCACCTTCGACCGCCCGAGCCTCTTTGCACTTGTTTCGTCGGCTCCCTGGGGTGACGGCACGACCACTCCCTCGGTCTATTGGGTGGAGAACGTGTTCGAGGCCCTGGACACTCCCGGCCAGTGGTATCTCGACCGTCCGCAAGGACAGCTCTACTACCTGCCGCGGGCGGGCGAGGACATGACAAAGGTGGAGATAATTGCACCGCGGCTAACGCAAGTGGTGCGGGTCGTCGGGCGTCCAGGCGCGCCGGCGCACGACCTTTGCTTTGAAGGCATCACCTTCTCACACACCGAGTGGCAACCGCCGCCCGATTATGCCTCGTCGCTCCAGGCGGGAGTCGAGGTGCCCGGCGCGCTCTTTTTCGATTACGCCGAGCGATGTGTGGTCAAGGGCGGTGAAATCGAACACATCGGCAATTGCGGCATCGAAGTGAACGTCGGCTGCGCCGACCTGGAAATTTCGCGTAACCGAATCACCGACATCGGAGCCGGAGGGATCCGGATCGGCCATTTCTTTTCCTGGGAGACGGACGGCTCGGGCCAATTAACGGAGCGCGGCAAACAGCGCAAGGCAGCCATGCCACAAGGCCCGCACAGCCAGCGGATCACGGTGGCCGACAACGTGATTGCCCACTGCGGGCGATTCACCCCGGAAGCGGCGGGCGTGTTCGTGGGTGACAACGCATACAACCAGATCGTTCACAACCACATTTACGACCTGTTCTGGTCCGGCATCTGCGTGGGATCGGTCCAGGACTTCGGGCCCAACCACGCCCAAAGCAACCTCGTCGAGTTCAATCATGTTCACGACATCGGCTATGGCATGCTCAGCGATTTGGCTGGCATCTACACGTGCAACACACCCGGCACGAGCATCCGGTTTAATCGGGTGCATGACGTCCGGCGCCGCGACTATGGTGGCTGGGGAATTTATCCCGATGAAGGCGCCCACGACCTGCTGATTGAGAAGAACCTTGTCTATAACTGCCAAGACGGCGCTCTGTTCGCCCATCACAACCGGAACATCACGGTGGAGAACAACATTTTCGCGTTCAGTCGCCACACCCAAGTCGAACGCTATGGCGTCGGTGGTTTCGAACTGCTATTCCAGCGCAATTTGGTGTACTACCGGGAGGGCAGCGCCGTTGGCCCCGTTGGCGTCGAGAACTGCGGGACAAACGTGTGCGTGTTCCATCGCAACCTCTACTGGAACGTCTCCGGACAGCCAGTCCGCTTTGGCGACAAGAGCTTCGCCGCGTGGCAGGCTATGGGACAAGACGCGAACAGTATTGTGGCCGATCCATTGTTCGTCGAGCCTGCGCAGGGTGACTTCGGTCTGCGCCCGGAGTCGCCGGCGAAGAAGATCGGCTTCGAATCCTGGGATCTTTCAAACGTTGGACCACGAGCGAGATTGCGGTCGGTGAAGCCGGAGCAGTGACCCTATACCGGCTCAGAGCGCGTCAACCCCGCGAATCCCAGGAATGTTGGTGAATAAGCTTTGCCACGCAATCGTCGGATCGACTATCCATCATGAAAACACTTTCGTCCATCATGCGCGCGATAAAGGGATCGACGTGCGTGGAACCGGTCATCGCATCGAGAGCAACGTGGTCTTCATGATCGGGAACAACCAGGAAGCTATGGGAATTCACCTCGCCTCGGCCGCGGATTGTTTCGTGCAGGACAACGATGTTTTCCTCTGCAAGAAGACAGCGATCCGTGACCAGTCGGGAAAGCGAAATACCATCCAGGGCAACCGGATGCACCAGTGCTGGACCGGTCTGGACTACAACGCTTGCTCGGGAGCGCGGGCCTTCAACAATTGCATCTATGACAACAGCCAGGGCTTCAACCCCAAGCACGTCAAAGGCGAGGCCCGCTGGAATCTGTTCTGGCATAACACCGTCTATGACAGTTACGGCCCGCACATCAGCATCGCGGTCAACAAAGACACCAACGCCCCGGGGCCGGACTGCGACTATCTCGACATCCGGAACAACATCCTCGTTAAAGCCGGCCACACGCACATTTGGAACAAGCCCGACATCGTCGGCGATCATCTGATCATCGACCACAACCTGTACTTCGGGCCGCCCGGTTGGCCGCGGTTTTTCTACCACACGAATTGGCCGGGCAGTGGCAACCCGGGAATGACGACCTTGGATGAAGTGCAGCGAAAGACCTCGTTCGAGCGTGGGGGGATCGTTGCGGATCCGCTGCTGATCGATCCCGAGGCAGGTCATCTTGCCTGCCGCGATGCCAGCCCGGCCCGTCGAGGCGGCGCGAAGCTGGATAGCTCCTTCGGAACGCAGCTTGGCGCTCACGGCGTGCGCAAGCCTGTCAGCCGGTTCGTCCCGGTCCGACTTAAGGCCCTCAAGGCTTCCGTCAACGAGAAGTTGATGAACAACACCACCGATGGACGCTACAGTACCGGATGGCACTCCGGCACCAACACCAGCAACCAATGGATGGTCTGTGAGATCGAAGGGGCGCAGGCCTTCACCCATCTCATCCTGGTTCCGGTGGGACACAAGGTGGAATTCAATGTCCGTCACTACGAGTTCTCGGTGTCCGACGACAACCAGACCTACCGCCGCATCGCCTCCGGTGAAAACAACGATTCGGGGAGCTGGTTCATTTACGAGTTCGACCGGCCGGTGTCGGCGCGCTTTCTGAAGTTTGCCCTGTTGGACAAGTTCCCTGACGATGGCTACGCGTGGACCTTGAATCGGCTGGAGTTTGACGAGTTGAGGGCAGGCCGGCTAACTCCGCTGCTGGGAACCGGTTTTTAGTCATATGAGAAATAACAATAGGTTCAGTTGGGCCGCCGCTGTGGTGATTGCGATCATCTTCACGCTCCCATTGCCTGCGGCCGACATCCGCAATCACAGCACGTGGCGGGACACCCAGGGTAACATCATCGACTGTCACGAAGGCGGCATTCTGCGAATGGGTGGAACTTTCTATTGGTACGGCAGGGCCTACAAGGGGAACATCGACGGGATTTACGGCGCTGGCGGGGCCCGGTTTCGGTGTGGCCTCAATTGCTACAGCTCGACAAACCTGACGAGCTGGACCTTTCGCGGCGCCATTCTCACCTATCCGGCCACCGGCTTCCTGACCGCAGGCACCTGGCACCGGCCGCGCGTGCTCTACAACGCTCAGACCGGAAAGTATGTGCTCTGGTTTTTCATGTTTCCCACCGGAACGCCTCGAGCCTCGACCCTGGTCGTGGCAACGGCGGACAGCCCGACGGGACCGTTCACGGTCCAGACCGGGCCCGACTTTGGAGAGTCCGGTGACTTGGCGCTCCTCCAGGATCCGGACGGACAGGGTTACATCGCCTACGACGATCAGATGCGGCGCAGCCTTCGGGTGAGCCGGTTGGCTCCCGATTTCCTCAAATTGACCAGTGCGACGACGATTGCCTTGAAGGCCGGTGCCGGAAGAGTCTACGAGGGCACGTCCCTGATCCGCCATCGAGGCAAGTACATCGTGGCCGGCTCGGGGGTTGAGGGACTCAACCCCACAGATACGACCTACGCGGTAGCGGATTCGCCTTTGGGCCCCTACACTTACAAGGGGCTCATGAGCCAGCAGAAAACGTGGCAAAGCCAGATCTCGTCCTTCTTTTATCTTGCCGAGTCAGGCCAGCTCATCGCCCTCTGTGAGCAGTGGCTCATCGGTCCCGAGGGGAAGCGTGTTCCGGCCGAGTTGTCCTGCCAGTTGTGGCTGCCGGTCGCCTTCGATCCCGAAACGGGCATCGCGCGGATGCAACACCTCGAGCGGTGGAATCCATGGACGCCAGCAACCACCCCAAGACGGAGCGACCCATGACTACGATCAAAGCTATGAGGAAAAAAAATGCCACTCTCCTTGTGGGTAATCTGCTGGTCACGGCGACCATGGCCGCCACCCCCGTCACGCCGCGCTTCGAAGTGTTCGAGGTGGAACTGACCGGCGCCAAATCCTACGCCAACCCCTTTCTCGATGTGGCCGTCACAGCCATGTTCACGGCACCCTGCGGACGCAAGGTCACCGCGCACGGCTTCCATGACGGCAGCAACATCTGGCGCGTTCGCTTCGCGCCGGATGCGTCGGGCGCCTGGAGTTACGTCACGTCTGCCAGTGACACCAACAACGCCGGCCTGCATCATCGAACGGGCTCACTGACTTGCGCTCCGTCAGCGCACCATGGCTTCATTCGCATTCACCCGGACAATCCCTATGCATTTGCATACACTGATGGCACGGCGTTCTTTCCCATGGGCGACACGTGCTATGGCCTCTTCGACGACAGTCACATCACACCCGCGTTGCGCCGTGAATATTTGGAAACACGGCGGCGCCAACGCTTCAATTTCGTCCGCATGACCCTTGGCCATAGCGAGGCGCGGGCAGCGCAGGACCCGGCGTTCTGGGCCTGGGGCGGCACGCCGGCCAAACCGGACCTGGATCGCTTCAACCCGGAATTTTTTCGCGGCCTGGACGAGATGTTCCGCGACTTGCAGGCGCGGAGGATGAACGTCGAGTTGATCCTGTTCAACTTCTACCGCCGGCCGTTCACCGACACTAAATTGTGGACACCGGTCCGCGAGCGATCTTGGCTACGTTATGTGCTGGCGCGTTACGCCGCGTTCCGCAACGTCTTTCTCTGGACGCTCGCCAACGAATACGAGACGCATCCCGACGGGGTTTATCGGCTTGACCGCCCGGGCGACGTGGAATGGGCGCAGGCGACGGCGCGCCTCGTGAAGCAATTCGATCCTTACCGGCACCCCGTCACGGTGCATCCGGTGATTTCTGCCAGCGCGCTAGGTTCCTGGCCGGGCGACCCCTTCGAACCGCCGTGGCGCATCGGCCCGTTTTTCGGCCAAGGCGAGGCGTTGGACGTGCTGTCCCAGCAGACCGGACAATCCGGCAAAGACGTCCATTGGGACGAGCAGCGCGCATGTTGGACCGGCGACGATCCGCTGCTGGTCGCCAGCCTGCGCGCGGACCGGCGATTCCAGAAGCCGGTGCTCAACACCGAAAACGGCTACGAGTATTTCGCCGGCCAGCACACTTATCGGAAACAGGTCCATCACACGGATAAGGTGCGGCGTTCCTCCTGGCGAATTGTTTGTGCGGGTGGTTACTTCGCGGCTGGCTTCCAAGGCACGGTCGGCCAAAGTGACATTTGGAATCGTATCGATGCTCCGAGGCACTATACCTTCGCGGTCCAAGACGCGGGAGCCGCGCCGCAGTTGGGCGTGCTTTACGATTTCTTTGCCGCATTGCCGTTCTGGCGAATGCAGCCGTTCGAGGGAGTTGACGGCAGGGAGGCTGTTGCGTTGGCCGAACCGGGCATGGTCTATGTGGTTTATCTGCCGCACGGCGGAAAGGTAACGGTGGACCTGACGGCGGCCAAAGGCACGCTGTCGGGGCATTGGTTCAATCCTCGTGACCGCACGGCTGGCGAACCGTTCGAGGTTGCGGGGGACAGGAGCGGCGAGTTCAAGTCACCCACAACTGACGACTGGGTACTCCTATTGCGTTCAGGCTTAAGGCGGGGTACCGCGCAATCAACATCGGATCCTTCAGCCGCCGCAGGTCTGGTCTTGGGGATCGACGGCACCGCTTTCACCCTGAACGGCAAGACAACCTTCCTGCTCGGCGCCAGCTACTATGGCGCGCTCGGCGCACCCGACGACTTTATGGCTCGCGACTTGGACGATCTGCGTGCGCTCGGATTCAATTGGGTTCGTGTCTTTGCGGTTTGGGACGCGTTTGACCACAACGTCTCAGCGGTGGACCTAACCGGCCAAGCGCGCGAGCCCTACCTCGCCAAGCTCAAAGCCGTTGTCAACGCGGCCGAGAAGCGCGGGATGGTGGTGGACGTGACGTTGTCGAGGATGCCCTGCCTGCTTAATCAGGCAGCTCATTTGGGGGCGGTGGAAACGCTGGCCAAGGCACTCAAAGGCTGTCGCAACGTCTATTTCGATCTGGCCAATGAGCGCGATCAGAACTATGCGGGTGGAACGTTCGTGAGTTTTTCGGAGCTGAAAGCGTTGCGCGATCGGGTAAAAGCAGCCGACCCGGACCGCCTGGTGACGGCCTCCGGTCAACCCACCGACCAGGCGGACTTGGCGCGCTACTTGGTGGAGGCAGGCTTGGACTTCATCGCCCCGCATCTGGCTCGCGATGCTGGAACTGAACAACGAACAGCGGAGGCGACCCGCAGATACTTCGGCTGGATGAAGGAGTTGGGCCGGGTGGTGCCGATTCACTATCAGGAACCCTTCCGACGCGACTACCTGGACTACCGGGGCTTTTGGCAGCCGGAGGTGGAAACGTTCTGCGTCGACCTGCGTAACGCCAAACTCGGCGGGGCCGCGGGTTGGTGTTTCCACAACGGGAGTCCCAGCCCCCCAGAGCGCTTTCCGGCCAGCAAGCGCCGCTCGTTCGACCTGCGGCATTCCCAGGGACGGCTGATAGACCAACTGGACGCCGTCGAGCGGCAGTTTCTCAAGCGCGCGGCATCGTGTGCTCAGTGATTCCCTTATCTATGCAGATCTATGGCACATGGATGCACAACCAAGTGATCACTGCTTGGAGAATTTGGATCGGCCTGCTGGCGTTGGCGGCGGTGTGCGCTCCCGCAGGCGAAGGCGTGCCGCGAGTGCCTCTGTACGGCATGTTCGAACGCCAAGTCACCAACGGCAAACCTTACTCTAATCCCTTTGACTTCCAGGTGGTGGAACTCCAGACCACGTTTGTTGCGCCCTCGGGCCGGAAGATGTCCTTCTTTGGGTTCCACGACGGCGACGGGATCGGCGGACAGACCGGCCAGGTTTGGAGGTTTCGCTTCATGCCGGACGAAACCGGGCCATGGCATTACTCCTACTCGTGGACCGATGATACAGAAGGAGGATCCGGCAGCTTCGAGGTGAAGGACACCGGCCTGGAGGGTCCCCTGAGGGTGGCCGCCGACAACCCGTGGTACTTCATGACGGCACGAGGCAAACCGTTCCATGCCCGCCCGTATGGAATGCACCACTTTCTGGTCTGGAGCCCCACCCGCCGGATGTCTACGGAGCTCGGCTCATTCAAGGAGGCGCTCCGAGCGAAGGTAATCGATCGCGGCTACAACATGATCATGTGGCCCGACATGGGCGACCGGCTTCAACGCGGTGCCTCGTCTGCTCCCGGCGGCAACACGACCGATTCCTGGTGGTTCGACACCACCAACACCCAACGCTTCTCGACCAGAACGTTCCGCGCAAATGAGGACGCATTGGGCTATTGCCGCGATCACGGAGTGTACGCCTTCAACTTCGCTGGTATGATTGACCAGGGAAGACAGTATTATCTGGTCAACAGGCTCCGGCACGGCTGCTCCGCCGCATCGGATCGTCAGCTCAATGCCTTTTTCGCGGACCGGTCCGGGAAGAGCGAACGATGGCCAACCGAAATTCGACCTGTCCCGTTTCGACGAGGATTTCTTTCAGCGCCTGCGCGCCCGCGCCCGCGCCCTTCAGGAACGGGGAGTGTATATCTCCGTGATGCTGTTTGAACTCTATGGCTTCCTGGACGGTGAGGGTGTCAACGGCCAACGGCTCTGGGAAGGCAACATGTTCTACTCCGCAAACCACATCAACGGTCTGAACGTGGACCGGAATCAAAACCGGCTCGGCGAAGAATTCTTCAGCCTCGACAGTCCGGACGTGGTCAGGCTGCAGAAAACCTACATCGAGAAGATGGTCGATACGCTGAACGACCTGGACAACATCCTGTGGGAGATCTGCAATGAAGCGCCGGCTGAGGCCATGCCTTGGCAATACGAGATGCTGCGCCATCTGAAGGCGTACGAGCGGCACAAACCCAAGCAGCACCTCGTCCTCTTGTCCCCCGGCGGCTGGAAGCCTGCCGGTTGGATCCTGCATCCGGAAACGAAGTTCCTCGAAAGCGACTCCGATTGTATCGCGACGGCCAACGGTTGGATTGACCGAGACAATCCCAAGGTTTACCAGATCAAAAAGCCCGTCATCTTCGACTTGGACCACGTCAGCCCGGGAAGCCACGACGCAACGCTGGTCTGGAAAGCGTTTACCCGCGGTTACCATTTCAGCCTATACGATCAGCCCTTCGAGCAGCCTCAAAACGAATCCTCAGCGTGGCAAGTAGTCCGTGCCAATATCCGGCAGACTCGACTGCTCTCCTGCGGCGTTACCGACCTGGCTCGAATGCGTCCTCGGGCCGACCTCGCTTCCACCGGTTTTTGCCTGGCCAACGAAGGACTGGATTATATCGTCTACGCGCCACAGCAGGAGCAGATCCGGGTCCAAGGCCTGCGAATCGGTCGGCTATACCAGTGCGAATGGTTTGAACCGGCAAAGGGCAGTATCGACCGAACATCAAACATAGTCGCCGACGCTCCGACACTGACGTTTAGCACGCCCTGCGCCCCAGCGGTACTGTTTGTGACACTGGATCAGGTCCGCGCTTCAGAGAACGGCGGTGTTGCCTTAACGTCGGACAGTAAGCTGGGCCTGAACAGCCGCAGCCCGGTGATTCTGGACAACGACGCTTTCAGTGATGATTGGACCCTCGAATATGTCCTGGCCCGAACAAGCCACGGCGAACTCGATTTGCGTGGTATCATCGGATGCAAGGCGGGGCGCGATGGGCACACCATCTACCTTAGCGCGGAACAAACCTGCGCTGAGGCCAGTCATCTGATCGAGCTTACGCGTGCCGCCGGACTCAAGGTCAGCGTCCGTCCCACACTCGGAGCCAACCGCGGCCTGGTTCGCCCTCGCTCTGGGCGTATCCTGGATACCGAGCCAGTCCGTTCTCCGGGCTGCGACTTGATCATCACGGAGGCGCACAAAGCCACTCCACAGAAGCCGCTAGTGGTGATGGTTGGCGGCCATCTCACCGATGTCGCGAGCGCCTACTTGACCGCTCCTTCCATCTCCAACAGCCTGAGGGTGTTTTACATCGGAGGCCAATCATCCCAGGTGCGCGAGTATAACACCTGGTGTGATTATTGGGCCTTTTGGATCGTCGCCAGCAAGCTCCCGATGGTATGCCTCCCAATCGAATCGCTCTTCTCGTCCGCGCCGCCCCAAATGCCCTTCGATAGGCTCGGCGAGCTTCCGGACAACGCGCTGGGCCGCTACCTGCGTGAGAAGCGCCTGCGTCTTGAAAAGCTCTATCCCGGTGGTGAAAACGACCTCGCAATAGCCGTTTATTTCCTCCATCCTGAACTCGTTCGCAGCACCCGGCGGCATCGCCTCAACGGCTGGGCGAAGGATGACAAAGGAGAGGAAGTGCCCGTGGTACAGGAGGCCGCAGAGGGGAACCTGCTCTTTATCACCGAGGCCGACGGTGGCGCGGGTGGCAGAGAATGGATCGAGGCTATGACTCATTCCTACGTTAGGGCACCAGCGGAAATATCTCCAAACCGACCTTGAGTAACGTTTAGCTGTGGAGAGGAAAGCGGCGCTGCGACTGCTCGATCACGCCCGCATAAAGTTCCAAGCCAAGGTTCGGACACCACACAGTTGCCACACGGCGTGTTGGAAATCATTTTGGTCTGGCAACTTCATCTCTGTAAGTCTCTGAATTCTCGCCTTTCGAAAGAACTCCAACAGGAGCCGACGCTGTCGCGGCAGGTATTTAAGCAGCAACCGGGCAGGACCACGGAACCCCGTGCGCCAAAAGTAACTGTTACCCGAGAGGACCACGAGGACCGAGGGACACGACATTGAGCTTGAACGAGATCGCAGCCGGAGTAGGTTTGATGGATTCCGTGAGTGCTAACGGCACGCTCCATAGGTGGATGGGCCAACAGACTGGAAACGAATCAAGCCGAATCAGTTCGCCTCCAGCACTCGGTATATGAACTAATGACTTTCAGGGAATTGGATCAAACTATGGAATGGCGCCTTCAAGCCCCGATAAGGAATGACTGCTTTACTGCTTTGCCTTTCCGGATGAATTACCAGATGCTGAGCGCACTCACTATCCTTTCAACGCTGCTCCTTTTCTCTGCGGAAGGCTCCGGCAGTGAGCCATCGGCGGACGCCGCCGCCAAACCGATCTCCCTTCATCCAGACAACCCTCACTATTTCCTGTTCCGGGGCAAGCCAACGGTCCTCATCACCTCCGCCGAGCACTACGGCGCCGTCATCAATCTGGAGTTCGACTTTCTTACCTACCTCAACAAGCTGCGGGATGACGGCCTTAACCTGACCCGCGTCTTTACAGGAGCCTACCGCGAGCCGGTGTACGACAACGACCAGAATACTCTCGGGCCCCGGCGGGGGCAGTTTCTGGCACCGTGGGTTCGCAGCGCGACCCCGGGGGCAGCGGTCGGGGGGAACAAATTCGACCTGGACCGGTGGGACTCCCAATTCTTCGACCGTCTAAAGGCGTTCTGCAGGGCCGCCTCGGAGCGTGGCATCGTTGTTGAGGTCGTCTTCTTCAGCCAGATGTACGACAAGCAGATGTGGGCGCTCTCCCCGCTCCACCAGGACAACAACGTCAACGGCGACCCCCCGATACCCTCCTTCGACCGGTTTATCACGCTGGGCAATGCCACCCTGGTGAAGCGGCAGGAGGCCCTGATTCGCAAGGTCGTCGACGAGCTAAAGGCGTTTGACAACGTTTACTACGAGCTTTGCAACGAGCCAAACCAGCCGGACCACCGGGAGCCGGAGGCTGTGAGGACATGGCAGAACCACCTCGCCGAAACCACGGTCAAAGCCTTGGCGGCCGTGTCCGCCCGTCAGCTCATCGCGGCCCAAGACCCCACCCGGTGCAACCATCCCGCTGTCTCCATCCACAACTTCCATTACGCCTACGGGGACGACTGGGTCGGGGCGATGCAAGGCTTGGAGCGGTACTACGACCTGAACGAGCCCCTCGCATTCGACGAAACCGAGACGGACCGGCCCACCGGGGTGGTGCGCCGGGAAGCGTGGGCCTTCATGCTCTCGGGGGGCGCGGCCTACAACCACCTCGACTCCTCGTTCATGATCGACGACGAGACGGGCAGCGGCAAGACCCAGTGGTTCGGCAAGCGGCACGACTACCGTGAACTGCGCCGGCAGTTAGGCTACCTGAAACAGTTCATCGAGAGCGTCGACTTCGTCCAACTGGGCCGCCGTCCGGACCTGTTTCGCTCGATACCGGAGGGCGTTAAGGCCTACGGCATCGCCGACACCGGACGGACGTACCTCGTCTATCTGGAGGGGACAGGCTCGGGCAAGCTCGGCATGAACGTGCCGAATGGCAGCTACCTGGCGGAGTGGATCAGTCCGCAGGCAGGACAGGCCGTGCAGGAGGGAACAGCCATTGCGCGGGATGGAATCCTCTCGCTCGAAATCCCAGCCTTTTCTGGAGACCTGGCCTTGTGGGCGCGCCGCGTCGCGAACGAGGAAAGATAGGAAGATAAGCATCGTTCGGCCTCGGTGCGGTGTTGAATCCTGACCTCGCAACCTCCCCTGCGTAAGCCCCGATGTTGTCACATTTTTCTGCCCCACGTTCTGTTTGTTTACTACGCTTCTCCTTAAAAAGCGCGGCGCCTTAAATTGACGCTGTTCAGCTACCTGTTTTACGGCTGGGCGAATTCCTGGTTCGTTTTGCTGATGCTCGGCACGACGGTGGTGGATTACCTGGTCGGCCTGTGGATCGCCGGCGCCTTTGGCTGCGCATCCGGACCCTTCGCCCGGCAATTCCGCGGATGGCCATCAAACTTTAAACCACATCCATTTCTGCATTTCCCCCAAGCCTTTGATAAGGCATCCTCGATGAAAACGCATGCACATGCAGAAACCGACCGAGTGGATCATACAAATCATGACCGTTCCCGGACAAGTGGCCCTTTGGTTGACAGCGACGCTCGCGCTGAAACCGGCAGCCCAAGCGGCACCCTACCCCCCGAGCCAGTGTATACCCGGTGTCATTTGGGACCATCCATCGACTATCGTGCGCCATGCCTCCGGCAGCGACAACTGGCCCACGACCTGGGGTCCCGACGGACACGTCTACACGAGCTGGGGCGATGGCAACGGATTCGGCAATGAGCGCAAAGGATTGGGTATCGCGCGCCTCGAAGGTGATCCGGGTACATTCAAGGGGCTGAATCTGTGGGGTGTAAACGAGGGTGGGTATTGGGGAGGCAAGAGCTATGGTTTGCTGTCCGTCCAAGGGATTCTTTTCATGTGGTTCGGTCCTGAGGCCCAATGGAAGAGCTCCACGGAAACCCGACTGGGCTGGTCGGCCGATCTCGGAAAAAGCTGGGATTTCAGCGAAGTGTTCTTCCGTCACCCCGATGGCGTAAGTCTCCCCAGCTTTCTGAACTTCGGCCGAGATTATGCCGGAGCCCGAGATGATTACGTGTATAGCTATGCTTGTGATGCCTCGAATGGCGCAGGAGGGTCGTGGACGATTTCCAGTGGCCCTTGGACAAATATCACGCTGATTAGGGCGTTGAAAACGCAAATGACCAATCGCACTGCGTACGAATTCTATCGTGGCCGAGATTCTGCTGGGTGCCCTTGCTGGACAGACAACGCCGCTAAACGCACTGCTGTATTTAGCAACCCCCATGGAGGCGTTCAGCTGCCGTCGGCGTGCTATCATCCAGCCACAAAGCGTTATCTCCTCATTGTGCCGAACGGAACGCCCACCCGACCGTATGGTGGTCTGGGGATTTGCGACGCTCCCGAGCCCTGGGGACCGTGGACAACGGTTTATCACACGAACTCGTTTTTAGGGAGCACGAATCTCTTTTACGCCAACATCCCAACGAAGTGGATAAGCGATGATGGCGCCGTCATTTACCTGGTTTTTACGGGCTACGGATCCGATCCGGTCGCCCAGGATGCGTATCAGCACATTCGTGGAGTCCTCCGCTGAAAGGGCATGAAGACGAACCAGACTCTACTCGCTATGTGTTGCGCCGCACTGCTGGCCACGACGAGCGCCTCGACCGTGGTTTCTCCGGCCGGTCCGCTCCGCTTGCATCCGGACAACCCCCGTTACTTTCAGTTTCGTGGCCAGCCGATGATCTTGGTTACCTCGGGTGAACACTACGGCGCGGTTCTCAACCTCGATTTCAACTGCACCGCCTACCTGGATGAAATCGCCCGCCACCGGTTTAAACTGACCCGGATCTTCTCGGGCACGTACCGGGAAGTGGCAGGCTCGTTCAATATCACCGGTAACACCCTGGCGCCCGCGGCGGGGCGTTTCCTCTGCCCGTGGGCGCGCAGCCAGACACCGGGGGCTTCCGACGGCGGCAACAGGTTTGATCTCACCCGATGGGACGGCCGGTATTTCGCCCGCTTGAAGGACTTCATCGCCCAGGCCGGTGAACGCGGCATCGTCGTCGAGTTGGTGTTCTTCTGCACGATGTATGATGACAAGGTGTGGGAGGCCAGCCCGATGCACGTTCGCAACAACGTCAACGGCATTGGCGGTGTCGGCAAATACGAAGTGTACAGCGCCAAGGACCGGCGTTTGTTCGACGTGCAGCGGGCCGTCGTGCGCAAACTGGTCACCGAACTCAACGCGTTTGACAATCTCTATTACGAGGTCTGCAACGAACCGTATGAGCGCGGTGGACTCACCAAAACCTGGAACGACGGCATCATCGCCGCCGTCGTCGAAAGCGAGTCCGCATTGCCCAACAAGCACCTCATCGCTCAAGGATTCCCGACTTCAACCGCCCCTGTGACTGACCTGAATCCGCGCGTCTCGATCCTGAACTTCCATGCCGCGAATCCGGCGGCGGTCCGGCTCAATTACCACCACAACCGAGTTCTCGCGTTCGATGAGACCGGCGGCGCCGATCGGATCGACCGCAAGTATCGCACCGAAGGCTGGGATTGGCTGATGGCGGGCGGCGCTGTGTATAACCACCTGGATTTCTCCTTCACCACCGATCGTCCCGACGGCACGGCGGTGCCGCTGCCGCCAGACACCCCGGGGGGAGGCGGCCCGGAACTGCGCCGTCAACTCCGCGTGCTCAAGGAATTCATGGAGGGATTCGAATTCATCCGCATGGCGCCGCACGACGAGATCATCAAAGCGAACCGGATTACCGGATCGGCGAACAACCCAGAGTCCGCGCCCAAAGTGCGGGTGTTGGCAGAGCCCGGCAAAGTCTACGCAATATACGTCAACGGTGGCACCCAGGCTCATTTGGAGTTGGACCTGCCGGGCAACAAATACCAGGCCGATTGGGTCAACACGAAGTCCGGCCAGATTGAAAAGACCGAACGCTTCAGCCATGCCGGGGGAAGCAAAGCCATGGCCTCGCCCGTTTATTCGGAGGACATCGCACTGCGGATCCTCCGGCGCGCGACCAAGGATGTTTCGACGAAAGCCACCGGCCCGCTCCGTCCACTCCCGACCAACCCCCGCTACTTCACGGATGGAGCGAGGCAGCCGGACGGCTCGCTGAAGGCGGTTTACCTGACCGGGTCACACACCTGGTCGAACCTGATCGATCGCGGTCCCAGTGATCCGCCGCCGGCGTTTGATTTCAGCCTCTATCTGGAGTTCCTGCAAAAGCACGATCACAACTTCATTCGCCTCTGGAGCCGACACGTGGGTTGGTATCACGACTATGGCGAGGGGGAACTGCATGCTGCGCCCCTGGCCTGGATGCGGACCGGTCCCGGCATCGCGTTGGACGGCAAGCCAAAATTTGATCTGACGAAGCTCGATCCGGCCTATTTTGACCGGCTGCGAAAGCGCGTCACTGCCGCACGCGACCGCGGTGTTTACGTCGCCATCATGCTCTTCGGCGGCCATTATGAATGCCACGGCGGATGGCGTGGTAATCCCTTCCATACGCACAACAATATCAACGAAATCGATGGCGATCCAGCGAGAGACGGCGTGGGTCTGGAAGCGTACACGCTGGCTGTGCCGGCCATCACGCGTCTTCAGGAAGCTTATGTGCGCAAGGTCATTGATACGGTGAACGATTGCGACAACGTCCTCTACGAGATCGCCAACGAAGCGGACGAGGCAACGCTAGAATGGCAATATCATCTCATCCGGTTCATTCATCATGAGGAGACCGGCAAGCCCCGGCAGCATCCGGTGGGCATGACCGCGCTCTGGACCGACAACGCGGCCAAGGGCAATCAGATGCTCGCCGCCAGCCCTGTTGATTGGATTGCACCGCACACCGACTCCTGGGGTGGCGTGCGCAACCTGCCGGCAGCGGATGGCGCCAAGGTTAGCCTCTTGGATTCGGATCATTGGTTCGTAAAGGAGATTTACCGGGACCCGGCCCTGGGTCGTGATTGGGTTTGGCGGGCCTTCTGCCGTGGTCATAATCCCATCCTGATGGAACATCTTTCCCCGCTCTCGTTTCAGGATCGTGATTACCCCCTGACCACCGACGATCCAGGCTACGTCGCTTCACGCCGAGCCATGGGACAAACCCGGCGCCTGGCCGAGCGGATGAATCTGGCGGCCATGACGCCAAGGGGTGAACTGGCTAGTTCCGGCTACTGCCTGGTCAATCCGGGGAAGGAATACCTGGTCTTTGTCCCTGGAGGTGGTGAGGTCACGTTGGACCTCACGACGGTCTCCGGGACGTTGGCGGTGGAATGGCTGCGATTGACTGAAGAGGTCGTGACGCAAGGGGCACCGGTCCCGGGTGGCGCCAAGCGCAGGCTGCGCGCTCCGTTCGCCGGAGATGCCGCAATTCACCTCAAAACCGAGCCCCCGCAGATGGAAAGGAAAACGAAATGATGAACTACAACTTCCTGACTGGCCCTTTGATGATCTCCGTCGCTTTGGTGACGCTGAATGCAACCACAGAATCACACGCTTCCGAACTCGCCGCGTCCACTTCGGGTCACCATCTCACCGTTAAGGGCAAGCCGTTCTTCTGGCTGGGGGACACGGTCTGGCTGCTGGCACAGGTGCCCTCGCGGGATGAACTCGAACTCTACCTGCGGACCCGCGCGGAGCAGGGCTTCACCGTCATTCAACTGACGGCCGTCATGGGCGAGGAACGTGTTTGGGGCACTGCCCGCAGAACCTCGCGAGACGATGTGCCGTTCATTGAAAACGAGGTGCTCAAGCCCGCCGTCACCCCTGGCACGGATCCCGCCGATCCTACGCAATATGATTACTGGGACCACCTCGATTATGTCCTCGAACGCATCCACGCCCACGGATTCCGTGCCGCGCTCGTCACTTACTTCGTCGGTTGGGGCGGCGACGGCTACAAGTTCCTGAAACCGGACAACGCTTGCCAGTATGGTCGTTTCCTCGGCGCGCGCTATCGCGGCAAACCGGAGATCATCTGGGTGCTGGGCGGCGACAACACACCGAAGACCGACGAACAGAAGGCGGTTTGGCCTCTGGTGGCGAAAGGTTTGGCCGAGGGATTGACCGGGAAGGAAGACTATTCCCGGGTGCTCATGACTTATCACATCAACGGCGGCGCGTCCTCGGCCCAACTTTGGCACAACTCGCCCTGGCTGGATTTCAACATGGCGCAGACGTGGGACGCGTATCAGAACATCTATCCGGCGGTTTTGAGCGATTACCAACGGACGCCCGTCAAACCCTGCGGCCTCGGCGAGGGCGCTTACGAGGATGGCCCGCAGTATCCCACCAAGCCGATCAACGCCCTTGTCATCCGCAAACAAGCTTGCTGGTCGTGGTTCGCTGGCGGCTACCACACTTACGGAAATGGGAACGTCTGGCATTTCGACACCTGCAAACCTGAGCTGACCCAGACTTGGAAGGAAGCGCTCCGTTCGCCGGGAGCCGCCACGCTCCGCCACGCCAAGAACTTCCTCACCAAGATCGGTTGGTGGAACTTCGTGCCGGACGCCGCAATCATCGCTGAAGGTGAGGGCCATGGTCGCACGCGCAACGTGGCCATGCGCAGTGTGGACGGTGACGCCCTCGTGGTGTATTTCGCCAGCCCGGCCACGGTAAAGCTCCGCCTCGATCAACTCACTATGGGGGATCGACTCACTGCCCGCTGGACCAATCCGGCTACGGGCGAAGAACTGCCTGATCGCGCTCTTGACCGGCAAGCCTCATCTTTTACCCCTCCGACCGGCTGGAGTGATGCGCTGCTTCACGTCACTGCACCCAGGCCACGCCTGCCCCAACAATGAATGGTCAACCATCCGACACTATGAGAACGCCTCTGCTCACTTTGATTTGTTTGTCCATCGCCGGTTGTTTGACGGCAGCGGTGCCGGCACGCGTTTTCCCGGACGCCACGTGGGAGGAAGCCACGCCTGAGTCGCAGGGGGTGGATGCGAAGAAGCTGGAAACCGCGATCCGCCAACTCGCCACCACCGTCGGCAGCAACGGCGTGCAGGAACTGGTCATCATTCGCCACGGACGGATGATTTGGAAAGGCGACGCCATTGACCGCCGCCACGGCGTCTGGTCCGCCACAAAATCGTTCACCAGCACCGTGCTGGGCCTGCTGATCGAGGACGGCAAATGCACGCTCGATACGCGGGTAGCCACGGTGCTGCCTGAACTGAAGGCCCATTATACGGAAGCGACCTTGCGGCATTTCACCACCATGACCAGTGGGTATCGCGCGGTGGGTGACGAGACGACCGGCAGCTATAAACACGGTCCGAGCGGCACCCCGTTTCAGCCGAATCCCAAACCGTTATTCGCACCGCCCGGCTCGCACTATGCCTACTGGGATTCGGCGATGAACACCCTGGGGCTGGCACTGACGAAAATCGCGCAGGAATCGATGGAGGACATGTTCCGACGCCGCGTCGCGGAGCCTATCGGCATGAAGAATTGGGACTGGGGCGATTACGCGACCGTGGATGGCCTGGTCGTGAACGGAGGCTCCGGCAACGGCAACAAACACCTCTTTATCACCGCGCGCGAGATGGCTCGCTTCGGGCTGTTGTTCCTAAACCGGGGCAACTGGAATGGCCGCCAACTCATCAGCGCGAAATTCCAACATTCACGGCCTCCAAAAGCTGACACAAAATGAATACAACCATTAGAAAATTCCTGCTTCATTCGCTACTCACTCTTTGCGGCCCATCTCTCCTCTCGGCGGACGCGCCCCCCGAGTTTCCGCTCAACTTCAGAAGGCTGGGATCATTGCCTATGTTCCGATACCATGATCTCCCACGTCTATGAAAACGGCAGCTACCTTATCGTTGTTGCTTTTCTTGATGGCTGGGCTGAACCGGGCTCCGGCAGCCGCTCCTGAAACCGCAACCACGAGCTCCTCTATCCAGGATACGGCGGCGATTCCAGCGCGTGACCCGGCGTTCACGCTCCGCATCGCCACCTTACAGGCAGGCCAGGCCCATTACGCGAATGGGAATCCCGGTCTCGAGACCAACTTCAACGTGCTCGCGTCACAGGCCCGCGCTGCCGCAAAGGAACATCCCGACCTCATTGTTTTTCCTGAATACGCCATCTCCGGTTGGCCCTATCCTGGCGAGTCCGTGATGAATGGTTTGGCCGAACCCATACCCGGCGATGGGCCCTGGTTCAAACGCTATCGTGCGCTGGCCCTCGAACTACGCACGCCGCTGGTCGGTTGGCTGGTCGAAAGCAATACGGGCCGGCTCTACAACTGCGCCTTTCTGCTGGATGCCGGGGGCGCTTTCGTCGGCAAGTATCGGAAAGTCCATGCCAATCTCGGCGAGCAGACCTGGTGGGGATGGTCTCAGGGCTCAGAGTTCCGGCCCATTGAATTCCGTGGCGTTCGTTACGGATTCAGCATCTGTGCTGACCTGTGGTATCCCGAGACGGTGCGTTGCCAAGCGTTGCAGGGCGCAGACGTGATCCTACATGTCAGCGTCGCCGATGACATGGAACATTTGGTGCCGGCGCGCGCCGCCGACAATTTCGTGCCCATTGTGATGAGCATTTTCCAAGGTGGCTGCTACGCGGTGGACAGCCGCGGCGAACCGCTTGGAAAACTCGCGGCCGATAAGCCGGGCTGGAAAACGTATGAGATCCAACCCTTCGCCCGGCACATCGGAGACAAGTATGCCGGAGCGTGGGACGAACGCGCCGGCTATTTCAATGTGCGCAATCCCGCGGCATACGGCGCCTTGGTTGATCCGTCCGCGCGCCCGCCTTGGACCCAGGTCTTCCTCAGCCAAACCGGCCAGCCACAAACCCGCGAGCAAATATTGAAACGCTTTCGCGGACGCTATGATGCGAACGATCCTGAGGCGCTCCAGACACCGCTGATCACGTTTAGCTCGCCGTGGACTTCGCCGTTCCGCGTGGACCCCGACTGGCCACATCAATTGGTCAACCGCGAGGGCGAGCACCTCCTGATCCTGAACAAGACGGCTTGGGCTTTCTTCGGCTGCCAGGACCTGGGTGGCTATCTGGATCGCGCGCGGAACCAAGGAGTCAACGTCATTCGGGTGGCGCTCGAGGGGCGTCCGTATTGGAAGGATTTGGGGATTGAATTGTGGCCGTGGGGCGGCACCCGCGCGCAGCCCGACTGGAGCAGCTTCAACGATACTTATTGGCAGCGCGTCGAAGAAAGGGTGCGTCTGGCGGGCGAGAACGGCATCGGCTTGGACGTGGTGCTCTACATGGATCTCCACCCCGAGGCGACCGACATCGCAACCCAGCGTCCCTACTGGGAACAAATCCTCCGTCGTCTCGGCCAGTATGCAAACATCCTGACGTGGGAGATCGCCAATGAATACACGCGCAACGAAGCGTTCCAGGACGCGGCGGGCCGGTTCTTCAAGGATAACGACCCGCAGCATCGTCCGGTCTGCACCTCTGACGGCACCACGGACGACGCGGTGTGGCCAGGCAAACCGTGGGTGGACCTGGCGATCAATCACACCTGCACCTCGTCCACGCCACGCCATGACCTGCGCGATTGGTATCTGGCCGTGGCGCGCAACACCCGCGCCCACGGCAAACCGGCCTGGTGCAACGAATCTGGCCGCGAGCGGCGGCATGGCAATGACGATGGGGTGCACCGGCGCAAGCAAGGCTGGCTCTGGTACGCGGCCGGCTGTTTCTGGACGTGGCACAGTTGGGATGGCTGCGAAGGCATCAACGACCGGGCCTACCGTGCCCCCGGCGAGGAGTATTTACGCCCGATGGTCGAGACGTTTCGCACGCTGCCGTTCTGGCGGATGAATCCCTGCCAGACCGCGGCCGTGGTGGATGATGCAGCGCTGGTTCAAGCGACCTTGGCGACCTCGGAGCGTGTCTGCCTATTGGTCTACTGCTGCACCCGCGAGACGGGCCAAGCCGTGTCCGGCACGGGCCTGAGATTGCGCCTGCCGGACGGAGCTTATCGCCTCGCCTTGCTCAGGCCGGCAGACGGCGCAGTGTTGGAGAACCGGGATTGGGTTTCCAAGGGCCTCGGCCAGGAAGACAAGCTGGCCTTGCCATCCTTCATGGACGACCTGGCTGTGCGTATTGAGCGCAAGGAAGCCACCCAACGCACCACCTTTCCGGGCGCACAATAAACGGCGGTCCTGCCATGAAGCCCACTCAAATGCCCTAACGACCTCAATACTGAAATGAAGACAACCCTGCTCCCGTTCCGTCTGGCAGTTGTGATGACTTTAGCCAGCGTCCAACTCCCGGCTGCCAACAGGAATGAAACGGATGTGCCAGCCGCACGGCAAAAGACTTCACGTACCTGGCAGAGATGGGAACATGCCCTGACCAGCACCCGGAGCTATACCAATCCTTATGCGGATGTGACCGTGCAGGTGAGTTACCGCGGGCCGGGCGGACGCACGCTCCACACTTATGGATACTGGGATGGCGGCGATACCTTCCGAATTCGCTGCGCATTCCCGGTTGCGGGGATGTGGCAATGGGAGACCGAGTGTTCGGACACGGCCAATTCAGGTCTGCACCACCAACGTGGCACCGTGGACGTCGCACCGTATCAAGGCACCAACACTCTCTACCGGCAGGGTTTCTTGAAAGTAGGCGAAACCCGGCGGTATCTGGCTTATGGCAATGGCACGCCGTTTCTTTGGATTGGCGATACCGCTTGGGGCGCGCCACAACGGGCCAGCAACGAGGAATGGAATGCATACCTGGCGGATCGCACGGCGAAACATTTCACCGTCATCCAGGTGGGACCCGCATCCGAATGGGCGGGACCCACTGACCGTCAGGGACAGAAGCCGTTCACCGAGAAGACCTGCTCTCAGTGGAATCCGGCCTACTGGCAGTCCTTCGAACAAAAAGTCCAACGGGCCAATGAGACTGGCTTAGTCGTGCTGCTGGTCGGATTAATGGAGCCGGTAAACCGGTATCCGGAGGCTCCCAAGGCTTGCCTGTTCGCCCGGAACATCGTGGTCCGGCTGTTCGGCAACTTCGTCATCTTTTCGCCGAGCTTTGACAGCAGCTTCATGCCGCTGGCCAACGAGGTGGGCCGTGCCATTCGCGAGGCCACCGGTGTTCATCTGATTACCCAACATCCTGGCACCCCTTGGAACCAACCCACGCCAACGTTTTCGTTGAAATACTATGACGAGCCTTGCCTGGACTTTGTCGGCGTCCAGAGTGGTCACAATGGGGGCCACCTCGATTGGTGCGCACGGAATGCCATCGAGTGGAACCTGCAACTCTACCGCCACGAACCGCACAAGCCGGTCGTCAATCTGGAAGCCATGTATGATGCCCAGGGCGAGAACGGCTGGCGCGCGGTGGACGCACGATCCTTGGGATGGCGGACCTGGTTGTCGGGGGCTTGCGGTTACACTTATGGCGCGGGCGATGTGCCGCCCAAGGTTCCGCAAGGCAGCGGGGCACTGTGGAAATGGGTGACCGATCCGGAAAAGTACGACTATTGGAGGAAAGCACTCCAATGGGACAGCGCCTGCCAAATGCAGTATCTGCACGACTTCCTGGCCACTCTCGAGTGGTGGCGGTTGGAGCCGGCCCACGAGTTGATCCGCAATCAACCGCAGGACGTCACGCGCCACATGGTTCTGGCCAAGAGTCGTGCAAGCGACTTGGCTGTGGCCTACCTGCCGAGCAACGAAGTCATCGAGATTGACCTATCCGCGTTTCCATCTCCGCTGGCCGCGCGCTGGTTCGACCCGGTGCAAGGCCGGTTTGTTTCGATAGACGGTCTCGTCGCGAATGCTGGTTACGGTCGCTTCACCCCACCTGGCAGCGGCGATTGGGTGCTTTTGCTGCAACGATCCAAACAAAACAGCCGTGATCGCGAGGAATAGTATTATGTCCCGGAGCCCAGGCTTTGACTGCCATCTTCTCAAGCCTCTCTTGCTGTCGTCAGCCCTCATTGCGACGATGGGCGTCGCGCCAGGCGCACACGAGAGATCCGCCGAGGATGTTACCTTGTCTAGCCGGCCACCGATGGTTTCACCATCGGCTGCTTTGCGAACTGGACCGGGCCAGCGAGATCCCGCGCCCGTTTCGCTCTGGGGACGTTTTGAGACTGCAGTCAGCAATGTACTCAGTTACGCCAATCCGTTCACCGATGTCACATTGAACGCGATATTCACTCGCCCCGACAAAAGCCGCGTCTCCTTCTTCGGCTTCCACGACGGTGACGGCAACGGCAAACAGATCGGTCGTGTCTGGAAATTGCGCTTTATGCCGGACCAGATCGGTCTATGGTCGTATGACTGTACTTTCTCCGACGGGACGCCGGGCGTTAGCGGGAGGTTTCAGTGCGTGGCCGAGGACGCCAAACCAGGTCCTTTGCGCGTCGATTCCGTAAACCGGCACTACTGGATATTTGCCGATGGTAAGCGCTTCTTAGCGCGTCCGTTCACCGCGCCAGAGCTTTTCGTTGCCGCCAATGAACAGCACCGGCAATTCTGGGTGGACTACTTCTTTGGCACGAAGCACCGCTTTAATTTCTGCAACGCGAATCTGCTAAACTTCGTGGGCACGGGCGAGGTTCTCAACTGGAAGGGCACCCCTTACCAAGCACCCGATCCCCTGCGGCCGGACCAGTTCGTGAAGATCACCGGGAATGGGCTGTTCCCTTTCTTGTATTCCGGCGACCGACCTAAATTCGACGGCGGCTCGAATGTGGACTGGCTGCGTCCAAGTGTTCGCTGCTGGGCGAACGTGGACCAGGTGCTCGCCGAACTGGAAACGCAACATGCGGTGTGGTTCAACCACTGGGGGATGCTGGGCTGGGACTGGAGCGGGAACGGCAGGCTGCTCGTGCCTCCCGCCGCACGAAAAGCTGTCCTACGCTACTGGATCGCCCGGTTGGCACCTTATTGGAACATCACCTGGAATATCGCCGGGGAATGGGACGAATTATTCAAGCCTGCCGAGTTTGATGATGTGGGCAGATTCATAAAAGCTGCAGATCCGTGGAAGCATCCGCTAACCTCGCACGCGTTGAACACTACCGTAAACCAACCGTGGGTTGATTTCCGTGTCCAGCAATTCACCGCTGGCACCAGCAGCGACGCCCTCGAGAACGCGCGCCGCGCCGTGAACGACTACGCCGACAAGCCCGTCTTCGCGTTCGAAACGTCGTGGGAAGCTACGCCCGGCAAGCTGACAGCCGACCAAGTGCGCAGCGGCGCCTGGGGCAGCATCATGGGCGGGGCGTTCTATCTTTACGCCGAGTGCTTCGAGCCGACACTCACGTGGGGCGATGGCCACGCCTTTGGGTTCATCGAAATCATGCATAATATTCTTGGTGGGCTCGCTCATTGGAAACTGCAACCCGATCACACGCTGGTGAATGCAGGAAGCCTGTGTTTGGCCGCGCCAGGTGAGACATATGTCATCTATCGGCAACGCGGCGGAAAGATCGTCCTCGATTGGACCAAGCTTCCGGCATCCACCTGTTTTAAGGCCGATTGGATCAATCCACGTACCGGAGCAAAGCAAACGGTCGGCTTCGTCAACGGAGGCGCGCCACGGTCGTTTACCTGTCCCGATTCAGAGGACTGGGTCCTGTGCATCACGCCCACGCAATGAAACCATGAAAAACATACCTCTGTTCCTCGCGGCTGCGGCAGTCAGCATCTTCTCGTTGTCCGAGAGCGCGGCGACGGCTGTGGCCGTAACCAAGAGTGAACCAGCATCCCCCACGGGCATGTCGCTGGCGCTGCCGCCGGCGGAAAGAGTCCTGGCTACGCTGCGCGCCGATCATCCGAGGATCATGGCGCGGCCGGAGACGTTTGTCTTCCTCAACCGGGCGGAAAAGCCATGATGGTTGTCCACCCTGAATCTTGCATGAAGACGTTCTTCTCGTTCATTTCCTTGATCGCAGCGATTCTCGTGTTGGCAGGCCTCTTGCTGGCCGGCGTGCGCGCTGCTGAGGCGCCCAAAACGAGTGCCGAACTACCATGGCCCAATCCGGATTGGTCTCGCGCCACGCCCGCGGAAGTCGGTATGGACGGAGAAAAGCTCGCGCAGGCTCGCGACTACGCACTCACCGGCGGCGGCTCGGGTGGCATCGTTCGCCACGGCAAACAGGTCCTGGCGTGGGGCGACCCAAAGCAGCTTTACGATCTGAAGTCCACGACCAAATCCTTTGGAGCTGCCGCGCTCGGCTTGGCACTCGCGGACGGCAAGCTGAAGCTCGACGACCCCGCCAGGAGGTTCTACCCCAACCTGGGCGTGCCCCCCGAGACGAACGCCCAAACTGGCTGGCTCGACCAGATCACGCTGCGGATGCTGACCACGCAGACGGCGGGCTTCGAGAAGACCGGCGGTTTCGGCAGGCTGCTCTTCGAGCCGGGCACGAAATGGCATTACAGCGACGGCGGCCCCAACTGGCTCGCCGACTGTCTGACGCTGATTTACCGGCGCGACTTGAACGAAGTGATGTTCGAGCGCGTGTTCGGCCCGATCGGCATCGACCGGGATGATCTGCGTTGGCGTAACAACTTGTATCGCCCGCAATATCTGGACGGCATCCCGCGCCGCGAGTTCGGCGCCGGCATCAGCGCCAACCTTACGGCTATGTCCCGCTTCGGTTATCTCCACCTGCGCGAAGGTCGTTGGAAAGACCGCGAGTTGCTGCCGCGCCGTTTCGTGGAAATGGTCCGCCGCACGCCGCCTGACCTGGTCCAACTGCCCGTCCTTGAGCCCATGAATCCCGCCGACCGCTTCGGTCCGGCCTCGGCACACTACGGACTGCTGTGGTGGAATAATAACGACGGCACACTCGCGGACGTGCCTCAAGACGCGTTCTGGACGTGGGGACTTTACGACAGCCTCATCGTGGTCATTCCCAGTCTCGATCTGGTGGTCGCGCGCGCTGGCCAGTCGTGGCCACGCCAGAAAGGCACCGGTCACTACGACGTGCTCAAACCGTTTCTGGGCCCGATCTGCGCCGCCGTTCGTTCCGCGCCGGAACTGCCGTCAGCGAAGTCTCCAGCGCCGCCGAGCCCGGTCATCCGCGAGATTCGCTGGGCCCCCAAGGATACCATCCTCCGCCGAGCGCGCGGCAGCGACAACTGGCCGATGACCTGGGCTGATGATGACGCGCTCTACACGGCATACGGTGATGGCAATGGCTTTGAACCGTTCACCCCGCAGAAGCTGAGCCTGGGCTTCGTGCGCCTCACCGGGGGGCCGGCGGACTTGAAGGGCATCAACCTCCGCTCACCCACCGGTGAAACCCTTGGGGATGGGGCCAAGGGCAGGAAAGCCAGCGGTCTGCTCTGCGTCGATGGCGTCCTCTACTTATTGGCACGCAATGCGGGTAATGCGCAACTCGCGTGGTCCGGCGATCATGGCGCGACTTGGACTTGGGCCGACTGGAAGGTCACCAACAGCTTTGGCTGCCCGACCTTTCTGAATTTCGGGAAAAACTACGCCGGGGCCCGCGACAATTGGGTGTATCTCTACTCACCCGATCACGACAGCGCCTATGAACCGGCTGACCGCATGATGCTCGCGCGGGTACCGAAAAGCCAGTTGCGCCGCCGGGAGGCCTATGAATTCTTGGTGCGACTGGACGATTCAGGCCAGCCGGTTTGGACGAAAGACATCGCGCAGCGCGGCGCGGTGTTCACGAGTCCCGGTCGGTGCTACCGCTCCGGGATTACTTACAACGCGGCCCTCAAGCGTTATCTATGGGTCCTGATTCTGCCCCAAAGCCCGCACCCGCAGGGGCCGCGGTTCCAAGGCGGCTTTGGTGTCTATGACGCGCCGGAGCCGTGGGGGCCATGGACAACGGTATTCTTCACCGAGGATTGGGATGTCGGCCCGGGTGAAACCGCGAGCCTGCCCACGAAGTGGATGAGCGCCGACGGTCGGACCGTGCATCTCGTGTTCTCGGGAAACGACCATTTCTCGATCCGCCAAGGCAGGATCCTCCTGCACACTGAACCCAACGCGCTTTCGCAATGAAACGATGGCTATCAATCGGTGCCATGCTCATCGTTGCCAGCTTGCTCGTGCGTGGCGCAGAAAGGAACAATGATTCAAGCATGCTCCGGATCGGAGTCGTGCAAATGGCTTTGGCTCGGACGATCGCGGACAACCGGGAGGTCATCGTGTCCGGGATTTCTAACTCCGCATGGCGGGGCGTGCGAGTGGTGGTATTTCCGGAAGGCGCGTTGCAGGGAATTGACGGGGACCAACCAGCGCTGGTTGAGCAAGCCGTCACTGCCATTCAGCAAGCGGCACGCAAAGCGAAGTTGTTCGTGGTGTTCGGCGGATGCACCTACTCGCGGAAATTGAAGAAGGACGCCAACTGGATGCAGGTCATCGGTCCCGATGGCCGTGAGGTGTTCCGCTACGAAAAGCTCTACGACAACGATCGCGCCAAGATGCCAGGCGTATTCCATATTGATGGCATCTCGTGCAGCGCGATCATCTGCGCTGATCGCTGGCTGCGCGGTGTTGAGGAAA
The DNA here is from genome assembly GCA_022709905.1 of Verrucomicrobiota bacterium. GTDB lineage: Bacteria > Verrucomicrobiota > Verrucomicrobiia > Limisphaerales > UBA1319 > JAKLHY01. Next base: position 17,206 of record JAKLHY010000061.1, on the reverse strand, counting down.
TCCCCATTCAGCAGGGGGCGCAGGTCAGCTTCGAGCTCTCGTGCAACTTTGTCAGCGAATGGGTCGCGCCGTTGGGCTGGTATTGGTATGTCCCCCGGGCGTTGCGGAACAATGTCTGGGTCGTCTTCGCCAACACCGGCAATAAGGTGTCAGGTGTGCCGGACGATACCAGCGCGCTACGCGAACTGCGGCACGGGCATAGCGCCATCATCGCGCCGGATGGTCGCATCGCGGCGGCGGCGCGCCATGACATGGAAACCCTCGTGATAGCCGATCTGGATGTCAGCCTGGCGTCGCGACAAGCGGCGCTGGCCCGCTCGACGCATCCCGCCCTGCGAGTGTTCTGGGAGGCGGGCGTGAAGTTGCAGCACGGGCAGAGGGTGGCCGCACCACCCCTCATACCGCTGCCATCCCCGAAAACCGACATCACCCTCGCAGTCGCTCAAGTAGTTGATGACGCTGCCGCCATGGAAACGATTATTGGCCAGGCTCGATCCCAGAATGCTGATCTTGTGGCGTTCCCGGCGCGGGCGATTGCTGAGACCGCGCTCGAGCGGTTGAAGGCGGCCGCGAGACGCCATCGAATCACGGTGGTTGTCGGCATGGAACATCGCGTCGCAGACGAGCGGCGCAATTCCGCAGTTGTCATCGGTCCGGACGGCTTGCTGCTCACGCGCTACGACCAGCTTTCAGCAACAAGTCCGTTTCAGCCCGGTGCCAACCCAGCAGCAATGTGGTTTCGTGTCAAGGGCGTGCCGGCGGTAGTGACCGTGGGTGAAGACGCCCTTTGGACGGAGTTGGCAGAACTGGCCGCGGTGGCTGGCGCACAGATTCACGTCCATCTGGACCACAATCCGGCAAACGATGCGGACGCGACGCTCCGGCGTCTCCAAGTATGCTCCAACCTGGCGTCATTCCAGACCCTCACGGTCACGGCGAACGTAATTGGTAGCGCAATCTGGGATGACTTGCATGATCTGGAGGAGCGCCACGCAGAAGTCCATGGCCTGCCGCGGCCAAATACGGGGACCGCGGAAATCTATTCGCCGTTTTCGGCCAACCTGGTGGTTCGCGCCGGCACGGGGCCGCAACTGATCACCGCCACCCGCCAGGTGGGCCCCCAAAACAGGTATCATCCGGCGCGCACCTCCAACTTCAACCCTCAGATGGATGCCTGGTATCGGCTCGGTGCCTCAATCATTCATCCCAACAGGCAAAACGCTCCATGAAAACCATCCTGCTGCTCACCATCGTTGCCTTGGATCTTCTATGCCTGGCGCCTCCTCCCGCGCACGCTGACAACGGCCAGTTTCACGGTCGCATCGCCTACAGTACCGACGGCAACCACAATGATCCCGACGATTGGATTTCCTCGCCCGTGACGCTGGCGATCCTTGCCGAAGCGGGCTTGAAAGACCGGTTGGTCCATTTCGACTACAACTGCATCTTGCCGCTGACGAATCCGGACTGGGAAAAAATCCACGCCGAGAGCGTGCTGGGCGCCGCGGAGCGATATGGGTTCGATAAGTCGCGGTTCTTCGACTGCCGCCAGAGGCTCGATGCCGCAGTGGCGGACATCGCCCAAGCGATCAATGATTCGGCGGCCGACAATCCGCTTTACTTCATCATCGCCGGCCCGATGGAAGTGCCTTGTCTGGGCATCCAGAAATCGGATCCGGCCAAACGCCAGTTCGTTTATTGCGTGTCCCACAGCCGGTGGAATGACGGTTTCGCCTCCCAATACAAATTCACTTTCACGAAGCGGAGCATCATCGAACAATCCGTGCGTTGGGTGCAAATTCAAGACCAGAACCGGCGGCTCAGCTTCGGTCGATACGGCCAGCTCGCGGCACCGGACGAGTTCAAGCCGTATTTCTGGATGCGCGACTCGCGCGACACCAGCGTCCGCTGGCTCTGGGAGCGGATGCTTGTCTCGACCAGGCCCGATCCTTCCGACGCCGGCATGACCTATTTTCTCGTCACCGGCGACGAGGCTTGTGATCCGGCCAAACTGCGGCAACTCCTCGAGGCACACAAGCTGCCGGCAGCCGTTACCGTGCGCCCGCAGGTGCGGCTCGAGGCCGAAGATTTTCGGCACCTGGAAGATTTTATGTTGGAGGATCGAGACCGAAGTGCCTCACATCGGATCAACGTCGTACTCACCGGCACCAACGCCGTGAACCGCATCCGCACGCGATTCGAGCAGCCCTACACGGCGTTGGATTCGCGCTACGATGTCGAGGTCCGCTTCATGCCCGGAAGCAGCGGGGACAGCCGCCTGGCGTTGCAGGTCAATGGAGTGCCGCAGGGCCAGTCGTGGCGCACCGAAGACACCGTCCAACAGTGGCAATCCCAATCCATTACAGACGTGCCCATTCGGGTCGGCGACGAAATCGGTGTCGAGGTCCAGGCCCGAAGCCATGAACGGATCAAGCTTGATTACGTCCAGCTAAACGACCGCCAACGAGTTGCTGGTGCGCCACCCAATTCGGCAAGGCGCACCACCGATGCGCGCTCCCTTGCCGCCAGGACCGTTGACGATCCGTCGGCCCTACCGCGCCAAATCATCGTGAATCCGGCGAACCGGCGTTGGTGGATGGACGAGCCCATCCGGCTCCTCCAGACCAACCTCCGCGAAACCGATTCCACGCTGGACGCCCGACGCCTGGTGCAGCAAGTGGCCGAATTTCCTGCCAATACGCTGCTCTTCAACATGGGCGGCATCGTCGCGCACTACCCGACCCGCGTGGCCTTTCATTATGCCAGCCCGCATCTGCCGCCGGACCGCGATCTGTTCGGCGACGTGCTCCAAACCGCCCATGCCCGCGGCATTCGGGTGATCGGGCGGTTTGACCTGAGCAAGACACAAAAACCGGTGTTCGACGCTCATCCTGAGTGGTTCTTCAAGCGCACGAACGGCGAACCAGCCATCTACAATGGCCTCTACTCGGCATGCATCAATGGCGGCTATTACCGCGAGCACGCGCTCAAAATCCTGAGCGAGGCGCTGGAACGTTACGAGGTTGACGGGCTTTTCTTCAACATGTTTGGCAATCCCGCATCCGACTACAGCGGCCGTCCGATGGGGCCTTGCCAGTGCGAAGCGTGCCAAGCCCGATTTCAAGCCCGTTACCATCGTCCGCTGCCGGCCCATTCAGGTGATCCCAATTACGGGGAATTCCTCGCCGAGTCGGCCCGCGAAGTGGCGGCCATGTTCGCCGACTTGATTCACCGCTTGCGGCCCGGAGCGGCGTTTCTCACTTACATCCAGGATCACACCGACGGCATCATGTCGGAATCGAATACGGCCGTCGGGCGCGCGCTGCCGCTTTGGCCGTATTCGGCGAGCGACAATGTCAATCGCGCCCGCTCTTCGGAGCCCGACAAGATGGCGTTCAACCTGTGCATGAGCTTTGTGGATTACCCGTGGCGCTTCGTCACGGTGCCGCCAGCCGAGATCCAATTGCGCTTGCATCAGAGCTTGGCCCATGGCGGTGCGCTGGCACTGAATATGCATGGGACCCTCGACCAGGAAGACCAGCAAGCCTTGCTGGCCGGCCGCCCCATTTTCCAATGGCGTGCCCGGCACGAGAACCTTTACGTAGATCAACAGAACGCCGCGCGAGTCCTGTTATTACGCGGCGACACGCCGGCCTACCGCGGATTCTTTCGCCTATTAAGCGAGCAACACATCCCATTTGCGGTGTCAGACAATCTAAAATGGCTAACGGATCCATCCCGCAAGTATGACTTGGTCATTGCTCCCAGCACTGCCCCGGCAGAAGTGGAGGATTACCTCCGGAGCGGAGGCCGCCTGCTCCTTGCCGGCGCTCATCCTCCCGCGCTTCCGGTGGGGAAGGTCATCGGCCGCCGTGAATCCACCCAGGGTTCTTGGCGTATCCACGACTATAGCCTGCTGCCGTCTTTGGCACCCACCAAGCTGCTGTTCCTGGATGGCCCCTTCGTGGAATTGGCGCCACTGGAGAAACCTCTGCTGACGCTGATTCCACCTGCCATGTTTGGCCCGCCCGAAAAGGTCTGGGTCGACAAGGTGGAAACGACCATTCCTGGTTTGGTGTTTACCAACCACGGCGCGGGACGGATCGGGTACATTCCGTGGGATGTGGGGGGTCTCTATTACCGGCACAGCTCACCGGGGCATGGTGGATTGATGGCCGATGTGATCGACCACTTGTTGCCGGAGGGGCGGCAATTGAGAACCAGCGCGCATCCACTGGTGGAGATCACCGTGATGCAACAACCCTCACGCCAGCGTCTGCTCGTTCACTTCGTCAACCTGAGCGGCCATGCGGATACGGCCTACTTCGCACCGATCCCCATGCGGGACATCCGCGTCGAGTTGGCTGGTCCGTTTCGCCGGGCTACGGCATTACGCCTGGACCAGGAGTTGCCGGTCACTCCGGTGGGGCCACAAGGCCGGTTCACGTTGCCGCGGTTGGAGGCCTACGAGGTCGTGGTGCTGGACGAGTAATCCGCGGTGGCGGCGTCTTCGAAGCGTGCGACGCGGCGGGTGTAGCCAACCGGCCTGTGATCATCTTCGGCACCGATATGGGATCCGATGTGGATGATGCCGGTGAATTAGGCGTGGACTCCGCACGTTCTCCCACCGATCATTGATACAAAACCATCAAAACTTGGAGGCGAGAATCAGAATCGAACCGACATAATGCTCCAGCAAAAACTGGTGTGCAACCTGCTGAGTGTCTCATGCACACGCGTCGAAGCTGTATGAAAACTGGGAGGTGTACTACTGAAAAACTCCGTCTTGGCCGGCCAGTGGACTTGGCATTGGATTTGTCGATGTTGGCTTCCCTCGCTCGAGTCTCACCAAAATCATCGGGCGGCGGTTGATTCCTCAAAAAGCGCCACAGCAACCGCGGCCGATACCAGATGTTGCCCAATACCTGCCAAGCCAGGCGTCGCAAATCCTCGATCGGAACTCCTTGCTCCCTCAAAAAGGCCACCAGCGCCTGCTGAAAAGCGGGCCTTTCCTTGACTTCCAAAATCTCACCTCCCACCTCAACAAACACCAGTAACTCCCTTCCCCGCTGACACAGGCTGAAACGTTCCACCTCGCCTCGTTCGCTCGCATACTTGCTCACCTCAGCTTCGCTTCTCACCCCGGTCTCCGTCCCCTCAGGCAGCGACGGGAACGTAGCGGTGATGTAGTCCGCCCAGCACCGGAATCGCCCTCACCTGGCTCGGTTGCCGCGTCAACTGCGGACCGGGCTCCGGCACCTGCCCTTCCAGCCCTTGGTGCGGCCGTGCGGTGTGATAATACTCCTCGATGTATTCTTTCAGCAAACGCTCAAGATGTGCTCGGTTCAGCACGATCACGTGGTTCAACACCTCGCGCCTCAGGCTGCCCCCAAAGCGCCCCACGAAAGGATTCTGCCCAGGACACCTATAAGCCGTCCGCACTTCTTCAATCTGACAGCCCTTGAGGAAATCGGCGACTCCTTGGCCGTAGATCCGGTCGTGATCGCGAAAGAGATATCCCGGCTGGAGGCCGAACGGTGTGGCTGCCCGTAATTGCTGGAGGACCCAGGCCATCGTCGGACGAGCGGTCGTAGCCCAGTGCACCACTCGACGTCGTCCATGCTCCAGGACCACGAACCCGTAGAGACGACCAAAGCCCACGGTCGTGACCGTAAAGAAATCGATCGCCCACGACACCTGGAGGTGATTGCGCAAGAAGCTCAACCACGTGCTCGAACGTTGCCGCCAGATCCCTCCTCCGACCATGTACTTCCGCGCCGTTTCCACGTCCAGTTTGGGAAAGCCCAGCAGGACCAGGATATCCCGGATTCGTTCGGCACCCCACAGGCGGTTCTCCCGGCTCATCTGACCAATGAGGACTCTCAGTTGCTTTGAAATCGTTGGCCGTCCCGGTGTGGGTGGCAAAAAGTCAGTCGTGACCAAAAAAGCGATTATCCGATCAGCGCTGAGGTGTGGCAACTGAGCCAAGTTGCCAGTCCAGTGCTCCGCTCCGTCGTGCAGACGACAGTCCATGTGGATTACGATGGGAGATGGGCGAGGTTCTTCTCCCAGTGCTGAACCTTGGATCAGTTGTTGATTCTGCCTGAAGGATCCTGTGAAAAAAAAGTGCCTTTTTCACTTCCAGTGAAACTTCCAGTGAAGTGTACTTAGGTGTACTGCAAGAGTACGTTCGTGTACTGCATTGACGGCACGATTCTTGTTTGGCACGTTGGGATGTGAACCTGATAGGGCAGTTAAGATAAATAGCTCTTTAACAGGAAGTTAGATAGAATACTGGACCAATGGCATTGCGCGAGACGGATGGGTTTACAGGGCTCAGAAACAGGCCTTTTTGGACCGATTCCGATCCTCGCCTCCAAGTCGTGGCCCAGTAAGCCCGAGTAGTAGGCAAGTACGCGCCAGTAGTCCCATTCCGGCCCGGATTATGCTGCCGGCCCCTCCTTCCGGGTGGCATGATCCACCTCACACGGGATCAACGCATTGCGAAGCAGCGCTCTTGAAGAGGCGAGGGATGAGAGCCAACCCTCTCCCCGCAGCGAGACCGATGTCAGGTGGAAGCGTGCTGGCAAGCCGGAGCGTAAAGCTCCAGTGCTGTCTGCAGAGGACCAGAATCTCCGGAGACGGACGAGCCGGGTGAACACCCGCAAGACCACATTGGCCTCGCATCGCTGATGCCGGCCTTGCACACTCCCCACATGAAACTCTCCGCGCTCCGCGCTGCTGTCCGTGGCCTTGCTCACCTTAGGCTGTCACGTCATCCGCTGTGGTCCGCTGGCTGACGGCTTCGAGCCGATCTTCGACGGCTGCACGCTCAATGGCTGGCAAGGACAAGACATGTCGTTCTGGTCCGTCGAAGATGAGGCGATCACCGGGACGATCTCGCCCGAGCACGCACCCAAACTGAACCAGTATCTCGTCTGGCAGGGCGAGCGCACCGTTTTCGATCGCGAGGGCGCAAAACACACCGAGAGATTAGAGATGGAGGCTGGAGCGGAGGATTTCCGGCTCGATGAATGGCACGAGTATCACCTCGTCGCGCAGGGCCGCAACCTCTCGCTGCGGGTGAATGGCAAGCTCATCGCCGAGGCCTCGCTGGCGTGGCAATTCGGCGAACGATTAATCGCCCACCAACCGCCGCTCAAAGCCGTCGGCAAGGTCGCCGCGAAGCTGCCGGCCACCGGTGTCTGGGCGCGCGGGCTGGCTCGGTCGTCGCCACATTCGAAAGCGCTTACTTCGACCTTGAGCGTGACCTGAACCAGCCACGGCTGTGGAACATCCCCGGGGAGGCACTGACCGTTTATCTGCGCGCTCGGGTGCCGGACGGGAACTGGAACGCGGGCTTGCTCGCCAAGCGCGGCAACCACGACGTGATGAATTTTTGCCTGTTCGGTGCGGATTTGCCAGGCACGCCGGGGCTGGACATTGGTTTTGAAGTCCACACCGAAAAGGGCTTCGTCATGGTTAGCTTTCCGCTCTCGCGCGTTGACCCCACTGGCTGGCTGGACCTGATCGGGCGCTATGACGGCAAGAGAATCTCTCTGCTCTGCAACGGTCGGTTAATGGAAGAGAAGCCCTGGTCGGGAAAGCTTACCCAGAACAGCGAACCAATCCTCATCGGCGCGGCCACATTTGACGGAATTCCGAAGATGTACTTCACGGATGAAATAGAGGAAGCGGCCATCTGGTCGCGCGCACTGAGCGAAGCTCAAGTCTCCACCTTGATCCTCGTGCCGGCGAAGTAAGTCCTGGCTCTGGCTCGGGAGGCAAGAGCAGCATCGAACTGTTGTTCAGCGATGCGTGGCGTTCTTCCGCCTGATCAAACCGCCAAGGCCGCGTACTCCTAGATTCGTGTGTACTTGTCAGCATATTCTTGTGCCAGCCAACCTTCGGGGGACCCCCCTGCCTCGGGCAGTGAGGCTTGGCAGGTCAGCGCGACTCAGTCGGGAGCCGAGTGATTCGGATCTCACGCACGATAATCGCCTTGCAGGCGTGACCTTCGGCGTTCTTGAATGGCCAACGCGAGTACACCAGGAGGCAGCGGTCAGCCGCCGTGTTGGCGTTCCTTGCGTTGCCAGCTCTTGCCCTCGTCGCTCGACACAAAGTGCGCTTCCTTGCCGTAGTCCACGGCGGAGTCCAGCCCCGAACTAAACCACACGTGCAGCCGCCCGTCGGGCAGGCGGTCGTTCGCGGGGAACTGCCAAGGACCCCATTGGTTGACGACGTTTGTGGATGACAGGGCCACGACGTGTTCCACGCCCAGGCTCACGGTTAGGCTCGAGTTGGTCGTGATGGTCATCTCCGCTGCCGCCCCTACCCAGCCTGTGGCCAAACCGGCGCATAGAACCCCTATAACCAATCCTGCAACAGCCCTGTGTTCAATGGTGCTCATCGCGGAGTGACGAGTTATCCACCCGCGAACCTGTCACTCTCCAGTCTTTACAGCGTGAACTGCTGGCCATACTTTCGTGCCAAGCGGATCTGAACCGCTTCGTCATTGCCTGTCACGATATGAAACCGAGCCATCTCCTCTTCACCATGGTTGGTCTGCTGGGCATATCTGCGCCCGCCGGCGAACGCGTAGGCCAGCGCCCCTACGAACTCGATTGGGCCGGACGCCTGGAGGATGCCGAGCCACCCCTGGTGGACTTCGAGAACCTGGAAGGCTGGCGGGTTGAGTGCCATGGCGCGGTGGCCACATTCGAACGAACGCGCGAGCAACAGATCTGGGGCAGCCACGTCGGCAAATTGACCTACCGGGCCACCAACAGCGCGCCCGAAGTGCGTCTGCTCCCGCCTGCCCCCATCGCCATTTCGCGCCCGTTCGACGCAGTCTCGCTGTGGGTCTATGGCAACAACTGGGGCTGGGCGCCGGACCCAGAGACACCGCAGGTGCGTATTGCCGCACTCTTCCAGGACGCCCAGGGGCGCGAGTTCTCGGTGCCGCTCTATCACGTGGACTGGACCGAATGGTATCTCCTGCACCGACGACTCAGCGCGGAACAGATCGACCACGCGAAATCCGGCACCAGGTTTACGGGACTGCTCGTCACCAACGGGAAGAACCAGCAGGACCGTGTGCTGTACTTCGACAACCTGGCCGCGTTTACCGAGCGCTTCGCACCGCTTCAGTTCGAGCTGCGCCCCGAACGGGGGATCCCGATGCTCCCGGGCCAGTCCCCGGGCGCAAACACCGGACCGGGGAGATTGCCGTTCCCCACCACCGCCGAGACGATCCTGCCGGATAACGCCGTTCCGTCCTACACGAACTCCCTGCAACCGGAGTCGGGCGCGGCTTCCGGCGGGTACGTGTTCACCTACGAAGGCGGCGACGGCCGGCTCATTTATCGCTACCGCCCGGAAAGCGGCACTTGGAGCGACATTGTGGCGGAGTGGGAGTTTCCGCTCCCGCCCGGCAGCCACCAGGCGGACAATCCGGCATTCTTGACCCGGCCCTGCACCGGCGGCGGTGTGTTCCTGGCAACCGCCAGCGGGCCCGCGTCGCCGGAGAAGGCGGAGCACCTTGGCACCACGATCGTGGGCCGAAGCGTCGAGTCTCGCTGGCGTCTGACTGCCGCCGGAGTGTCGGCGGATGTCACGTATCGCTACCGCCTGCACGGCAAGTCGCTGGTAGTGGAAGTGCTGGCGCCGGGCGGCAACGTGGCGGAGGTGCGTTTCGGGCGGGCGGTCGGGTTAACGAACCCGCGGCTAGTTACCAACCCGTTCTACCCGGCCGAGGGGGGCCGGCCGGCGGTGGTGGTCAGCGACACCGCCAACGCGCCGCTCTTCCTGACCGGTAACGTCGATTGGTACGTCTCCAATGGCTCGGTTCTCTGGGCCGCCAACTCGGTTTCTACCAACGGCGTGGTTTACCACGGCGGCACCCGGTACATTCCGCTGACAAATGGCAAACGGACCGATTGCTTCGAGCGCTTCATCGTCACGCTCGCGCCGCGCTACGAAGAAGTGTTGCCTGACATCCCCAACCCGCCGTCGCCCTGGCGGCACATCACCGGCACGCGTCTTTGGCGGGCTCACGGTGCCGGAGACCGCGAGCAGGATCGGCGCTACTGGGAGCAAGTGCACCGCTATGGCATGACCCAGATGGTGGTGACCGATCACGAAACCATGTGGCGCGATGGCGGCGAGAGCTTCACCTTCCGGACCAAAGCCGCACCCGGCAAGGGCGGCGACGCCGGCGCCCGCGATTACTCCCGCTTCATGCAGGACACGCTCGGGTTTGTGTACGGGCCGTACAACAACTACACCGACTTCGCGCCGGTCAACGAGTTCTGGAACACCGACATGGTGTCGCGCGACCCGCAGAACCAGCTCCAGCACGCCTGGATGCGCTGTTACGCGCCCAAGCCGGCCCGGGCTGTCGAGTGTTGCGCCCGGTTGGCGCCACAGATCCAGGAGAAGTTCAGATTCAGCACCGCCTATTGCGACGTGCACACCGCGGTCGCGCCGTGGCACCGCGTGGACTATGACCCGCGCGTGCCGGGGGCGGGCACCTTCGCCGCCGTGTTCTACGCCTACGGCGAGATCATGTTGCACCAGAAGAAAGCCTGGCATGGCCCCGTCTATTCCGAAGGCAACTATCACTGCTTCTACATGGGCCTCACCGACGGCAACTACGGCCAGGACCAAAGCTACCGTCCCGCGGAGAATCCGTGGCTGGTCGATTTCGACCTGCGCAAGATGCACGACCTGGGCTGCAACTTCGGCATGGGCAACCCCGACATGTTCTTCGCCAGTCAGCGCGGTTGGATGAACGACACGAACTGGCTCGACCGTTTCCTTGCCGCCACGGTGGCCTTTGGGCACCCCGGCTTTCTCGTCATGGAAGGCGGCATGGGGAACGCGCTCCGCAGCTATTACATGCTCCAGCAACTCCACAGCCGCTACTGCCTCACCAACGTGGCGGAGATTCGGTACGTCACCGCGGACGGACGGCTCCTGAACACCAGCCAGGCGGTGGCCAGCGGCGAGTTCAAACGCTCCCAGGTCGTGGCCCGCTACGCCGACGGCACCATCACCGCCTCCAACGGCAGCAAGACGGAGCGGCTGATCGCACGCGTGTTCGGACACGATCTGGACCTGCCACCGAACGGCTACGCGGGGTGGACCGAGGACGGCGCCATTGAAGTCCTGAGCAGCGACACCGCCGGCCATCGAGCCGACTGTGCCGCTACCCCGGCCTACCTCTACGTGGATGGACGCGGGCGCTTCACGCGCTTCACCAAAGCTGCCGGCAACGGCCAAGCCGTTTGCCGCATCCTGCCCGACGGGCAGCACGAGGTCATCCCATTGGCTGACGCTGAATGTGGCTTTGCGGTTCAGGCAGCGCAGGCGGTGGCCCTGGACAAGCAAGCAAAGGAACTCGGCCCCGCTGAAGTGCGATACGCGCGCGGATTGACCTATGTGAGGCCCATGCCAGGGGCCTTCAGCTACCGTCTGAGCCCCGCAGCGACCCGCAATGATGTGCTGAGTTGCCAACGCGATGAAGTGGTGGCCGGCGAGCGCGTCACCGTGCGCGGGCAGACCACACACGAGATCACGATTCCAGAGGATGCCCGGCCCGGAAGCCGGCTGTGGTTCGAGTTCGAAGGAGCCTGGATCGACTTCACCGTCGTGCCGTTGGCGGAACTATCTGCGGCGTTGGACGGGAATGACCTGCTGGTCACGACGACGAGCCGTGTCCGACGCTCAGACGGATTCACCCTGCGTGCAGGCGCCTTCGAGCGGCGGCTTCAACTCGAGAAGAACCAGCCGGTGCTGACACGGATCGGCCTGGGAACGCCCACCAACGAATCCGCGGGAATCCTGGACCTATCGCTGCGCTCGGGCGATGCGGTTGAACGGCGTGAGATCGGGCTTTGCACCGTGCGCGCGGTGCGCACCCTGGTGCCCTGGCCTTCCAAGCACACCGGGGGCATGTGCAGGCGTGGCGAGCACGAGACCGCCGAGTTCGGGACCAGCGGCACCGTGGCCACGCTTCGCCCCGCTCGCTGCGGGGAGGTCGAGAAGAACGCGTTGTTCATGCACCCGCCTTGGCACGGGGGCGTGGGTTACAGCTACGTGGTGTTCGATCCCATCCAACTGCCCACCGCACCTTCGGCCGTATTCCGCGCCAACGTGGGTAAGGAAGACGGCAGTGATCCCGGCGACGGCATCCTGTTCAAGCTCGTGGTGCTCGAGGTTTCCGGCGCCGAGACTCCGGCGGGCCAGGCCACGGTGACCCGCCATGAATGGCAGCCGTTCGAGGCGGACCTCTCGCGCTGGGCCGGAAAGCAAGCTCGCCTGAAGCTCGTGGCCGATGTCGGGCCGAGCGACGACTCCGTGGGCGACTGGGGCTGCTGGGCGGACCTGCGCGTCGAATCGCGTGAGCTCGTGCTGTCGCGCGTGCTGGAGCCCGACGTCGAGCGGCTCCGACGCATACCGGGACCGCACTCCATCGCCGGGTTGCGAATTGAGGATTTGCGCTCTGCGACGAACGGCTGGCTTCACTACGAAGGCAAGGGAATGGAAGGACCGGGTCCCCACGGCACCGTGGCCTTACTGAACGGAGTGGCGTTGGGCGACATGGTCGGGGCGCACGGCGACGAGGTCAACGGTGTGTTTTCCGCTCCGGCGGCGGTGGCCCTGAACGCGGCGGCGATCCACTCCCTGGCGCGGCGAAACGTCTTCACCCTGTCCAACCCCCACCACGATTGCTTCAGCGTGCGGCGCTTCTGGATCGAACTCGCGTTACCCGACAGACGCCGTTGCTCAAGCGACATCTCGACCGCCACCTACACTCAACCCAGCGGCTGGAAGCACGCGGAGGGCATCCTGCTTCCTGAGGACCAAGACCTCACCCTGGAGATTTGGTTCCAGGCAGAACCGTGAAGCGGCCAACTGCTGGATTCTCAAGAATTCCAATGAGCGAGGCGCCGGGGTTCAGGCTGGTTTCTGGTCCAAGGAAGCCCCGCCGCCGGTTCGTCACCCGAAGGTGGCTTGAGGCTCAACCCTCGGAGGATTCGAAATCCAGCTTCTCGCATGGGGCGACGTCATCCTTGTCGGGGCTGGGTTCGCCGCTTGATCGTTCACGGCACAGGATGGCTCACACCGTGCGTTACCCGATAACGCCCTTGGCGGAATCAGGGCATTCACTTGGCAGGGCTGTCGGGAATTGGCATAGATGTGTCCGCATATTCAACCTCGCAAATCCAACAGGCAATTACTTTGGCATGAGAGGTTTGTAACCGCTGTCACCTTTCGGTCAACCCCAAGAAGAAAGCCCTCCTGCCGGGCAACTTCGCTGGTGTCGTAAGCCTCTACATAAGGCAGCCGCCTCCTGGTGGATGGGCTGGAAATTGCCACCCAGGGACGTGGTCACTCCGCAACCCGGCCGTGTCAGTTCGACTCGGCGTCGCCACGCAGCGCCTGCGCGGTTATCCCCATCGCCGCCAGCATCGCAAGCGCCAGGTCCCGCTCCTCGGCTGAGGGCTGCTTGGGTGGAAGCACCCGGGAGAACCTGCCCTCGTAATTGTCGAACTTGGGACCGTCGTGCTCGCCGAAGCCGAAGAACCCACCGGCATCATTGCGGATAATGGGCAGCAGCTTTTGCCCGCCGTGGCGGGCGGTTTCGTCAGAACCCTCCATCCACGCGCTCTTGCAACAGAGGCGGACGCATCGTATAAGCAACCCGTGCCTGACACACCCAAGGCCACGGCAGGAGAAGCGCCCGCTCCAAGTCGCCGGGCGCTGCCCGACGCCATCCTGTTCACTCACTTGGAGGCATTGCGCGACGCAGCCTCATTGGCAGACGTGGACTTGGAAAGAAATGAAACCGCGAGTGCCACCCCGGCATTGAAGCAGCGCCCTGAACAGTCCGGCGCGGAGCCAGCCAAAATGCAATGAAAGTCTTGGTCATCGTAGCGCATCCCAGCAGGGCCAGCTTTAACCACGCCATCGCTGCGGCCTGTTTGCGAGTGTTAACTGCCAACGGTCATGAGGTCATTGCTCACGACCTGTACGAAGAACAGTTCAACCCCCTGCTTCCCTACGGCGAGTTCTCGAAAGGTGCGGTGCTGCCAGCAGAGATTCAACGGCACTGTAACGAGGTGTCACAGGCTGACGGCATTATCATCGTTCATCCGAACTGGTGGGGGCAGCCTCCAGCTATATTGAAAGGCTGGGTGGACAGGGTTATCCGGCCCGGAGTGGCCTACGAGTTTCTCGAAGGGGACAAGGGTGAAGGCGTTCCACGCGGGCTGCTCAAGGCCAAGTCCGCCATCATATTTAACACGTCGAATACAGAAAGTACCAGAGAGGAGACCCTCTTTGGTGACCCGCTCGAAGCGATATGGAAGAATTGCATATTCGCGCTCTGTGGCGTGCTGACAATTCACCGAAGGATGTTCAATATTGTCGTGACGAGTTCGGAAGCCGAGAGAAAGGGATGGTTGGCCGAAGTCGCGGCGACCATCGACCGCTTCTTCCCGAAAGGGTTAAATCAGCAGGCAATGCAGCCGAACCGGCAAGTCCGCTGACGCGACAGGCAGACGCGCCGGTCACGGTTCTCATTCATTTCACAACCAGCTGTGCCCGGTGGGAGGGGGAGCGTCAGTGCTTGCATCCTGAATTTATATCACAGCAGTTCTGGGGATGCTCCACGTGCTCGCGCTGCCGGTTTCCACTGCTGGTGTGCGTGGTCGCCTCCAATCTGTGACGCAGCCCGGTCACAAACTCAACCTCGATATGAACGCTCCACTCTCGTAGAGTTCACCGCCGAAACGGATGCCTTCGGAAGAAACCCAATCGCCCGGACGAGTTGCCAATGTCCCGCCAGAGGTCACGGGGCAACCCCGCCGCGTTGTGGTGGGCGGAGTTGGGAATCCGGGTGTGGGTCGACAAAATCACATCGTTCCTGATTGCCTGCAGGGGCGTGGGGAGCGGGCATTGGCTTTCTCGTGAGGACGTTCGTTGGACCGCGGGCTCGGGCGCTGTAGCCGACAATGGTCGCGCTCGATGGGCCAGTCTTGAAGAGTTCAGTGGTCAGTCCTCGACCAGAGGCCTTGTGGGCAAGTCGGTCCAAACCCCAAGTTCGGGTTGACCGGGGATCTCCACTCACGCCGCTTGGCGCCACTCGTAGCGGTGCTGCAAGCCGCCGACCCGTGGCAGTGCGATCCCCTGAGCGTCAGCCGAGGTCTTGATGCTCACGACCCGACCGTTGGGCGTATCCTTTTCCAGGGTCAAGTGGCAGCGGTTCTCGTGGTAGTACCGGACGTATTCCGTCAGGAGTCGGTGCAGTTGCAGTTGGTTGAAGATGACCACGTGATCCAGCAACTCCCGGCGCACCGATCCCACCCAACGTTCGGCCATGTTGCCAATCCAGTGCTCCGCTCCGTCCTGGAGACGACTGTCGATGTTGATTACGATGGGAGGTGGGCAAGGCCCTTCTCCCCACGTCGAGCCCTGGGTTATTGATTGGTTCTTGTGGGGATCGAAAATCCCGTAATCCTGCGAAACGTTGATTATCCATTTTCGCTGGCCAGGGCTAGCTTGAGGACATCATCCGCTGCTTGACCTTCAGAAAAACGGATTTGACTTGGGCGAGTTGTTGGCGGAATACATGCCAGTCAGGGTCTTCAAGGTCAAATCCAGGATAGCGATCCGCAAAGTAAACCTCGGCAAGCGCAGTAGACAAAGGCCGTATTTCTCCGACCAAATCCGAGCCGCGCGCGTTTAGTTCGTTGGCAAGTTTCTCAAGGTCGTGAGTTTTCTCCAGTATCCATCCCAATCGTATCAGTTCAGCCTTGAGGATCTTCTCCAGCACTTCCGCCAGCTTGCTCGAACAAAGTTGCGGGCTAAGTTCGCACTGAGCCAAAACCTCCAGCCCCGCCAAGTCCGATTCGGCAAAGGCGAGCCAGTCCGCGGGATTGTTCGAATCAGTTTTCCGAGGCAAGCAACACTCCTTCCTTGAGGACACTGGCAAAAAAATGGTCTCCGATCGCCTGCTTCTCCGCCAATCGAGCGGGTGCGATGGGGATCAACGTCAAAGCCGGACGCGGCCAAATATCCCAGATCGCCTCCCGATACCGGCGCGCCGTTTCCTGCTGCCGTTCGGCCCCCTCCGCGACGATACACAAATCCACATCGCTGTCCAACCGGGCATCCCCGCGAGCATGCGAGCCAAACAAATACACCTGAAGAACTGGTGTCAGCTGATTGAAAGCGTCCAAGCAACGGCTCAGCACTTCACGCTGACCATGCAGAGACGGTGGCAGGTTTTCCAGGCGCAGTTTCATGCTCCCAACTTACCGGAGCATAAGACCTGAGGCAAGGTTTTCAGCCTTCCAGCGCATCGGTCTTGGAGCGCTATGCAATTCTGGAGTGGGTAAATTTTCAGTTTTTTCACTTCCAGTGAAACTTCCAGTGAAGTGTACTTAAGGTGTACTGCAAGAGTACGTTCGTATACTGCATTGACGGCATGATTCTTGTTTGGCACATTGAGAGCTGAACCTGATAGGGCAGTTAAGATAAATAGCTCTTTAACAGGAAGTTAGATAGAATACTGGACCAAAGGCAATGCGCGGGACCGGTGGGTTTACAGGGCTCAGAAATGGGCTTATTTGGACCGATTCCGACCTTCGCCTCAAAATCTTCGTAAATCACTCATAACAAGAAACATAGCAGAGTGATTTTGCCTTCTTTAGTCATCAGGTACTAACGTCTAGTACTAACACTTTCCACCACGTTAACCGTGTTTATCGGTGTTTATAACGTGTTCTTGCTTTTGGGTTTAACATTGGCGCGGGCTGTAATTTATGTTTTCTCCGGTTGCAGTTTACGGAGCAACCTGCCGTTCTCGGGCCGGTTACCAGCCGGTTGGTGAACAGTGACGATTATTTTTCACACCCGTTGCCTCAAGCAAAAATGTTACCGGATTTCATAGGTATAGTGCGTGTGCACAGCGCGGTCCCCAACGGGGGTAGCGCCGCCGCAGGCCGAAGCGAAGCGAACCCTCGGTCGCGGCCTGCGGCGTAGCGCCTGGGGCCCCGTTGGGGGACGCGCGGAGACACTGTGCCGGTTGTGGAGCCCATTTCATGCCGGCGGTGTCACTCCAATCGGCTGAACATCGGTTGCTTCCTCTTTGGCTCCAAAGACCAACTTTCGAGCCATCATCAGTCGCCACTCGCTG
>JAKLHY010000060.1 GCA_022709905.1 Verrucomicrobiota bacterium | reverse complement strand
GACCGCTGCTCGATGCTACCGGCTCACTGTTGATTTTTAATTGGCATCATTGGTGAAAAATAATCGTCACTGTTCAGCGTCCGGCGCGCCTGGCAGTCGCGCCCTACCAACTCGCGCCCTACCCCAACAAAAAGCCCGGGGCGAACCCGGGCTTGATGAGGTCTGATGTTTGGATTGAATCTGCTACACAGCTTTTCGTCGGAAGCTCATGGCCAGAATGCCCAACGCTCCGATCCCGGCCAGATAGGTCGACGGTTCGGGGACAGGAGTAACGATGTCCATTCCGTATTTGAAATCGGTCGGAAAATCACCGGCGAAGGTGATCGATTCGATAAATGACGAGAAGGGCTCCCCTGTAATAAAGCCAATATATTCGCTATTTGGGCTTGCTAACGTAGGTCCGTTATAAATCTTGACTGTAACAGCACTTCCAAACGTACCCCCGAATCCTGATACGTAGTCTTCATAATCAAAAGTTACTGTGCCGTTTTTTGGAATAACCTCGTCAGTATAATAGGGCTGTTCCATCATTTGAACGAAATCCTCCTGATTATCAAAGAACTGATACGAGGCCTGTGTCTGTTGAATTGCCATTAAGGTGGCTATAGCCACCAGTGTTTTTAGCCATTTCATCGTGGGTATCCTCCTTTTGTTGATTGTCATTGCGAATCTGCTTCTTTCCGGCGCGTCGTGAAACATCGTTCCACTTCGTTAAAACGACTCTTGGCGCATTTTCGCTATTAATACGTCTCAAAGAATAGTGGAACAACTGCAGGCAGGTCTATGTTGTCTTGGGACATCGTTAGGGCGTTTTGGGACAAGTGAGTCTCACAGGCTCATCATGTTGCGAGAAAACGATGTGGCCCATTTTGCATCATGGATGTCCCATACCTTAGTAGAAGAAGTCCGCAAGAAAGGGTAATTTCACCCAGTGTTTTTTACGAAAGGCACTCAACAATACAAAAAGGAGAAATGATCTATGAGAAAATTAGCAATCATCGCCTGTATGCTTGGCGCATGCATGGCGACACAGGTTCAGGCGACGTATGATGGAAGATTGAAGATAGAAGCCGGGACATATCGAGGCGGAGACGGAGGTGAATTTGATGTTACAATACAAACGAGAGTAGGTGACGGCGGAGGATTGCCCACTTCATTTACGACCTGGTGTATTGAGAAAAATGAATACATCACATTAGGTAGCACATATTACTATGAGGTTTCAAGTGCTGCTGTTGAAGGAGGTAGTGATGGTCCAACTCCCGACCCGATTTCTAAAGGATCTGCATATCTTTATTGGTTGTACACTACTGGTTTTGTTGATTCTAGCTATAAAGTCGATAGTGACGATGAAGCCGGTGATTTTCAAGACGCTATTTGGTGGTTGGAACAAGAATTAGCTAGCGTCAATAACAAGTATACTCAACTGGCCATAACCAAGTTTACCGATGAAGAGGGTGCTAAGGCCGATTCTGGAGGGTTGTATGGTGTTGTGGCTGTTAACTTGTATGGGAAGTATGAAAATGGTACGCTCAAGGACTATAAGCAATCACAATTGGGCATTGTAGTTCCTGAACCCGGCACATGGATTGCCGGACTTTTCCTGAGCGTTCCATTCGCCCTGAATGGCTATCGGATGCTTCGGCGGAAGAACGCATAGATAAGTCGATTGTTTGTTGCCTGCCCTTTCGGAAGGCCGCGTGCATGAGTGCATGCGGCTTTTTTTATTTCCATGAGGATCCGGAATACGACTCTTGGGAAATAAAAAACCCCGAGGGGTGGCAACCGCTCGGGGGTTATGACGATGAACTAGGACTCAGGACCTAAGACATAAGACTTAAGACTTAGGACCTAAGACTTAAGACCTAGAACTTGGGACATATGAGTGACAAGAGGCTTTTATATTTGTGAGGAGGAAATGCTTTGATCACGAGAAGGCTCTTATGCTTTTGCTGCATCGCTCAATCGGGTGGTCTCCCGTTGCATCATTGTCTATCAGTCCAAGTCTTAAGTCTCTGGTCCTAGGTCCCTTGTCCGAGCTCCTCAAAGTCCTTGGAGGATCTTCTTTTCCTCGGGAAGGAGGGGCGCTTTGGCAGCGAGATCCTGGTAGGATTTGGCCTTTTCGGCGTTGCCATTGGCTTTTAACAGAAAGGCATAGTAGGCGGCAATGGAAGGATCTTTAAAGCTGTCAGGTTGGAGTTGATCGAGGATCTTGAGAGCGTCCGCGGATTTATTCTGCAGATGCAGAGACAAAGCATAGGTGGTGGCGAAGTTGGCATTGGTGGGCGCGGTTTTGTAGGCTTCAAGGGCCAGGTCATGCGGCCGTTTTTCTTGCGCATCCAGGAGGAGGGCGGACATCGCCAGGTTATTTTTCACAGAGACGCTTTTGGGTTCGACTTCCGCCCATCGGGTATACAAAGTCAGAAGGGACCGCGTCCGATGAGTGGAGTAAAAAGTATCGGCCAGCCTCCGAAACGCCCATTTATCGCCGGGAAACAGGTTTACGAACGACCAGAGCAATTCCTCGGTCTCGGTGCCCCAACGCCAGACATCTGTCAGGTTCAGAAGGGATCGCAGACGCACACGCTGTCCGCCTGCGGCCTTGACGGCTCCTTCCCACTCGGCCTTGGAGGCGGTAGACATTTGCTGTTGTCGAAGCGATCGGGCCAGGTAAGCGCGTCGCAGGAAGTCAATATCGCCCCATTGGTTTGTCGAAAGAAACGTCTGCAGGCCGGTCCAGTTGTTTTGCATACTGTAGCAATCGGCGGCGAGGAGGGCGGCCGGCTGATTAGTCTGAACATCGATCGGGAGGGATTGCAGCCAGCGCAGGGCGTCCGCGGACATGCCGGAGTTGATTTTCCAGATCACCAACTCGTGAAGGTGGGCGGGATTTGTGACGGCATCCCGCTGGCATGCGGCAATAGCGGTCGCTAAATCGGCATTTTTGAGTTCGCGCAGAATGCTGAGTCGAAGCAGGCGATCGGCAAAAACAGCATTTGTTTTTTTCAGCAAATCATCCGACATCGCCAGGGCATTGGGTAGTTGCTTGTGGCGCACCGCATCGAGGGTTAATTCGCGCAAGGCCATGTTGCCGATCTCCGGGTGATTGCGGAGTGTATTGAGCGCGGTTCGTCCGGCGGTGAGGGAGTTGGCATTGGTATGACGCAACTGAACAACGGCGAGGTTGATCTGCGCATAGACATTGGTCGGACTAATTCGAACGGCCTCGGCGAAGTGCCGCTGGGCCTCCCCAGCGGGGCCGGTGACTGAGGCAACCGCGCCGGCAATGTTGTGAAACTCGGCGGTCTTCTTGCCGTCCTCGCTCACGCCATCCAGGGCGTTTGTGGCGGCGGCGTAATCGCGCATGACCAGGGCGACCTTGGCCAGATCGAGGCGGTCGGATACAGAACTCGGACTGAGCTCAACCACACGGCTGCGCCACATCAAGGCCGCAGGCGAACGGCTGGCTTCGGCCAATTCGGCCATCAACCGGCAGGCCTCGATGTCAAAGGGATTGGCTTGAATCGCGCGCTGGAGGCAGAGATAGGCATTGCGCGAATCGGATTTCTCGAGAAACACCCGGGCCTGTTTGACCAGCTGAACCTGTCGCCACTTGATGTATCCGCGGTAGCCGAAGTAGCCGCAGACTGCGAAGACGCATATTACGATCAGGCCAATCAATAATTTTTTCATATGAAATGGAGTCAAAACTGGGAATCGAGATCAAAGACCTAGGACATGAGACCTAGGACATGAGACTAAAGACATGAGGCTAAGGACAAGGGCGCACAAGCGAATGCGACGTGGCTTGAATCCAGTGTATTTTTTTTAATTGACTATACTAATTTCTATTATATATATTTCTGTGTGTGAGAGATTATCGAAAAATCCACGCTTGGAGGATGGCGGATGAATTGACAGTCGCCATTTACGAGCATACTCGGCAATTTCCGAAGGAGGAGATTTATGGCCTCACAAGCCAGCTAAGGCGTTGCGCATATTCAGTTCCAGCAAATATCGCCGAAGGCTCAGCCAGGCAGTCCAAGCGTGATTATCTGCATTTCCTGTATATGGCTCGCGGTTCGCTCTGTGAAGCCCAATACTTTATCCACTTGGCAGGACGGCTGCACTATTTCGCCCATGATCAAAACCTGAAACTGACAGACCAAATCGGCGTTGTTTTCGGTTGCCTTCATCGTCTCATACTAGCTGTCGAATCGGAATTGCCAAAATCCTAACATCCTTGTCTCCATAATCTTATGTCGATAGCCCCAGGTCCTTGGTCTTAAGTCCTAGGTCTTAAGTCCTAGGTCCCAAGTCCTAAGTCCTAGGTCCCAGGTCCCAGTCCCGTTTATGTCCAACAGCCTGATCGGGAACTGAAGTGCCTGTCGTTCCAGGTCGAGGCTGTGGATCTTTGTGCGCGGCTTCGGTTAACTCGACCAGGCAGTGGTTGGCGGCGGCGCAAATCTCGCCGAATAACCGGCGTTGTTCCAGGATCAGCTCTTCTTTCGCGGTTTTGGCGGCGTAGTGGGCCGTGACGCCAAAGCCGGTGTTATCGTAATGATACCGGTCCTGGACGGCCGTATCGGCTAAGGTCGATCTTGAAGACGGGGAAACAGCCAGGGCATCTCCGAGGATGCTCGAAGGAATGAAAACCTCAAGGGCGAGCTGTCGATATTCCTCGGAAGCGTCTTGAAGCAATCGAACGAGGTCATCGCGGTTTTGGGCCAATTGGATCTTGGCTTTGATCATCTCGGCATAGTAATTGACGGCCTTGAAGGCGTTGCGTTCGCGGGCGACCTTTTCCGACTGGAAGTATTCCAGGTAACCGAGACGGTAGAGACCGAAGACTATAAGCATGGCGACGCTGACCATGCCCAGCATCATAAGAGGCAGGCTCTGGCGTTGTATGGCGAAGGCCCAGAGACAGAAGACAAGGCACACGCCATACATCACCTGGCAGGCATGCCGATGATCCATTCCTTTGTAGAGCAACCGATGATGAAGATGGCTGGCGTCGCCGGTGAACACCGGTTTGCCACGCAGATAGCGCCGAGCCATGGAAATCAGGGTATCGGCGATCGGATAGCCGATGAGAACGGCCGGGACCAGGAGTGATGTGCCAACCTTATCTTTGACACTGCCAAAGGTGGCGCTGATGGCAAGGGTCATGCCCAAAAACAGGCTGCCGGAATCGCCCAGAAAGATTCTGGCGGGTTGAACGTTGTATCGAAGGAATCCGAGACAGGCCCCCGCCAGGGCTGACATCACGACAACCAGCATGGCCATATTACCGGCTTGAATGGCCAAAATGGCCAGAGAAGTCGCAATCAGATAGGCCACACCCGCTGCCAAACCGTCGATGCCATCGATCAGGTTCATGGCATTGGTGGCGCCAACAAGCCAAAATACGGAGATGAAAGGTCCAAGAAACCCCAGGTCAAAATGCCCCACTAACGGCATGTACACAGAATCAAACCGCACGCCGCCCGCCACCAGGAGGATGGCAACGGGAAACTGAAAGGCAAATTTCCATCGAGCATTGATTCCATGGATGTCGTCCACGATGCCGACACACAGCATTGCCAATCCGCCGGTAAAAGTCAGAAGCAGTTGCAGTTCATGCGTGAGAACCTGTTGGACGACGATGTTGTCATAGAAACAGAGCAGGATGAGTGGCACCCACATCGAGACAAATACGCTTACGCCCCCGAGACGCGGAACCGGTCGCTTATGAATCTTGCGATCGACGGGGCGATCAATCGCCCCAAGGGCGCGCGCCAGGCGGATCACCAACGGCGTGAATGCCAGGCTGATCAGTGCTGCGATGAAAAAACAGGCGAGATAGGTTTTATACGGGATCATGGAAAATGGGTGGAGGGGACAAGGGACTTGAGACTTAAGACCTAGGACCTAAGACAAGGGACTAAAGACATGAGGAATCTCACGCAAAGGCGGAGGAAAAGGGGACAGGGAACAGGAGACATAAAACCTAAGACTTAAGACCTTGGACCAAAGGATCTTGCGAGCTTTGCGGCTTGGCGTGAAACTAATTGTCACGCAAAGACGCAAAGGCGCAGGGACTCGAGATCGCAAAGCGGTTCGAAATGCCCGGTCAGCCCAGGCGGTCCGACCCTACCCGGGACGCCGAATCCGGATGCTGAATGCTCGGCTGGCCCGGCGGTCCAGCCCTACCTCTTCGGTCGGCCCAGGCGGTCCGACCCTACCGGGTGCTCATGGCACCGGACTCGAGCAAATCAGCGATCTGTTCGCAGTTTTTCTCCATCCGAAAGCACTCCTGGGCATATCGAAATGCTGCCTGGCCGCGCCGAATGCGTTCACCAGGATCAAGCGCTGCATGAACAGCGGCCAGGAGTCCCTCGACATCGTCTTCGCCTACAATCCACCCCCCGCCTGATTCTTGGATCCAGGCTGCAGTCTCACAGGTGCGTCCACCGACATAGATGACCGGTCGGCCGACAGCAAAGCTCGCTTGCAGCTTGCTTGGCGCCATCAGGCCGTTCCAAGCGGAATCCATACTTGCCAGATGGACATCTGCCGCGCACAGATGAACGCGCAACTCGGAATGCGATACATAATCGAGCAGTTCGATCCGCGCCTCGGGATGGGCCTGAGCAAAGGCTACGATCTCCGCTCGACGCTTTCCGCCCCCGCTGAAAACCCATCTCGGCCCGGGATCCCCCAAACGACAAGCTGCCTCCAGAAACTCATCAAACCGATGTCCTAGGCCCATGTTCCCAGAATAGAGAAGAACAGTCTCATCGGTCTGCCAGCCGCGTTGCATGCGCATCGGATTTGGCTGATTAGCTGGCGAGGGCGCCAGATCATTGTCGGCCCAGAGCGGAAGCCAGTGAAGACTTGCCGTGGATGGCTTGGACACCTCCTCTTTTGGATTGTGGTTTTGCACATATCGACTGACTTTCTCGGCCATAACCGGGCCCAGTGTAAGGACAATTTGAGCCCCTCGCAGTTGAAACCGTGTCAGGCGCTGCAAGATACGCTGAATAAGGCTGTCAGCCCGGCGCGCCAGGTAGGGTCGGACCGCTGGGCCGACCGGGTGTGGTAGGGCTGGACCGCCCGGGCCAGCCGGGCATTTAGCAATCGAGCCCGTCGCCCCGGGTAGGGTCGGACCGCTGGGCCGACCGGGTGTGGTAGGGCTGGACCGCCCGGGCCAGCCGGGCATGTTTGAAGCATCCCGCTCTTGAGATCCTGCGTCCGGCGCGCCTGGCAGTCGCGCCCTACCCAGCGTCGGTAGGGTCGGACCGCTGGGCCGACCGGGTGTGGTAGGGCTGGACCGCCCGGGCCAGCCGGGCATGTTTGAAGCATCCCGCTCTTGAGATCCTGCGTCCGGCGCGCCTGGCAGTCGCGCCCTACCCTCTGACGCGCTCGACGATCGCGCCCTACCGAAATGATTACGCGACAATTCATGGGCGAGCAGGACGTCCGGATAAAGATCCATGATCCAGTGGGCATGCCTGCAATGATGTCGCCAAGCGGCGATCTTGCCAAGAAGGCCCAGATACGGCGGTGTTGTCAGTGATAAGATAATATCCGGGGACCTTCGCATCATCATGAGCCGGACCAACAGCGATGCGTAAAACGTGCTGTAATCGGCGAGTTTGCCCAAAGACGATTTGCGACCGAAACCGAACGCCGGCAATCGAACAACCTCGATTTCGTTCCGCAATTCACGACAAGGATATGACTGTGTGCCGTCGTAGGATCGTCGCGAGCAGAAAACCTGTACTCGGTGTCCCCGCCTGGCCAAAGTCCGGGCCAGGTCATGCAGATAAACGCCTGTCGGCGCCGGATCAGGAGGGTAAAACTGATTGAGGAGAAGATAAAACACGGGCCGCCTGGTAGCGTCGGATTGCGTGGTAGGGCTGGACCGCTGGGCCAGCCGGGCATTTAACGCTACGCAAAACCTCTCACGGAGACGCAAAGACACAGAAATCAATGCACTTTTGCCTCCGTGTCTCTGAGCCTCTGTGAGAGAAGGTTTTTCTTCAACCATCGTCCGGCGCGAAGGTAGGGTCGGTCCGCCCGGGCCGACCGAGCTCTTCTGAGACTCCCTGCTCCAGAGACTCCGTATCCGGCGCGCCTGGCAGTCGCGCCCTACCTCATTGGCGCGCTCGGCGATCGCGCCCTACCAGACCGCCCGAGAGTCTTAGGTCTAAAGTCCTAAGTCTTATGTCATCTGGTCCAGCGCCTTTGCGTGAGATTCCCTCGCGCCCTACCATTGTTTTCTAAGTCAGGGGCTTGATGAGCTTATTGAGCTGTTGGATTAAGGCGTCCTTGGCTTTTTCGGGATCATCGTAACCGCGCACAAAGAGTTCAAAGACCTTCTGTCCGTGGTTTCCGCGGCCTGCCCAGATAGCTCGGATGAGGTTCAAGCGCGCTGATTCCTGCTCTACGAACGCCTCCGAGGAATTACCGACCTCCCAGCGGCAATGGAACACATGCAGGGGCCCATTCGGAGTCGTAAAGACATAACGCCGCACGGGATAATCGATGCCATGGATATTCAAAACAATGAGTTCCGGTCCAAGGGTCATTTTTCGACCGGTCGCCGGAAGGCAAATTTCGGGCGTGTGCCGTTTTGCCAGGTAACCAGCCACCCGACCAGGATACCATTCAGCATAGAACGCCTGCCATTCACTGCCATCGTTCCCTCTCCATTGACCCTGCTCCCCTTTATCATAGCGGAGAAGATCGAAGGTCGCAGGGCTGATTGAGATGGCCTTGAACGATGAATCATGACTTGGTAACTCAAACGACCAAGTGGGTCCAGGGGTGAGTCTCGATTCACGAATGCGATACCATCCGTATACGCCGACTTCAACGAATAGCAGCCAAACCAGAAGGACGAAAGACAGACGAAGGAGAACCAAGGACGGAAGACAGGAGTTAGTAACCAGGGGACAGTCGCCAGTAGCCGGTGGTGAATGGGTAGCGGACAGTGGACATTGGACAGTGAGGGGGGCAGAATCTTTAGGATCTGAGCCACCAATTTCAACTTTCTGCTTTCTACTTGTCATCCCCCGAAGGAGAAGACCGGAAAGGCCCCAAAGGACAAAGGTGCAGATAATGGTTATGGTTAAACCGGCTTGATCATGGTATTTGGCTATGGCTTCGACGCCTTCTTTGGCCGCCAACCAGGTTAGGATTGTTGTCCGAATGACGTTTAATCCAAATGCTACCAGAAATCCAGCCGGGACCAACAACAGACGACGGGCCATTGTCAATCGATACAACTCGCCCAGCACAAGCGAGATCATGAGGCTGGATTGAAATGACCGAATACCGCTGCACGCGTCGTCAACACCCACGACGCCCGTTCCCACCTCGATGACATTGCCATGCTGAAGTGCGGGGTAGCCCAGGAGACCCATGACTTCAATGACCATGGATACATTTAATTGAGTCAGTTTCTGAATAATTAGGTTTTCGATCGGGCTCGGCCATGGTATCGCCACAAAAATGAGGCAGATTGGAAATGCATAGTGGACAAGAGCTGTTCTTCCTTTTGCCAAGTAAAGAACCATCAAAGTCACGCCAACCACAATAATCCCCAATGCCCACTGGAGCGGTCGCCATTCCGGAACCGCCCCTTCGACAAGGCGAATAGGCAAATAAAGAAAAGCGGCGATGGCAATTACTAAGATTGTGGACCATAAACCTTTGCCGTCAATCTTCAGGTCACTAGTCCCGGTATCTGAGACCATGTTCACTGGTCGTAGGTCCTGGGTCTTTGGTCCTTGGTCCTTGGTCCCTGGTCCTTGGTCTTTAGTCTCCTCGTCTCTCCACGCATGCCACCTCTTGAACAAAAGTCCAATCATCAGCAGTGGGACAACCCATCCGTAGCCGTATTGTGGATTGCTCGTCCATTCCGGGCTAACGCTGTCGATGAGCTTGAACCAGAGATAGGCAAGGGGGAGCAAGATGAGGATTAGGGGCATAGATGGGGGGGAGGGACTTAGGACCTGAGACCTAGGACCCAAGACATAAGACCTAGGACTCGATGATGCGTTTTTTCACCAGGCTGGCGGGATTTCCTTGATAGATGCCATACGGTTCGAGGTTTTTGGTGGCAACAGAGCCAGCAGTCAAAACTGCATGTGAACCGACAACAACGCCAGGACCGACCCAACTGCCAGCGCCGAGCCAGGCGCCATCTTCGATGGTGATCGGTTTAACGATTAAATCGAAGGTCGACAGCTTGTAATTGTGACTGCCGGTGCAGAGGAAGGCCCGCTGGGAAATGCAGACGTTATCGCCGATTGTGATCCTGTCCAGGTTCAACAGCCAACATTCTTCACCAAGCCAAACGTGGTTCCCGATTTCCAGCTTCCAGGGAAAAGTGATCTTAACCTGTGGTTTGATCACCACGCCCTGGCCGATACGAGCACCAAACGCACGCAAGACCGCGCATTTCAGCCCGGACAAAGGAAAGGGGCACAAGGAAAACAGCACAAATCGGACAGCGATCCAGGAAGCTTCCTTGAGGGCGCTTGCACCGCGATTAAAGTCCGGGTTTGCAAACGTGGAAAGATTGACGTTCACGGCTCCTGCGATGGAATATGGACACACGCTGGCGGAGTTCCACCGCTGAGCGTCCACTCGTAAACCGACCGCGTCAACTCGGCGACACGGGGCCAGCAATAGTGCTCGACTACCAAACGACGTCCTCGGCGCCCCATCTCGCAGCGTTCAGAATCATCCAGACTGGTTGCCTTCCGCAAGGCTTCCGCTAAAGGCCCCACGCCGATGTCAACCCAATAGCCGCAGCCATGCTCATGTAGGTCGCTCCAAGGCGTCCCTTTGCTAGCAATCACTGGCACCTCACAAGCCAGGGCCTCAGCCACCACCAGCCCAAAATTCTCGGTGAAACTAGGCAACACGAAGAGATCCGCCTGCCGCAGCAGAGCCCACTTTGCGGTGCCTTGCACCATGCCCGAAAACTCGAATACACTCCCAAGATCCCATGAGCGCAGCAGCATAGTCAACTCCGCTCGATGGCCTGCCTCATCAGGGCCGGCCAGCACGCACTTCCAACCGGCGGGACACACCAATCGCCAAGCCTCCAAGAGGTGCTTTAGACCCTTCACAGGATGGATTCTCCCCAGGAAAACGACTGTCCTCCAATTTTTCTGGGGATTCCTGGAAGGCAGATTAGAAAGTCCTGGAATCTCGACCCCGTGCGGAATTGTCGCAACGGCCTTCCCTGGCACTCGTCGTCGAATGTCCCTCCTCTCCTGCTCTGCAGTTGCTGCCAGGACTGACGCGGAGCGCAAGTCCTTATGCTGATAAAGCCACCAAGCGATCCTTTTCTTCCACGCTTTGTGCGCCAGTGCCCACGGGGCAAGCATCCCCATCGGAGAACACACCCGTCCCACACCAAGAGCCGAGCAGGCTGCGGCAACGGAATGGTTCGCAGGCAGCCACAGCCCAAAATCATGCACTACGGTTCTCTCGTGCTCAAAAAGCCCCTGCTCCAACATCGCGCCGAAACCCTGCTTGCCGCGCCCGCTACCGGGGACACGGATTACCCTGACGTCGTCGTCGCGAGGCAGAGCTTCAGACTGACCAACGGAGGCGCGGCACGTCAGCACACTGACCCGCACATCCTGCGACACCAGATGCTCACTGAGATTCTGGACGACCGCCGAAGGTCCGCCACGGCTGTTCGCCAAGCTGGGGATGGTCAACCAAACGTGCACTCAGAGGCCACCTTCCTTCAAAGGCATCCGCCAAGGGGCCGTAGGACGCGGCCCGTCATCATAAACGTGATCGAGGATCGCTTCAAAGTATTTGGCCACTGCCGGGCCGCTGATACAATCCGACCACGCGCGTACCCGCTCGCGTTCGGCTGGGGTTCGCGGGCCGAGCTCCACCCAATGCCTCAGAACCCTCGTCAGATCATCAGCTGAGCCCTTCTGGAACACCGATCCCAACCATGGATAGCGTATCAGCTCGGCAGCACCACACGCCGAACTGCACACCACCGGTGTACCTGCCATCAGTGATTCATTCACCACAGCCCCCCATCCGTCGTGACGGCTTGGCAACACGATCAACCTGGCCGCACACATATGCTTACGCACGTCTGACGGCCGACCACTACCAAGCCATTCCACCCGGCTTTGAATGCCCAGCCTCTTGGCGATCTGCGTGAGACGGTTCTGCTCAGAGCCATCTCCCTGCAACTGCAGGCGAACGATGTTGTCTGCCATCGCCGCAAATGCATGAAGCAGAATGTCCAAACCCTTTCGTGGGATTAACTGGCCGACGTACAATACCGTTTCGCCGTTCACCGGCTTACTCAGTTCTGCCGGTGGTGGGGAGTCGGTAATATATGCGAAGGGGAAAATTCGTTCATTGGGATACCCGCACCTGCGAAACCAGCTTATCCCAATCTCACCCATCGCCAGCACAAACCGATACGCATATCCATATCTGCATCGCTCCAATGCATAGCGTATCCGACGGCCAATACTGAGCAGGCCACGGGGGTCCGGAGACTCCGACATGATGCCCATACGAGCTCCCGCCGCCATACAATGGAAAAGCGCGCGATTACCCAACCGGGTCCAGCGAGCGCCAGCCATCACGTGAATCGTGCTCGCGGGACTCTCATTAACCAACTCCTTGATGGTATGTTCGTCTGGATCAATGATCACCTGGGCACCGCCCATAGCGGGTATCTCCCAGCCCAGTGATGCCCGTTCCTGTGCCATCCGAATAGGTGCAACGACCACTACTTTGTGCCCAGAATTAGCCAGTGCGCGCAGAAAAGGCGCTTGGTGAGGGCTGAGAAGATTCTGCCAAAACACGAATGAACGCACCAAATGCACACTGGAACAATATAGTGACTACCCCTGTCTAGCGGAAACTCGCATTGGCTGAAAGCCTGTCCGGGAAAACCACCGGCGATAGCCACGAGTGTTTGACAGCCCATTGGCCTGGAGAAGAGGGAGTGACGCATCGCCGAGTTTTCCCAACCAAAGCCAAAACAGGAAGCATAGTGGGCTGCCAAAGCCTAAGATCCAGCCTTCAGCCACCCCGTGCACGGCCAGAAAGATGCCAGCTACGACGAGGATATCATTGTCAAGCGGCGCATGGCGGCGAAGGTTCATGAAACCATAGAGAACCAGGCCAAGGGCCGAAAAAAACGCAACGGTGCCGACCGCACCAGTCATCGCCAGAATCGCGAGATAGGAGGAGCCGGGTTCGACCCGAATGCTACCATCAGCCTCCTTTGCTGTACCGCTCCCAGTTCCCATGGCCACACCAATACCGAACAGCGGGCTTGATTTGAATTCCGTAATCCGCGATTCCCACAATTCTACCCGCGTGTTCGTCAATCCCTTGCGGGCCAGTGAGCCTCCGAGTGATTCTCCCTCTGTCAGGTTCTCCCCGCGGGTTAAAAAATAGCCAAGCATCACAGCAAACGCGAGTGTGAGCACCGCCCCGAGCAATGGACGCCGGCGGATCAGAAGATAACAACTGGCCATCCCGGCGGCCAGCGCGGCCACGCGCGAACCCGAGGCCAACAGTGGGATTAGACCCAGAGTGGCCAGGAGACCCCAACGCCATGAATTGCCGTGAACCGCGTGAGCGGCGGCAATTACCACCCCAAGACCCGCAATGGGGCCGAGGATCATGGACTGATTCATGAAAGCCGCAAAGGGCGCTCGCCCCACCGGACAGGGAAGGTGCAACGTATACCAAAGAACGAATATTGCGGTGAGACCCGTAACGCCATTTAAGGTCCATCTCCAGGCAGCAGCCCGGATCGCGAGAGCTGTCGGATTCAAAATCACTGGTCCCAAGGCGAGCATTAACAGCGACAGCCCGATCCAACGCGATAGGGCG
Organism: Verrucomicrobiota bacterium; assembly: GCA_022709905.1. Classification (GTDB taxonomy): domain Bacteria; phylum Verrucomicrobiota; class Verrucomicrobiia; order Limisphaerales; family UBA1319; genus JAKLHY01. Next base: position 34,026 of record JAKLHY010000060.1, on the reverse strand, counting down.
GTATGGATCTCTTCCGCTTGGGTGATGCTCGCCACAAACGCGACAAGGACGATGACCCAGGGTGCGCGCCAAGTGCCCCCTCCAACGATCGCGATTCCCGCAGCCACTGTTAAGCACAAAACGTTCAATGCAATCCAAGCACCAAACGGCACGGGCAGATACCACGGGAATACCGAACCACGGATAAAATAAACCAAGACCACCAATACCCCGCACCATTGCGCCCACTTGAATGGTTTAGGATCAGAATTCTTGCCGACATGGATTGCTGTTGTCTGGGACTTGTGACCCGCGCATGTAAAAGCACACCGGCGCGATCGCCACAGCGGACGGCTCGCCCACTTCAATTTTTTTGCCCGCCAAGTTTTCAGCCTTCACCCCTTTACCAACGCCTTCTGTAATCTCTCGACGCAACTGGCCCAGCTATACGCCTGGGCCCGCAGCTTTCCGCGCTGAATCAACTCAGTGCGCAGCCCTGGCTGCGTTAGCAGGGCTTGGACGGCCTCAACCATCGCTTCCGACTGGTCCGGATCCGTGTACAGTGCGGCATCGCCCACAATCTCTGGCACCGCAGTGGAGTGACACGTGATGACCGGTGTTCCAGTGGCCATGGCTTCGGCGGCAGCGATGCCGAACGTTTCATAGCGCGTCGGAAATAGCAGTGCCACCGCATCGCGCAGGTAACGCGCGAGCCTCTCCGCCAGGACGTAGCCTAGGAGCGTTACGTTTGGTGTTTGGGCGGCTCTCGCAACCAGAGCGCGTTCGTGCTGACTGCCAGCCACTAGCACCCGCAAGTCGGGCATTTGCTTCCGCAACTCCGCTGCGAAATGAAGGGTGCGATCACCGCCGTCGAGATAGTTCAGCCCCCCCACGGCCAGCACAAACGGACGATCGGGGGATTCCCCCGAAGCACCGGGCGATTGTTCCGCTGCCCGAAAAAATTCCGGCTCAACGCCATTGCCCACGACCCGGCACTTTTCTGGTGACACCTGAAACCATTCAACCATCTGTGCTTTAAGGAACTCGGAAACTGTCAGCACCAGAGCCGCTTGCTGCAGCAGTCGGCGATAGGAGGTGCGGCGGCGCAGCCGGTTGAGGCGGGCTGAGCTGTTTCCGGATTGTGGCAATTGCGGATCCAGTTCATGCGCGCCATGCACGGTCACGGCCACTCGAGTATGCTTGACCGGGATGAAGTCGTTCTTTGGGCAATACACCCAGTCTGGATGACCACACCACCGATCTGCCACGGGGTGGCCGGTCACGGTCCAGAGGGCCTCGGACAATTTCCAAGACAGCGGCAACGTTCGCCCCGGCAAAAAGGCAAGTGAGCCCGGGTGTTGTGCTTGATCTCTGGCTGCCAGTAAATATAGGGTGTTCCCCTGAATTTGATTGAGCCCATGAAGCATGTGAAAAATGTGTTTCCCGACTCCCGTCGGCTTCTGATGAGCCGTGAAACGGAGGTCGGTGAAAACACAAATGTTCATGAAGTTTGGCGGTCGAGAGAATCCCCTGCGATTCGAGTTGTAAAACTCAGAACTGTTCCCTAAGCGAAATTCGTGGTCGGCACGACCGAACCACCGCCTTTCATTGAAAGGTGAGAGCTGATCAAGTTTCGTACGAAAGCTGGCTATAGCTGATGGCGCCAAGCAGCCAGCAGAAAAGAAATGTCGCATCCAGCCGGGTGAATACCATGGAGCAGACCACCACTCCGATGAATCCCCAGAGCCTGCTGTTTGTAGGCCGAGAACTGGTGGCTACGGCAGCACAACCTGCCAGGAAATAAAACCACATCTCATAAGCCAGCGACCACAACGGAAAGTTGCCGCCATAGCTCCAACACAACACGCCCTGAAGGCCGAATAGATTTCCAAAGAATCCGCCTAATGACAAAGGAAGTTCAAGAAGAGACCCAACTGCCGCGCTGAGTAGAAGCGCCGGGCAAAGCGGCAACCAAATCCTCGAGGCTCTGTCCAGTGCGTATGCGTATGCATCAGAATTTTCATTCCTTGACCGATCCAAAACCTTGCCACCGACCAGGAATCCAATGAGCATAAAGAAACAATCACCCATTCCAAACCCACGCCGGTTGCTTCAAAGAATAGCCATGCGACCTTGCTCTGAGACGCAATTTCCAAGCGCTCCCACTCGACCCAGTTTGTTCCCCGAGGATGACAAGCAACGACCATGAACGCTGCCGTGAAACGCAACCAATCCAGCCAATGTAAGCGCGAATTAGCCTGCTCAGTATAGGCTCTGTTACAGTTTTCCTTTAGGCTGTTAGGGTTCATACGAAACGGCTTTCTCGCTCCACTAAACAGTGCGCACCGGGGCTTGATGGACAAGCATCCGCTCGACCAATTCCCGAACGGCCAAGTTGAATTGCTCCGGATGAAACGCTTCGGCCCGCTGCAATAAAAGGAGATGCAATTCCTGCTGGCGAGAGCCGGATCTCAATACCGCATCAATTTTAAGGGTGGCTTCCTGAATGTCGTCGTAAATCAGGTCATCCTCTTGCACAATCTCGGACTGTGCCCCCGCGCGCGGTACAAACGGCACCATCCCCGCCTTCATCATCTCCGCGGTGGCAATGCCAAACGCCTCGCGAGCGCAGGCACTTATGCCATAACGGGACCGGGCCAACAACGCCCACTTGTCATCCGCATACAAGGGGCCGTGCCAAATGATCCATTCTTTCCGCATCTCGCAAAGCTGCCGGATGTGTTCTAAGTATTCTCCATAGACCCCAATCCCCACCAGATGCAAACGAACGTCATGTCCCATAATGCGGACCTGGTCCAAGATGGCGATGACCTGTTCAATTTGCTTTTCTGGTGAAATCCGTCCCAGGCAGACGAAGGCATCTTCTCGATTCTTCCACGGGGTGGGAGGAGTGCTGCCGCCCGGCACAGCTGGGTAAATGACCACCGGGGGCACCTTACAGAATTCCGAAGAGACCTGTGCCGTCCATTTCGAATTCGCGACGAAGTAATCGTGCCGTGCCGGGTCACGACCTGACGAGCCGGCAAGCCAGCGACCGAGTGCAAAATAAGTCTTTCGGAACAGACTCGCTCCCACGAGGGCCTCTGGACAATGAAAGCGTTCCTGCAAAGGCCGATTCCAAGCCACGTCAGAGAGGAAATGAAGGGCCGGTCGGCCCCAATCGAGCGTCCGCGATGCGGTAATGCAAAGGTCGTAGCGCGGGGCGAGACTCCGGCAAAATCGTTCGAACAGACCATTCCATAGCGCTCCTCCTCGCGATAAGACGTGCGGGTCAAGCAAGGGATAAACGATTGCTCCAAATTCCTCCCCGCGAACCTCGGTCCCCGCACATCGGTTCAGGTCATCCAAGTCCCAACCCCCGCGAGTAACCACGTCCACGTGATAATCACGGCAGAGGGCTTGGAGCAGCCACATGGCCGCAACTTCAGCCCCACCCCGTCCCCAGTAAGGATGACCAAAGAGGATGCGTTTCCGATTCAAAGAGATTGATCGAGCCAATGCTTTGTTTGCGACCTTGCGGCACAGCTTTACGCCCGCGGCCCTTCAGAGAATTCCACCCGCAGGGCATCCCGTTTGTCGGATCTCGATTCCCGGGCCCCGCCAAAATGGCTTTGGGGCAATGTGGGTTGTAACCGAAAGCCAGACCGGATCGTCCATTGTTTTAAAAGTCTGGCCCGTCCAAAATTTGCCGTCCCAGCGGAAGCCCGCCTCGGAGTAAACTTTTCGGCATGGCTCGTTATGGGGGGTATCCCGGTAGAGGCCCCGGACGGTCACGCCAACGTCTACCATCCGCTTCACTGTGTTTAACAGCGTGTATTCGATCCGGAAGCCGAAAACGCGGCAACTCAGCACAAATATCGGAATCTCAAATCCACCAACCTTCCGTTCAATTACAAGAACTCCCACCGTCCCCATGTCACCAAATTTGTCCCTGGCGTCCGCGAGGATAATCAACCGATCCTGGCCAAGTCCCTCGGATAGTTCGCGGAAGCTGGTACGACTGCCGCACAGATTGAACTGGTTGGTGCGGTTGATCAACTCCACGACCCGCTTCAAGTCAGCTCGTTCGGCCTCGTGAATTTCAACACTCAATCCCAAGGCTTTAAACGCTGTTGTCTCATCGTCTGCGTCGGTCCGATTCTGGCTTAACTGGGTAACAAACTGTTCGCGGCACGCTCGTTCCCGGTATAGTTTGGTTCGGTCTTCATCCACCTGATTTGGCAGCACCCGCTGCCAGTGGTCCAGGAGTTTCCAGGTCAGAGCGTCCATGGGGTCCAGGACATGGATTTCCGGAAACGCAGCATTTACCTGTTCTCGTTCGTCCGGACGGTCATCCAAAAACATAAAATCCTTGACCTTAAGATTGAGCTCGTCGCGGATACGGTTGATGTTTTGCGTTTTTGGACTCCAGTTGATCTGTGCTGTGACGAAGTCCTCTTCCTGCAACGTGCCTCCCTTCCAGTGAACTTTACGGGGGTCGTTCTTGGAGTTGATCGCCAACAGCAGTCCTTTTTGCTGTAGCCCTTTCAACACCTCCTGCCGCTCATGGAAATGGCTGACGGCTCCTTCGCCGATCATCCCATCCCAAAGAGTATTATCCAAGTCGCACACGATAACTTTCCGGGTGGCCAGATAGGCTTGGATGTAGATCGCCCTAAAGTAGTCTTCCCGTCCGAGCATGTTTCCCAGAAGGGTTGGGTGCAGGGTGCCACTGTTAAACCAGATTCTTCCCAACTGGTAAACCCCAATGCGCCGTGCCAAGGCCTCTTCGTCAACAACGAACAGGTGTTCATAGGTAGCGGCGTTCCTCTCGGCCAGCAATTCGGTCAGCGCCCCGTTAAGTCGCTCCCGAGCATGCCGACGCAGCCGGGCGGATAAAAGCAGTTTGCCCAAACCACTAAATCCAGAGTTGTGCTGCTGCGTCCCTCCCGTGTTGTGAACATAGATCGGACATTCAAACTGGTTCGCTAGCAGATCCAAAGCCTCCTCGGTATCCTGAATCGCCGCGTTCAGAAACGCATCCGCGGCGCGCGCCGACATAAGGTAGTTCTTGGGGTGAATGACATGCGCATAATCTGAAGAGAACTCGTGCGAGAACGGACTGAAAAACACGACATCAAACTTCTGGGATTCCAGCTTTCTAATTTCGTTACGGAGGGAGGCTGGCACACGATGGGCCAGCGTTTTTGGCACCAGGGAGATGCCCGCTTGCAGGCACGGACCGTAGAGGCTGGTCAGGATGTCGCACTGCAGGCAGTCTCCGATGAAAAGCACCCGGGTTGCTTTCTCAGTTTTTTGCCGGAGCGACTCAGTGGCTTGCCGCAGACTGCCATGAAAACAGCACAATTCTGCTCCAGCATCCGCCGCGATCAGATCCTCCCAGGTTTGCCAGGTTCGCTCCAGCGGTGCTTGCGAAAAGTCTGCCGGGCCTGTTTTGTCCAGGCGTTCGTTGGCACACAGATTCACCCAGCCGATGAATAGCGCCAGCATTGCGGGATCCTTTGTGCCCGCCCATCGGGCTACCAGATCAACCGCCGTGTTGATGTTGGCCTGGGTAAATCGATCCGCCTCTGCGAGCCTAGACACCGGGGCTGCCCCAGCTGCGCGCCGCGCCAACTCCACAGCTTGAAACAGTGCTGCTGCGAAGTCGTCCCGCTTCCGCTGGATGGCGTTAGACAAAGATCCTGTCGGCCTGGATTTTGAAAGTAAAAACATGTGCCAGGGCGTTAGAACCGGAATTTGATAAAGAGATAGTAGCTGCTGCCAATGCGCTCAACGATGTCCGCAAGCAGAGCAGCAGTCAGCATCTGGCCGCACTCTCCACCACAAGTGGGGGCTTTCGGTAACTTTCCATCTGGCAGCTGGCGGACTTCTATTCCCGGCAGAAGATCGGCTCGAACAAAGGTGAGAGGAGCCGCGCTCCCGCGACCGACAGGTGGTGGGTATCACAAAACAATGCGTTTCCGTCTTTCACCACTCCGTACAAACCATTCGAATTTATGAAATAACTGGTGGGATCTAGAATAACTGCGCCTTCCCGGGATAACTCATCTAAGATTTGTAGGGTTGACGCATTTTCTGTTTTGTAAAGCTCGGCAGGATTCCCAAGCAATTGCGTATCCCCGTGACGCATGGCGGTGATGGCAGCGATACGTGGCACGTCGAATTTCGGCTTTGGCACATCCTGCAATATAAAAACTCTGGCCCCTGCGCCCATGAGGGAACGCGCCGTTTTGAACAGCCCGTTTTTGAAGGACTCATCCGGCGGGTAACCATGCCAGTTGGCGGCGAGGATCACGTTTCTGACCCGTTGGGTGGCGATGTAGTTGACCACAGCGGAGGCAAACTCGGGCGATTTTTCTCTTAGACTCCATTTTTCCTTACTCACGTAATCCAAGAGGGGTGCGGTAGCGGACACGGTCACTTGAACACCTCGTTTGGAGTGTCGCCGACACAGCTCATCAATAACCGGCGTTACCGCCATAGCATGACTGTCTCCCCAAATCACGATTTCCACCGGTTGGTTGGTTGGCTGACCACCAAGCTCAAAAAACTGTCCTGCGGCGGCTTTTGGCAGTGTCGTCTCATTCAGAAAGGCGCGATCATAGCGGGCGTTGGCGAGACGCTGCGCATGCACGGATAGCCGTGAGGGTACTCCCTGCTGCCAAATGATCCACAGGCCAACCACCGACAAGGACGCAATGGAAGTGCCAGCGAACGTATAAACCTGCCTCCGTTGCTGAAACACCATCCGCCGCCGAAAAGGCGTCTCAATGTACTTCCATGAGGCCGCCGCCAGAAGCACACTGAGGCCCAGCAACAGGGAATATTGGAGTACCGTCAACGCTTTTGCCGAAACATAATTTGCGTAAACCAGTAACGGCCAATGCCACAGATACAAGGAGTAGGAGATCAACCCGATGAAAACCAGGGGCCGCAAGGAGAACAGCCGGCCAACCATGGAAAGCCCGGTCTGACTGGAGTAGATGATCAGAGCAGTGCCGAGGCAGGGGGGCACAGCTGCCAGCCCCGGAAAACGAGTATCTGCATCGTAGCAGAAGAGCGGGAAGTAAATGAGAGCCAATCCGATCCATCCCGCCACCTCCCGAGGCAACTTCCCGGCGGAGAATCGGTCCCGCATGACGACCAGCCAAGCCCCAAGCAATAACTCCCACGCGCGGGTCGGCAAGAGATAGAACGTGGCCCAAGCATGGGTGTACGTGCCAACTACACTGAGCACCAAAGAACTGATCCCCACTACCGCAATTCCTGCCGCAGGGCCTAGCCGTTTTTGATTGACTAGGCAGACCAGGAAGAAGGGGTAAAGTAGATAGAACTGCTCCTCTACGGCCAAAGACCAAGTGTGCAGTAATGGCTTGGTATCGGCCCCGGCCTCAAAATAACCGGCTTGCCGGTAAAAGAAGACATTTGATACCAGCGCGACCTGGGCGAGAGCCGACTTGCCCAGAGCTAGAAAATCATCCGGCAAATACAGAAACCAACCGGCGACCAGCGTCGCGAAAATGACGACGACTACTGCTGGGAGAATCCGGCGGATTCGCCGCTCCCAAAAATTGATGAGCGTGAAGCTGCCCTTGGCAATTTCCTTTAGAATCAGTGAGGAAATCAGAAATCCGGAGATGACAAAAAAGATATCAACGCCCACGAAGCCCCCCGGACAACCGAGCTTGGCATGGAATAACAACACCGCCACGACGGCAAGAGCTCTCAAGCCGTCCACATCCGGCCGGTAATCGGTAACACGCTTTGCCATTATGGATTCATATTTGGTATCCCGACTGGCCTTCGAGTGGCAAATGACGGCGGCATCATCGACTTAAAAGCACTCAGAACCGCTTCAACCGAAGCCTCCTGAACCCAACGGTTCGGGTCGAGTTTGTCCAAACGGTTCTTGAGCCAGAGCTGCGCAATTCGCTCCAGTGCCACTTCGATGTCTGGTTGGGAGAGGTTATCGGCATGTATGCCACCACCTAATTCGGCGAGCAAATCCCGCATCACGCCTGTTTTTGGTGATATTGATAAAATGGGTCGACCGGTCTGAGCGTAATCGATTATTTTGCTCGGCAGAAATATGCCCTTATCGCATGGAGCCTCGATGAGTACTGCCACATCGGCTCGAGCAATCAGATCAAGTGTATCCAGAAACGACTTTGTACCATGGAAGCAAACGTTCTCGTCCAAGCCGAGATCATGAGTGATCGTCCTTAGATTGACTTCTTCGGTGCCGATTATGTCAAAAGTCATCTTCACGCGTCCCTTGTAGCGTTCGGCAACCCTCTTGAAAGCTCTTAAAAACGTCTCCGGCCTCCTAGCGGCAGAAAGGTTACCAGCATGACATAACCTAAGCGAATCGCACCTTTTCCAAGGGATCGCCTTATGGCCAACAAACGCAATATGAGGAATAATTCTGAGTCGCTTCTCATCTGTAATTCCCAGTTCAATTCTGAGATGCAAAAACAAGTGGCGGTTTGGAAAGGTGTTGTAATCCGCCATTCTCGCGGCGGCCCGAAGATAGCGCCTCACCATCAGTCGTCTACACTTCGGCATCGCATGTGTGTAGGGAGGAGGGAACAAGTATGGCGGTGGATCGTTCCAGTTGGCAACCCACTGTACCCCCGTCGCCTTCTTAAACAAGATCGCAGGAAGATGGCTGCAACAGGAAGTAGAGCGAGAAATCACGAGGTCGAATGGCTTCACTGTTTGCAGTTCAATTGCTTTCCTGTAAGCCAATCGCGACCAATGGACGCCTTTCACAAGATGCCCCGTAGCAAGCACGTCCAATGCAAGATTAGGGAAGCGCCAACCTCTCTCTTTCGCTATGCGAGTTTCCACTTGGTGTAGAATCGGCTTGAGCGGCAGCCACGGGGGCAGCCATCCGGATTGGTAGCATGTGGCCTTATCGCTGACCATCGAGATCACCTCAAGATCCCAGCCACTCTCCTTCATGGCTAGGGCAAGCTTGCTGTTCACCAATCCCTCCGAGAAGCAAGCTGGCGCGAAGGCAGCTGCGAACATCAGGATACGTGGCATTCTGAAAGTCCAACCTGCAATTCTTAACCGAGAGTTCGCATACATTCGTCAAACTCAGTCCTTGCGCGGTCGGCCTGCTGAGTTTGTTCAAAACAGGTCCGTCGGGCCCTTTCACAATACTCAGGCAGATGGTCGATAATGTTTTTCACCTTGGCGAATAGACAGGACGGATCTACCGGTAGTCTAACCAGCACATCCCAGCCACCAAGTAGTTCTGCCACCATCTTAAGCTTGGATTCGATCTCAACCGCGACAAACGGCTTGCCGAGCAGCAGCGAGAAGACGGCAGCGTGGAACCGGCTAGTGACCATCACGTCACAGGCGTCAAGCATTTCAACAAAAGCCATCACCGAGATTGAATCCGGAGTCCAATGGCATGCCTCCTCGTTTGCATCTATCAATTGCCGGGTTACTTCCACATCACGCTTCGGCGAAAAGACAAAAAACTTGACGTCAATCTGTCTTTGGCGGCACATCGCCGCAAACTGGAGATATGGCGTGATACACATCGCCCCTTCTCCGGTGAACTTCCAGTCACGCAAAGCAATGCCGACGCGGGGGATGACGCGCTTCATTGAAGCGGATCGCCGGTGAATATACTGCTGTTGAAAAGCCGACAAAAAGCAAAGATCTGACGCTCTGGTCAGATTACCTGCACCATTGTTGCGGCAGAACCTTTCTGAATTCACATCTCGCACCCAAAGAAATCTCATCTGCCTAGCCAGAACACGAGCAGCCTGCTCTTCAGATGTGTTATCAACAAAAGGTCCGAATCCAAGTCCTACCCCAATCTTGGGTAGACCAGTTTCAAGGTGAAGTCGGTAGCGTGCCCGACATCTTTCCATAAGGCGCTTAGGGGAGGTGGCAGCGCGAATCAGACGGTGCAACGGTAGTTGCATCATTCGAGGACTCTCCGAAAAAGAGAAGAACTGAGTGCCGCCGCCATACAGGATGGCACTAGCCCTCCTGAGGTCGGCGGCCACGGCAATACGGGCGCACCTGACTCCGTCGTACCGATAGGCCAATTGCGGGCAGTCGAAAAGAATCTGTTCGCACGAGTAATGGTGCGTGAGCAACTGATCGACGGCAAGCAGGAGCGCATCATCCCCGAAGTTTCCTTCCGAAAAATTGCCTCTGACTATGATAACGCTATTGTTCGGCATGCTGGAAGCGGCGGGAATCCCAGATTGTAAGCAAGGACCATGGATAGCCGTGATCGATCTGGACTTACTGCCATCGATCAACAATTCATTGAGCCTACCCTACAAAAAATCGCCTCACGGCTGACACAATCCTGGCGCTCGCGTTCCCGTCACCATATGGGTTCTTCGCTGTCGACATTTTGCTGTAGGTTTCTTGGTTCGTTAGCAACTCATGCACCCCACGGAAAATACCCTCTTCATCGGCGCCGACCAACCGCACGGTGCCGGATTCTACCCCCTCGGGTCGTTCTGTGGTGTCACGCATGACCAAGACAGGCTTGCCAAGGCTTGGTGCTTCTTCCTGAACGCCACCAGAATCAGTGAGCACCAGCGTCGAAGCGCGCATCAACGCAACAAAGGGACGATAGGACTGCGGCAGTATCAGCCTGACATTTGGCAATCCCGCCAAGCGTTCATGCACAGGGCCACTGACGCTGGGGTTAAGATGCACCGGATAGACAAAAAGCACCTCAGAAAAGCTCCGAGCAAGTCTAGCAATGGAGCGACAGATCGCTTCAAATCCCCAGCCGAAGTTTTCCCGACGGTGGCCGGTGATCAGGATCATTTGACGCCGGCGCCAATCATTACCCAGTAGAAGGTCGAGCTGCATCTCCAACTGGGCAGCCATGCCAGGCTGTTTTTGTTGTTCCTCTTCGTACCGGAGGGCGTCAATGACTGTGTTTCCGGTAACTTCAATTGACGCTTCAGGAACACTTTCCGCCATCAGATTTGCCTTGCTCCATTCGGTTGGCGCAAAGTGGAGCGCGGCCAAAGGGGTAACCAATTTCCGGTTCGCTTCCTCAGGGAAAGGGCTCAAGATATTCCCCGTGCGCAGTCCGGCTTCAACGTGACCGACTGGAATCTGACGGTAAAAGCAGGCAAGTGCCACCATCAACACCGTTGTGGTATCCCCCTGCACGAGCGCCATGTCTGGTTTCTCAGCTTCCAGAAAGGCATCGGCTTTTTCGATTAAACGCGAGGAAAGGGTGGCTAAAGTCTGCCGGGCTATCATCACGTCCATATCGTGATATACGCGAATCCCAAATAGGTCCACCACCTGCTGAAGCATTTCGCGATGTTGCCCTGTTGAGACACTCAATACGCGGAAACCCGGGGCCGCCTGAAACGCCTTTATCACCGGAGCCATTTTGATGGCTTCCGGCCGCGTACCAAAGAAAATAGCGATTCGCCTGATCATCCTGCCTTCTCAGTTTTGGTTAAGCCATGCAATTTTTTATGAAGCATGTAAAACCGATGTTTGTCACAGCATACTCGGAAATGATTCATATCCCTCTGACCAATTGGCTTGGCAGGGACACCTGCCAAAATAGTACCTGCGGGCCAGCTCTTAGTGACAACACTCCCCGCCCCAACGACACATCCTTCTCCCAAATCCACTCCCGGTAAGATAATGACTCGAATTCCGATCCAGCATGCTCTCCTAATAACAACGGGTTTGAGCAGTTCAACTTCGTCATACGGAATCATGGTCGAGTTTTCCCAATTGTAGTTGTGGAGCGAGGACAGCACAGCAACCTGCGGTCCGAAAATGTTGTAGTCCTCAATTGTGATGCCACCTAGTCCATGATAATATCCGCCAGGCCCGAGATAAATGTGCTCCCCCAGACTGATACGCTCCCTGTTTGCGAAATCGCAGCCAGCAAGAGCTACATTCTCTCCGATACATTTAAATCCATTTCGGGCGGTTGATTTCAAATAAGCGGCATGACATGCCTGCCCGGCCTGAAACAACTGGCCCAAGAAACACATGACTCGCTCCTTAATCATACCAGCATAGCCACAAGCCAGAAAGCAACGACGCGTGGGGAGGATTTCATCTCATGACGAAGTTCTTAGATAACTCGAGCGGACGTCCTCGTCCGAGTGAGCGTTCGAACCTTAAGGAGAAGTGGCGCAAACAACTCGTGTAGGTGATTTCGCTCAGTAATGGTCATTCCAGCCCTAAAGGCTCCAACAACCGTTATTAATCCAGTGGTAACCGATAGAACTAAAAGGCGACTAACTGAGGGCCGGACCATTGCTGCAAAGAATGATGAATAGAGCGCTGCAGGAAGAACTCCAGCAAATCCAGGCAAGACAACCTTTTTCAGCCACATCGTATATGGGAAGTCGGCTACAGTTCTCACTACCAAACCACGAGAGACGGAAGCAATGATCATGGTAAACAGCGAACAGAAAAGAACCCAGTTCTGATCGAACCCGAACTTCAAAAACACGTACGCCAGAGGAAGTGTGGCGAGGTGAATGGCCCCAATGACCATGCTGTAACGGGCCAGCTTCCCTATGGCCAGGACGACAGTGGGATATCCAGCGGATAGTTGATCGCAAACAAACATGAGCAGCACGATCCGGCAGAAGACCGCTGCATGCTCCGGCGGGTGCTTCAGCCAGAGGGTCAGCACAGTGGGGATTTCGACAAAAAGAGGAATCATCCAGAAACAGGCGAGAAAAAAACCGTACTTGCTAGTGAGGAGCGAGAGTTCCAACATGCGTTTCCGGTTGCCGGCCCCTTCCTGTTTGACCAGCCGGGGGCTGACCGCTTGCAACATGGCCTGGGTCAACTGGCTCATCATGCCGCCAACCTGATTGGCGATGCCATAGGCCGCATTAACGATTGGGCCAAAGAAAATATTGAGCAGAAAAGCTACGCCCTGCAGCCGCCCAACCACCGAAAGGCTGCCGAACAAGCTCCAGCCCGAAAACCCCATAAGCTCGCCCACAAGCTCCCGGTTCAATCGGTTTCCTGTATTGAGGCGCGCCTCGGGATAGCGCACACGGCATAGAATCATTTGAGCCAGGGTCAGCAGAATGGAGATAATGCTACTGATAAGAACATAAGTGACCAGCCGGTCATGCGGCGCGTAAGCGATCAAGAGGGCTAGCAGGAAATTACCCACGGACTGAAATATGCTGAGGATAGAAACGACCGCCAACGCTTCATGAGCCGTAAGCAGCGCCTGATAAGGAACGGAGATGACATAGCAGGCCGTCCCCACCACGGTGAACTGGTAGATCCAGAACCCGGCCTCACGACGTCCTGCAGGAATATTTAGGACATGGTTGAGAAACCAGAGCCCCACGGTCTCCCCGAGCACCACCAGTAATACCGCCAGGGCGGCATGCAGAAAAAAGCAGGTCCGAAAAACCCGGTTCAACTGATTGAAATCGCTCCGGCCCAACTCATAGGTGAGATGCCGCTGGGAGCTGGTGGCCATGGCGCTATTCAAGAACGCCATGAACCCCATGATACCCGCAATAACGCTGTAGAGGCCATAGTCCACCACCCCCAGTGCCGCCAACACAAAACGGCTGGCCAGCAGTCCGAGCACGGTGGTGAGCGCCACCTTGGTATATAATGCCAAGGTATTGAAAAGCACGCGTTGCGCGTTCGTCACGGCAAGTGGGAGGCAAAGGGCCTGTTTCGTGTGAGTGGTCGAGAGTCGAGAAACTGAAATTCCACAATGGCTTAGGAAGCCTGAGCCCGGATCAACATATGAAGCTGTTCGACCTGACTGGCAGGTAAACACCCTCGGTCTCACTCTCGCCAGCTTTTGCTGTGGGGCAACAAGCAGACGAGACTTGCCTGGTTGGCCTGCTACTTTGCGGATCGAGGGGTAACCGCTTGTAATCCGGTTGGCGTGGCCGGAATAGCACCGAGCCGGCTTTCATCCAGGAGTGTGACGGAGGTCGCTGTGGCTCTGTAAACAGAGCCACTCGCAGTGGCCCGGAGCTCCAGTTGGCCTAATTGAGGTAAGGTAACGGTGACATTTCGGTCATCACCCGCAGCTGCCCAGGCTGTAATTAGCCAGTCATTGCTTGCGTTGAGTTTGCGAACTAAAACGCGCGCTGTTGGATCCGAAAGAGTATTTGTAAACTCGTAGGACGGCTGGTCCAACGACATGACATGTTGGCCGTCGCCGGCAAGAAGGTAGCCATTGTAAAGATAGTTTTCCAGATGTGAAAAAAGGGCGTGGACACGAGATAAGGCTACGATCTGTAGTAACCAATGTGGAGGCTGATTGGACGGAAACGAAGCATTGAAACCCGGCCCACCGAATAAATAGCTGTTCGTTTGACTGATTGGGAATTCATAATAACCCGCATTCGCGCCGATGGTGCCGCTGGTGTAAAGACACTTGAGGAAGCCAGTGTAGCGAGCCAAGTCCGCCAACCGATTTGTGTTGTTATTACTCCACCCACCACAGACGAAACTGTAATTCGTGGGGTAGCCGCGGGCGATGTTGTAGCCCACTGCGTTCAGGTGTTTGGTCAAGAGGTCAGTAACGTTGTTCCATCGCGTGCCGGTGGCGTTGGTGAAGCTGTTGGGCCCAGTGTAATAGCTTTCGAAACTTGGAATATCAAGAGATGGATTCAGGACATCTGAAATCCAACCCCATCGCGCCCATTCATTTTCCCAGTCATAACCGGGTTGGTTAAACCGGGATTGCTCAGTACCGCTATGGTACCAGACGTAAAAATCTCGCCCCGGAACGGCCGCCTTGACCAAATCGGTCAACACCTTCATGTGCCGGGCCTTTTGGCTGGAGATATAGCGCGGCCACGACAGACCTGATTTGTTGGTGAAGTAGTCCCATTTGTTGGTAAATACACCAGTGGCGCGAATCCGCGGATCGAACTGCCATGATTTCTGGTCAAAACCCACGACCCCCAAATCTCGCTCACCACCGTTGATGACAATGGCGATTGGGGCCATGGCATTTAATGTGAGCAGCGGTGCAACGATGTTACTGGCTTGAATCTGCAGGTCCACAAGTGGCGCCTCTGGACTGACGATGGGAGTGTAGTTCTGATTAGTGCGGTATTGCCAGGTATTGGTTTTGTTATCCACAAATAGCCCTTCGGCGTTGGTCACCCAAAAGCCATTGGAAAGGTTCGTAGGCCAACTGCGATCCAAGTCCACCTGCAATTTGAATTTGCCAGGATAGTTAGTGGCCAGCCAAAGCATCTTGTAGTTGTCGCTATTAGTGTTGGCCAGAGCCTTCTCAAGCCCGCCATTGATGAGTTCGTTGTAGCCGCCAAATTCCAGGGCGTAACCCCAATTGGCCGCCATTTCCTCGCGGAGAGTGACTGGATATGGCCAACTAAACTTGGACAAGTGCGGCAACCGATGCCCCGGTTTAAACACGGGCTTCGGCAGGCTTGCCAGGTATTGGGCCGGAGTGATGTTCGTCTGGGCTACGGCAGAAGTGATAAAAAAGATGAAAAGAACGAGTCCAATTACGGTCCGCACGGTTGAACCGTTTTTTATCGTGGCTAAAAGGTACATTAGCTTTTCCATGATCACGCGCTTATAGCATAAAATCGGCCAAGCTGAAGTCTTCGCAAAATCGTTACCAGATTCTGGTAGTAGTGATGATACAAGCCAAAACCATACTCTGGAATAAAAATGACTCATTCTACTGATAATAAATGGGTTATGAAATAATATCTTCGACAGTCTCATTATTATAATGTGCTCCGCAAAATTATTCCATCAAACTATCAGCCGGTCTGTGGTGTAGCGTTTTTGGACAGCAGGACAATATGTTTGCATACACTGATGAGAGATACCTAAACCAGAGGTCGGAGATAATGAGACCTGGGACAGGGGACAGGAAACAGGGGACAGGGAACATGGGACATAAGACATAGGACCTAAGACGGTTGGGTGGTTTGGCGTGAGGGAATTTCACGCAAAGAGGCAAAGGCGCGGGGACAGGGAACAGGAGACAAGAGACATAAGACTTAAGACCTAGGACTTTAGACGGTTGGGCGTTTTGCGCCATGGCGGCTTGGCGTGATGGTAAAGGAAAGGTCGGCTGACTACAAAGTAGATTTAATATTTCAGCCAATAAAAAGTGATTTTCACCAACTCGTTTTGAAATGCAATGAGGCCCTCCTCGTGTTGCCACCAGTCGTCGAGACTGTATTCTGGGGGCTTGATGGCGCGCATGCTGACTTCGATGCGATTGCTTGTGAACAATTTACGGAAGAACCAGTGAACCCTTCTAGTGTGAAATACGTCCGTAGGGATAATAAGGGTTTTCATATCATTCGTGGCCACGAAGGTCTGAATCGTCAGAGCTTCCTCAAAGGTGCTGGAGACGCTGGTGCCGATGGCTTCGATGGCGGTTTCCGGGACGTTGTTGCTTAACAACAGTCGTCGGGTGATTTCGCGTTCTGATAGCGTAATGCCAAGTTCGGCGCTGGGGGTGAGCTTCACGTCCATGTATAGTATCTTCGGCGCAATGCCTTGGTGATACAGCCGGGCGGCTTCGATGGCGCGGAGATCGGGTCGACCGCCCAATACCACGATGGCATCGGCTTTCACCAGAGGATCGTCGATTACCCATAATCGCGCCAAGCCAGTGAGGATTTGTGCGTGAAAAACGATTACAGCCAACAGCATGACCAGCGCACTCCCTAACAGAACAGCTACACGCCGCCATCGGCGAGAATTGGATGAGGGGGAGGGCAAGAGACTAAAAGACCAAGGGACCAAAAGACCAAAAGACTAAAACCAGAGGTCGGAGGTCGGAGAGTCATTACAGATCGCCCGGCTTGAACACCGTGACACCGGAGACGACGTCGAACTGCGGATCTGCTGTGGCGAGGTGGTTTACGCCGGCGCGCAGCCCAACCGCGAGATGCAGAGAATCGTTGGTCAGCAGCCCGTGCTGCCGTTGCAGTTCTAACGCCTTGATAAAATCAGCTGCTTCAATGCCCAAAACTGCAAACTCTCCGGCCAGCAAGTCGTCCATGTCCTGCCGGTATTGGGTTAACTGCCGCACCAAAGCAGAATCCTGGCTAAGAGCTTTTGCTGGATTCGAACCGGAAAGCCCCCGGCTCTGAGCCTCCTGCATCATCCGCCGATGGCAGAATTCGGCTACGGCGACTGTCGTGAGTACTCCGTTGACTTCCCGCTGCGCGCAGCGCTCCAAAAACCGCCGGCATTGCTCCGACATCGCGCGCTTGGCGTAGATGAGGATGTTGGCATCGATGAGCACCCGGTCGCCTTCAGCAATATCGTTGAGCGTCATTGCTCGAAGAAATCCGCGTCCATGCTCGCACGAAACTGCTCCGGCGTAAGCGCGAAATCTGGGGTTGAGAGGAAACGGCGCAAGCCGGCCCCGGTTGGCCCGTCCGAGACTCTCGGGGTTTCATCCTTGGGTTCCAGGATCGTAAGCAGTGCATGAGCCTTGGCGGGCAGTGCCACGGACCCGCGGGTCCAGATGCGCCCGTTTTCAAGTTCTACTTCAACTGTCGTATAGCTCATGGTTATACCCTACCATTCTAACCCGATCCGACAAGTACTCGGTTCAGGTGGTGTGGCAAACGCTGAAACGTTTGTATTTGGGGTCAAACTATACAATGGATCGGTTTTTTAGGGACCTGGGACTGTTGGGCGGTCTGGTCGGGCAGGGCGGATGGGCGCTGGAAAGTCCAGTTTGATGAAATTGCTCTCTCACAGAGGCACGAAGGCACGGAGGTGAAAGTGCATTGATCTCCGTGAGAGGTTTTCGGGTGTGTAACGCACGGTCGGCCCAGCGGTCCGACCCTACCTGGGGCGTTTGGCGGCTTGGCGTCTTGGCGTGAGGGAATTCTAAGACGCAGGGAGTCAAGGACTCTGGGACTTAGGGACGAAAGGATAGGAGACAGGAGGCATTAGACCAAGGACCTCGAGTTTAAGGACTCACAGCGGAAGTCAAAGAGTGGGATCCGATTCCTGACGTCCATCCCAGCAACGCAAGACCTCCACCGTGCGTGACTCAGGCTGCACGCGGTAAAATACCTTGTAATACTTCTTTACGATAAATCGCCTGATCCCCGGCCGTTGGCGGACTTTGGGGTGACGCTCCGGAAAGAAATTACTTTGAAATCCATCCGTTAAGCCGGTCGCGCACTTGACTGCCGGAATATCCCTGACCTAAAGTGGCGTCGGCCGAGGCGATGGCTTCGTCCAGTGCCGTTAAAAGACGAGGGTCAGTTTCATCGCACTCGTTGGTCCCGCCGATCAGGTTAAGCTTCCAGGGTCCCAGGGACTTGAGAAGCGTACGGTCATTGTTTACGCCTCAGGGTTGGGGATTAAGACGGCTGGATAGTGAGACGATTAGACAGTTGGGCAGTAAGATGTTGCATCAAACGGCGTTGAGATTCAAGAGCCCTATAATTTGATTGGCCAGAGCCTTGTATTCAGCGGTGGTTAGCTCTCCGAGTTTATGTTCCAGTCGGGGTAGAGACACAGGTTGAATTTGTTGGAGATGGAACGCGCCCGGTCTGAGGAACGGTTTATCACAGACATGCTCCCAACGATTACCGCGCAAGGCGGTTGTGTGGGGGATCACTACCATGAGCGCCAACTCGTTATCAGCAGGATAGTCACTCAGTACCAAACATGGTCGCACCTTGGCGGTCATGCCCAAATCAATCAGCCAGACTTCACGTGGTTTGGGCTTGGGCATCGTTAGCCTCCAAGGCATCGAGTAACAGGAAATGTTCGTTGGCGCGTTGATCGCAATCGTGGAGAACCTGGAAATCCTCCTCGAGTTCAAAAAGCGCCCGAGCCAATTCGCGTCGCTCGTGCCGTGTCAACTTGGGCAATTCCGCCAGGATTTCTGCCTTGCTCATAACGATTTAAGTCATTGCCTTGGTGGTCATGACGCCTTGGCTTCGCCACGTTCCAAGGTGACCAGCAGACTCATATGCTCAGCTTACTTAAGGTCCAGCCGACAGGCAAGAACGAGCACCGTTTTTTGCAGGCGTTTTGCGCCTTGGCGGCTTGGCGTGGGAAGAATCTCACGCAAAGGCGCAAAGGCACGGAGGTGAAAGTGCATTGATCTCTGTGTCTTGGTGTCTCGGTGAGAGGTTTTCGGGTGTTTAACGCTCGGCTGGCCCGGCGGTCCAGCCCTACCCGGGGACATAGGGACGAAAGGACCTGGGAGAGGAGAAAGGGGACATAAGACCTAGGACTTGGGACCTATGTGAGGAGTCAGAGATCGGTAAACGGTCGGGCGGTTTGACCGTGGTTTGCTCGGAACCTCTGCTACAGATCGAGTTTTTCAAGGAGTTCTTCCAAGGTCATGCGGTGGTGGCTCGCTACTGGCTTGAGTATGCCGCGGACTAACGTTCCTGTCTTCTAAGTTTTATGTGCGGGCAAGGTCACGTGGTGTTCTCCATTCACCTGAGTGGTTAAGAGGACATGCGATCCCTCCTGACGGACTCGCAGGTATCCCAGAACTTGCAGGGCCTTGACCAGATCGGATCCATGAACATCGCGAGGGATCTTCACGCCGAAAGGACTTCGTCTCGCACGAAGTGAAGGCGTATGATTTGTGGCATGGCACCCGCAGTACCGTCGCTAAAATGGCAGCGGACCGCATCCCGAACCATTTCTCGTAATTCTTCCAGATTTTCACCCTGTGTAGCGATTGTGTGGCCTAAGGCCGTCGCCACATATCCCCCATCCGTCTCGTCTTCGAGGACTTCAAAGATAATCTCGGTCATGGGGAAAGAGTATTCGCTTTATTGCCGGTCGCAAGCACGAGATGCCGGAGGTCGGGCATCAGAAAAGCAAAGCAGAAACAGTGAAAAACTGAAATAACCACGGACTACGGGACCTGGGACAGGGGACAGGAAACAGGGGACAGGGAACAGGAGACATAAGACATAGGACCAAGGACCTAAGGCGGTTGCGAGGTTGGCGGCTTGGCGTGAGAAGAAGATCACGCAAAGGCGCGGGGACTTGTTACTTCCGCTGGCCGCGCAACCAGAGCGAAACGTCGTCGTGGTTCATTATATCGTAGGCAATCAGGGCTTTCCCATCGTAAATAAACACGACGCGCCATTGGGATTCCACGCGGATTTCATAGGAACGCCTGGCGAGTTTGCGAAGCCCGAGTCCGCGATGTTGATGGGTATCGCCAAAAGCGGCGCTCACGTCGGCAATGGCTTGGGAGGCTTTTTCCCGCAGATGCGAGGGCAACTTCAACGCTGTCTTCTTGATTCGTTCCGTGAGCAGAACACGAATCATAGCTTGCCCATGAAGGTTTCCAGCTTACCCGCTCTGCGCAAGGAGGCGATTTCAGCCAAGGCAGAATCTTCGGCCGCAGTTGCTTGCGCCAACGTCACGCCGTATTCATCTAACGCCGGAAAATCACTCGGGCGGAATGGTAGACCTCGCAATTTTACCATTTGCGCGAAAAACATGGATACCGCCGCTGTCGGCGTAATGCCGATTTCACGGCAGACCACGTCGGCATCCTTCGCCAGTTGGCTATCAATACGAAGTCTAATTTGCTCAGTCATGTATCAATTGTGCCATGATATCGAAGGCAGTCAAGTTCGAGCCGGGATTGGGTGCTTAATGTCCGGTCGGCCCAGGCGGTCCGACCCTACCAGGCGCTCTGGTAGGGCGTGACTGCCAGGCGCGCCGGTCGAAAAGTCTCCGAAGCAGAACGTCGCGGAAAAGCTCGGTCGGCCCAGCGGTCCGACCCTACCCGGGGCGTGAAAAAAATCTCATGCAAAGGCGCAAGGGCGCGGGGACTTAAGGACCGAGGGAAGGCTTGCGTTGCGGAATGGGTCACGAGCCTTTTCAAATGCACTCGATACGGATTACGCGCAGTTCATTAACGTAGTTATCACACCAATACGTGATGAAGAAATCCTCAACTCGTTTGATGGCTATTGGACGTCCCGTGCTGTCTTTAGCTTCGTAATCACTCCGTTGCTGAGGATTGGCGGCCAACTGCTGTAAAGCATTGATCAAAAGCTCTCTCTGTCGAATACGACACGTCAGCAGAAACTGAACCGAACTCTCATTGAGTACAAATTGCCAGTCTGTGCTCACAATCCCTCCGCCTTAAGGGCTTCGTGCATCCTAACGACTTGAGGCAGAGTCAATTTCTTGCCGGAGTCGATCTCGGCGTTCAAGCGCGTTAGATCTGATTGGTAGGAAGGATCGTCGACTCGAGACAAGTGCTTCAAATATGCAGCTAAGAATAACCTCTCATCCGCACTGAGACTCTCAACGGTTTTTTTTAGCTCGGCCACGCTCATAATAAGAGTTTACGCACTTTTTGAGTGGTGGACAATCGTTTTCAGGGACGAAAGGACCTGGGACAGGGGACAGGGGACATAAGACATGGGACCAAGGACCTAAGACCTCGGACTGTCGGGCGGTCTGGTCGGGCAGGACGGATGGGCGCGCCGAAGGATGGTTCAAGAAAAACCTTCTCTCACAGAGGCACGAAGACACGGAGGTGAAAGTGCATTGATCTCTGTGCCTTAGAGCCTGTTTGAAAATTACAAGGGGTGCTGCGGCGAGGGATTTTGGCTGGGGCCAAGGCGGCTTGGGCCGAGCATCCCCGATGGGGGCTGTAAGGTCCAAGCCAACGCTGGCCCCGGGCAAAAGAGCCGCCGCCCGAAGACTTCGCAGAAATGGCCCCCCGGCTTCGTTGCTCCTCAGTCAAAGATCCGCCAGGGATATTTTCCTTCGTCGCGCCTCGCCATGCGGCCCTTTCTGCGAAAACAGCGCCCCTTGGAGTTTTCGAACAGGCTCTTAGTGTCCGTGAGAGGTTTTGAGTCGCGTTAAACGCACGGTCGGCCCAGCGGTCCGACCCTACCCGGGGCTCAACGGTTTAATGTCCGGCTGGCCCGGCGGTCCAGCCCTACCCGGGGCGTGAAAAAAATCTCACGCAAAGGCGCGGGACTTATCATCGTCCATTAACTGCGGAACGGCCAAGCAACGGGAGGCTGATATCCCTAACCATCCATGCTGGGACTTCTTCGGGTATTCCATCGTTGGCGTTTAATTTCTGGGCGAACTTTCGCAGCATGGAGGGGAGGCGATAGAGACGCGCGGCTGCCTGATACCGAGCCAAACGACGCAGGGCGCGGCCAGACACCGCGGGGGCTTCGGGCAACCGTTGATGCAGTGTTAGCGCCCATACCACCGCAGCCCTGAGTTCGGCAAGATCGGTGATCTGGTGTCTTTCCCATTCGTTCCAGGCGGTGTTTAGCCGCACTGGATGAAAGGCCAACTCGTAAGCCATCTGAAGTTTAGCCCTGGGGGTCATGGCATCCAGCGCTCCATGTCCCGGCGTAAGTTGTTCAGGTTTTCCCGTACCAGAAGGTCATTACGGAACGCCGCGGGAAGATGGTCGACCGCGTTCGCGATGTCTTCATAGCGAATCCGCGCCTGAATTTGCAGGAACTGAATATCGGACTGATCTGTGGGATCATAACGGATTAAGCGGCTGGCAGCCAGGTCTGCCGGCGGCAATGTGAACACGCATAATCGGCTGCCTTGCCATAGGACGACCGCGTTGTCCGCTGACGGGGGCGCAAGACAGAGCCGAGTTGGCCCCACCCACTCGATGTGATCGCCGGAAAAATCGTCCGGTGGATTCATTGGCCATCCAATCTGACTTGCGGCAAGATCCAAGGCCCGCTCGTTAACCACGCTGTATGGGCCTGCAACATCCATATCGACACTGAATCGATCTTCTTCACCCAAAAGCATGACGGCCGCGCTTCCGTAAATGCACAGCCTGGCGGGTTCGCATAATGCCGCATCCAACCGTGCCAGATTTGATCTCAGCGAGGCCGCGTTCATGGTCGTCCCACTCGCGTGCAAGAGGTTCGATCTGTTATTTTGATCTCCACCACGCTCATAAGAAAAATTTAGTCAGATCCTGATTGGCTGACAATGGTTTTCAGGGACGAAAGGACCTGGGACAGGAAACAGGGAACAGGGGACATAAGACTTGGGACCTAAGACCTGAGACTGTTGTGCGTTTTTCGGCTTGGCGGCTTGGCGTGAAAAAAACCTCACGCAAAGGCTTTTAGAGTGCGCCAGTCCCCTGGCGCTTTGGATAAGAAGCTGGTCGTCGAAAGCATCGAAAGCGGTAGAGGACTACCGCACTCCATGAGGCTTTCCTGGCGCAAAAAGGCGTAGCTTCCCGGTGTTCTCTGACTGGATTAGATCCCAGGTATTTCCAGTTGACGGCAAATTCGTTGAGCAAGGTATTCCTTGATTTCTCGATGGCGAGGAACGGCTGTCCATGCACGGTTCGTCGGATTTTCCCAGATGGCATGAGCAGCGCCTTGCCGCTTGGGGAGGCATCCGTGGTGTCGGAGATGGCGCTCAAGGTCAACCAGCTTCACGCGGCGGGGAGCTCGAGGCTTTCGCACAGGGATTGCGGCGACCGCTCCTGCCGTGATTTCTCCCTCAGGTATTCGATCGCGAGCTGGGCCGCATCAGTGAGGTTCGCCCGGGCTTCCTCCAAGGTCTCACCCTGGCTTTGGACGCCAGGCATTTCCTCCAGCCAACAAATGTAACCGCCCTCTTCCGCCGGTTCAAATACAGCCGTCAATTTCATTTTGCGCCATCGCCGTGCAGTTTGTTTTCAATCCGCTCACCCTGGACAAATTATTGCGCCTGGAACCAACTGTCCAGTCAGCACTTGGACGAAAGGACGGAAAGATCAAAGACCTCGGACTTGAAACCTGGGACCTAAGACGGTTGCGGACTTTGCGGCTTGGGGTGACGGAATTTCACGCAAAGGCGCGAAGGCGCGGAGACCTGGGACAGGGGACAGGGGACATAAGACTTAAGACATAAGACCTGAGATCTGGGACTGTCGGGCGGTCTGGTCGGGTGCGGCGGGTGGGCGCTGGAAAGTCCAGTTTGATGGAATTGCTCTCACAGAGGCACGGTCGGCCCAGCGGTCCGACCCTACCCGGGGCGTTTGGCGGCTTGGCGTGAAAAAAACCTCACGCAAAGGCGCAAAGACACTAAGCCCTTTTAAAATAAGGGTATTTCTCTCTGTGATCTCTGAGTTCTCTGTGGTAAAAATTCCTTTTGCGTAGCGTGAAGCGCTTGGTCGACCCAGGCGGTCCGACCCTACCCGGGGTTCAACGGTTTAGTGTCCGGCTGGCCCAGCGGTCCAGCCCTACCGTGGCGTGGGGAAATTTCAAAGACACAAAGACTGGTCAGCATTCGGCTTTACCCAAATAGTGGGTCTAGAAGAAGCGTTGCGGTTCTTGGCGCCAATTAGTATTGCCGTAGAGAACGCGCTTGATCTCTACACCCTTGGTCGACGATCGGTAGAAAATCAGCCAGCGATTGAAGGGCGGCGACAGGACAAAGAAGCGTATGCCTTTCAAGTCCCGATGTTTTAGTCGCGCCTGCTGTCCCATTTCAGGAAACTGCCCCAACCGATTGAACATTTCAAACGCAGCATCCAGGAAAGCCCTTGCGGCCGTCTCATTGTCATTGGCGATGAAATCTCTCGCTGCAATCGAGTCCTCATCCACCACTGGCGAAGCTTGCCAGTTCATCGCTTCAGTTTTCCATAGATGCGGGCCTTGCGTTCTGGCGTCATGGGAGTGGCGGGGCCAGCCTGCAAGAGGAGGGCTTCCAGTTCATCCACGTTGCGGAAGCTTGCGCCTTCAGGGCCATTACCCCGGGTCACAGCGTCGAGCAAGGCCAGGGCCTGATGAATAACCTCGCTTTTGTTTGAAGCTCGGCCAGAGCGAATGTGCCGCTGGATGATGGATTCGTAGTAATCGGTGCGTGTAAAGCCCATAGAGAAAGTGTATTCTATTGGCAAATGCTGTCAACGCGGATAGATCCCTGGATTGAACGAGGAAACGATTTGAGACCTGGGACTGTCGGGCGGTCTAGTCAGGCGCGGCGGATGGGCGCAACGAAAGATGGTTCAAGAGTAACTTTCTCTCACAGAGGCACGAAGACACGGAGGTGAAAGTGCATTGATCTCTGTGTCTTGGTGTCTCCGTGAGAGGTTTTGCGTCGCGTTAAACGCACGGTCGGCCCGGCGGTCCGACCCTACCTGGGGCGTTTGGCGGCTTTGCGGCTTGGCGTGAGAAGAAGATCACGCAAAGGCGGAGGAAAAGGTGACAGGAAACAGGGGACATAAGACTGGGGACGTGGGAACTTAAGGATGAGCCAATTTGATATGGCTGCCTTTGCGATGGATCTCAACAAATCCGAGTCGTTTCAAGGCAAGAAGAACCTCGCGACCAGAAAGCAGCGGCAGCTTCACAAGGAGATGGCAAGCACCTCTCTGTTACCGCCGGGGGCAAGCTCAGAGGGTTCAGGTTCTAAGAACACGTCAATGGCTTCGCGAATATTCATTAAGGCCTCTTCCCGAGTACGGCCTTGAGACCAACAGCTTTTCAGTGAAGGACAGTGCTCCGAAAAAAAGCCGTCTTGCCTTGCTCGATGATGACTTTCAAAATCATAGAGTGAACCTAAATCGCAAGCTACAGATGGTCAACTACCTAAAAAGGAACGAACGGACCGTAAGCGGTCAAGTAGTTGGATGGAGCAAAAGGACTTGGGACAGGGTCTCGAGGCATGGGGGTCTCTCTCTGTGATCTCTTTGTTCTCGGTGGTAAAAATTCCTTTTGCGTAGCGTTAAGCGCTCGGTCGGCCCAGCGGTCCGACCCTACCCGGGGCTCAACGGTTTAATGTCCGGCTGGCTCGGCGGTCCAGCCCTACCTGGGGCGTGAGGAATTACACGCAAAGGGACTCATTTTTTCAACAGGCTCTGAGTTTCGTGTCTCAGGTCTTGGGTCCTAGGTCTCTGGTCATAGGTCTTACTTATTTAATCCTAGGTCTTAACTCTCAACCGGTCGTGCGATAGTATTTCTTGTCTTTGTAGTAGTAGTAGGACCGGGCCTTGGAGTTGGCGCGGTTGAAGACGAGGCCGAGGATCTTGGTTTGGCGCTGGTAAAGGAGTTCGAGGGCCTGGCGGGCAACACGCGAGCTGGTGCGCGCGCCGCAGACGACGAACAAAACAGCATCGAGTTTGGGCGCGACTGAGGTGGTGTCGTCCGCCGCGAAGACGGGGACGCTGTCCATGATCACATAGTCGAACAGGCAACGGGCGCGCTCGAGTAAACCGGCAAACGCAGAGCCCAGGAACAGTTCGCTGGGGCTGCAGTCGAGTCCCCCGCGTGGCAGGAAAGCCAGGTTGGGAATCTCGGTTGACTTAATG
Source organism: Verrucomicrobiota bacterium (assembly GCA_022709905.1). Taxonomy (GTDB): domain Bacteria; phylum Verrucomicrobiota; class Verrucomicrobiia; order Limisphaerales; family UBA1319; genus JAKLHY01. The sequence goes on along the minus strand of JAKLHY010000060.1, from coordinate 7,730 downwards.
GCTGCGTCAAAGGCCAGGGCGGAATGCGGATCGAGGACAAAAGGATCGGAATTTGTGATTGCGGATTGCGGATTGCGGATTGCGGATTGCGGATTATCGGCGGCTTGCCCACTGCCTACTGCCGACTGATCTCCGAGTTCTGAGTTCTGACTTTTTCCGTCTGTCCTCTGTCCCCTATCCCCTGCCCCCTGTTCCCTGTCCCCTGTCTTCCACTTCTTCCCGAGCTTCTTGGTCCATCGGGTTTCCAGGTCGCGGAGGAGCTCGCTGAGACCGGGCTCGGCCGGGAGGCCGAGGATATCGTGGAGGTGACCACGCCGGAGATCGCCATCGATGAGGAGGACATTGGCGCCGGCGAACGCGAGGGCTCGGGCGAGATTCGAGGCAACGGTGGATTTGCCTTCGCCCGGGACGGCGCTGGTCACGAGGATGAGCTTGGGTTGACTGCCATTAGTATTTCCGTAGAGGAGCGAGGATCGGAGGCAACGGCAGGATTCGGCGAAGACATGGCGATCGTCTTTGATCTGGAGCAAGGGGAGATGGCGCTTTTTATGTTTGGCCTTGAGATTGGGGATTTGACCGAGGATTTCTTCCATGAACTGGGATCGCAGTTCCTCGAGGGAATCGCAGCGGTCATCGAATCGACCGACCAAGAAAAGGACCAGGATGCCTGCGGCCAGGCCGCCGGCGGCTGAACCGGCAAGGATCTGCCAGGAAGGTTTGCCCGCTGAAATGGCCGGACCCGCACGTTCCAGGATAGCGAGGTTTTCCTGGTTCATGGTGGTGTTGATATCGACGTTTTGGAGGAGATCGAGCAGGCGGCTATGATAGCCTTGCTGGAGCTGGATGCCGTTGCGGATCCGGTCGAGCTCGGAAAGGCGCCGGGTGGCATCCCCTACCCTGCTTTCGAGGTCTTTGATGGTTTGCTGGACACTATCGATGCGGAGTTGAAGGGCTTGTTTGGCGTTGGCAAGTTGTTCCTGGTTTTGTTGACGATAAAGATCGATGGCGCGCTCGGCCCGGCTGATCTCCTCCTCGATCCGGATCATCTTGGGATGTTTGGGCTTCAGGTCTTTGGCGAGCTGCTCGCGTTCACTGATGAGCAGATCGAGCTGCTGTCGGGCGCTGATGAAATCGGTTTGTTTATGGGCTGCGGTGGTCCCGGGGACAGGGAGCAAAGCGGTATCGATGGTGATGGGCGGGGCGTTGGTTTGTGAGGCGACGTTGTTGGTCTGTTCGATGGCCGTGGCGTCGAGGAGCTGGAGTTCGAGTTTATGGGTGGCCAATTGGCCTTTGAGCTGGGCCAGGAGGCTGCCGCCGCCACTGGCTTCGCCCTGGAGAAGGGCGACGTTGTTCGATCGCTGGAAATCGGCCAGTCTGTCCTGCTCGATTTTCAGTTCGCGTTCTTGTTTGAAGATCTGGTCGGAAACCGAGGCTAAAGCGCTTCCTGAGGAAGCGGACCGGACTTCTCTGCGATAGGCGAGGAATTCCTCCATGAGGGCATCGAGGAATTGCTGGGCGAAAACACCGTCTGAACTGGAGGCCTGAAGGATAAATACGGTGCTTTTCGGGGCTTGGCTGACGCGAACCTTGACGTCGATCTGGCCATTGGCGTCTTTGGGGGGATTGAGGTCGGGCTGAGCGGTTTTCAGGCGGCTGAGGGCTCGGTCCTGCATTTTGCCGCTCAACATGATGGTGATCTGGGTGCCAAAGAAATTCTGGTTGTCTTCGGTATATTGACCGACGTCGGAGATCCGCAGGGTGCCGGTAACCCACATCTGGGCCTTGGAGACAAAATCATGGGGACGCCACTGGAGGTAAGCGTAGCCAGCGCCGACACCCAGCGGTATGGTGAGGAGGAAGACCCACCATTTTTGGCGCAGGGCAGCCCAATACCGGCTTAAGCCAGCGCTCGGAGCGGGCGCCGAGGCGGGATAAGCCTCCATGTCGGGCGAATTATCGATGGGATCGGAAGGCATGGGATGAGACTTAGGGACTCTTTTTCGACGGCGGTGATTAGGGTCTGATCAAAAATAACTTCGGGTTTTGCTGGCGGCAGTTTGGCTGGAACCAAAGCGGCGCGCGGAATTCATTCCGCATCAGGCTGCCGGGCGGATTAAAATCCGCATTCTAGGATGCGCAGCGGATTAAAATCCGCGCTCCAGGGGCATGATCGTGGGGGCGCCTTGGTTTTGTCTCACAGCCAAGCATCGCGTATTTTATTCTGTTTTCGGCTTTGCGGCTTTGCGTGAAAAAATTCCTCACGCCAATGCGCAAAGGCCCATCCTCGCTAAAAGTTGAAAAGGCGGCTCGGGACGAAGATGAGGTCGTCGGGCTCGAGGCGGAGGTCGTTCTCGGTTTTGCCTTTCTCGATGATTTCGTTGAGGTTAACGGTGATAATCTTGTTGTCGGCCGGGTTGGAGCTGCTGCGGCGGGTGACTTTGACGCGTTTGTCGTCGGCAAAATCAGCCACTCCGCCGGCGCGCATGATGGCTTTGCTCAAGGTAAAGACTTCGTCGCTCGGGATTTCCTGCGGCCCAGGCATGCGGACTTTGCCCACCAGATATACTTTGCCCCGGCTCTTGCTAAGGGCATCGAGTCCGAGGATCACGGTCGAGTTGTGGTAGTAGTCTTTGTCCAATTCGAATTTCAGCTCGTAGGCAAGTTGCTTGCAGGTTTTATCACGGGCGGGGAATCGTCCAAGGTAAGGAATCTCGATTTCGCCGGAGTCGGTCACGAGCAAGGACTTGGGCTCGTCGCGATCTTGCACGATCCGGAAGCTGATGCGATCGCCGACAGCAATTTTGTGGGCGTCATCGAGGGTATCCATCGAGATGGCGGTGGCAGGGGCGTTCGTGGATGAGCTCGGTGTGACGGAAGCGCTGACGTTCGTCGGAGCGGTGCTTGAGGCTGTTGGAGGAACGTTGTTTGACGACGCCGAGACCTCCGGATCGGCAGCGATCAGCTCAGACGACAGGCAAGCCGTCAGGAATAGGATGATTGGCCACATGCGACAATAAGTGTTTTGGGCCGGATTATGGCTCGGGGCGGAGGGTAGGGTCAGACCGCCGGGGCTGACCGCGCCAAAGGTAGGGCTGGACCGCCTGGGCCAGCCGGGCTTGTTTGAGACGTTCTGCTTCGGAGATTTTGCGTCCGGCGCGCCTGGCAGTCGCGCCCTACCCTCTGGCGCGCTCGGCAGTCGCGCCCTGCCAGGTAGGGTCGGACCGCCTGGGCTGACCGGGCTTTTCTGAGATATTCTGTTTCGGAGACTCTGCGTCCGGCGCGCTCGGCGATCGCGCCCTACCTTCTGGCGCGCCTGGCAGTCGCGCCCTACCTTTGCTAAAAGGTGTAGGTGAGTGAGAGGGTGATGCGGTTTTGGTCGTAATCGAGTGCGGCGCGATCGGAGTCTTTGAGATAATAATTGTAGCCGAGGCGAGCGTTCAGTTTCTGGGTCAGTTGATAGCCCGCGCTGAAGTTGATGCCGTAGCGATCGTATTCGTCACCGATGGCGTCGAGGTCGCGGGCGGCGCCTTGATCGCCCATTTCGTAAATAAACCCGAGGTTAAGGCTAACATCGCGCATCACACGCCACTGGGTGGTCAGACTGGCGCGCCAAAGATCGAGCAGGTTGGATGCTGTCCCAGGCTGAATATCGCGTCCGAAATCGAAGGTATAACTGAGTTTTTCGTTGAGGACGTGGGTGGCGTTGAATCCGAGGTAATAGCCATTGAAATCGGGGGGCGCGGGGAGCAAGGCATCATCGAAAGTGTAGAGGATATAACCGCCGCGGGCCTGGAATCGGAGGTGATCGGTGGGCTGCCATTGAGCGTAAGCGCCTGCGCTGTAACTGATATTGTTGTTGAGGAGTTCGTCGACGTAGAACGTTGGACCCCCGCTGAGTTCGAGTCCGACGAGGAGGGCAGGATGCAGGCGCACGCCGCTGCGAGCCAGGAGCATGTGGGTGTCGCGGTCCTGTTGTTCAAAACCGTCGGTAAAAGAAATGACCTTGTAGTAGTCGTAGCCAAAATGGGTGATGACATCTTCGAGGTCCCAGGTGACCAGGAGACCGGCGGTGTTGTTGAGGGTGCTGTTTTGTCCGGTGCCGCTGAGTTCGCCGGTTCGGCCCGGGTCATTTTGGAAAGAGAGGCGATCGTGGATATTGAACAAGAACTCGCCGATCATGAAGTTGAAGGCGAGTTCGGATCCTGGCTGGATGATCAGGCGGTCGTATTCATCGTTCTCCACGTATTTCTCATAACCGATGCCGAGCGAGAACTTGAAGGAATTGTATTGGGTAATGGGATAGATCGAGTTCGCATTCAGCATGGGCCGGAAGATGAAGTCATCTTTGGCAGAGCCGGTGTCGCTGCTGGTGTAGCGGACGTTATCGGTCCATTCGGATTCGAGCGATGCGGAGAGAAGCGAGCTGAACTTACCCCATTGGATGGTATGGGCGGCGTTCTCGAACTGGCTTTGAAGTCGCGAGGCGGAGTAATTGGCGCTCTGGTAGTTTCTCAGGGCCTCCTGTCCTGCGGCAAAGGGGGCGAGAGAAGCGAGCAACCCGAGGGAACAAACGACTCCGCGGGAATGAGTTGAAAGAGCCGATTGTTGGACGGGCAGAGATCGGGGCGCCCCGGTGGCATGATGTGTCATAGTCGCAAAGTAACGGGGAGTGGACGGTAGTGGACGGTAAGTAGTGTGGTGTTTGCGAATGATGTCCCGACGCAAATCGGGCTTGTTTGAAAGCGTCATCGATCTCGGACCAGGGCACGGTGTTTTTTTGACCGCATCCGGGCTTTATCCTGGAACCAAGGGCACATGCCCTTGTTCCACATCTTGCAGGAACCGTCTTCGGCCACCAAACCGACCACAGGACAAGGCAAGTTGACGTTGGTTTTTCGCCATTGGCCGGGGTTAGTCCCGAATCGTCTTTTGAAACAGGTATTGAAAAAGCCCGGGTAATAGAAACCGCATTCCTCGCCCACATGGATGATTTTGATGTCGGGATTCAACAGGAGACAGGCGGCTTTCAGGAGGCGCATTTCCATCTTCAAAGCGGCGACTGACACGCCGAAATAGTGATGGAACAGGCGGTTGAGGTGACGTCGGCTGCAACTGAATTTGGATGCAAGTTCCTCGACGGAAAGCTTGATGATGTCATCGGTCGAGAGGCCCTCGAGGACTTTTATGACGTGTTCGGTAATCCCGATGAAGCCGGCGCACTGAGCGTGGGCTTCGTTAAACTCGGCGGAGAGGAGGATACTGACGATTTGGAGCAATCGGCTGCGATGTTCCGGTCCGGGATTGGCGGGCACTTCAGCGAGTTGGCGATAACAAGATCTGGCTAGGTCACTGGTGGCCGGGTGCAGCCTGGGCGAGTTGAGTCCATCGGCAACGGTCTGCAGCAGGCCCATGGCGCGGGCGTCGCAGAGGACAAAGAGATGTTCCAATCGCGCGGAAAAACATTGAAAGGCAATTTCGCCGCCATTGGTGTGGATTGTCACGCCTGATGCGGCGTTAACGATCAAAACGCTCTCGGGCGGCAGCGATCTGACGTCGTGAGCCTGGACATATTTGCCCACGCCTTGACGCGGAAACACAAACCAGAGACCTTCTCCGTTGAGGTCCCATTCTTCGGATGCCTTCAGCCGAAGTGAACCCAAGCTCATGTAACTGACTGCGGGCATAGCCCCCTCCCCTGTCCCCCTCCGATACGTTCTTAGCGCTTAATGATTGACCTTGAGCAGGTTCTGACGCCATTGGACTGGGGTCATTCCGAAGCGCTTCTTGAAAACGGAGTTGAACAAACCCAAACTGCCAAAACCGCATTGCGCAGATACACGGCCTACTTTGGCATCAGGCTGGCGCAACAGTCCCGATGCTTTCTCGAGCTGAAGCTCGATCTTAGCGGCAATAACCGAGCACCCGAAGTAATCCTGAAACAGGCGGGTCAGGTGGCGCCGGCTGTAACCGCATTTTCGAACAAGTTCATCCACAGTGAGTTGCTGGATCTCCTCGATCGAGATTCGTTCCAGAAAGGCCGGACAATTACAGCGGTGATCTGAGTTCATGGACCTTCCATTGACCGGCATGGGTGCGCCTTGGGGTGTGGGTGCAACGACAGGCTTCGCTCCGGTCAATTCGCTGAGGTTTCTAACCTGCAAATTTAGACTCTCCTTCTTTGGTGATTCTCTTGGTTGCTCTGAAGGCTTTCAGATGCCAAATGTCCGGCCTCTTCGACCCATTTCGCCGAGCAACTTGGCATCCAGGTCAACAGATGCAGTTGATTCCCCTCCTCGACAAATCAATGTCGAACTACAAAGAACCTAATTGGGGGATAACATGTGACGACACGCATACAGCGCCAACCACAACTTACCTCCAAGAGTTCACGACAATGTCAAATTAAACAAAGGGTGATTCGGTGTCAACACCAAAAAAACACGGTGAAAAATTGCGAGGAGTGCTGGATCGGTAGGGTCGGACCGCCTGGGCTGACCGAGCCAAAGGTAGGGCTGGACCGCCCGGGCCAGCCAGGCTTGTTTGAGACGTTCTGCTCCGGAGTCTCTGTGTTCGGCGCGCTCGGCGATCGCGCCCTACCAATTGCGCCCTGCCAGGTAGGGTCGGACCGCCGGGGCCGACCGGGCTTATTTGAGACGTTTTGTTTCGGAGACTCTGCGTCCGGCGCGCCCAGCGGTCACGCCCTACCCTCTGGCGCGCCCAGCGGTCACACCCTACCCTCTGGCGCGCCCAGCGGTCACGCCCTACCCTCTGGCGCGCCCAGCGGTCGCGCCCTACCCTCTGGCGCGCTCGGCGATCGCGCCCTACCTTGCGCCCTATCTGATTGTCGCGACATAATTTTTATTATTACTTGCTTTATTTTATTTAATGTTATATATATCGTTCGTTCAATATGGAATGGACTCAACGCAAATATCTTCCGCATAGCGTGCCGCTCGGGATCGATCCCCAATACGAAATTTACTTCATCACCGTATGCTGTTGTCCCAAGGGACGAAATCAACTGGCGCATTCCGATGTAGCCTCAGGGCTCTTTGAAACCATCGCGTTTCGTAATGATATGTATTGTTGGCACGCTCGTCTGTTCCTGCTTATGCCGGATCATGCGCATGCATTGATGTCTTTTCCGCCTTCAGGCAAGCCAATCAAGTCAGTCATAAGTTCTTGGAAAGAGTGGACGGCAAAGAAACATGGAATCCACTGGCAACGAGACTTTTTCGAGCATCGATTGCGTCATGATGAAAGCCTGAGTGAAAAAGCACAGTATATTCTGGATAATCCAGTTCGCGCTAAATTGGTGTCGTGTGCCAAGGAATGGCCCTACGTCTGGTTTGCAGGAAGGTAGGGTCGGACCGCCGGGGCCGACCGGGCAAAAGGTAGGGCTGGACCGCCCGGGCCAGCCAGGCTTGTTTGAGACGTTCTGCTCCGGAGTCTCTGTGTTCGGCGCGCTCGGCGATCGCGCCCTACCATCGTGCGCCCGGGTAGGGTCGGACCGCCGGGGCCGACCGGGCTCTTCTGAGACGTTTTGTTTCGGAGACCCTGCGTCTGGCGCGCCTAGCAGTCGCGCCCTACCCTTTGGCGCGCCTGGCAGTCGCGCCCCACCAATTGCGCCCTACCAAGTCGCGCGTTATCTAGCGGAAGTTCCTTTTTAAAGACATAGCGATTTCGCACGTAACCTACTCATTTCAATCGCTTTGGCCTGGACTGAGTGA